>NZ_JAKGAP010000001.1 GCF_021532375.1 Paenibacillus alkaliterrae
TACTCGTTAAAGTGACCGCTATGGAAGTCATTCCACTGGATGAGAACCACCGGGAGATCGTCCGGCACGAGCGATGCTATGGCGATCATCGGCAGCAACGCATGCAGTGGCTGCCCTATCTTACACAACTTTCGCGCAGTCCTGGCGCCTTGAAATACTCCGGCATCTACGCCATGCTTCCGGAATCCGTGCAACAGTTTCTGGAACGTTGCAACAAGGGCGAGAAAGGTAAGGTATTGCAAGCCATAGCGACCTTAACCGAGAAGAATGGATTCGAATCTGCGGTGGAAACGGTGAACGACGCACTTGCCTATGATGCTACCGACACCGACAGCCTACTGAATCTGCATCGGCGAATCCATGGCAACGTGGTAGAACTGACTCCGATCCGCCTGGCCGGCAACATCCCGGATCTCAAACGGATAAATCCTAACCTGACGGCGTATGACGACAAGCTGGGAAAGGCGGGTGGATGATCATACTTACCGATGACATCGCGTCTTGCTGTAAGGCGCTTCGACTCAGCCGCAATATTGCTGAGATGTCCGGGAGCATACAGGCGGACAGCCATCAGGCGTATCTCCTGCAGTTGCTGCAGGCGGAACTGGAACACCGGGAAGCGGCAAGAGTGGACAAGCTGTTGAAACATGCCGGGTTCTACAGTCTCAAAGCATTTGCAGACTTCTGCTTTGAAGAGGTCACATTACCCGCGGGTGTGACGCCGGAATCACTTAAAAATCTGGATTTTCTCCAGAACAACACTAACCTTGTTATGTATGGCAATGTGGGAACGGGCAAAACCTTCTTGTCCATCGCCTTAGGTGTGGAGGCTTGCAAACAAGGGATCGAGACGAGATTTTATCGAACGGCCGCGCTTGTGAATCGGCTTTCAGAGGCGAAGAAGAGCGGTACCCTGTCCGCATTGATGAAACAAATTGCGAAGGCAGAGCTGGTCATCTGCGATGAGTGGGGATATGTGCCTCTGGATCGAACGGGCGCTCAGCTGTTGTTTGAAGTCATTTCGGAGTGCTATGAGCGAAAGACGCTAATCATCAATACGAACATTGAATTCTCCCGCTGGGTCAATGTATTCTACGATGAACAAATGACGGGAGCCATCCTGGATCGCGTGTTGCACCACTGCCATTTGCTATTATTCCCGGGAACCAGTCATCGAATGAGAGAATCGAGACTGGCCCAATGACAAGGAGGCATGAAAAGTGAACAAGACCATCCATAGCCACTATGCTGAACCGATCGTAGACGATTTGATGCTGGAAGCTGGGGAAGAACAGGAAACAGAAGAACTCGTGGCAGGGTTGACTGCCTACGCGCGAAGTCTTGAATTGCAGATGATCCAGCTGCGATGCCGGATCAATGAGCTTACGCCTGCAGGTCAAGAGAAACCCTTCCCGGAACCGCATACGGACTTGTACGAGTCCTTTGACCATTATGCCGCCTACGAGAAATTTAAGCACGTGTTGCAGCCGCTTGAATAACGATTCAGTCGGGTGCTTGAGGGTAAATAAAGGGCGGGTCAACATGTCCGCCCCTCCCTTGCCCTGCAACGCTATGGAAAGAGGGGAAATCATGGGGAACTATTCTTTCAAGAGGTGAAGCTATGCAAAGGATGTGGTATGATCCGACAACGGATCGATGGAGTGTGGATCTACAAGGACGCCGATATGAGCTGCACTGTGGAGAAACGCTGGAACTCTACATTGGTGGTGAGCCGGTCCTGTGTTCCGTAGAAATGGATCGGCAACAGTGGTATTTCGTCATCAAGGACGTTCGGTTTTATTTGCGCACGTCAGATGAATATGTGGTAAGCATCTAATACAGAAATACACTCGCCCCGGCCTGTGTAATTCCCAGTGAATTATTGATGGTCTTATATAGTTTCTGGAAATGTTGCCTGTGATGGCTGACCTAAAATTCCCCACTTGGGGTGGGGAAAAATATTTTGCAAAAGTGAGGAATTTTCACTTGCAAAAAACACTTACGTCGAATTATAGAACTCAGGCTCCAAGAAAGGATTGGTTTTACGTGAAAGGGAAACATGACTCACTTAATGCAAATGACCTTAGAAACCTTGATTTAGATCTGCCTGATAGTTGTCCTATGTGTAGGAAAGCAATTAATCCTGAATTCCTCGGGGGATATGAGTTTAAATTATATGCTAGTACGTATTATAAGCTGATATGTGCATGCCCAAATGCAGAATGTCTTGAGGTATTTATTGCTGCTTATGAAGAAGATCATTCATTTAGAGAAATAAGATTACAAGGATGTGCACCGTTTAGACATAATCAAGAAGTTTTTAATGATGCAGTTCAAAGTGTGTCGCCCGATTTTGTAAAGATATATAATCAAGCAAAGCATGCCGAAGAAAGAAAATTGGACACCATATCTGTGGTTTAGGGTATAGCCCCCTGTTACCGCTGGCACATTGAATTGTTCTTCAAGTGGGTGAAGCAGCATCTGCATATCAAGCGATTTTATGGTAACAGCGCGAACGCTTTTTACACGCAAATCCACATAGCACTCATCACGTATTGTCTTCTTCTGCTTATGCAGCGGAAATCGCTTATCAAGGGAAACTGTTGATCGTCTACAAACTCGTACAGCGCTGCTGGGATGAACCATTAGAAGCGATGATCCGGAAATTGTACGGGAATCCAACCCGAACATCCAAAGGGCGACGAACATACGACAATGACCGAATATTTGCAGAGACGTTGCAGCAATTCGAAACAGGTGAAACAGACCACTTGAACGATCTGTCATATGATCCATTAATTTAAATATATTACATTATGTGGATAACGGACTGCCTGATATTCGGTCCTTTTAGCTCAAAACGGAGAAACCTTAATATCTGAAAATTTCGAATATCCAATTGAGTCCTATTTATTATTTTTATTTCAATTGATTTGGCGATTTGACGACACCGAGATATTTTTATGCAACGCTAGTGATTTACAATGGTGTAAATGGTAGCTCTAATGGAAATCCTCATCCACCTCATCAATAAACATTCTAGCGTTGTGGTGATATCGTCAGCCTCGTGCTCGAGCCATGCTGAGGCATCTTCCGGATCCATATTGTAGTACATAACTCCCCCAATTATATGGTCCAACTTGTCGGAGGCCGCAGAAAAACACGCTATGAGGTGGCGGACGAGAACGAGGTCCTAGGTGGAAGCGTCGAATCATTCGGGAGACATAAGTCGAATGCGGAAGAGGCGGCGCTATTGAAGACGGACGCTTATCGGAGGAAATGCGCGGCGGCAATCATTGAAGGGATCGCGGAAGTGTTCGCGTTACAGCGCAAGGAGGCGGCGCCGGTGAGCGATAAAGTTAACGTAAATAAACGCCCACTTGCGGAGAATAATCCGTTGGTGGGCGTTCTTCTGCGTCTATAAATGCGTTCCAGTGAAAAATTTATATGAGTGCGGACATATCACCGTTCTGTCTTTCTACCGTTGGAAGAATTTCTATTACCAGTTCCAGAGTTTGCAGAACCTCTCGTTTCCGAAAATACGCTTTTAGTAATTCGCTTAGTACCTCTTCCAGGTGGCGCATCGTTACTTCCACTACTTCTAGATTCTCCGGTAAATTTTCCTCTTTGATTATCTCGTGGCATGTCGAATAATCTCCTCAACAATAATATGAACTACAAATATTGTAAATCCCCAAGAAATATAATTTAAGCCAATTGTATAATGCCGACTTTTCGATTCAATTTTGTCTCCGTTTAGATCAACGACATCTTTATATGTAGCGGCTATCCCCATTTTAACTTTTCCCGAATCTTCTTTTGCAAATGAGTTGCTTACAATATTTCCGAGATCGATTTGATCGTAGTCTCCTGCTTTTATTGATTTAAGGAAATAGTAAGCACTTAAAGATATGAGGGCGACAATTATCAATCTAAATAGACTATTATAGATAAGGCTAGCTATATCCTTCAGAACAGGCGCGTTTGTAGTGACATAGGTTAGGAATGCACCAAACAGTAAACCCGTAAAAGCGAGGGCGATACTTGTTTTTGCTTCTATTTGCTTAAACCTTTCAGCTTCTTCGTTATGAATTGTTTTTGCCGTGTCGAGTATTGCATCACAGCTTTCTTTTTTATACTCGCGGTTTTCATCACTCACTTTAAAACGCACTCCCTTTATACACCTATATAGGCCAGAAATCCTCACCTTTAACCGATCCGTCTATCTCACGCAAAGCATATACGATCCTTTGCATCGTTTTCCCCGAAGGCATATAATCCTCTTCACCACAAGCCCATGTAATCGTGTTCCTGCCTAATCCGCTCTTTTTAATCAACCACTCCTGCTTTATTCCTTTGTTATCTAACCATTTACCGAGTCTTGTTCGTGGCTTCCTAATCCCGTGCATATGTCTATCATCTCCCATATGTCCTCAAATTATATCATAAGTATGGACAATCTGTGAAATTTTTAAACAAACTTTATTAAAAAACTAAGCTACTGGACCGAGCCGTACTGCATAACTTAACACATACGTAAAACGTAACGCCCATTACAGCATGACTACGTTTTACCTATGTATGGAGGCGGCGGTGCGAATTGGAAAACGCGAAGCACATCGGAATCGACATCGGCCGCAACGGTGTCAAAGCATTCGATGGGAACCGCACATTGTTTATCCCATCGGTAGTCGGAGAATGGCGCGAACGACGGTTACAATCGCGAAGAGAAGACGACATTGAAGCGGTGTTTAACGGCGAGCGCTTCTTCATCGGCAACCTAGCGCTTAATGAATCGGAGTTCTGGCGCTATATGATGACGGACGACAAGGCGCACGCCGACAAATTAATCCTCGCGTTAGTGGCGATACATTGCGCAGGCTTAACGGATGTAGTCGTAACGACCGGTCTTCCGGTAGAATCTCACCGGCCGGAAACGAAGAAGGCTATCCGCGAGCTTCTTATCGGACGCGGTCATTGGGACATTACGGTAACGCATTATCCGGATCGTTGACGTCAAGGTAGCGGTCGAAGGCGGAGGTGCGTTTTGGTCGGCGCCGACTGAGGGAAGTGTACGAATCATTGACGCAGGCAGTAAAACGGTGAATTACGTGACAATGCGGAATAAGCGTTACGTTGACCGAGATTCCGGCACGTTACCCTTCGGATTTAACACGAATAAGACGGATAATCCGTGTCAAATGGCGGCTCGGATCGCGGGTGAGCTCGGTAAGAAGTGGGCGACTAATGACAACGTATGGGTAAGCGGTGGGCGTGCGAAGGAGATGGCGGAGTTATTGCGCCAGTACTTTCCATTAGTGCTTACGGTAGAGAACCCAATATACGCAAATGCGATCGGATTTTATCGCGTGGGGAGTGGAACGTTATGAATTTCGTCAGAAAGGCCGTTAATTTTAATGTGGAAAATTCACATCAACGAGAATTGTACGTTGGGTAACGTCACAGAGTTCGAACTTTAGCGGTTACGTGAAAACGGTGCTTTACGCGCACGTGATTAGAGGAGGCAGAAGCAGCGGACAGGCTTAATATTAAACTCATTAATGGACTAATGTTATCTGACAAATTGCGGAGATGGAAACAAGAACCGTCTAAGAAAAGAGGTGCAAAATGATTGTTGATTGCCCTTATTGTGAATCCAAAGTTGATGGAATAGTTAGAGGTGAGCATCAGACATATGGTGAGCACGAAGATAACCCTTCCAAGAGGGTCTTATTAGAGTGTCCTGTGTGCCATTGTACTTTATTAGCAGAAACTGAACATTGGCAAATTGGGCATGAAGAATATAAGTGGAGTAACGCAATTAGACTATGGCCTGAGCCCGAGAGAATCCTTTCTTGGGAACTTCCAGACATTGTTAGTATCGCATTAATTGAAGCAAAGAAGTGCTTTGCAGGACAAGCGTATATTGGATGTGCGGTAATGTGTGGGAGAGCGATTGAGGGCATTTGCAAAGATTTTAAGACTAAAAATAACAATATTGCAGGTGGATTAAAAGAGCTATTGGATCGCCAGGTTATCGATAAAAGAATATACGATTGGGGAGATGCTCTGCGAATCCAACGTAATATTGGAGCCCATGCCTCTGAAGAGAAAATTGACAGGGTAGATGCTACCGATCTATTAGATTTTGCTCTAGCCATTTGTGACTACGTTTATATATTGAGGAACAAGTTTGAACAGTTTATGGAGAGACATAACAAGGATAATCAGTGATTAAAGTCTACTCCATCTCCCTTAAATGTCATGAGGATGCTTTACTTGCTTATCCAATGATAGGAAGCTGTAAAATTCCTCCCTTAGCGTCGAATGTTGTAGGACTAGGTGGGGGATGAAAAATGCAAGTTAAGCGTTTGGAATATGAACTCCTGTTCAAGAATGAAGCACTTAACTCCTAATTTCTCAGTAATCTCCTGAATGTGTTTAGAAAAAATCGTTGACAGTAACCGAAAATGACGATAAACTAAAGTCACTCCCCGAGAGTAACGGAGAGTGCAAGAGAATATTACTCACTTGTAAGTTTGTCCTCCGGGAATGACGGGGACGTGAATATGTAGAATATCATACATGTGTAAGTGAACTAATTCCCTCTTTTTTAAAAGAGGGAATTTTTCTTGGGAGGAACTATGAAGCTATCTTCTATTTCAGATGATTTTTTTGAGTTAGTTAAATTCGACAAAGAGTTAATGGATAATACTAATCGTAGACCTTACTTAATCATTCTGAGATTGAAGTATAGTGGGATTAGACAAGATTTTGCTGTACCATTTAGGTCTAATATTGACTCAAATACTCCAAAAGATCAATATTTTAGTTTGCCTCCAAGAAAAACCACTCAAAAGCATCATGTACATGGATTACATTATCTTAAAATGTTTCCCATAAAGAGCGAATACCTGCGCAAGTTTAATGTTGAAAATAATCCTTATTATGCAACGCTATTGGGGATTATTAATAAAAATTTGAAAACGATAGTAAAGGATGCTCAAAAATACTTGGATGATTATCAAAATGGTAGAAAACAAAGGTATTGTACTAATATTGATGGAATATATCTAGCCATGAATCAAATTCTTGAGGTTAAAGATGTCGCACCTGCAAAAGAAAATAATAACGGATAAGTAGTAAATGTAGTCACTCTCCGGCAGAGTGGCTTTTTTTGTGTGGAGATAAATAAGAAAAGCCACTGATTAAAATATCAGTGGCTGTATGATCAAATTTGAGTTTTACTTGTCCTTGATTGATTTATCAACACTAGCGAGAAGACCTCTTCCTCAAAAACGAAGTCGTTTTAGGGAGAGGATGAATCGTTTTCTCTAGAAATAGAATGTATGTTCTGGTATAATGAGCGCATACTCTTTTTTTTGCAAGGAGGCGTCCTAAGTGGTCATTGTGCACAAAGCTTATCGCTATCGTCTATATCCTACTCATGAACAAGCCACGCTTATTCGTAAAACGATCGGGTGCGCGAGATTTGTGTTCAACCATTTCCTTGGGAAATGGAAGGATGCTTACTCATCCACGGGCAAAGGGCTCTCCTATAAGGAATGCTCGGCGGAGATCCCTAGCCTAAAGCAAACGCATGAATGGCTGAGGGAGGTGGACAGCATAGCGGTGCAGACAAGCGTGCGCCACTTAGCAGATGGGTACGAACGCTACTTTAAACAACAAAATAATCAGCCCACATTCAAAAGCAAAGCGAACCCCGTGCAAAGCTACACGACCAAATGCGTGAACGGTAACATTGCGGTGGGAGAGAGGCATATCAAGCTGCCAAAGCTGGGCCTTGTTCGCTATGCGAACAGCCGCGAGCTTAAGGGGCGAATCATAAATGCTGTCGTGCGGATGTCGCCGAGCCGAAAATACTACATAAGCATTCTCTGTGAGGCAGAAGTCACGCCGCTGCCGCCAATCGATCGTGCGGTAGGCGTCGATCTAGGCATCAAGACGTTTGCCGTGCTCTCTGACGCCCCCGCAATCGCGAACCCCAAGTGGCTGCACAAGCGCGAGAAGCAGCTTGCCCGCTTGCAGCGAATCTTATCCCGCCGTCAAAAGGGCAGTCGGCG
>NZ_JAKGAP010000010.1 GCF_021532375.1 Paenibacillus alkaliterrae
AAATCTAATCGCCAAATGCTTGTCGGTGGCGAATGAAAAAAGCCACCGTCATTGGCGGTTCCGAATTCACCGACAATTAAAGTGGCTGATGACAGTTTGGTCGAATTAGATCTATTTTCTAGACTAATATGGGTAAGTGATGAGCTTTTGAGGCCGCCTGGCGGGAGGTGCGACGAATTAAGTCTAGTTTCTAGATCTATGTTTGCAGAATGGCTTAGTTTGGTCGGATTAGATCTGTTTTCTAGACTAATATGGGTGAGTGATGGTTGCTTTAATAAAGTGTGTCTGAGACAGCTGGAATTATTTCAGTTCGTGCTGCCGGAGCAGCCGTGAACTCGCGAGATTGATTAGTTCAAATTATATAGTTATTACCAGACTAGCAAGTTTCCATTTCCTTTTGCAACACGATTGCAGCTAAAAGCCAAACAAATGGGGCTTTCCCCTAAGTCATCAAACATGACTTTTGGGACAGCCCCGTTCCTTTAGGCCAAGCCGGCCATTTCTTCCGGCCTCATCGCTTTCAATTGCTGCTCGTAGAGCTTCCGGTATAATCCGCCTTCGCGCAGCAGCTTGCCGTGACTCCCTCTCTGTACGATTTCCCCGTCGTCAATCACTAATATTTGATTAGCACGAACGACCGTGGCGAGACGATGGGCGATAACGAAGGTCGTCCTCCCCTGCATAAGGCGCTCCAAGGCTTCTGTCACTAAAGCCTCAGATTCGGAGTCCAGAGCAGAGGTAGCTTCGTCCAAAATCAATATTTTCGGATCCTTAAGGAGCGCTCTCGCAATGGCCAACCGCTGCTTTTGCCCGCCTGACAACCGCATTCCCCTCTCTCCGATTACCGACTCGTAACCGTCCTTAAACTGCATAATAAAGTCATGGGCATTGGCCGCTTTCGCGGCAGCAATCACTTCTTTCATCGAAGCATCGGGACGGCCGTAGACCAGATTTTCTTTGATCGAGCCGGAGAAAAGAATATTTTCCTGCAGGACTAAAGCGATATGCCTTCGCAAATCCTCCAAGCGGTAATCGCGAACATTATGCCCGTCGATAAAAAACTCACCCTTGGCAGGCTCGTAAAACCTCGGGATCAGATTGATCAAGGTCGATTTGCCGGCGCCGCTGGGTCCGACAAGAGCGATCACTTCGCCTGAACGCGCTTCGAAGGTAATATCCTTTATCCCCTGCCTTTCTTCGATCGTAACCTCCGGCGGGACGGGGCGGACATTCGTCGGCTTCCAGAAAAACGCTTCGGCGCTTTTTCCCGTTCAATCAAATCCGGGTTCACTGCTCCGTCAGCGGACTGTTGTGTTACATTTCGGGTTGAATACGTATATGAAACGTCAATAAACACAATATGTCCGTCGCATCTCGGCATGGATAGCGCATTTTCCGATTCCGTGATCGCAGGCTTCTCATCGAGCACTTCAAAGATCCGCTCAATATTCGTTATGGAGTTTTGGATCGTAACATTGACGTCGGCGAAGCGTTGAATGGGTCCGTACAGATTACCTAGCAGCATCTGAAAGGCGATAATCTCGCCTGCGGTCATTTTGCCGGCAAGCACCATGCTTCCTCCGACCAGCCAGATCACGGATGCCGCCGATATGCGCAAACGTCTCGCTAAGCCTTCCCAATACATTTGAGAACAAATGGGCGTATAACGTATGCTTATAGTGCTGCTTGGTCTGACCGGAAAACCGTTCCTGCTCCTGCCTTTCGCCATTGAACGCCTGGACGATCCGAATCCCCGCCATCCGCTCGACCAGCGTACCAGATATGCGCTCCATTTGCCGGTGAACGGACCGCCAGGCAAGACGGATATGCACATTCATATTCGTAAACGATAAGTAATAAAAGGGTAAAATAGCCAGCGATAAAGCCGCAAGGAAAACGTTCATCCGAAATAACAGAAAGCCCGCAAAAAGAACCATAAACAAATCGAGAACCAGATTGATAATTCCCCCGCCTATAAGGTTTTGCGCACCGCCGATGTCATGAATGACTCTGGAGGAAATCCCGCCCACCTGGCGTTGATCATAAAAACTGACCGGCATCTTTTGCAAATGCTTGTATAACTGTTCGCGCAGATCCTTCATCATTCGGTTGCCTAAAAGGGCAGAGCAGTAATTTCTGAAAAAATTAACGATGACGCCAATTAATAAAATAACGGACATCATCCCTATTATAGGGTAAAGCCCCCATCCGCCTTTACCGGCCAGCACATCGTCTATTAAGATTTGCGTGTAAATCGGCGTAGATAACGGCGCGATGAGTTGAACGATACCTAATAGAATGATAAACCCTATCGTCCGCCTGTACGGCTTTGCCCAACATAAGTATCGTTTAACCGGACTAATACAAATCCCCCCTGAGCTAGATCTTTAATTGAAACCTTCCCCATCTTAGTTCAAGATGTAAGGGATTACAAAGACCATCCTGTAAAGGAAATCCAAGGAAATGAATGGAATATTGCGAAATGACTGCTTATAAAAGCAATGATGAAGGATCTCCAATTAATCTCCGATCACAGAAAGCAATTTAAAATTTACATATTGGCCAAATTGATGTTTAATGAAGGGTTAATGATTTTTTTTCGTTCGGCATAAAAAAAAAGCAGGCCTGCGCTAAGCAAACCTGCTTCGGTTGATCCAACCTCACAGAGCTATTCGAGTCCGGGCGGCGCCATTGCGACCGTTGCCCTTGGCATCGTAAAGCGCTCTGTCGCACAAATTGTAGAGCGTTTCAAGAGTTGTACGTTGGTCGGGCACGATGGTGACAACACCGCGACTTACCGAAAGAGTGGCCGGAATTTCCGGAATACCAGCCTGAACCGCGGACAATCTGAAACGTTCTACAAGTCTATCGGATTCGGCTTCGTTCGCCTCTGGCAGCAGAATTGCAAATTCGTCGCCGCCATACCTGATATCGAACAACACCAATGAAAGATGCTTCTGTTTTTTCACATGCTCGGCTATGATTTGTTTTGCGAGTAAAACAAAGGTTCTGCGATTTAGAATGCCCGTCAAATCATCGAAGCTGGCTACGCGCAGCAGTTCTTGGTCGACTTGTTCTTTCAACAAGATTACAAACCCGGTATTGCCTACGAACATGATTAAAAAAAGTGCTAAGAAGGATAACGTCTGGTAGAGCCCAGGTGTAAACAGCCCCATCATTTGATTGAATTCCAAAGCGGCAATTGTCCTTCCGACAAGGGAAGCGATGGTGAAAATATACAAAAAACCGATAATTTTCATAATCGATGATGCATTTTTGATCCGAATCATCCGATAAGCCGGGGTTACCATGAAGGCTGCTATTCCGATCGATGCTGCCGCAATCCTTATATTTTCTTGATTATTGAAAAAAATGACCAGATGAAACCCCAATATGGTTGCAGCAGTCAAGGCTGCATGCCATCTCTTCGTGTTTCGTTGAAATGCTTGCAGCAGCTAGCAATAGCCACGCGACCGCTTGTATACATTTTGCTAGAAAGAAAACATTTAGGCTGCTATCTTTCGTATGATTGCGCCAATAAGCGCTAATGAGGATTACAGAAAATAAGTGTCCGACCACGAGTAAGATGAAAATCGTCTTCATATCTAGTAGCAATGTCATGCTGAGCACCAAGCGCGTCGGATGAGGCGTACGGAGCCGAAATTATTGGATTTTTCCAAGTTAGCGCACCATTTGGTGCGTCCGAGGGGAAAGTTACTGGAGGAATCCAACATAGCGCGTTGGTTGGCGTGTTTAGCTGGGGAGACACAAAGGAGCAGTTCCTCAGACATCAATCTGACTGAGAGACTGCCCCAATTTTTGCATCTATCGGGATGATATCCCAAAATGCTTATGAATGTTATTACCTGCGCCTGCACCCCGCGCATTTTTCCTGCCTCCAAATTGCCAAACCCGTTCGAGTAACTATCAAGAAAAATAAAAAAGAGGAAGCTTTCCGTGAAATGAAAAGCAAGCTTGCCTTACGTCCGATTCATCTTACACGTCCAGAGCGAGTGAAAGCCCATGTAAGCTTGTGTATCTTAGCAGATTACGATGACAGAGATGACAGAGCAACAAAAGCGTTGAGTGAAGATCATTCCAAGTGAGAGATAGTTGTCAAACGATAACAGATCGTTCCTAACGGGAGGCCAATCATACTTCCAAAACGACTTTTCTCACATCGTTCGGATGCCTTTCAATGAGTTCAATCGCTTGATGAATTTCTTCCAATCGAAAGCGATGCGTAATGAAAGATTTCGTATCTATTTTTCTATCATTAAATAAGGTAATCACTTCAGAAAACTTATCTGACTGTAAGCGAGAGCCTGCGATAGTCAATTCTTTCTTCGTGATCGGCAATTGAGGAATCTGTGACGGAGTATCGCCGAATCCAAGTACCACAACGCGCCCTGCTACGGAGGTATATTCCACTGCCTGTTCAAATGTCTTTGTTGTACATACTGCATCAATGGTTACGTTCGGGCCCAAACCTCCGGTAAGGGCGAAAATCTCCTTACGGATATCGTCATTGGCAGCATTGAACGCATAATCTGCTCCCAATTCCAGAGCATAAGCGAGTTTGGCATCACTCAAATCGGAAACAATGCAGGTAGCACCTTGAATTTTAGCTATCTGCAAGGCACATATGCCGATGGGTCCGGCACCCATAATAAATACGGTATCACCTTTTCGCACATCTCCGCGCCATACCGCCTGAGCTCCAATCGTAAAGGGTTCAATCAGAACCCCTGTCTGCCAATCCAAGTCCTCTGCAATTTTATGAACGTTATTTTCCGGAAGCACTATATATTCCTGATAACCTCCGTCCAAATGAACGCCGTATACCTGCAAATGTTCACATACATTTTTTCGTCCAGACTTACAGGCATAACAATTTCCGCAAGTCTGTATCGGTTCCAACACAACTTTATCTCCTACAGAAACATACTCAACATTCGATCCTACTTCCACGATTTCACCAGTCACTTCGTGGCCAATGATTCGCGGATAAGTAGCAACAGGGGAAGTCCCGTGATAAATATGCATATCCGAGCCGCAAATTCCTACCAATTTCACTTTCATAAGTACTTCATTACCATTACGTATATGCGGCTTTTCTTTCTCAATAATCTTAACTTCACCCGGTTTTACAACTTGTACCGCTTTCATAGCATTCACCTCTCTGCCATTATGCCGAGATTAATTTGGTATTAACCATTTTTTATTTACTTTCACAACTACCTTTTTTATAGTCGTTCGGCCATTTCTACTGCAACCGGGTCTATGCAAGTCGGAAGGAAAAAATATCGCAAACATCCCGGGATATAACGCCAGCTCCATTTCCCCTTTAATTTCTTCATATAGCGCATAATCCTTCGTTTCCAGTTCGTTTTCGACGGGAACGTTTTCTCTCGATTCCCTTGCGAAACCAATAATCTCCTCACCGCTTATCAGGTACTGGACATCAATGTACTTGGAGTGACATTCGGCTCTTCTCTCAGACTTGTCCACTGTACTCATTTCTTGAACGACAGCAAACAAATCGTCTCCTTCGATTTCATACTTCCCTGTATCTAGTTGAACCAAATCTGTGTTTTTAATGTACTCCAATGCTTTCTGAATAACGGGTGAGAGTGAGTTTCTTTCCTCTTCCCAGTTCATGAAGTCTCCGAAGATCATGCTTAACCCCCTCATTTCTATTACAGATCCAATACGGTCTTCCAAATATTCTCATCAACAGGTATTCCTTTTTCCAAGTTCGCTTTTCTTGTTTCGACTGTGCGTTCTCCTGGAAAAGTAACCTTACCATCTATTTCAGCAGGTTCTGCCTGATGTAAATACTCAACGACCTCGTTGACCATATTTTCAGTAAATAATTCACCTGATATGACAGTCGGGTCCATGGCTATAAATACTTGAGAGCCTCCATAACCGGAAATCCCAGGCTGAGGTTTTAACTCATCCATTTTGCGGGTAGATAATCCGCCTGATAGCAATGCAGCTATTAAATCCAATAAAATGGATAGCCCCGAGCCCTTCCAATATCCGGTAGGTAAAATGCGCATCGATCTCTCAATCGCTGCCGGATCTCTAGTCAATTGCCCCTCGTCGTCAAACCCGCCATCTACGGGCAAAAGTTCATTTTTCAATCTTGTCACCTCTAATTTTCCATAGGAAAATTGAGACATAGCCATATCCAATACAATGTTGCCAGACTCTCTCGGAACCGCTAAAACAAAGGGGTTATTTCCTATTTTTGTTTCTTTTGCCCCCCATGGAGGCATGCAGGATTCCGTATTCGTCCAGCAGATCCCTATGCATCCGGCATTAGCAGCCTGCCAACCGTAACTGCCTCCACGCATCCAATGATTCGTATTTCTAATCGTTACGATTCCAACCCCATGTTCACGGGCCATTTCAATTGCACGCTGCATACACATTTTTGCATTTAAATTCCCTGCTCCGAGGTTTCCGTCATACCTTTCGAGCATCCCCACACTATCCATTTTTGTCGGGACCGCGTGAATATCCACCAAGCCCTTATCGATATAATCCACAAAACGGGGAACCCGGTTTAAACCATGTGAATAAACGCCCTCCAGACTTGCTTCTGCAAATAATAGAGCGCATTCCTCTGCACGTTCTTTTGTAAACCCTTTTTTCAGCAGTACCCGCACGATCTCATCTTTCATCGTTTCAAAAGGAACCCTTTTCATTTTCCGTCTCTCCTTCTAGCTTGTTTTATGCCGCATGCCTTTCATTTCCAGCTTATTTCTTATAATACCCTCTAGATTCCAACAGTTTATGGATACTCGCGTTTGTTTCATCAAGAGCATCCTTTGGGGATTTTTCTCCAGCAAGAGCTTTTGAAATACCATCGGTGATCATTTCCTGAATGCTAGGCCATTCCGGTAGATTAGGTTCCAGTTTAGCCCGATTGATCGCCGCTTCAATATAGGGGAACTCAGGACGCTCCTTAATCAATTCGGGATCTTGCAAAACAGACTTTACAGGTGGAACGCCGCCCGCGAGCGCATACCTCTTCGCACCTTCATTAGTGACCCATGATATGAATTTATAAGCGGCTTCTTTCTTTTTGGATGCGGTGTTTATGGCGATCGACCATGCATGGATGAATGAAACTCCATCAGGTACTTGAGTAACCGCAAACTTATCAAACACTTTCGGAGATTTCGTTTGATCTTTCAATTGTGAGTATGCTGCGTTCCATTCGACGGCCATCGCTACTTTTTCATTTTGAAATGCGGATAGCACTTCAGGAAACTCGTACGTGGTTGCGTCCGGAGGGACCACCTTATGTTTCCGGAAATTATCGACTACAAAAGTGAGCGCCTTTACCCCGGCTTCACTGTTTAGAGTCGGCTTCGTATCCTTATCAAACAATTCTCCACCCATAGCCCAAAAATACTGATACCATTCCTTAGGTTGTGTATATCCTCTCTTGCCTTGGAAAGTGGTACCGAATTCTGTTGGGGATTGCGGATTCTTACTTTGGGTAAACTTTTCTGCGAGCTCGGCATACTCTTCCCACGTTTTCGGTGGATTTGGAATTAAATCTTTTCGATAAATTAATAACATGGTACTCAATTCAAGCGGCATTGCATAAGTCTTTTCTTTATATTTGACGGATTGGACGGATGCCGGTAAAAAATGCTCTAAATTTGTGCCGTTTTTTTCCATAAAGGGACCAAGGTCCTCGAATTGTCCTCCAGCGGCAAATTGTCCCACATAATTATTAAGCACTAACGCTACATCAAGACCCTCATCTTTTCCAAGCAGTTGGGTAGATACCTTTTGCAAGTATGCATCCCGCCCTATCTCCTGGACGTTTACTTTAATCCCCGTTTCTTTTTCAAAGTCAGGCCCTAATTTGTTTAATGAATTGTACAAAACGCCCGACTGGGCAACAACTGTAATCGTCTCCCCCTTCGTCGCGGCTTGACCGTTTGTGGTTGAAGATGTTGAAGTTTGACTGGTCGCCGGCGCACATCCGACAGTAATGAGTAAGAGTGTTAAAGCGCCTAGCATCATTTTTTTCCGCATAGCAATGTCCCCCTAGAAGAATAGTATATGATCATTTCACAGCACCCATCGTAAGCCCTTTAACCAGATGCTTTTGGACAAGAAGTGTGAAAATAAACAACGGAATCATCAACATTGTACCGGTAGCAGTAACAGGTCCCCAAAGAATGGCTTCCTGCGTGACGAAATTGGCTGCCATGACAGGCAATGTTTTAGCTTGTGTGCCTGTCAGATTTAATGCGAATAAAAATTCATTCCAGGAGTTCATTGCTGCAAAAATGGCAGACACAGCGAAACCGGGCTTCGCCAGCGGCAGCATAATCCGCCACATGGCACCAAAACGTGAAGCACCATCAATTGACGCTGCTTCTTCCAGACTTTCAGGAAGTTCTTTCAGAAACCCCCACATCAACCAGATGACAAAGGGCAAATTAAATGATGTGTAGGCTAAAGTGAGTGTGTATAAATTATCAGTTCCTCCAAATTGACGAAATATGACGAAGAAAGGTACAACCAGCACAATGGGTGGAAACATCTTAGTAAAGAACACGGCGAAGCTGATCCATTTCTGGCCCCTGATCCGAAATCGAGCAAGACTGTAACCCGCTAATGTACCTACAAAAAGCGAAAGCGCAGTTGATAATACAGTTACGATCAGCGAATTTAGAAAATAATATAAAAACGGTTGTTTGCTAAATACAATCGAGTAGTTTTCAAAGGTTGGTTTAAACATCCAGACAGGCGGGATTTGAAAAGCCTGTACCGGCGTTTTAATTGAAGTAAACATCACCCAGAATATCGGAAATAGAAATATGATCAAAGCAATGCTGACATATCCATATCCCCATCCATTTTTGCGAATCATGCGCTTCCCCCCTCTCTTTATTTTTCCGAATACAGTGATCGGATAGCAAACCAACATATAATCCCGACAATGACCGTCAATACGATAGCTAATGCAGATCCATATCCAAAGTCAAAATCCACAAATGCTTTCCTATGCAAGAGAATGGAGGTTGTTTCCGTTGCCGTACCAGGACCGCCTCCGGTCAAAACAAAAATCTGATCGAACACTTTTATGGATCCAGCCGTACGCAAAACTAACGAAACGATGATTACCCTCTTCATTAAAGGTATCGTTACATGTCGTATCGTTTGCCATCCGGTAGCTCCGTCTATTTTGGCTGCTTCAAAAGCTTCATTTGGAAGCGATTTCAAACCGGCAAGTAAAGTAATGAACATAAAAGAAGTCCATTGCCAAGTATCAACCATGATAATAGAAGGGAGGGCGAGCGAGTTCGTGCTCAAAATCGCCAGCTTTTCAAAGCCTAACAACGTTAGTATGTAATTAAAAATACCAAAGTTATAATCAAGGATGAATTTCCACATTAATCCTACAACAACTGGCGTGACCATCATTGGCAAGACCAGTAAGGTTGTTGCCATTCCATGCCCTAATTTCATACGATTTACTGCTAAAGCCAGGGTGAAGCCGAAGAACAGCTGCAAGAAGACTCCCACTCCTACGTACATCGCTGTGCGAAACATTGACATATAGAAGCTTGTATCTTGAAACACATTCAAGAGATGCTGCAAACCAATAAATGGCGGATCGGTCAAAGTGAAAAATGTCCAGTCATGAACACTGAGATAAAACGTATATCCAACGGGGTAACAGAAAATCAAAACCATAATAATAAAAGCTGGCATTAATAAAAGGATACGAATTCTCTCGTCCAGCCAGGTCAATATACTGCCTTTACCAAGTGCCCGATTAGATGTGGGCATCATCTTATTTTGTCGCATATGATTCTCCCCTAGTTAGATTAAGTGAACGCTTTATTACATAAATTCATTATTATAAAGCGCTTTCTTGTTATGGCGTTCTTCAACTTGGATAGTGTTCATCTTTGAATTGATTATAGGGTATATTGATGGTGTTCGGAATATATAATATAATTGTATTTGTACTATATCACTATTGTAAAGAAGGTACTCTAATGCAACCTTCCATATGGGAAAACATGTTTCCGCAGTTTACATATGTAGCCGATCGAAGATGTACAACAAACTGGCAGTTTCAAGGAAATAAAATTCATGATAAACATAATCTTATTCTGGTTTACGACGGAGAAGCTGAACTCACTTGTAACGATCGGACTTTTAGCGTTTCCAGAGGAGATTTGGTGTACTATAAGCCTCTAGACTTCCGATTAGGACATACTTTCCCTGATCGTCTAATGAAATGCTTTACAGTGGATTTTCTGTACACCTGTCCAACTTTGACAAATGACGAATGGGAATTCCTGAATATTAATCTCCCCTTTTCAGCGGTCGAAAAAATTAATGATGATTTTCTTTTTTCGCGACTCTTAGATTTATTTTCCAACTTCACAAGAACTTGGTTATCAGGGAACCAAAATAAAACGCCTAGAGGAAGAGCTATTTTTCTAGAGATGATCTCCCTACTCTTACAGTGGAAATGCGGTACTAATTTTAATTATGATAAGGTACGTAAAATCGAAAAAGTGATCCATTATATGACGGAACATTTCCCGAACCAGCTAACTCTGCAAGAAATTGCAGAGCATATAGGGATAAGTCCATCGTATCTTGGAAGTATTTTTAAGGAAGTAACCGGAACTGCTCCAATTAATTATCTTGTAGGTATCCGACTGCGCAAAGCAAAGGATCTATTAAGAGATGGATATTCCGTTACCGAGGCAGCTGAAAAGGTTGGCTTTAACGATGTTTTTTACTTCAGTAAATGCTTTAAAAAACATGTAGGAATAAGTCCGTCACAATATATTTCTGGGGATGCTTAATATTCCTTCCAAGTTCACTCACCGGATAAGGAGAATAGGACATTTTATCCGGCGCATATACTTCGAAAAGGAGGAGGAAGCATATGCGTTTCACCGTCCAATATATACCTCTAAGCAAGATCAAGCCTGGCTTGACCGCCAAAATGACTGCTCATATTCGCAAGCTTCGCAAATCGATGTGGGATTGCATGAATCTTCTCGTGGTGCGCAAAAACCGCAACGACGGCAGCTATATCATTTTACTGGGGAACGACCGCTACGATTTCCTTCGAAAACATACCAAAAATATAGCCGCGCCTTGTTTGGTTGACGAAAGCAAGCCCAAAGCGCGGCTGAAATCATGGCTTTATTCGTTTCAATGGAAAAGGAGAACCAGCCGCTTATCTGATCGCCAGCCCTCCCGTAAAGCTTCGGTCACTTTGTCGATCGTCAACGACTTTCTGAAGGAAGAACCCCGATTCAAAGCGCTAACCTTCAAACAAAAGTTCCAAGTGCTAAAGCTCGCGGTACGGTATAAGAAGACGGTAATCGTGTCTATGAAAGAAAAGGTAGATGACATGTTGTAAGATGAGTCATGCAGCATGACGCTATCGCCTACTTAACATCCTCAAATGCCCGGAAGCCGGCAGGTTTCCTCTCGATGATAACCCAGCCTATCGCTGTAAGGAGCCGACCGATTTTCAAGGTATTAGTTCACATGCATAGAATGGTTTCCGTAGCCAAAAGAGCAGCAATATGACGAAGAAAACCCAATGCTATATTGGGTTTTCCTCTTATACTAAATTCTATTTTATTACGTCAACTTGTTGACTTTGGCCTGTCTTCGCCGCTTCGACGCCGGCTAGTATAACCTCCAGGGCGCGCAAGCCTTCCAAACCGTTAATCTCATGGCCTTTGCCCGACAGAATGCCTTCGACGAAATGATCGATAACGCCGGAATTGGTCTGTCCGCCCACGTCGTTCGTCTGCATTTTGCCGATTTCGATGTTTTCTTTCATGCCGTCCGCATAATCAACGATGATGCCGTAGTTCGGGTCGGCTCCGATCCTCATCGTACCGTTCTCGCAATAAAGAACCGTGCTGTTCACTTCGTTCGGGTAATAGGTCCAGCTAGCCGTTAACGTACCGATCGAGCCTCTGCTGGTCTTCAACAGAAAAATGGCATTATCGTCAATCGGAATTTGTTTATGCAGGGTGCCTACCAAGGCGGATACCTCGGCAATCGGATCATCTAGCAGCCAAGCGATCAGATCCGCCTTATGCACGCCAAGATCGCCCATCGCGCCGACGAACGCTTGATCTTTATTAAAAAACCAGCTTTTTGCGCCGTCAACACTCCAATTCTCAGGTCCGCTATGTCCGAAAGTCGTGGTGAAGGTCAATACTTTCCCTAATTTTCCAAGCTGCAGCATTACTTTTGCTTTCTGATGAACGGGCATCAGCCGCTGATTATGGCCGACCATCAGGTACACGCCGTTTTCTTCGGCTGCCTCGACCATATCCCTGGCTTCTTCAATCGTCGTCGCCATTGGTTTCTCGCAGAGGACATGCTTCCCCGCTTTCATCGCTTGAATAGAAACGGAGGCGTGAAATTGATTGGGTGTACAAATCGATACGGCATCCACTTCACCCAGCGCCAGCAACTGCTCCGTGCTCGTTATGGCATATTTGGCCCCGAACTGCTCCTTCACCTGATTGGCGCGTACCTCGCTAAAATCGCAAACCGCGACAATCTCCACATCCTCTCTTGCCAAATATTCCGGAAGATGCCGGCGCTGCGCAATCGCGCCGCAGCCGATTACTCCTACTCTTAGCTTGTTCGTTGCCATCTCTCATTCACCTTTCCTTTCCTATTACAAAGAGCTAACGATTTGTTTCATATGTTATAGCCTAATTCGATTAACTTGCGAACGACTTCCTTGAAATTCGTCATCCCGAATCTCGCTGCCTCTCTCGTATTGTCCGCAATTTGAACATGCGCGAGGTATGGAGCGATATGCCGCAGGGCGGCGCTGTAATCTCTTTCTTCAATATTCATATGAAAGAGATCGGCCATAATATTCACGCTTGGGAGGTTTACTGCCTCAGCCAGCTTCTTGGTATCGCCCAGCTTATTAATGAGGTAAGTTTCGAATCGGTTACCGGTACAATGATTAAAGTAGCCCAGCTTCAGTTGATTCAAGATCACGGCCAAGGCTAATCCGAGAACAAACTCTAAGCCCACCGACTCCTGAAAGCTGATCGTGAGCAAGAGTGCCAGTGCGTCCTGCGGGAGCGAAGTAAATGGATAAATCCATCATAGCACTCCAAACAGCACGAAAAGCCGGGAACAGCTCCCCGGCCTCTGCCTTGCTAACTTATTTCCTCTCACGGATTCATTCTGTTAGAGCTGACTGAGAAGCATCGATTTGAGCGGCACCATTGCATCTTCGGGAACATAATATTGGAACTTGTTTTCGCTGATTTGACCAAGCAATTGACGGCGAATAGGATCGGCATCCCTCAGGAGGCTCTTAGAAGCTGTATGATAATCGATGGGACGCATCCAGATCGGACTGTAGCCGAGAAACAGCTGCCTTCTCGTGAAGCCGGATTGGTTGGGTGAGCCTGCATGCCACAAATTTTGCGCAAAAATGAACACATCTCCCGGTTTCCCGCATACCTGCAACTCTCCTTCCAGCTGTTGACGCACATCCTTATGGTTCGGATTGTATGGCTTTTTATGGCTTCCCGGAATAACCTTCGTGTTGCCCCGGTTCGGTTCCGTCATATCGCTTAATATATAACAAACCTTAATATAGTACGTAGCCGTTAAGCCTGCAATGACCGGAAATTGAGGATGAGGACCGTCCTGATGCCAATCAATAAAGCTGTGCGAGGCTGTCTTTGCTTCGCTCGGATTCGGTTTTCTGATCGTCAGATGGGAGATATGCAGCTGAATATTATGACCGAGCAAATTAACGATCAACGGCAGGATCGTCGGTTCATCGATCAACGATGCAATCTCAGCGTGCCGCTCGACGCTATTGTAAATGTTATGAGCAAGCGTTTCCGGCTCGTTAGCGATGACTTCATCTATCGCTGTATTCAAGCGGTTAACCCTTTCTGGCGATAATACATCCGGTAAAACCAAATATCCTTGCTCATGGAATCGGGTCATCAATTCTGGAATATTAAGCGGCGCAATCTGCATGGTCCATTCCTCCCAATCAATTAACTTCCGTAACCGAGCGCTTTCAACTGCTCGTTCGCGCTATCTAAATATGCTTTGTAATTCATAGATGTCTCCAGCGTCTTGATAAACGCATCGTACTCGCTAAGCGGACGTTTGTTATAGATGAATTTCGCAATCTCTTCTTCGATATAACGATTGGCGTCAACCGGATTAAAGCCCTCCGGATTATCTATGAATCCGTTCAACGCTTCAATGCGGGGTTGGTCGTTAGCAAAGGCAATGGCATCGGACTGCAGAGCGAACTTTGCTTGCAAGTACTCCATTTCCGGTCTTCCGGTGAATTGATACAACCAGGAATGACCAACTTCACCTGCTTTATCCGTCATCTTTGGCTTGCCGTTATCAAGTGTGAAATGTGTGTCCTTCACCCCGAATTGCACAAGCATCGAGCCGCCGTCCGGATTAGAAATATAATTCAACAAATCGAAAATCCGCTGCAGCTTCTCCGGATCCTTCTCGAGCGCCTTCGGAACGGCGAATCGGGCCGGTGTCGCGCCGATATCCCATGATCCGTCGTATTGTCCGCCGGCTCCGCTAGGCGCAGCAATCTGCACCCACTCCGCATTCGGATTAACGGTTTTGATTTGCTCCACGAATTGCTCTTTGGTGATGTTCGGCCAATCGATATAAACGATGCCGGCTTGCCCCTTGATCGCTTTCTCCTGATGCTGCAACCCGCTGTTGGCCAGCAGCTCCGGATCGACCGAGCCCGATGCGATCATTTGCCCAATGAACGCCAGCGCCTCCTTCATGGCCGGATCGTACATAGCGTTGACGACCGCCCCGTCCTTCACGTAGAAATTGCCAGGCATACCGACGCCGAAAGCGCCGAATACCGGTGAAAACGCGCCCAGCTTACCTCCAGTCAGACCGAAGGTGTCCGGCTTCCCGTTACCGTCAGGATCCTCTTTGGTGAAGGCTTCCGCTACTGCCGCCAATTGCTCCACGGTCGTCGGTACCGACAGCTGCAGCTTATCCAGCCAATCCTTGCGAATCCAAAACGTGTTATACGGGATTTGCGGAGATTTGGAAATGGCATATACCTTTCCGTCCACCATACCCTTCTTGACGCTGTCTTCGCCAATGAAGGATACGGTTTGCTGCAATTTATCCATGTAAGGCGTTAAATCAAGCAATAGTCCTTGTTTGGAAAACTGGATGAGCTGCTGGCGGTCTACCATAAACAGGTCCGGAAAATTTCCCGAGGCCATGCGGACATTCAATTGATTGCCGTAATCGTCTGCCGAAGGATATACGGTCAAATTCAGATCAATGTTCAGCGCCTTATCCAGCTCCTGCTTAATAATGTCCTTATCCGGGGAAGGCAGGTTATTACCGCTCTCAATAATCTCCAGCTTAACCGGCTTGCCGCTCGGCTGTGCAGTTTCACTGCTTGGCTCCGCGGTATTGCTTGGGGTGTTGCCAACGTTTTTATTGCCAGCTCCTCCCGAACAACCTGCAAGAAGAGCTCCTAGCAGCGAAACGGTCAACATAAAAGAAAATATTTTTCTCATCTTCATATCCCCTTTCAGAACTCTGGCTATTGAATAGGTCTGCATAACTGGCCAGTTATCTATGCAGCCTAGATCAACCTTTAATCGAACCGAGAAGCATGCCTTTCGTAAAGTGCTTCTGAAGGAAAGGATAAATAACGATAACCGGCAGGCTGGCAATCATGACGGAAGCCATCTGCATCGTCTGGGTCGGCATCATATTCTCCGCATTCTCAAGCGGCTGCTGGCTTTGCATCAGAATTTCCCTGACGACAACCTGCAGCGGGAATAACGTCCGGTCGGTCACATAGAAGATCGCTTGGAAGAACTCGTTCCAATGACCGACCAAATAGAACAAGCCGACCGTAAGCAAAACGGGAATCGAAAGCGGCGTTACGATCTGAAGCAATATGCGGAATTCCTTGGCGCCGTCCATTCTTGCGGATTCGAACAGCTCCTCAGGCAGCCCCTCGAAGAAGCTCTTCATAATGAGCACGTTAAAGCTCCATACCGCGTTAGGTAAAATCATCGCCCAGATCGAATCGAGCAGTCCCATCGACTTCACGACCAGATAAGTCGGAATGATTCCTCCGCTGAACAATAAGGTAAACACAATCATCAGGAGAAAAAAGTTTCTTGCCGGCAGATTTCTGCGGCTAAGCGGATAAGCCATGAGGCTGGTCAATACGAGATTAACTGCCGTGCCGACCACTGTAATCAGAACGGTAATTTGGAACGCCTTCGGAATATTCGATTCCGTAAGCAGCGTCCGGTAAGCGGAAAACGTGATTTCTCTTGGGATCAAGATAAAGCCGCCATTGCGCAATACTTCCCCGAATGGAGTGATGGATACCGATACCACGTACAAAATCGGAAGAATGGCAGCCAGACCGCATAACCCGAGAATGGCATATACGATCGAATTAAATATTTTGTCATCGAGACCTCTCACCATATTCCCTCACCCCACTTCTTCGCCAAGCGATTGGCACCCAGTACCAGTATGAGCCCAATGACCGACTTGAACAATCCGACTGCCGATGCCAAGCTGAAATTTAATTGCTGCAAGCCGGTTCGATAGACCCAAGTATCGAGGATGTCCGCGACCGGATATACCTGAATGTTGTACAGGATATAAATCTGATCGAAACCGGCATCGAGCAGATGGCCAAGCTTCAGAATAAATAGCAATATGATGATGCTTCGGATGCCAGGCAGCGTGATATGCCAAATCATGCGCAGCCGGCTCGCTCCGTCCACCTTGGCCGCTTCATAGAGCGTAGGGTCGATGCCCGCCATCGCCGCCAAGTAAATAATCGCTCCCCAGCCGAGATTTTGCCAAACCTCTGAGCCGACCAGAATGCTGCGGAAATAGTCCGTCGAGGTCAAGAATGGGATCGAACTGCCTCCCGCTTCTGCAATCCAGCGGTTTATCAATCCCCCGTTCTGGGAGAATAACGTCAGAAGAATACCGAAAATGATGACCCATGATAAGAAATGCGGCATATAGGTGAGCGTTTGGACGATGGACTTTAACCAACGAACACGGCATTCGTTCAGCAGCAGCGCCAGTATAATTGGCGGCAGTGACCCCCAAACCAGCTTGTAACAGCTGATTAATAGCGTATTGGTCAACAACTGGCTGAAATAGGGGGATTGATAGAAATCTTGAAAGTGTTTATACCAAGGATTGATCCACGCGCTTCCCGTTATACCATCCATGATGGCAAAGTTCTTAAAGGCAATGATGACCCCGTACATCGGAAAATACCGAAAAATAATGAAATAGATCATGCCCGGCAGCAGCATGACGTAAAATGCCCGGAAACGCCAGACAGCTCTCAAAACCGTCTGCCATTTCGTTTGCGAAGCGGGCTGTATCCGAGGGGCGGGCGTGAGGCTATGTTTGGCTTCCATCTTATCCCTCCTTTTGTGAATGCGCTTCCATTGCTTGCTTTAAGTATAAACAGCAGAACACTGCGCCGATATACATAAAAACGTAAAAAGTGTACGGTTTTGTGGGAACTTACTAGGCAAGCGACTCATTAAATAGGCTGAATACGAGAAAAAGCTGTCCCGCGGGACAGCTTTTAATCCTTTAAAAATCGCTTAACTCCAAATTCCTAAATGCTCATCGCTTTCTGTAAGAACGGGGATGTCCAGGCGAATAACGGTTCCTGCGCCGCGCAAGCTGCCGATTCGCAAGCCGTATGGCTCGCCATGATGAATTCGGATCCTGTCGTGCACATTGCGTAACCCGATGCCGGTAAACCTGTATTTGGAGCACTCTTGCTCGGGATTGCTGTACAGCAACTTACCAATCTCATCCCGCGAAATGCCTACGCCGTCATCGCGTACATAGAGCCTGATCATGCTCCGCTCCAGCTTCCCTTTAATCGTAATGACGCCTCCATTGTGCGGAGTAATGCCATGGAACAAGGCATTTTCCACCAGCGGCTGCAGTGTAAGCTTAAGAATCCGGTATTGCAGCAGGCTCGGATCGATATCAAGCTCGTATCTATATTGATCCCCGTAACGCACCTGTTGAATGTGCATGTACATACACAAGCCTTCCAGCTCTTCTTCTATCGATACATATTCCGATTGTTTATCAAAGCTGAAGCTTAACAGCTTAACCAGGGAGCGGATCGTCTCGCGCACCTCGTCAATTCTCTGCTGCTTAGCCAGACTGCTTATGCATGCTAGCGTATTATAAAGGAAATGAGGCGCGATCTGGCTTCGCAGCATCTTGAGCTCATATTCCTTCTTCTGTTCCTCCGCCGACTTCGTCTTCTGCAGCAGGCTTTGGATCCGCTCAAGCATGGCATTGTAGCTTTGTGTAAGCCTGCCGATCTCATCCCTCCTCGTTACCGGAAGCTTCGCTACAACCTGTACGTCGTTAAGCCGGTCCATCTTCTCTACGAACCTGCGGATCGGTTTCGTGAAGGAGCGGCTGAGCAGGTACGCGCTGAACAATAATACGACAGTCCAAACGATACTCGCCGTCCGGTAATTGTTGTTCAGCTTCTTCAGGTCCTGATAGAAATAATCTTCCTCGATAAAAGCCGCCAATGACCAGCCCAAGCGATTTGTCGTCGATTTTACGGCTACGAGCGGCTTTAAAGCATTCCCATCAATGCTGCTGACACCGACTTTAAGAGAAACGAGCTGCTCCTGAAAGCTGTCCTGAAGCGCCGGCGGATAGGAGGCGGGGCGAAAGGGCAGCAGCTTATCGCGGGAATCCAGCCGATTAATGACATTCCCGTCTCTCGTAAATAAGGCATAGGATTGGTAGATCATCGGAGAGATCCGCTCCGTAAGCAAATCCAGACTCACCTCTGCAACTACAACCCCCTGCACCTCTTTCTTGGTACCGGTTATCGGCAAAACGTAAGCAAGCGTATGTCCGGACATAGGCGAATAGTAAGGCTCGCTGACGTTAATGGCTCCATAATTTTGAAGCGCGAGCTCATACAGCCCCGGCAAATGCGGATTGCCGATGATCTCATAATGCACCTTGGTGCTCGCGAATACCTTGCCGTCGGATCTAACCATGTACAGCGTCTTGGCTATCGAATTGTTATAGTTGGCGAATTTGCGGAGCGTGTCGAAGGCCGTCTCCTCATTCCCCTCCTTTAGCAAATCGGATCGGGTGGAGAGCAGCAGCAGCATATTTTCTACATTGTCGAGACTGGCATCAATATATTGATTGGTCCGGCCTACCAGCAGCTCGGCATCGCGAATGACTTGATTTTTCAGCAGGCTCTCGGCCTCATGGAGATTCCGCCATGCAAGCACCATAACCAGCAGCAAAGTCACAATGAATAAATAGATGAACTGCTTTGTGGCAAGACCAAGGCTGCCATACCAATTGATCAGCTTCGACATGTTAACCATTCTCCCGCGTCCGGTCTCGAGTGCCTCTAAATATGCGTTTGTAATCCGTCGGGGACACCCCGGTCCAGTTACGAAACGTAACGGTAAAATAGCGATAGCTCGGGATTCCGACCTCTTCCGCGATCTCGTACACCTTCTTGTTCGTTCGTTTAAGCAGATCGACTGCCTTCTCCATACGCAATCGGGTAATATACTCATTGACTGAGCTCCCCGTCTCTTCACGAAACAGGCGGCTGACGTAATGAGGACTTAAACCAACCTGCTCGGCAATGACCGGAAGCGATATCGGCTGCTGCATATGGTCTTTGATCCATTGTATCGCGGAGCGGATTTCGATGCGCGAGCGCGTTCTTCCGCTTTCCGCTGCCGCGATGTCACGGTTCAGACAGGTGACCATCCGGGACAAGGTTTCCGCTCCCGTCAATTGCGTAACGCTGGAGCTGTCAAGCTCTGCACCCTCCTGTGCCTTCATCAGCCAATCCACGAGCCAGTTCAGCATACGCTGTTTGAGCTGCTCCGGCCGAATGCGATGCGTAACGCACCAATGAACAAAATCCCCCTGCATGCAATTTTTTAAGCTTGCGGCGGAACAGCTGGCCTTTCTTAGCATCTCGTTCATTTCCTTGGTCTGCTTATCCGTTATGTCCATTAAAGGCAACGGTTTGCCAATAAACACATGATTTTCCGTAAGGCTGTCATAGAAGAGAGCATCTTTCCATTCGGTCGAGCAGGCCAGTGAGAGCGCAAGCTCTTCTTTGTTCCTGAACGGATAGCTGACAACCGCTTGAACCGATACAGGGGGATCAGTCAGCCGTCCCTGCTCCTTCATCGTGTCGGCCAAGGCATGTATCATACCGTCCAGCGATTGAACGGCGGGTGCCGCAGAATGCGGCAAGGCAATAATGACAAAATACTCCTTCTCCCGAATCGACAGCCATATCAGCCAATTCGGGTCCGTTCTTTCCATCTCGGACAACATATGCTGAATTCGCTGTCTTGCCTCAAGGTAAGCATGATTCGGAGCATCGAGAATCAAGCGTACCCATACATGGGATATATTCCCATCCATCGGGATCGGCTGCCAATCGGTGCTGTTCGGTTCATGTCCGTGCAGCAGCTTGCCGAATAATGCGGCTAGCAGCATCCTCCGTTCAGCTCTTTCGTTAGCGCGAATATTGCGCTCCTTAACGATCGCGTCTCTTACTTTATTCATTGCATGCTTTAACTCTTCTTCTTCCATAGATACCTTCAATATATATTCAAGCGCGCCGAGCCGGAGCGCTTCCTGGACATAATGAAAATCACTGTGGCAGGTCAGCAATATAATCTGAATAGCCGGATACCGTTTCCTCAGTTCCCGAATAAGCGTGATTCCGTCCATGACCGGCATCGTAATATCCGTTATTACAACGTCCGGCGCGCAGGTCCCGCACATGTGCAGGGCCTCTTCGCCATTGCTGGCTTCGCCGATCAAAACAGCATCGCATTCCTCCCATGGGAACATCCGAAGCTCCTGCCGCAGAGGAATCTCATCATCGACGATTAGAACGTTCAACGGCTGCACGGTCATGATACCTTCTCCTTTCAAATCGCTGTGCTTTTACAGAGAATGTATGAAAGCGTTATTATAACATGGCTTATTATAGAGCATAAACTCTGATCTCGGCAACCTCTGCCCGCGTACCGCCATTTGTGCCATCGATCCATAATTTGATTTTCCTGGACATAAACTTATTGTCGGGTATATGCACTCTCTTGCGCTTATAGTTGTCCTGTTCGGCCGCGATTGTTATCCACTCCTCATTAATAAGCGCCTGAATCCGGTAGCTGCGCACGACTTCGGGAATAGCCTCGAAAGGCGTTCGATGATGGTGCAAATTGATTAAATCCTCATTGACATCATCATTAAAGGTAAGATGAACTGCGCCGATCACCTTCTCGCTGTCCCAATCTAATTGTATCCATTCCGGTTCATCCGCGGACATTTTCCTGGAGCTCCAAAGATGCGGGCCTTCGAACGGCCGGACATAGCCGTCTGTAACATGACCTGCTGCGAATGCCTCCGTATTCGGCGTCGCCTTCAGGCAAATCGGACGGCGGTTCCACTTCCGCATGCTCCACTGTGCTACCGGCTGATCGGGCTGATGATCCTCCAGCATCGTGGAAACCGTCGACTTCGGTCCTTTCTCGAAGCAAAGCACCCCCGTTAACGGTTCATCCGATCCGTACAGCGTTATGGCTTCGTTGGCTTTGACAACAACAAAAGCATTGCAGGCTGAGGCCGGCTGCCAATGCAGGTCAAGCTTCACCCACTGCTTGTTGCTTGCGGATACGGCGGCAGAAGCTGTCGTTATCAACTGCTTGGGCACATAATTTTCCCCTTTGCCGGTATGCCATAGCTCTACTTCAAGCTTCGTGACTTGCTTAACATCTACCAGCAGCTCGATCGACTCCAGCATGGGATGTACCGGAAACAAGATGCCGATATCCTTTACGAGCGGATGGGTATATGTCGCGCTTTCAATCGCTATTCGCTCCAGGGTGCTGGATGCTGTAACCCGAGCCGATTTCGCCAAATCTTCCGGGTCTGCTCCGGCTATTCCGATGATCGACGCGTCCTGCCGCAGCATGATCTGCTGCAGCTCCTGCATGTAATCACGGTGCAGCATGCGTGGAGTAATCCCCTTCTGTACGGCTAACGCTGCGCCGCTGCCTGCCGCTTCGCCGATGACGGCACAGGTTGCCATCACTCTTGTCGTACCGAAGGCGACATGAGTAGCGCTTATATCCCGGCCTGCAAACATCATATTGCGAACATTACTAGAGTATATGCTTCGAAATGGAATATGATATATACCATCTGAATACAGATGCTTCGAGCCGCTTTCCGCCGAGTACATCCCTTGCGGCGGATGAAGGTCGATTGACCAGCCCCCAAAGGCAATGCGGTCTTCAAACGGCTCCTGCGCGATAATATCGTTTTGATTAAGCATGTAATCGCCGACAAAACGACGATATTCCCGTTTACCCGGAATCGATCCTACCCACTCCAGCGTCATTTTGTCCGCATCGAACTTGCCTGAATTTTTAATATAATCCCATATGCCGTAAATTACCGACCACAGCTCGTCGCGGATACGTTCATTGTCATGGACCGTATCCAACTCGCCGCCCCATTCTATCCACCAGTAGTGGCAGCCCGAGTCGCCGCTGCGGATAACCCGCTTCATCGGGATCGTCGTTTGCGTAATGTCCTTGGCAAAGCTTGGAGGAATATATTTAACCGGACGGTCGGCCTCCTTCGTATAGAAGAGAAGCGTGCTCCCCAGCGTAATATCGTCGGCGGTCTCCGGCGCCCACTCCTCGTTGAATTCCTCCTTGGCTTCACGGCCGATCCTATAGTTGGCTCCGGCTAGAAACCCGACGAGTCCGTCCCCGGTACAGTCGATAAACATGTTGCTTTCGAATCGAATTTTTCTCTCCGAGCCCATCATCCAGCCGGTGACGGAATGAATAATCCGGTCCTCCTCCGGTCCGTCAGCTTCCACCTCATGCACATCCGTGCTCAGGAACAATCGGATGTTCTTCTCCGCTCGGACGGTCTCCAGCACAACAAGATCCCATAAATAAGGGTTTCCTTCGCGATTCCGGTACTGGTTCTCGACGAACATTTCTCCCATGATGCCTGTTTCCCGCGCATACCGCTGCGTTCCATGCGCCGTAGCGCCGCAAACCCACACCCGAACCTCGCTGCTGGAATTGCCTCCGAGGACGGGGCGGTTATTAACGAATGATACGGTCTGTCCCAAGCGCGCGGCAGCCACGGCAGCGCAAACGCCTGCCAGTCCTCCGCCAATTACGGTTATATCGGAAAGCACATGTTCAAGCTTCATGCAGATAACCTCCATTACGTAGATTTGATTTCATCTTAAGCGAGAGGATAGTTTTTTAACATGCACTGCGCTATCATATATCCATATACTTTATTTCAGCATGGAGGCGTAGAGAAATGACACTCCTAAGCTCCAGTCTTTATCCTATACTTTCTAATCATATCTTTTGGAATCATAAAACCCGGTTTCAATTCGACGTAGACACCTATGAGCTCTGGATCCTCTTCGCCGTGGAGGGCGGGAGTTTCTCCTACCGGATCGGGGATGCGGAGGCAACAGCCCAAATGGGAGACGTCGTCGTCTGCCCGCCGGGCCTTAGCTTTCATCGCAGCGTTATAAACGCGCTCACGTTTCATTATATTGGATTTTCTTTGGGCTCCGTCCCGGGCGAGCTAACGAAGAGGACCGAGGAGGAAGCAGCTATCCGGCTTCAATTAGCCTCATCGGCCTATAAACTGAACATTCGAAATTTAGATAGACTGGCCGATAACATGAAGCTTTTAAAGCTGCATGCCGAGACGGTCGGCGAACTGAGACATTATTGGCAAAATCATGCTTTAAACGATATTTGGCATTTCTGCCGGCATAGCGAAGCAGCCCCGGCCGATGAAGAGAACCGTCCGGCGGATCCGCTGATAGAGCGGGCAAAGCTGTATATTCATCAACACGGCTATGGGGAGATGAGCATGCTCAAGCTTGCAGCCGAGCTCGGTATCAGCCCTGTTCAGTTCAGCCGCAGATTTTGCAAAAGCATGGGAATGACGCCATCCGATTACCTAAGTCATATTCGTTTGGAGAAAGTAAAAACTCTGCTCATTGAAACCCAATTTCCTCTCGAGCAAATCGCACTGGCATGCGGATTCAGCAACGGGTTTTATTTAAGCCGGGTCTTTTCGAAAATAATGAAAGTAAGCCCGTCCGCCTACCGGAAGATGAATCGGGTGTAGAATCCCATTATCGCGAGCGCATAGACAGTTTTTTGAAAATTGTTTTATTTTTTTGAATACATTTACAAATCACACCACATAATAACCTCACATCCAACAAAGGAGTGAACATACATGAGCAGAAGAAAATCGAATACATTGGTAGTACCGCAAGCAAAAGCAGCACTTAATCAAATGAAAATGGAAGCAGCGCAACAACTGGGCGTACCGTTTTCACAAGATGGATACAACGGTAATTTATCGACTCGCGACGCTGGTTCCATTGGCGGATACATTACTAAAAAGCTGGTTCAAATCGCAGAACAACAATTAGGGCAAGGCAGATTCTAAAAAGAACGAAACGCTGATCAATAACGCATTGAGACTCAAAGAAGTGCATCCCTTGGAAATGGAAAAGCCCCTTGGTTATTCCGGAGAATCCCAAGGGGTGCATTTTTTATGACATCCTCACATTCGCACGAACGTTGAAAGGTTTTTACTTTTGGCTGACCTCCTTCTCTTCGCCAGGCTTGTCATCCGCAATTTTAAAATTCGGTCCGATATTTTTAAAATCAGGGTTTTCCCCGCTCACCATTAAGCCCATACCCCAATCAAAATGCGAATTCACAGTTGGAAGATCGGCCGCATCCCGGTACTGAATAAGTACATTTCTTCTCGTTCTTGTACTCCGGTTGACATCGGAGCCGTGAATAGTCAGATAATTGAAAAACAGCACGTCGCCGGCTTCGGCCGGACAAGGTGTTCCCGATGAAATCGGATGTTCTTTATGATTTAGGTAATGCATGCCTACATGCTGCAGAGGTCCTTGCTTGTGAGAGCCGGGAATGACGCGGAGGCATCCATTTTCCGTATCGGCATCATCCAAATGAATGCTGGCAGCGAGCATGGAATGATCGCGGTGAGGAAAATACGGATAATCCTGATGCATCGGAAAAGCCGCTCCGTTCGCGGGAGGCTTTACCAGCATTTTAGTATGATGCATCTGAACATTAGGGCCGATAATGGCATTTAAAACCGCTGTCATATTCGGATGAATGACCGCGCGGGTAAATGCAGCGTCATGAAAATGAACATCGTGAAAGCCTTTAAGCACCAACTTTTTGAGCTGCTCAGGCGGCAGAAAATCTCCTTGCCAAGCATGGTTATGATCCGCGTTGGAGCGCGCAGCCCGTTGAATGATATTTTCTACCGCTTCTCTCATGGCCGCCACTTCATCTTGATTAAATACTCCCTTTACTAATAGATAGCCATTTTCCTTGTAAAATTGCACATCGGCATGCTCAATCATTCTCATTCTCCTTATCGCTATTTAGATTAAAATATAGTTTAATTATAGTAACCGGACGGGGAACCGTATTTGGAAAACGACGACATCTTTTTGTAATATTACGCCAAAGGGAGTATTGAAGCCATGTACCAGTGGAACAAAAGCGAAGAACGCCTGAACCGTTACGCAGGGTTGCTTAAAGGAGCAAACCTGACCTTTCATGTGTATTATTGGGGGACATCACAGAACTTGACCTCTAATGTTGTACACAAGCATTCTTTCTTCGAGGTCTGCTACGTGCTTGCAGGTACAGGTTTATATATAGAGGAAGGTGTCTCTTATTCCCTATATGAAGGCGTTCTCTTTTGTTCTCGGCCCAACATCTTCCATCAAATAAAAGATGTGGATTGTCTTGATCTGCTTTATGTAGCGTTTGAGCTGGACGAGAACCTTACCATGGCTGATGAATTTGAAAAATACCGCCATAATCTGAGACATGGTGCCGTATGGCTGGAGCATCTAACGGATTCACCGACCGTATTTATTTGGAAGTCACTGCTTGTACCGAAAAATGCCGAAAAAGCTGCTCCGATCTCCGTACTTCCCCAGCTTGCGCACGCTCTGCTTGCTTCTTTTCCGGCCGTTCTTGGCATGTACAGCGGATCGGAGGCTGTATCAATGGATTCGAGCGCCGCTCTCCATATTCACCGGGCAAAGCTGTACATCCGCGACAATCTCGGCAGCAGTCCGACGTTACCCGAGGTAGCCAGTTACCTCAATCTATCGGAGCGCCATTTATCACGCTTGTTCGCTCAGAGCATCCACGAGTCCTTCTCGTCGCTCCTTCAGAAGGAACGGATTCGCGCGGCGGAACAAATGCTTATCCATACACAAGACCCGATTAAAGAAATCGCCGTCAGGACCGGGTTCTCGTCGGTTCATTATTTCACCAGAGTGTTCACTAAATCCAAGGGTATTCCCCCCGCTGCTTTCCGTGAAGCAGGACGTCAGAACTAACCTTATTTTTTTTATGCATATCCTTCCTTGTGCAAGCAACTGATAAACATGCTATAATTATGAGTGCGTTTTCTTAACATTCATGAGGCTTGGGAGGTGGTCGGAAGATGTTCGCAAAGCGACTAAAGCAGCTGCGAAAGAAGAGAAAATTGACCATGCAGGAAGTGGCCGATTATCTTGGGGTTGCAAAAAGCACTTATGCGGGCTATGAATCCGGCTATCGTCAGCCGACGATTGAATCCATTCAAACGATTTCCCGCAAGCTGCGCACGTCTGCGGATTATTTGCTCGGACTTACCGAGCTTCAGGAGCCGGCAACGGAATTGAACCATAATGCGAAGGAATATTTAAATTACGAGCAGCTTCATTGGGACGGGGTGCCTTTGGAAAGGGACGACCTGGAATTGATCCGAAATTTGCTCGAACGCGTTCTCCGCGACCGAAATTTACCTAAAGGGGAATAAACCATCCTCTGGGCACACGCAGAACACAAAAAGCGCCGTAAAGTGCACAGCTTAAGCTGTGATCCTCTACGGCGCTTTCTGGTGCATCAGTTAAATACAATGATTCCTAGGAATCATAGACGTCCATGTCAACGATCTTGCCGTCAACATAAGTAAAGTCCATTTTCGCTGTACCAAAACCTGCCATCGTCTCTGATACATTCATCACTTCCAGGGAAAGTGCTATCCATTGTTTTTTCTCCATTGTATTTCACCTCCTTTCAAGTGCAGTTCGTATTCCTATTGCAGCCGTTTGAGAAAACGATAGGCGATCAAGCTGCGCATAAGTATCTTTAAGTGAGGGTCATCAGCCTGCTCCGGTTTAATAGATGAACCTACCTTGCTCATCGACTCCTTCACCTGCGTCAAGTTCAGGTAGCGGGAAGTCTGCTCATCCCTGCACAGCGTACGAAGCTCTTCTTCTATAGACGGCCACCGGGGAATAATCCGATGCACCCAATCCATGCCTTGAACGCCACGCGTCCGCTGATTCAATCGAACTTTATCCGGCAGAATATTTTTGGTTGCTCTGCGGATAAGAGAACGCCCGAAGCCATCCTTAACAAATTGCTCCACGGGGATCGACAGACAAAACTTGATAAGGCGTACATCGCTGGTTACATCCCGTTCCCATATTCCCAGCCGGTAGGAGGACTTCGCCGAAATGGTGCCCTGCATGCTTAAAACCGCCTGATTGCTGAAGTAATCCTCACGTTCCCCCAGCATTTGATAGGTTGACTCCTTCAAACCGACATCATACTGCGACAGCTTCTCGAATACCCCGGAACTCCTTGCAAAATCAGGTTGAATAATGGGAGGTACCCCCGGTTGAAAAGGAGCCGCTTTTTCCGGAAAAACCTGCTGTCTAATCGCGCGAACGATTCGTTTTCGACCGGTGCCCAGTTGTCTGCCGTACTTTGTAATCTCACGGTATAATTGGAGCCATTGGAGCTTCTTCAGCAGCAAGCTGTAATAACCGATAGCAGAACCCCAGGATATGGAGTAATTCCCTCGGGCGCCTGTGAGCAAAACACCAACTCCTTGACGGGCCGCTTCTTCATGAATGCCTTTAACCCAGAATGCATTTTCGAAATTTTTGAAAGGTCCTTCTAAACTGTCAATCCATTCATCAATCTCAGTAAAAGGACTTATCCGCGGAAAATCTAAAAAGTTAGCCTTAATATTTCCTACATAATCGACGATGGACTGAATATAAGGACTTTCATCCGAAAACATGTTTCTGGGCGTCCAATCTTTGAAATCCCGCTCTGGAATATAGCTGAAGGCTTGCAAGCTCTTGCCTTCCTGGGAGAGCATCCCCGCTGCGAACCCTGAAACCGAGCCGGAATCGAGTCCCCCGCTCAAGGTGACTCCCACCTGCTTGAAGGTACGCAGTCTGGAGCGAACCGATTCTTGGAAAATTTCTTGAAAGGCCTCCACATATTCGTCATCAGAGCTTAAGGTTAGGCTCTTTTCCGGCATTAATGAGCCATACTTTGCAACCGTAAGCTTCCCCTCTTGCAAAGTAAAAGTATGTGCGGGAGGCAGTTGCAAAACATCTGCGTAATAGGTCGTATGGACATCGACGGCATCTAGAAGCGTCGGTATCGCCAAAAACTCGGCAAATCTCTCATCGCATAGTCTCTTATCTATTCCCGCTAGGTTGAATAGCGGATGGATTACACTGCAGAACGAGAATTGATTCGAACTGAGGTAATAATACAATGTCCTGCTGGCAAGCTGATCTCTCGCCCCATACAGCAGCTTTCTGCTTGCATCCCATATAACGAAGGCGAAGTCTCCAATTAGATAACGCGGCGTCTCCGGCCCCCATTTGAGATAAGCCAGCAGAATGAGCTCACTGTCAGTCATAGTGCTTCTTCTGTCTCGCACTACCTCGAGCTGCTCGAACAACTGCCAGCGATTGTCGATGATCGCATCAGCGGTTATGGCAAGTCCCGATTGCTCATCCCAATAAGGAAGCCGCTCATAAACCGATTCCGGTGTTATCCATTGAGACCGGCAGCCGAGAAGAACCGACGCATCCTCCCATGTCTCAAAGCCGTTCCCGGGAAATTGCTGTACTGCTTCCATGAATGCTGCAGTACCATCGGTTGGATGAAGAGACCTATCGAATTGTATAACACCGGCAATAACGCTCATGCAATCCCATCCCATCGACTAATACTTCATTACACACTTACCTAACTGTTGATGCCTGTTTGATAGTTGAGCAGTTGTCTGAACTTTCCTTTGGCCTCTTGAGACAGCTGTTGATAGCCGCCTTGCTGAATAACCTTGCCCTGCTCTATGACAATTACCTGATCCGCATTGCGGATGGTCGACAATCGGTGGGCAATGACAATAATCGTCATGCTTCCCTTAAGACGGTCAAGCGCCTCCTGAATTCGCCGTTCATTCTCGCTGTCCAGCGCGCTGGTCGCTTCATCCAGCACAAGAATGGAGGGACGCTTCAATATGGCTCTTGCGAGTACAATACGCTGCCGTTCTCCACCGGACAACCGAATGCCCCGGTCACCGATGACCGTATCCAGACCTTGCGGCAGTATGCGTACAAATTCATCGGATGCTGAGAATTTCAAAGCGTTCCACAGCTCGGTATCCCCGGCATAAGGGTCTACCAGCTTCAGGTTATCCCGAATGCTCGCATTGAAGAGAAAGGGATCCTGTGCCACATAGCCGATTGAGCTCCTCAGCGAGAGAAGCTGATTCTCTTCTCTCAGCGAAACGCCGTCAAACAGTACTTGCCCGCTCTCCGGTTGAATAAGCCCCATGAGCATATCAATCATCGTGCTTTTACCCGCACCGGACATGCCCACGATAGCCGACATGCGGTTCGCAGGAATATATACATTAATATCACGCAGAGCGAATACTGTCTCATTAGGGCCATATCGGTAATTGACTTGTTTGCATTCGATTCCGTCTTGCAATTGATAGAGCTCTCCTTCGTACGATGAGCCTGACAAGGTGAGCTCCTTCTCCTGCTCATATTCCTTCTGCAGTTGGCGCATGGCTTTGAAAGCAGGAAGATTGGTCGCCAGCTGTTCGATATTCGTCTGAATCCCGATAAACCTCGGCCACAGCCGCGAGAAGATGAGTACAACCAGAATCAATTGCTCGGCCGGCGTATGGAAGACCTCTAGAGCTAAATAGACGAATCCGGCAATAAGAGCAATGGAAGAGATACGGTAGATGAACTGAGACAGAGAATTAACTCGTATTAATTGGACAACGTTACTCTCCAGCTCCTTGCTCAGACTGTTGAACCAATAGATATGGGAGCGTTCCAGCCTGTTGCTCTTAATATCCTTGATGCCATTGAAATGATCGTTTATTCCTGCAAAATAGCTCTGAGACAGCTCCGTCGCCTTATCGCCAATATGCCCCGACTTCTTAATAAACTTGCGCGAAAATAGAGCGAGCAGCCCTCCGCTGATAAGCACGACCGTTGTTAACAACGGAGACAGCCAGAAGGCCAGGCCGGTTTGAATAACCGTAAAAATAATGCCCGTGACCATCTGCAGGAAGAGGGAAGTACCATAGCTGACCCGTCCGAGCTCGTTAACCATAACATGATGAAAATCTGACTTACGCCTGCGGAGGAAAAACTCCCACTTCGCCCCAAGCAGCCCCTGGTACGTTTCCGTCCGGAGCGAACGGACGAAGTTCTGCAGAATCCGTGTGTTCAACACCATCTGGCTGCGTTGAAGCAGTGCCTGTCCCCCTACGATTATCACGTATATCGCTAATACGACCGGCAAGTTCAAATCGATCGACCATGACTCGATGAATTCGAATAGGAAGGGAACAAGCGGCACTTCATCCATATTTATTTGGAATACACCTATAATGCTAAGCAGTGGAACGATCAGATAGATTCCGATGCCGTCCAGACAGCTGATAACGATTGTTGTGAACATATTAAGGTACAGACGGAATCCTGAGACCAGGTGCATCTTTCGTATAAAATATAATAAATCCTTCATATAGATAGACCCCTAATGCGGATTACCGCTCAATTGGCGACAGAACCTCAGCTTTTGTGCGATTCCCGAATACTGCAACGACAGCATACCGCTCCAATCTTTCATTGCCGGTTACATAGTACGACCCGCTGCGCAGCCAAGCGTGTGCAATCATTTTTCCTGTCTCATCCCTGCCGCTGCCCAGATAGAGCGTACTCGCGATCTCTCTTCGCTCCAGCATCTTCATTGCCGCGACAGCCTTGACCAAGCACTGACTTTCCCACCATGTCATGCGGCTCATCGCATGAACGGCTTTGGATACCTTACGATGCAAGAGATCCTGCTCCGTAGTGCTCGTATATGGTGTCTCCCTCATATGCTCGCCAAGAGAAGGGGCTACTTTTGCGAATGGAAGCAGCTTAAGCACTCTGGCCCAGGCTAAGTAAAAATAAGCCTCCACGTACATCCGCTTCAAATCTGCGGGGTATGCTATAAATCTACGTACTTTTCTTATCACTTTCCTATACAAGTTCATTATTCCTTCCTAACTTGTATGAGTCCTTCGGTTGCAAGCTTCTGTAAGAAATGGCGAACTTGCTGTTCGCACGATTCGGGCTCTATCTCATACTCGGTCACTAATTGCTTCACCATATCTTGTATGGACACTGGGGATGCCATCAGCTCCCACACCCGCCCCCCGATCTGACCTAAGTTGTAGTACTTGCCGTTCTCGATGCTCAGCATGACCTTCTCACCGTTCATATCGCTTACCAAGTAACCATCCGACTGTACAACAAGTTCGTTAGCGGTAATTATATCAACGCCCATGAAATAACAACCTCCTCTTTATGAATCAGACTGACAATTTGATCAACTAAGTTAAAGGCAGAGAAGCCGTCAACCGGGCGGCGGAGCTGGTACACCGGGAGCTGGGAAGCCAGCCGGGCAATCGATTGAAATTGCCATTGCTGCAGGTTCAACAGATGGAGAAGGGAATTTCGATAGGTATGCACATTTAAGACATGAAGCCCTTCTAATCTGTTGTAAGCTTTAATAGACGGTTCTGGTTCAAAGACTTTGGTTAGCTCAACTACGCCAGCGAGAGGGAGAGGCTCTCTGTAAAATTGATACTGTATAGGCACGGCGTATTTGTTAACCCTTTGGTAAATCGTTGAATAGTTTTGAGAAAGCAGTCCTAATTGCTCTATGCTTTCCTCCCACAGCTTCTGCTGCGGATAGGACGGATAGACAGTAGCTGCTGACGAATCATTGGATAAGGAGACCGCGATAACATCATCCGTCATTAATGGATATCCAACGCGTGCAAACGCTGCGGCAAGAGTCGATTTACCGGCACCCGATTCCCCGACAATTGCGTAAACCTTCCCGTCAATGACGACTGCACTCCCGTGCAGGGGCAGAATCCCTCTCTGCATGAGCAGTACGCCCATACAGGTTCCGAGCAGGAAAAGCCGAATCTTCGCCTCATCCGCTCCCGGGTATGGGGTTATCGTGATATGGGCACCGGATGTAATGCTGTAAAAGGCTGTTTCGGGTACATGGAAGAGAAATCGACCGTTATCGAAGCGGTAGTTGGCCGTTGTAAATTGATCCTGGCAATCTTCCTGCGGTGGATTCAATTCAATTTCTACATCAAATTCCGAAATAATTCCATGTATTTCATATGCTTCAGGCAGAACAATCTTACTTCTAATGTTCAAACCAAATATTCGATAATAATTCAGAGTAAACACCCCGTTTAGCAAGTAGTATAAACTTTGTATTTATTTATACTATTCGTATAGAAAATTCATTTTATGTCGCTTTTTTCTAAGAAAAAATTAATTATTTATGATATTTCTCCAAAACCATAGAAACGGCCGGAGCGGGAAATAGAGAAAATGAAGTGGTTTATATAGCGGCAGCAGCGACATATCTTGCACGTTAGGTTCCAGGTGATTTAGCAGATATCTCGCCCTTTGCCTGCCTGTCATTAGGGATAGAGTGTACCGGAAATAATGCCAAACGACGCTTTTCTCCGGCACCGGGTTTAATTTAACTATTTTTTTGATAAAAAACAAAGATGTTTTCGCTAAACGAAGAGTCTTCTTATTATCCGTCAGTTGATTCATAGAATGAGGAATCTTTGAATCAAGCAGATTGAAAGCTAATATGAAAGCCTGTCCTGTGAATGATTGTCCACCGTGCTGTTTAAAATACACATGCATTTTCCCGCTATCTATTTTAGGCATTAAACGATCTATATCCATTAACCAGCGCAACCTGAACCAGGCATGCCTGGCACCATGATTGGCAAGATAATAGAGCAGGTCTTCATTCCCTAAGCAATGAAATGACTGATTTAATAAATGAACTTTATTTTTACGTCCCCACAGTCGATTGAATGAATGAGAATCATTAGAATTAGGATTTAATCGCCAGTGAATTTCAACTTGTACGGAATGTTCTTTATGCCGGAAGGAAAAATGGTGAAACTTATTTTTCCAATTATGAATTAATAAATGCTTATCCTCTGCTTCATAACCAAGCTGTGTCATGACTTCCTCTGCTCTTTCCACATCTTCTGCATCGATCAGAATATCCAGATCTTTGGAAGTCCTATGCGACATATCTCCGTAAAGTTGAATCGCCAGAATGGGGCCTTTCAACAAAATGGTGCGTATGCCGTTGTCTGATAATTTTCCGCAAACTTCATTCATCTCTTTAGTCAGCTGCATCATCTTAATGACATTGGAGTTGTAATGATAGCGGAGCGTCTCCATAATATCGGCAGGAATAAGGGATGAACGGATTTGATTTAGTTTCAAGTAAACGATCGGATAAACACGATGATGCAGGGTTAATTGTATAAACGAATCCCACTTCAGATTCGAAGTGAATTCTCGTATCCTCTTCTCATCCAACTCTTGAACGTCGCGCAGAATGAATAACAGAAATGATAATTCATTCGAAATATCGCTTAAATCAATTTTCGCTGCTTTAATCATGAAAGAAACCCCACTATCGTTAGAATTACAATTGCAGAACAGGAATTTGCTGTTTGACGCCTTTATTCAAGCTCGGTCGGCCGACGGAATAATAAACGAATGCGGTTCCGAGCAAATCTTCCTCTTTAAACACATTGCGTCCGTCGATCAGAATGGCCTGCTTCATGACGGATTGCAGCAGATTCAGATCCACTTCCGCGAATTCATCCCATTCCGTCAGTAAACAAAGTGCATCTGAGTCTTGTGCAGTATCTAGCGCCTGATTGCACCATATGACGCCTTCCTTGCCGTATAAGGCCTTGAAGTTTTCCATAGCGATAGGATCGTAAGCTTTCACCTTCACGCCGTTCTCTACCAAATATTGAATGATTTCGAGCGCCGGTGAATCGCGGACGTCATCGGTATTCGGCTTAAAGGCCAATCCCCATACCGCGACTGTCTTACCTCGCAACTGGCCGTCAAAGATCGTCTCCAGCTTGCGGATCACATTAAACCGTTGATCTTGATTCACTTCCACAACTGAGCGCAGCAGCTTGAACTCGTAATCGACGTTACCTGCGATTTGGATAAGGGCTCTGGTATCCTTCGGAAAACAGGAGCCTCCATAGCCGATTCCGGCTTTAAGGAACGACTGTCCAATCCGCTTATCGTAGCCCATCCCTTCCGCAACCTTCGTCACGTCTGCGCCTACCTTCTCGCAAATGTTCGCAATCTCGTTGATGAACGAAATTTTCGTAGCGAGGAAGGCATTGGAAGCATATTTAATCATTTCTGCGCTGCGAATATCCGTCACGATGATTTGCTCCGTCAGCGGCCGATGCAGCTCTACCATCGTATCGGCTGCGCTCCCAGTATCGGCACCGATGACGATCCGGTCCGGATTCAGCGTATCGTTGACGGCAGAACCTTCGCGCAGAAATTCCGGCAGTGAAATGCTGTCGAACGGCTCGGATGTGCGGGTGCGGATCAACTCCCGGATCCGTTCGTTCGTGCCGACCGGTACCGTGCTTTTTACAGCGATAATTTTATAGCCGTTCATCGCTTCTGCGATATCAAGGGCTGCTTGATTGATATAAGCCATATTCGCTTCGCCGCTTAGCATCGGAGGCGTTCCGACAGCCAGAATGATAATGTCCGATTGACGCACCGCTTCGATCAGATCGGTTGTGAAAGCGAGTTTTCCGGCGGAACTGTTCTTATCCGCCAATTCCTTCAGCCCCGGCTCATAGATGGGAATCTCGCCAGCCTGCAGCGTCTCGATCTTCCCAAGATCCTTGTCGACACAGATGACTTTATTCCCGAGCTCCGCATAACAGACACCCGATACGAGCCCGACATAGCCGGTGCCAATGACCGTAATGTTCATTCTCATCACTCCCTTTATTGCAATCCGTCACTTATACAGCACATAATTGCATAATTTCATTCCAATCGAACGTAAGCCGGACGATATCTTCTTCAACAAGCTCCGACCCGGTTTGCACCTCAATGATGTCCATTTCCGTCTCCGCCCGCAAACTGTGCATGCTCTGTTTCGATATAACGAGTACATCTCCGGCCTTAATCGGAAACCGCTTATCATTCAGAACCATCTCACCGTTGCCGGAAACGACGGTCCATACCTCGTCTCTGAGCAGATGGTATTGGTAGCTTAAATTTTTGCCCGGCCCTATGCATATCCGTTTGGTCAGCACTTCTTTCCCGTCGGGATATTTCAAGTAATCGAGCACCCTGTAACGGCCCCAACGCCTCTCCTCGTACATCGGACGCTGATCTGCATGCTTCATGACCTCCTTGATCATCGGGCTTGATGCCTTGTCCGAGACGAGAATGCCATCCGGACTCGCCGCGACGATGACATTGGATAAATTAAGCAGCGTAATTGGAATATCCAGTTCGTTGATAATATGCGTATTGGATGAATTGTCGGTAATGATTCCTTTGCCGATCAGCGGGGTAGCAATTTCCTCCGTCAGCGTGTTCCACGTCCCAAGATCCTTCCATTCCCCCTCGTATGACAGCGCGACGATAAGATTGGCTTTCTCCACCACCTCGTAATCGAAGCTGTTCTTCGGAAGCTTGTCATACTGCTTCACCATCTCGTCATATTGGATCGGAAGCCCGTGAGAAATCAGAATATTAATGATGAAATCCAGCTTGAATGCGAAAACCCCGCAGTTCCATAGCGCTGCCTGCTCAATCATGACCGCTGCTTCTTCTTCGCGGGGTTTCTCCCGGAAGCTATGTACATTCACATATGGCGCGTCATATGCGGTCCCGCTTTGCGGCACGATATACCCGTATTTCTCCGAAGGATACGTCGGTTTTACTCCCATAAGCGCCAAATCCGCGCCCGACTCGTTCAAGACCCGCTCCAGTTCTTTGGTCTTGTGGAAGAACGACTCCTCAACGTAAGGGTCGACCGGCATGACCACGACCGTTTCATTCAGGTTGACGCCTTCAACCGAATACAAGTATGCGGCCGCCAGCGCGATAGCAGGATACGTATCCCTTCTTTCCGGTTCGACGATCACTTCAATCTCGCTTCCAAGCTGGCTGTGGATCATTTCAACCTGCGGCTTGCTCGTTGCAATTAAAGCATGATCGCGAAGCCCGGCACTCGCAATCTGCCCCCAAACCCGCTGTACCATCGACTCAAGCTCGCCTTCCGAATTCCTCAGCACCTTTAAGAACTGCTTGGAACGGGATTCGTTCGACAGCGGCCACAGGCGTTTGCCCGAGCCTCCTGAGAGAAGAACAATCTTCATAGTAACTCCTCCTAAGATAGTAGTTTACTGATTTGCGAAGCATTCGAATTTGCTGTCTGCCCTTCATTCTTCACAATCAATTGGGCTGACCCGATGCCGCTTGTCCATGTTTGATAATAGTTGGAGTTCTTGCCGTACGAATTGTCCAGCAGCGTATTGGGCTTGTCCATTAAGCAGGATAAGATATGGCCATGCAGCCTTGACGTCTGTACCGCCCTGTAGCCGCTGAAGCGCTTGACTGCTTTATCTACCAGATAATCGGTGTACCTGCCCCAAATCGCCTGCATTGGCAGCGGACTGCCGCCTTTCTTAATCATTCTGACAATGAGATTAATCGATTTCTGCTCCACCCGGTTATACAAGGAGTTCCAATCCAAATAATCGCCGCGCCCCGCCGATTCGAGCTGCTCCTGCTGGGTCGTTTTCTCAATATCCGTGCGGAAGAAGCAGAGCAGATCTTTGCCCGGGCTGTCTTTGTGCCGGATCGGCCATAATTGATGGGCCATGTCGGGAGATAAATAAACGTTGCATTTATGGAATTTCTCGGTTGCAGTGCGATAGGACAACGTGTCGCGGACATAGAGATGAATATCTTTATGTCCATTGAATATTTGCGCCGTCCGGTCGAATTCTGACTCTTTCTTATAAAATATCGTCTGTGGAAGCATCACGATCCGATGGTACGGATAGCTGGTAATCATTTTCTCGCGCAGCTTCTGATGCGCCGGATACAGGTCGCCGAAGTTCCCTCCCCCATGGAGCACGATGATATGATCTTTCGGAATCATCAGCGAATCGGGAAAATCAAGCACGCTGTAGCGTGCGCGGACGCGAATATTATAATCCTTGAAGAACGCTTCCGTGCCTTTCATAATGAGCAGGTCGCCGCCGTTGCTGTGGACGGGAATATCGATATAGAAAATGTTGGAGCCAGGCGGAATGACATTCAAAATTTGGCGAAGCTTATTTTTAATTCCATCCATAGGGTGAACATTCGGGGTACTCTGCATGACAACCCTCTCCTTTACGTTGTTTTCTCTAGAGACTCCAATTGACATTCCGTTTGACTTCCTTTGCCGGTACTCCCGCTACAAGTGTATAGGGCTCCACATCCTTCGTTACAACAGAACCCGCCGCAACAACGGCACCATTACCAATGGTGATGCCTTTTAAAATCGTCGATTTACAGCCGATCCAAACCCTGTCGCCAATGAAGACCGGCTTCGTCGATTCGGTACCTAAAAGTTGATGATAATCGGTATCTATTATGGACACATCCCAGGAAATCGCACAATTATTCCCTATCTTTACATGCTCTTTACACCTGATTTCAGATCTTCGATTAATAAATGTATGATCGCCAATCTCGATCTTCGCTTTTTTCGATTCCAAATAAAAGCCGGTATCTTTATGCAAGATGACGTTTTTCCCGATAATCAATTTGGAATCTTTAGCTTTGGATACAACGACTCTACCGCAGACCCGAAGCATGCTGCCTCCCTGTTCCAGCTTCATTCTAAACAACATGCCGAGCAAAATACGGTATCCATATCTGACAAATTCCTTAAGGCTTCTCTTTCTTTTATCCATGATGCCCATCACCTGAACTCGTAATAAAATTTCGGCCGTTCCTCCAGAATCACCTTATAGATGTCGTAGTTGGTCGCCATGATCCCTTCCAGGTATTTCTTATACGGACGGTCGGCGACATTCACAATGCCTGAGTTATAACGTTCTCCCCAAACTCCCTGCCAATATCTTCCCAGACCTGCCTGGTCCACATAATTGAACACATGAGCTCCCACAATGTAGTCCAGACTGGCTGCCCCCTCCACATAATTCCGGTAACGCATCCCCCTCTGAAACTGGTTCACGGCCGCATTTGGAAGGAGAGGCTTCAAACCTTGTTCCGCCGTACCGTAACCGAATTCGCTAAGCAGAATCGGTTTGCCGCCCGACTTCGTGTACACATCTTCCAAAAGATCGGTTTCGAGCTTATAGCTGTAATAGTTGATACTGATGACATCCACGTATTTCCCTTCCACCTCTGCCATAACGCTCCGAAACTTCTCATTGTGGAAAGGCGTCGTTATCCAGCGGTCTCCGAGAAGAAGATGATTCGGATCATATTTGCGGTAGATCCGCGAAACCGTTTCGAAGAACGTATCCAGATAATACCTGAAAAATGCGTCCATATCGCGCCAAGCCGGCGATGTATTGAGCGGCAGCTCCGCTTCTTTCAAGTCTTCAAAGGATTGGAAGCTTGTCCCCCAACTGCTGTTGAATTTGTCTATGTCTTGATATTTATCCTTCAGCCTTTGAACCAAACGTCCTTTGATCGCCGCTTTGCTTGCCTTCAGCTTCGGCACATGGGAATAAAACTTATGGAAATCGTATTCGTTGTCGATGAAATACCCGATCAGCATCGGATCATCCTTGTTCGGCTTGAGTGCTTTTGCAAACGACTTATCGATCTTGACTTCCGCATTCGGCGCAAAAATGTCGAATATCGAAATCCCATCAATCTTTGCCCAATTCATGCTGCTCAGCGGAAGCGTCCGCACGTAAGGCAAGTTGTTCTCATTGCCGTATTTTTCAGGTGAAAAGCCTCCCGCACTGTTGAATCCCCATTTCCTGAGGCGCTCGGCCGCTTCCGAATAAATAGAATGCTCAGTTGGAAATACCCCTGTTTTCCGGTATTTGTTCGCCAAATAGAACGAGAAGTTATCGGACCCGATAAATGCCGGTTTATATTTCTCTTGTTTAGAAGGTATCGATTCGAACAGCTCCTCTCGGCCCTTTACCATCGTAAAGGTTTCATGGGCTGTAAGTCCGTTCACCCCTAAGCTGAAAAAGAGATTGCCTTCCGGTGTTGTCATCACTTTGCGGCTTCCCATCTGCTGAATGGCAAAAAAGCCCGTTTCTTGCAACCCGTATTTTGCCGCACTGCCTGCCAGACCACCGTACCGGTCACGGTCCGAAGGCGGTGATAAACTGTCGTAATAGGAGGCGTCTGCCTCGGCATCCGCTTTCAGTTGCTGTTCGTTTATCACCTTCTCGGGAAATTTCGCAGAGGTCATTTGACCGAACCTGTCCACTTGAATTTGGTTGCTTGCATTGAGCGCATATTTACGAATGGGGCTTGGCTCCATACCTTTCTTGACGGCATAGGTTTCCAGCACGTTATAACCTGTGAGCTTGAGCGGTTTGGAATAGGGCTGGAAGACGGGCGCCTTATTCAAACGGTAAAAAATCTTTGCCCCGCTCGTCGCCGTAGACAGTACAGTCTTCAGTGATTCAGTGCTTCTAGTCGACTGAACGTCCACGGAAGCTGTGCTTCGATTGAACATGACATTCGAAACTTGAGGCGACCAAGACATAGCCGATCCGTGCAGCTCGATTTTCAAATACCTCGTATCCGCCGGCAGTGACGAAGCCTCGTAAGCGTACTTCTGCCAATTGGCTACTGGATGGCCTACCGAATAAGCTTCAGCAGAAATTTCCGTATAATCCTTTCCATTCTCCGAAATGAAGAACCGATGCTTCTCGATGGCATTTCCAGTAAAAAAGTAGCTGTAGACCATGAAGGAAGAAATATCGTAATCCGTATGATAAATGATATTCCCGGGCTTTGTTGAGATACGCGCCATCCGATTCGAATCGTTGCCGAAGTAATAGGGAGTACTTCTCTCAATATAAATACTAGAGCGGCTGGCAATCTGTTTGAAATTGTCAAGCGGATCGTCAAATCCGACTGCCGCATCCAAAGAACCTTTCGTCACATACCGGTAAGTGGAAACCCTGCTGGCCGCTGCTTTGCCCGAAGCCGAATGGTTCACGGCAGTAATCTTTAACACAAGTTCATTCACCACTTTAATCGGTGAAGAATAAAGCTTGCGTGTAAGAGACGTTCTGGGGTCGCTGCCGTCCGTGGTGTAATATACGGTATCTCCGGCATCTGCTCTTTCCAACATGACCATACTGCCGTAAGGGACGAACCCCGAAGGCAGGTTGGCATTGACGCCCGACGGACCATTCAGCACCACTTTCCCAATTGACGGCGATTTAGCGATATCGCTGCCCGTGTATTCTATTTTCATAAATCTGGTATCCCCGTGAAAGTTTCGTACTTCGTACACGATATAATTTTTGTTATCCCCGTCTTCGTAAATTTGCGGAGCCGCCTTCTCGTAATTCATGCCATCGCGGGAAACATAAAAATTCGGATGATTGTACGGCCCGTTGTTCGGACGATAGTACGTGTATAAGGAAAAAGTTCTGATAGGACCGTTCGTCCGGTAGGTCAAGTATTCATTAGATGCATAGCTTCGGTTCACCCGGGTGGGATCATCGGCATCCGAATATACTTGTAGAGAAAGTTTCTCCGAACGTTTGTAAACACGACTCCAATCCACAAGCTCATCAACTACTATTTCGGAAGTAGTTGAGATGTTTGCAAATATGTTTGTCGGCATAAGGGTTATAAGTAAACTGAAAATCAACAGCAAAGACAGCCGCGAACAAACTTTTCTCATTACGTTTTCTCTCCTCACCACCACATATCTCTTTTCTCTAGTTATAGGTGCGCAATACTCCGCTGATCAAACCGTTATTGTATATAATTTTGCTTATATTGCGGAAAATCCGATGCTTATCGAACAAAAAAATGATCGTCAACAGAAGAAACACCGGAACCTTCAGGACCGATTTGACGAAAATGCCTGTTTTCCGCTCCGAGCTGACTGCACTGCTCACACCCTGCCAATAAATCCTTCGCAGCAGCCATTTTCTGCTGACTCTGCTGCGCGGGATTTTGTGCCGCACCCAGGCATGAGGTGTGTAATAGACGCTGTAGCGGCTGCGGATTCGATCAATGAGCTCGGCTTCCTCGCTTGAAAGCAGATTACTTCCCACTCTGCCCAAATCCTCGCGAAAGGGTTTAAGCGAATTGAACACGGATTTACGAAAGGCAACATTTGCTCCGAATGGTATGGCCGGATTTTGCATTTCTACAATTTCATGGGAATAATCCAAAATGGTATAGAGCGTCCGGTTTTCCGGCAAAAGCCAAGTCGGCTCCGCCCCTTCCCATGCCGGTTCGATTTTGCCTCCGACGCAGCCGATCCGGGGATCGGTCTCAAATAATGAGACAATTCCACTAATCCATTCTCTGGAAGCCACAGCATCATCGTCTAGGAATAGCACATACTCGCCCTTCGCCTCGCGAATCGCACGATTCCGGGCTACGGAGAGCCCCAGCCGTTCTTCATAAACATAAATAATCGGGATGCTTGTCATCTGATTGACTTCTTGAACAACCTGTTTGGTGTTGTCGGTGGAGCGGTTGTCAACCACAATCACCTCAAACGCATCCGTAAAGTTTTGCCGTAAGAGACTTAAAAGCGCTTCTCTCACATCCTCAGCTCTGTTATGGGTGCAAATCGCTACCGTCGCTTTCATGCATTCACCTCGTAACGTTTTGTTCCGGTATAAACTTTTATCATTTTTCCGGCTATCCCCTGCCAGTCCAGTTCTGCCAATTTTTTTGAAATATGCTTCTCTGCCTCGTTCATATTCATATTGACTGACATCGCCAGCGCCTTGCGCAACCCGTCCGGATCAGCAGGATCGTATAAGATTCCGCATCCTTCGGAAACATATTCGCTGAGCGAGCCGAGCTTTGGCGCAATGACCGGCTTATAATGAGAGAGAGCCAGAATCGCGCTTCCGGAAGTCGTAATCTGGTTATAAGGCAGCACCATAACATTACCCGCCCGTAAGTAGTCGACAAGTTCGTGATCATCCACAAAATGAGGATAAACCTTGATTCTGCCGTCGTTAATCGGATCGATGTAATCCAATCTATAACCGTCATCCACTTTTCCCGCTATCAGCAGTCCAGCCGACTCCAGCTTACTCGATAAAAAAGCTTCGACAAGCTTTTCTATTCCTTTATAAGAGTTAATTCTGCCGAGAAATAAGAATAGAAACTGTTCCGGCGGAATGCCGAACCGCTTACGGATATCCGTCCCTTTGCCGACATAGGCATCCACGTAATGGCCATGCGGTGTGACGACCAGCTTATCAGCGCTCACCCCGAACGTCTCGATAACTTCTCGTTTTACCGTTTCACTCATGATGAATCCTTTGTTGCAGACGGACAAAATAAACTTTCGCATCCTATAATCCCATTTCGTTTTACCCGTCGAATGCGGCCAAACATTGTGAACGGTCCAAAATAACCGTACACCCCGGACTTTCAAAAACAAGAGAAGTGCAGCAAATAACAGAGACTTCACGATCGTCAGGGGGAAATTGGATGCCTGATACGAGTAACTGGGCCAATGCATATGGACGATGTCTCCCTTTGCAGGTTGAAGGGTATTCTTCTTGTCGTAATGTTCCACATGCAAACCGTTATCCTCGATGGACTTTGTCAGCAATTCGGAGTATTTATTAAATTCGCTAACTTTTGGCCACATGTAAACTGTTGGGTTACTCATCCATTCCACCTGCTCTTCCCGCTCTTTTAATGATGTTCTTCTCTCTCAGACGCCCGATCAAAAAGCGAAAATCGTCTTTATCAAAAAGCATACCGGCAAACCGCACCTTAAACACGACCCTCATCGCTGCTATCGTGATCAGCATTCTCACCATCGCACCGATGACCAAAGCAAGGGCAATTCCGTTCAGACCGTATAAGGGGGTGAATACAAAAAACAGAAGGATTGTAATCGCTAGTGCTATGACTTGCCGAACCAGCACGAGACCCGGGCGACCCAATGCGTTGAACGAAGTTGCCAGAATCCATGATGCGCCTCCGAGAATGCATTCGATAGAAAGAAAATAGAAAGCAATGCTCGCCTCCAGAAATTCCGCGCCGAATAAAATGCCCATCAGGAATCTGCCGACGAATATGCTCGGTACGACCACGATCGTCATCAGGATCAGCGACAATCGGAAAGCCCGGCCGACGGTTGAGATAATCTTGTCCTTGTCCAGCCCAGTCAATTTGGGGAAGATGACATTCGAGATGGCCATCTGAACCGCATTGAAGACGCGGGACAGAGCATAAACGACACTATATAGACCAAAATCCCGCGGTGTGAGCAGAGACAGTATAATAATTTTGTCAAACTGTGAGTACAAGGTTCCGAGCAGTTCAACGCCAAATACTCTGCTTCCGTAACCGAATAACGATTTTGCAGCTGCCCGGTCAACCAGGCGTTTGAACCAATTAATTCTCAGCTCGCCCCTCAATTGGTACAAGGACCAAATGACGACCAGCAGCGTCGTAATCAGGTAAATGAATGAGGCAGCCTGGATATCCAGCACTCCGATCATGAAGAGTACGGTGATACCTGCCAAATTAAACAGCGGAACGAACAACCTCACACCGTTATAGATTTTGAAGCTGTCTGTGCTTTGCGCAAGTGCCGCAATCAGATTGACCGCAAGCAATAGCGGCAGTGTCAGCACGGTGTACCACTGGGCGATTCTAATAATGTCGACAGGATAGTTGCCCAGCCAAACCGGAAGATAGATCCATGAAATGACGCCGACAGTTATGCTGACCGGGAGTTGGAACAGAAAGCCTGCCCTGATGAATTCCGCCCCTTTGCCGGCATGCCGCTTCATGTTGTAAATCAGGGAAGTGGGAAGTCCAAAGCCAACTATCCCTACCAAGAAGGTCGGCCAGAACAGAATCGCCGAGAACTCCCCTTTGCCTTCGACGCCGAACATTCTCGCCGTCACGATGGAGGTCAGCGTGGTGATGACCATCACCATAAAATTAGTTGCGCTTGTACGCAAAATCGTTTGAACAAGACCATTCCCTGTTAATATTTTACGGATTGCCAATTGTGCCATAGACTACCTTCCCGCATTGCAATATCGAATTATATAATTCCGTATGCCGTTCAAGCAGCGATTGTTTGGTAAACCTGCGGCTATGTTCCAGGCATTGTCTTTGAATCGTTCTTTTTTCATCGGCCGAGAATAAATAATATTCCTTTAACTTGTCTTTAATGGCCCCTGAACTGCCCGGAGAAAACAGAAATTGGCTGCGATCCAGTACAACGTCCGGAATTCCTCCTACTGCAGCGGCGTATACGGGCGTGCCGACTTGATAGGATTCGATGATGACCCGCCCGAACGGCTCTTCCCAAATGGAGGGAACAACTGTGACATCTACTTGGGCCATGAGTTCCCGCGCCTCTTTCGGCTTCACTTTACCGGTGAACACGATGCGGCCGTCATTCCGGCACAAATCCGAAAGCTCCTCTTTCAGCTTGCCTTCACCGCATACATAAAGCCGCTGGGCCACCTCTTCCGGAAACGAGCGGACGGCATCGATTAATTCACGGACCCCCTTCTCCGGTTCAATTCTGCCGAAATAGCCAATGCGAAGCGGCTTATGCGCAAAATCTTTCTCTCCCGCGACGATGTCACCAACCACTACGTTCGGAATGACCAGTTTTTCAGCATTCGGAAACAATCCCGCTTCCGTATGACGGTTCAGAATGTGCGAAGATATACCAACAACCGCGGATACCCGTTTGCTGAATCCAAGGGAAGTCAGCTTGTATAACCGCGACATCAGCGGATTGGATATTGGCGAGCTGACTGGCGAGATGAGTGAGTAATCCCTTAATGTATGAACGATCGGTACACCCGCTTTGAAGAAAGCTGTCCATATCCCGGCCCCGAAACCGGACAAATTCTGAGTATGAACCAAATCAGGTTTTAACTCCTTCAACAAGTTCGTCACAGTCCCGATTTGCATTGGATTATACAAATCGGCAAGTCTGCGAGCCGCTTTATTCAGCTTGCCCCGTTTTTCCGTATCGCCGATCCAATACAAATTGTTGTAAGGAACACGATGAACCGTAACCCCGTTTATCAACTCTGATGTTATACCGGCGTTTCTCTTTTGTCCTCCTGTCGTGAGCACATGTACGTCAGCCACTTTCACAAGCGTTTCGGCTAAGATTTGTGTCGATATTTCCGCACCGCCAATAATATGCGGGCTGTACAAACTATTTACAATAACGATTCTCATGCCTTACGTCTCCATTCGCTAAAGATGAGTCTAATGGGAGGTATCAGACCTTTAACCCGAACGGGCATACGTACTGGCATACCGGTACGTATGGCTTCCGTTTCGAACCCACCCCCGCGGATGAACCCTAACAACACCCAAAAATCCAGAAAAGCATAAGAATCAAAATTCATGACGAGTGAAATGCATAACGCAAAAGCGAATTTCGAATACGAATTTTCCCTACAGCTGCGAAAAATCGAAACCAGAAATCCTGCAAAAAGGATAACCCCGATAAGACCTTCCTCAGCGAACACCTTCGACACCATATTTCTCGACGTTGCGTCATAGGGATTAATAAATACCAGATCGTGCACTTCACTGAATTTCAATCCGCTGCTGAAATACTGCTGCAGGAGGGAGGCAAATTCCGTATAATAAAAACCGCCGCCTACTCCAAAAATCGGATATCTGGCAAATTCTATAAAACCGATGGCCGGAAACACGAGCCTAATAAAAAATGAATTATCATTATTTATTAATTGATTGAAATTGAACTGAAACCGCTGCGTAAAATAGCCGCTTACCTTAAACGTTTCAATCAGATAAGGCACGCCTACAACAACAACTAAGGCGCAGACTGTCAGAACGACCAGCATCCGGCCTCTGTTCTTGTTCGTTACCAGTACATAAATGACCAGCGCGGTCAGCAGCACGGTATAAGCGTAAGCGGAGAAGGAAAGTACCATAAGCAGCATAACAGCGATAAGCAGGTAGATCTGCTTTCGAAACCCCTGTTTATACAGGAAGAACATGATTAGCCCGCCGCTCAGCATATGGATCGCCGCCCATGAAGGCTCGCCCGACAGCATCTGAATCCTACGGAGATACACTTTATCCGCGAACAGTCCCGTAAACGCACCGGAAAATCCGTTGCGGATGAAAAATGCATCGATTAGCTGCAGAAAACCGGCTGCAAGCGGAGGAATAAAGGCTATAGCAATACTTTTAGCGATGCCGCTTCTAATCTCCGGATCTTCTTTCGCTTGTTCAGCGACATATACCGAAACCCGGTACATTGATAGACCAAACAGAAGCGTAATAATATGCGACGCACTGCTGGCAATATCACCGTTTCCCGTTGCAACGAGCAAGGAATGCCCGATGCTGTACATCACGAAGATGAGAAAGAATGCATCCCCCTTCTTGAACCTGAAGTCGGTAAACAGGAGCAGGACGGAAGCAAGGAACATCGGAAACATGGATACCGGCCTATAGACCGAGAAATTGATAAATGGCAAGCTGTCGTACGTCAAGAGCATCAGGGATAACATAAATAGCGCAATAACAAGATTTCGAATAACCAACACCTGCTCTTTGCGCAATGGCCCTACGATAGAATCAACTCCAGATTTTTACGGGTCACGGAGCTGCTGAAATGATGGGTCACGTAACGGATCGAATTGCGCGATACTTTTTCGTTTATCTCATCGTTGTCCAATAATAGGAGTACATTTTGTACCATCTCTTCATTCGTTTCACAGACGAACAGATCCTCATGATTGATTGCGTTGATGCCTTCACTGCCGATCGGATTGGTTACGACCGGAACTCCCCAAGACATAGCCTCGACGACCTTCGTTTTAATTCCTGTGCCAAAAAGCAGCGGAGCGATCATTAGAGCGGCATCGCTTACGACCCGCTTAACGTTATCCACTTCGCCGGTTACGATAATGTCAGGATAGGCCTGCTGCAGCCTAAGCACTTCGGCAGTCGGATTTTTTCCAACGATATAGAACTTTGCTTTCGGTGCCTGCTGCTTTATCCCGGGCCATATCTGCTCACAGAAATAAACGACGGCGGAGCTATTGTGCGGGATGTCCATTTTCCCTACAAAGACGATCTTGTTCCTGTCGTACGACCTGGGATTCCCCGTCATTTTCTTATCCGGGTCGAATCTCATCGGGATGCCGAGACAAGAGCGATGACTGACAATTTGCCGGAAGGTCTCCGCTTCTTTGGGAGAAGTAAAGATAAGGTGTTGGAAATTATGGGCTGCATGTTTCTCGTACTTGTGCAGCAGCTTGCTTTCGAAAGCGACAAGCCATTTTTGAATGTACTTCAAATTTGCAAACCGCTTGATACCGGATGGAAGCTTGTCCGAGAAGCCGCCGAATACGGACGGAATGTACTGAAACCATTGAAGCTGCCGTTCATAGCGCAATGACAGAAGATCATCGTAGCTGAGCACCCTTTGTCCGATTCCGTCTGAGACATATTCCGCTACACGCACCATATCGTAAAAGATGAATTCCGGCTGCTCTTCCTTGATCATTTCTTTGATCAGCCGATGTGTTCTCCGGGAGTAATAAACGGATACTTGCAGCGGCCACCTGCGCATTAACAAGGAATAGACCAGGACATTGAACAGCTTTTCGGCCATACCGGGCAATTGCAAACATACCAAGCGAGAAATCGCATCCGGCTGATCCTTCAGGTACTTATTGTCATCAACAAAAGACAAGTTCACGATCTGACATTCGGGATAAATATCTTTGATTTGATAAATGTATTGCTGAAGCAGGTTTTTTCTGCCGTCCGTATTTGGAAACGGCAGCCGGTTCGTAATAAACATCATCTTTTTCATTCATTTTCCGCCTTAGAAAGCATCTTTTGCCCCAAGGAGCACTTTGAATGTCTTGAATATGATTTTCAAGTCAAACCCAACGCTCCGATTCTGGATGTACCTCAAGTCCAGCTCAACCATTTGTTTAAAACTTAATTCATTACGGCCGCTTACCTGCCAAAGTCCTGTACAACCAGGTTTAACCGTTAAACGCAGCTTGTCGTAATCTGTATATTCCGCAACTTCCCTTACAAGAGGAGGTCTTGGTCCAACCAAGGACATTTCGCCCCGGAGCACGTTAATCAGCTGCGGGAGCTCATCAATGCTTGTTTTTCGTATGAACTTCCCGATTTTCGTAATCCGCGGATCGTTCTTCATCTTGAACATAGCGCCTTCAATTTCATTCTGAGCGAGCAGTTCTTTCAGCTTTTCTTCCGCATTGCTTACCATGGAGCGGAATTTATACATCCGGAACGGCTTCTCGTTCTTGCCGATCCTTGTTTGATAGAATAATACGGAGCCTTTCGGATCCTCTATTTTAATCAGAATAGCAATGATAACAAACAGCGGACTTAACAGAATCAATCCAAGCAGCGAACCGGTTACGTCAATGGTACGTTTGAACACCGAATTCAGGGAATACCTATAGTCATTAGGAGTGTTCAATACCACTTCATCGCGATACTGCGGATGCATCATGGTTACTCACCCCCTATGCCGATTAATTGTTTCCCAAGCTCCCGTTCCAACAATTCTCCAAGCTCGCTTAAGAGCTTATGTCGAAGTTCGTTATTCCGGAGCGCAAAATCGACCGTTGTCATAATAAAGCCGAGTGTTTCACCCACATCATAGCGCTTGCCTTGGAAGTCATAAGCGTAAACGCCTTTATCCATATTCAGCTTTTGAATCGCATCGGTCAGCTGAATTTCTCCGCCAGCGCCAATCTCTTGCTGCCCTAAATAATTGAATATATCCGGAGTCAGAACATAGCGGCCCATAATAGCCAAGTTGGATGGAGCCTGTCCTTTCGGCGGCTTCTCCACAAAACGGTTCACTTGATAAAGACGGTCCATCGTCTCGCCAGGATCGACAATCCCGTACCGGTCTGTCTGATCCGCATTAACGGTTTGAACGCCGATGACCGAACGTCCGGTACGCTCATACTGCTCGATCAGCTGCCTTGTGCAAGGAACGTCGGCCTCTACGATATCATCGCCAAGCAGAACAGCGAACGGTTCGTCTCCGATAAAATTGCGGGCGCACCATACGGCGTGGCCGAGCCCTTTCGCTTCTTTTTGCCTTATATAATGAAGATTTACATTGGAGGATTTTCTGACTTTTTCTAAAATGTCAAGCTTCCCTTTACTCTCCAACGTATATTCCAGCTCAAACGCAATATCAAAGTGATCTTCGATCGCACGTTTACCTTTACCAGTCACGACGATGATGTCTTCTACCCCTGATTCAATGGCTTCCTCTACGATGTACTGAATGGTGGGCTTATCAACGATTGGAAGCATTTCTTTCGGCATCGCTTTCGTCGCCGGCAAAAACCGGGTACCAAGTCCTGCAGCAGGAATAATGGCTTTTCTCACTTTTTTCATTTGATTTCACCCTATCCTATTTATATTTTTATATTCGCATTGTACCGAGATGCTAAAAATGCGAGCTATGCTTTCCTTGTCTCTGAGAGCATAGCTCGGATTTTTAGAAAAAAATCCGAGGTAAAAATAAAGATTGTTAGGGCATTGAACCCTTCCTCACGTCACGCCCTTGACGATGAACGTCTAAGGTCGGCTGACCCACAGCATGACCGAGTGCCTCCGGTGATAAAGGTGCAGGAGACATTACCTCTATTCCAGCTGCCGTTTGACCGGCTGAAGGACGTTAGTTGTAATAGGAATCTAAATTTTTAGGGCTGCTATTGTTTAGCACAACGCCGATGAGTTTAGCATTCACATGATCCAAATAAGCTTTTGCCTTGAGCACGGCATCTTTTTTGATTTTGCCCGAATCAACAACAAGAACGACGCCATCGCTTTGGCTTGCCACGAGCTGAGCATCGGTAACGAGCATGATCGACGGTGTGTCGATGATGATCACGTCGTATGTTTCCCTCACTTTCTCAAGCAGTGCCTCCATACGATTCGACGACAGCAGCTCTGATGGATTAGGCGGAGTCGGACCTGCGGCAAGGACCGACAGATTCTCCGTATTCGTATGCTGGATGACATCCTGCAGCTCTTTTTGACCCAGCAAGGCGGTCGTCAGGCCTTTTTGGTTGGAAATTGTAAAAATGTGATGCTGCGCCGGTTTTCGCAAATCCGCATCGATCACCAGCACCCGTTTGTTTGCCTGAGCGAAAGTGACCGCCAGATTGGCGCATGTTATGCTTTTTCCTTCGCTCGGTTTGGAAGAGGTGACCATAATGATTTTCAGTTTATCGTTGATCGTTGAAAACTCGATGTTTGTCCGCAGCATCCGATACCCTTCGGAGATTGGCGATTTCGGATTTTTTTCCGTAATAAGGTTCCATTTACGTGTCAAGCGAGACATTGCTTTCCCTCCCGGCTCTTGGTGTTAGCGGGGCTTTGCTGCCCCGTTCAGTGGCGTCTCTTTCTTTAAACCTCGGAATCGAAGTCAGTACCGGAACCCCAAGCAGCATCTCGATGTCTTCTTCATTCTTGATCGTGTCATCCAAATAATCCAGAAGGAAGGAAATGCCTACGCCCGCCATCAAAGCCAGCATGAATGCGACGGCAATATTCATAATCGGATTCGGAGCCACCGGGCCGCGCATCTCGTTCGGATCGGCCTGGTCCAAGACGGAAACATTGTCAACCTTCATCAGCTCAGGAACCGATTTTTGAAAAACGATCGCAACCGCGTTGGCGATATTGGCCGCTTTCTTATAGGAGTCTTCCCGGGCGGTTATGGTCATGATCTGCGTTTCATTAACCGAACTGACACTTACCTTGCCAGCGAGCTCACCGTACGTCTTCGCAAGCTCCGGGTACTCTTTGATAACTTTTTTCATCATACGAGGCGTTTTAATGATTTCTTTATAGGTTTTGATGAGTCCGATCGTGGAGTTAATGGAGCCTACGTCTATGCTTGGAAGCAGCAAGCTGCTGTCCTTGTAGTCGTTGATGATTAGTGTAGCGGAAGCTTGATACTGCGGTTCGATGAAGTTGAAGGAGTAAATGCCGATGGTTAGACAGCTTACCGAAATAATCAAAGCAATCCATAACAGCCTTCTTTTGATGATGATCCAATATCTTTTTAATTCCAACTCGTTTCCTCCGTTACTAGTTAAGTCATCTTGCCATTAAGTTCGAGAAAATTATTCTTATTGAATATTAATATTTATAAGTTATTCAAAACGCGAACTTTAAGGTATCGTTTTTTCAGAGAATCATTGAGCCAGATGGCTTTCTTATCACGGTTATGTAGTTGCTTATTTACTTATGTTCATAAATTCATCGACCGTTCCGCCATTCATAACATGCTCCATCATATCTTCCGAGCGAGCCTCATGTCCCACCCTCTTGAGCAGCAGCGATACAAGCTCAGCCATATTGACGGGTTCGTTCCGAGGCGTATAGCCGGTATACATAAGAAACTCAGCTAACGATCTCGAATCCTTTTGCCTCTCTTGATTTAATAGAGAAGGATCTTCGGATAGTATTTTCAAAAATTGCTTCAGCCGTACCCGCTTCTGCTCCACATTCGAAACATTCATCTCTGACACCCTCCATTTTTCAACCCTATCGTTCACTTAAGATTGCTACAAATCGACAAATAATACAAGCTTCATTAGGAGGTTTTAATATTAGTAAAATATAATTTTTGCCATACCATTTGATTTTTCTCCCAACAGGTTTCAGGAGTCATGTTAGCATTGCTTCCGCTGTGAGTCTAAGTATGCCACAGATTTTTGTAATTCTTGAGGGAATAAAGACATGTTGTCGATTAGACATTTCTGCTCATTTTCAAAATGGTTTTCATAAGTACGGTCTCCTAATTTATCGAATTAGAAAATTTTAACTTTTCTCATTATTAGTGCCTGAACAGATAAATTTGTCATTTGGAAGCGCTTTATGTATGTTTTCAGATATTCCTTCTTCAGACTTATTCCGTATATAGCTAAACTGACTCTTTCCCTTGTAAAATAACGGTTATTGACTGCTCATTTCTATTATTTTCATTCAAATTTCTTTACTTTTAACGCTCTATTTATGATTTAATAAGGGACTATTGACCAGCGTCCTAGAAAAATAGGACTCAAAAACACCATTCGACATCATTCACATTAGTTTGTTGCATAATCATTTCTTTACAAGGAGCCGTCTTTTTTTGTCTCAAACAATAAAAAAACAATCATTTCCGTAAAAAATGGATCTGCTTGGTCCCCTTAAACTGCCTTATGAAGGTTTGAATAAAGCCTGCTTGGCTCCTTCCCCGCAAAAATAATAACCTGTTAGGCTTTTCTTACCATTGCTCTATAGCACTGGCTGTAAGCGCTTCGACAGGCATGCTGACAAAAGGCTTATTTTCGATTACACAATGCGCATTGGCGCGCTATACTGGATTTATACATTAACTCCTCGTTCCTTAATTCCACTCTTGACCCCATTGCTGGAGGAATAGACATAAACACGAATTAACTGATCATCATTAATGGTTGTGTGTCAATCGTCTGTGGTGCAAAAAGAGGAGATTGGAGGATAGAGATGGAGGGAAATAATAAGTTCTTAATCAGCCGGAGAAAGCTGTTGGCGGGAATGGCCGCAATTGGTCTCAGTTTTGTGAGCGGCGGTGTTATAACCCGTCTTTCCGACAAGAGCTCGAATGCAGGAGTAAGTGTAAGAGATTACGGCGCCGCCGGCAATGGAGTGATAGATGATACGGCAGCCTTTTGATCTGGTCGCCGGTGTATCCAGTCCCAGATATGTCCTTTTTGATTCCTGCAGCTTTAAGGAGATTCGCCGCGTACTCAGCGCACCAGGCAACATGAAGGGTGCCTATCATAACTACAAGTTCAGATACTGCTCATTTACGGTTTATGGCACCGATGTGTTGTTTGAAGGCAGAATCATTTGGATACGATCGTGGAAGAAATACCGGCGCAGCTGACGGTTCGGAATAAGGCGAACATCCAAATTGCCGGTGAGCAAAAAGGAGCCGTATTCGGCGGCAAGGTTAACGGTTTTATGCGTTATGACCGTGGAGAAGTCATTTTTGAAGATTACTCGTTTCATAAGATCGTATCATTAAGTAAGGATTGGAATAAATCTTATGACATCCCGCTGTCGTCCATGGTTAAAGGCGTTTATTTGCACCTTTCCATTTTGTATTCGACGAGCGGAAATCCGGACAGCGGGGTGACTGTTTCCATGTCTGGTTCTTCTGCGTTAAGCTTGCCGAAACTTCCTTTAAGCGATGGTTCCCTATTTATTCATGCACTCAGTACGACTTACACAGCTTTTACACCGAAACAGATGTATGATTTAATGAGTCGAGCGCAGAAGGATTGAACCGATGGTTCAATCCTTCTGCAGTTGTCTACCTTCAATCCCTTTTCTTTTGTCCGATCAGTTCGACGAAACAATGATGTTATCGAAAACAGCCGTCTGATTATACGTCCGTAAACCGAAGTACCCGCTGGTCAAGCTGTAGTCTCTAACGCTGATTTTCATCACGCCGTTCACGTAACCTTTGAGTGAGCTTCCTTTCAACTCCAGCTTCAGCAAATACCAAGTGCCTGGAGCGGCTATCATATCCGCTTCCCCGATGTTGCTCCAATTACTGCCTAATTTTTTGTACAGTTGGACTTTGTTCTGATCATAATTAATGCGCAGGGTGTACTTGTTCGAGAAATCGGAATTTGCCCGGGCAACCAAGCCGGAAGAAGATTCGGTCATTTTATTGTCAAACGCTTTAACGGCTATGGTTATGGAGGCGTCGGAGTAGGTCGAACCGCTAACCGTTTCGGCAATGCCGGTGCCCGATTGTTTCAACACTTTATTGCCGGCGTCAATGGCGTCGGCACTCACGTCGTTGGTTAAGGTCCAACTGCCGCTCAAAGAGGTCCAGTTGCCCGAACTGTTGTTTTGGAAGCTGTCGCCAAAATTTTGCGGTTCGAACATGACCGCATCAGCCCTGTAGTTGGAACCGCTTCCAATGGCCGTCAACTTCACATATTCTTCCGGTCCGCCGGCGAAATACACCGTATCAATCAGACGCCACCGCCCACCCGCTATGGTCGTCTGGTCGATGGATACGGTATTCGTCCCCCCATTGTGATAGACCGTATATTGAGCATTCGTCGCCGAACCATGATGGTACGGATATCGGACATACACATTGTAGTATCCCGGCGTCGAAAAGTTAGGCTTCCACGTTGCCGTACTTCCGATGGCACTGCTGTAACGGGAGCTGTCGCCGTAACTGCCGTCCAGCGTACTAGTCCCCCATGATCCCGTCTCGGTATAGCCGCTGCTTCCATTATCAACGATGATCACGCTTTTCGCCGTAATTGGGCCGATGATGTTGGAATAAGGGGAATACGAACCATGCACATTTTTCGCTTTCACCTTATAGTAATAGCTTGTGCCGTCCTGGGCAGACGCATCGTCGAAAATCGGTATGGTAAAGTTATGATGGCGCGGTGCGGCAATATCGTCCGTCACGCCGCTGCCGACTGCTGTCCATGGACCGAAAGAATTTGTCGAACGTTCAACGTCATAAGCGCTCGCTCCCGAGACACCCATCCAGGAGAGGTTTTGCACGGAATCGGCAGGGAACATAACAGGCGCATCCGGCGCCGGCCAAGGAGGAACGGTTAAACCTTTCATCGAGTACGCATACTTGCGCAGCAAGTTGATGATGGCTGATTCGTTCGCCCAATCACCGCTTGCAAAACCGGGATAGCGCAAATAGGACCACTCGGTTGAATTTTTTCGGGGAAGAGGCCAATGCCATCCACCCATCTTGTGATGGTGCATGCTGCCCCAGAACATCGCGCCCGTTGTTCCATTGTTCTGAACGATGTTCAACAGTTGTTCGGTTTCCGTGAGGGAGTAGTCGCCGAATTCGCCAATAATCAAAGCTTTTTTTCCTTTGGTTTTATCTTGCCACTCCTTGAGCTTTGAAACCATATCGACATTGTGGTATTTGTAAATGTGCGGATCAATGATATCAATATGGTTGTCATTCAGTGCATTGGCCTTTATTCCCTGTGCCCGAACATATCCTCCATCGGCTACAAGGTGGTTGGAGTCAAGGCTCTTTATATACGCAGCCATCTCGCTTACCCAGCTATCCGTGGAGGTAAGTTCGTTACCAAGCTGCCATGCCAGAATGGCTTTATCGTTTTTGTACTGTACACCCGTATACGTATTGGTCCGATGGATCACATATTCAATGAAATTTTTGAAGTCCTGCTTCACTGTCGGATCGCTCCAAAAATCACCCGCCGTTTTCCCGCGGAAAGCCGCCCAATCGGCAATCCCTCCGATGTAGTTGTATTTGTCCACGAAAGGCACAATAAGCCGAATATTGTGCTGGTTTGCCAATTGAACAATTTTATCCAGTATCTTGAACGAGCTTTCATTATAATCGCCGGGCCCCATCACATGGCGGAAAGTTCCTGCGGGATCGCTGCTCATTTTCACCTCAAACGGATACAAGCGGATTACGTTAATCCCCGAGCTGCCGGCCGCGCGAATCGCATCCTCAATCTCCGACGGATCAGACCATGCTCTATTCAATAAAGGAACGTTGGTTCCGGTAAAACGAAACGTGGACGTCCCCTCCTTCAACGTATCTCCACTGCGCGTAATAAAGTCTGTGAATCCCGCTTGAACCCGGACCGTCCACAAATTGAAAAAGCAAACAAACGAAAGCAGCATAACGGCCAAGGACAAGGCGACGAGTTTCAACCATTTGTTCATGCCATTATTCCTCCTAATTATTTGTATACGATCATCAATATGAACGACACCTCCAGATTGTGCAAGCGCTTTCGATCGGGTATCACGACACGGCCAAGCAGCGTCATCATTTCCGGAGATGCAAGTAGAGTTAGGTAATTCCTATACCTTAAAACTATGAAGCTGGCGGTAACTATATCACCAGCGTAGACACTCCGATCGAAATCGTTCAATAGCTTCTCTCAAAACACAGCCTCTTACGCGTATCGCCTTCAGAAACCATAAAAAACGTCAATTATTCAATGGTAAACACATATAAAACTTCTTAAAATCACATAATAATATTGACTGTTGTGGTATTTAAATATAATATCAAAGCTAATACGACTTAGAATGAGGAGAGGGGTATTTTCATGACATCCGAAACCAAGCGTAAAGAAGCTAATCAGCATGCCATTTACAAAGCAGCGGAAGCTTTATCTATTTTGGGAGCGCATACAACTAATGATCCGCATCAAGCTCTATAACGCCCTCGCTAACGTAAACAGCACGCCATCGCGCCCCGGAAGCCCATATAGAGCTAGACACTAGCTCTGTTCCTAACAAAAATAGTGGAGCAGGGACCTTCCCCTGCTCCACTATTCAAATCCTTCCGCCTTATAGCCACAGCTTAACCGTCTTCACCTCATAAGGAGTCAAGTCGAATTGCAGCTCATTTCCATTGAACGAAACTTCTGCCTCTGCCTCTTCCTCCTCCGTCAGGTTGCACAACATCGCCTTTCGGATTGGATGGCCGCATAGCAACTTAATCCCATTGGAGCGATATTGCTTGTACTCATATATGCGTAAAATAATAGCATCGTCATTCTCCGCTTTCTTCACCGTTTCGATCATCGTATGCTCACAATCGAGCTGTACTTCCGCCGTGAAGCCTCCGCCATCGCGCGGTCCAACGAGAAAACGAAGAGACAGCTTCTTTTCCCGCCAGCCCTCCGGAATCGTGACCGTCGCGCGGAACCAAGCCGTTTTGTCATAACCGCCCCAAAAATCGCCCAGGGTGTAGTCCTGCCATAGCGAATCGTCAAAGCCCGGCTGGGTATACGACTCTTCGCGATTTTGAATCGCGTCGAAATCGCCTTCGATATATTTGCTCGTCACCTCTGCGTTGTCACCCTTTATTTGGTTGGACAAACGACAATCTGAACGCCAACCTCTTCAATCTGCTTTAAAATCTCCGGATCGACCATATCGCTCGTAATCAGCATGTCCACATCTTGAAAGCTGCTAAACGCAACTAGCCCCTGCTTCATAAACTTGCTGTGATCGGCGAGAATGACCACCTTCTGACCCGCCGCGATCATCGCCCTCTTGATCTCCGCCTCGTAAATATCGGAGCTGGTGAAACCTTTGCGCAACGAGATGCCCGAGGCGCCAAGGAAGGAATAGTGCGCATTATATTTTTGCAGCTCCATCTCCGCTTGCGGACCGACTAAGCTCATCGACTTCTTGATCAGCTTGCCGCCGAGCACAATAATGGCCGTCTCCTCGTTCTGGCTGCACTCCTCCGCTACATTCATGCCGTTCGTTACAACCATTAAATCGGATTTCTGCTTCAAATGTCTGGCCATGCACCATGTCGTAGAGCCTGAATCCAGAATAATGATCTGCTTCTCGTTCACGAGCTCCGCCGCTTTTTTGCCGATGGCATCCTTCTCGTCAAAAAAATGCAGCTTCCTTTGCTGAACCGGCAGAATCGATAAGCTTTCCACCTCTTCGCTCAGGATGGCGCCGCCATAATTTTTGACGATCAGCCCTTCGCGCTCTAATTGATTCAAATCTCTGCGAATCGTTTCCTCCGATACGTTGAATTCCTTCACCAAATCGGATACCTTCACGCTGCGCTGCTCGAAAAGACGTTCTTTTATTTTATTTCTTCGTTGGATTACGATCATAGTCATGTCCCCTACACCAGTATTTTCTCTCCCAACTATGCAATAAAATAGAACAATTTTCAATCGAATGCAGTAGAGCTTAAATAAAAACCTCTTGCCACTCCAATAAATTCGTTTCGACGACAGGCAGATGATCGTCTTTCGGAATGCGGAACGTCTTTATTTCGCATGGCGCGAATTTGGCACGTATTTCCCTGTTCTGCTTCGTCAGGTGAATGACGCCTTCCGTCGCGGTCTTGGCCGTTTCATAGCAGCGGATAATCATATCCTCATTATCCTCCGCCTGCTTGATCGCGCTAACGACAATATTGTCCTGCTCCACCGACAAGAAGCTGTCCTGCTGGGGAAGATCGCCCTCGTGATAAGTTTCAATGATCGTTGTCGGCCTTTGATTCAGCTCTGCCGCGCGCTTGACGGTCCCTGCCTGCTCCCAGTTGCCTTCATGGGGCAAGAGCGAATAGTTGAATTGCTGTATGCCTTGATCAATGAACGAATAATGTCCATGCGGATCCGGTACTGTAGGGTCATGATGGGCGTAAATCGGGCTGCGCAGCACCGTCATCGCCATCTCTTTGTTATGAATGCTGTAGCTGTATTTGGCATCGTTAATCAGGCTTACGCCGTATAATGTACCCCCGTTTCTCGTCACGCCCGAATAATCGATCCAGCTTTGCCCCGGCTCCTCCTCCCCGTTATGCTCGCGTTCGATAAATCCAAACGGAATCTCATAGCTTTGACGGGTGAAGATCAGGTTGACAGGGAACACCAGCTTGAGCATCTTAAATGTCTCCCGCCAGTCGACCGTCACCTTGACATCGATTTGATCCAGCTCGCGATACATGCTGAAATCCTGCACCATTTTTGAATGGCCGTATTCGCTCGTCACGCGAATGACCGATTTCACGGGACCATGCTCCACCCGCTTCACGCTTACAGCCTTGAAGGCGCCAATCACCTGATTAAAGTGAAAAACATTATGGCTCCACGTATCCGATTTATCTTCAATGACGACAGGCTTTCGTCTATGCCGCTGAACAGCTCCTGCTCCGTATGAGGGACATAAATCGGTATACCCGCCTCCACCGCTCGGGGAAGTCCCTGACCTTGATCGCGGTGATGATGCGTCATGAGAATACCGGCTACCTGCTCTGCGCCGATTGCCGCAAGCTCGTCCAGCACGGTGCCATCGCCAAAATCAATGAGTACCGCCTGCTTTCCCTGCATTCGAACATAGACTTGACAGGTGCTTTCGTATACGTATAAATCATCCGCCAGCTTCCGCATCGCCCACTCCCTCTCTGCTGTTCTCATCCCGTGAAAATAAAAATGCGCAACTGCACCAAGACATTGATGCCCGCGCATTTCTATTCCGTTGTTTATCCGGTTATCGAGCCTGGTACATGCCGGCAAAGTCCTTGCTGCCCAGGAAGGAACGAATTTTCTCGCTGACGGTCTGCTCGACCGCATTTCTTCCCTGCTCGAGCAAATCGGCCGATAACGCTTTGCATTCGGTATTCGTCATCCGTTCCTCTCTTCCGATAGCCTCGAGGAAGGAATGTTCCAAATCGGTCGCAATGTTGACCTTGCTCACGCCGCCGCCAGGCAATCGGATCGCATGGCCCATCATCTCCGCGGGCACGCCCGAGCCGCCATGGAGCACGAGATGAACCGGTGTCAAAGCGCGTATCGCCTGCAAGCGGGCAAAGTCAATTTTCGGCTGTCTAACAACGTATACGCCATGTGCCGTACCGCAGGATACCGCGAGCGCATCCACCCCGGTAGCGTCTACGAACATCTTCGCCTCCTGCGGATCGGTGTACAGCTCCTCATCCTTGTCCGTTTCGATAAAATCGGTCGTTCCGATCATGCCCAGCTCCGCTTCGACCGAAACTCCTTTGGCATGCGCATAATCGACAACCTCTTTCGTAATCGCTATATTTTCCTGCAGCGGCTTCTCGGAGGCGTCGATCATAACCGAGGTAAAGCCTGCATCGATAGCATCCGCGATCATAGAAAGCACCTTCGTGTGATCCAAATGCAGCACAACCGGCACGGTAATCGAAAGCCGCTCCAGCTGCGCATAAAATTGTTCGCCGAATTCCTTCGGCGTGATGCCGTAGCGATCCAGCTCCTTCTCCGATATTTGCACGATCAACGGTGAATTCATCGCTTGCCCTGCCTTCAATACCGGAACAATCATCGGCGTATATCTTGGCGAAAAAGACCCGAATGCAAACTGATGGGACTCCGCCATTTCGAGCGCTTGCTTTAACGTAATGACATTGCTTCTATTTTTGTTGTAAGCCATGATCAGTCTCTCCTTTTTGTCGGTTCTGGATTTCCGTTATCCCTTCGTCCCGGCGGTTAAATTCATGCCTTCAATGAAGTATCTTTGGAAGAACATGAACAAAGCGATAACCGGCAATAGAACCATCAGCGAAGCGGCCATCAGGTAATGCCACTGCGTCGCTTCCGTGCCCTTGAACGTTTGCAGTCCGATTTGCAGCGTATACATCGACTCGTTGTTCACATACAAGAGAGGTCCAAGGAAGTCGTTCCACGCGCCATTAAACGAGAAAATAGCGATTGTCGCAATGGCCGGCTTAATTAGCGGCACCATGAGGCGAAGCCAAATATAAAAATGGTTTGCCCCGTCCATTTTCGCCGCATCGATCAGCTCATTCGGGATGGACATGAAAAACTGGCGAAGCAGAAAGATAAAAAACGCGCTGCCGAATAAAGAAGGAATAATTAATGGCAGATAGGTGTTCATCCAGCCCAGCTGAGCGAACAATATATATTGCGGAATCATCGTCACAAAGCCTGGAATCATCATCGTCGCCAGGACGGCGGCAAACATGACATTGCGCCCCGGAAACTTGATTTTTGCAAAGCCATAGGCAATGAATGCATTCGAGAATACGCTCGCAATTACGACACAAACGGTAATAAATGCTGTATTCATCAACCACCGGGTGAAATCGGCCGCGGGTGAAGTCCATGCCCGCACATAATTGCCCCAATGAATCTCATTCGGAAAGAATGTCGGCGGATACTGCATGATTTCCTCCATCGGCTTGAGCGATGTTGAAACCATCCACCAGATCGGAGAAAGGATAATGGCACTGCCGCCGATGAGCAATAACGCTACGACCGTTTTTCTGAGTCTTTCCTGGAAACGTTGGCCTTGATAGTAGCGCCGCTTCTGCGTTTGTCCGTCTGCACTCATTAACGGTCACTCCCCTCGTAATACACCCATTTTTTGGCCAACACCAAATTAATAAGCGTCAATACCATAACGATCATGAATAGAACCCATGCCATTCCGGTTGCGTAACCCATATCGAATACCTTAAAGGCTTTGTTCCACATATGAAGATTATAAAAAACCATAGAATTCATCGGGCCGCCCTCGCCGCTTTCCGACATGACGTATGCCTCTTGGAAAATTTGAAATCCGCCGATCGTGCTGGTTACGATGTCGAAGAAGATAATCGGTGTAATCATTGGCAGCGTAATGGTGCGGAATTTCCGGAATATACCCGCGCCGTCAATTTCCGCTGCTTCATAAAGCTGCTTCGGCACACCCTGCAGGCTGGCCAAGTAAAGCAGCATTCCGCCGCCTACGCTCCACAGCTTCATAATGATCAGTGAAGGTTTCGTCCATTCCGGGTCAAACAGCCACGCCGGACCAGAAATCCCGACAAAGCCTAACAGCGTATTAATGAGCCCCGTTGAAGGGCTTAACAGCTGCATCCAAAGAATATAAACGCCGACGCCTGATAATACGGCGGGCAAATAAAAGATCGTACGGAAAAATCGCATGCCAGGGATACCCTGATTTAACATAACGGCAAGAAGCACGGCACCGACCGTCGTGAGCGGCACCATAAACGCAACATAGTACAAGGTGTTTCCTAAGGAGATCCAGAAGAGGCTGTCTGTCGTAAACATCCGAACAAAGTTATCCAGTCCGATAAAGTCCATCCTGGACGTAATGTTATAATTCGTGAAGCTCGAATACAGGGAGAACAGCATCGGACCCATCGTTATGAATATAAATCCGATCAGCCAGGGAGAAACGAACACATACCCTTGAAGCGCCTCCCTTCGCTCAACCGTTAATCGACTCCGTTTCACAGACTTTTTGGAATTGTTGGACTCAGCGTTCATTATGGCTCCTCTCCTTTCCTAAAGAAAGGGAGTGGCAAGCGTCCAGCTTCCACTCCGTCGCTTCTTCATTTGTTTATTTTTTGTTAGCCTTCACTAAAGCCTCTACTTCTTTTTGCGCTTGCTCAAGTGCCGCTTCCGGTATTTTTTGTCCTAGAAGAGCAGCATCCCCTGCGGGTTAAGCAAACTGCGGAAATCCGGTGCGAACTCCGGTATCGGGAAAATTTTTGTATCCTGCAAGTTTTTAACCGCTTCGCCGTAAACTAATTTACCTTTTTCATCCAATTCAGCATTCATGGCAGCCTTCTCAGAAGCTTCAATATTCGCAACATTGTCGAAGTTTTTAATAGCCCAATATTCTTGCGCTTGCACATCGGTCATAAATTTCATGAATTCCCACGATGCTTCAGGATTTTTGGCGCCGAACGGAATTTCAATGACAAAACCGCCGCCGGAGCTGTAGTGGCCTGTTCCCTCTTTGAATTCAGGAATCGGCGCGATGCCGAAGTTTACATCTTTACCATAGTCGCGCAGCTGCGTGTAGAAGGTTGCCGTCTGGTTGATCATAGCTACCTTGCCCGAAATAAACGGGTCCGCCTGCTTGCTGCCGAACTCAGCTTTAAACGCATTAACGGTGCTCTCGCCAAGACGATCGGTCCATTTATTAATCCATTTTAGCGCTTCCACTTTATTCGGCGTGTTGATCGTTACTTTGCCTTCTTTGTCAACGAAACCTATGCCGTTATCCGCGTTGGTCATCCAGCTGTCCCAGCCCCAGTTGCCCCAGCCGTTCGGGTAGAAGCCGACTCTTTCATAGCGATTTCCATTTTTCTTATCTAATTTAATCGCGAACTCTTCAAGCTCTGCCCAGGTTGTTGGAGGCGTCTCCGGATCGAGTCCTGCTTCGGCGAATGCATCCTTGTTATAGAATAGGAATCTGGTGTCTGTATTGAATGGCAAGGCGTAAGCTTCGCCTTTAAACTCCACTGTATTCCACAATTCCTCGAAAAAACGGTCTTTAATGTTGTCTTGCGCCAAAAACTCGGTGAGATTGACGACTTGTTTGCTGTTTGCACGCTGCGCTACTGTATTAATATCGTTGATAATGACATCCGGCGGGTTGCCTGCCGCGATCGCCGCTAAGTTCTTCGTCCAAACATCGCCCCAAGGCAGGAAGGTGTGCTTCACGACAATGCGCTCCTGCGAGCTGTTAAAGTCGGCAATCATCTTCTCAATGATAGGACGACGCGTCTCCGATCCCCAGAACGTCCAGAAATCCAATTCGATTTTCTCCACAGACGCGGCTGGCGGATCGCTGGCTTCTGTATTTCCTTCTGTATTAGCCGGAGCGTTTGTTGCATGGTTGCCGTTCCCGCTATTTCCTCCCGCACAAGCCACTAAAAGCAAGCTCATGGTCAACACAACCGACAAAAGCATAAGTATGCGATTCTTTGCTTTCATTCTGATTCGACCTCCCAGTTTTTTATAAACCACATTACCCCACAATATAATTTCGTTAATCCAATAGTGAAACGCTTACATATGGTTTTATGTGGTTTGTATTTATAAATTACCTCATAATACGTTATTAGTCAACACTTATTTAGGCGGATTCAAACGAGGTCGATTATGGATGAACCGATAAATCAGGACAGTAGATATTTGGATGCTCTGATGACTTACGAGGGGCAGCTATAAAAAAGGCAGCCCCTCAAGTAGATAAATCTACTCGCGGAACTGCCCCGTTTCCTTTTTACATCCCTTCAGCTATATAAATTGAACTAATCAATCACGCGAGATCACGGCTGCACCGGCAGCATGAACTGGAAAAACTAAAGCTAATTGGTCTCAGATGCTCAGACTTTATGCCGCGCCGATCGATTTCAAATAATCGAGGCTTATTTTTGCGCTTTTCAGAGGGTGAGCGCTAACGTTTTGCTCGACGAAGTAATATTTCACCCCGACGTCTTTAAGAATGCGAAATATAGGGGGCCAGTCGATCGTACCGCGGCCGACTTCCGTAAAGCCTCCTTGGCGATCCATATCCTTCACATGAAGCAGCGGCGTAATTCCTTTGTATTTCAGAAGGGTTGCCTTGGGATCGAGCCCCGCCTGTTTCACCGAATACGTATCAAGCTCCAGCTGCAGCAAATCGGTGCCGACTCCCGCGAGCAATATATCGATGATAAACTTGCCGCCTGCTTTTGCGAAGTCATAATCGTGGGTGTGGTAGGCGAGCTGCAGGCCATGGCGCTTGAGCTCCTTGGCGACCCTTGTCAGAAAGGAGACGAGTTCCGGGAATTTGGATTCGTCCGCGAACTTTTCCCGGGGAAATCGGGTAACGATATATCGGACGCCTATCGTCTTGGCGTCTTCGATGTATCGGTTCAAGTCTCTTTCCAAATCTTCCGTTCGCACATAGACGGAAACGGTGTTCAAACCGAGCTTATTCAACGCTTGCTTTATTTGTACAGCCGGAAAACCTTCCGCGTTGAAAATAAACTCGACGACTTTGTAACCCATATCCGCTACTTTTTTGAGTGTTCCCAAGAAATCTTGTTCAAGTTCATTACGTACCGTATAAAGCGTGAGGCCCGGAGGAATCCTCGACATATCCCACAGTTCTTTGCCGAATAGCTGAAACTTCATTTCATTTCCCTCCGAACTTCGTTATTTCAGTTGCTGAACAATATAATCCGCCGTACGAATGGCCAGCGCTGCGGTCGTTAAAGTAGGGCTGGCGGTTCCGCTGGTCGGGATGACGCTGTTATCGGCGACATAGAGACCTCTCATACCGTGGATTTGACCGTAGCGGTTGGTCGCCGAGGATATGGGATCATCTCCCATCCGGCACGTTCCCATTTCATGAACTTCTTGTCCAGGCGGTACAAGGCAGAATGGCTGGCCGTCCCGTTCAATCAAGGGCACTCCCATCGCCGAGGATGCCCGCTTCACAGCGTCTCCCATTTGCTGAATCACGGCCCGGTCCTGTTCACTGTATGAAAAATCGATTTGAATTTCGGGAACCCCGTATTCATCCCGCTTGAGCGGGTCGAGGGTAACTTTATTGTCATATCGGGATTCGACCTTGCCTGAAGCGGCAAAGGTAACACCCCACTCGGCCTGCAAAGGTTGTATTTCGTATTGAACATATCGGTAAGGGCCCGGTCCGAGAATCTGGATTTGATAGGGACGGTCTCCGGTGCCCGGAATCAATATGCGGAGCGGCCCCAGAACCTCCGGAAACTCGCTGCGGTTCACCATTCCGGCGCCGGTTATTCTGGAATGGGTAGAAAGATAATGGCCGATCGCTCTCCCTTGAATGTCCGAGTTCAACAAGATTTGCGCTGTTCCCAAAGTACTTGCCGACAGAACGACGTTTCTGGCTTTCAAATAATAGCTTTTTTTATCCGGCGACATCACCTTAACGCCCGCAACCCTGTCCTTGTCCGTGAGAACCTGAACGGCGCGGGCGTTGACGGCCAAATCGTAGGCGCCGTTCAGGGCTTGGGCAAACAAAACAAGCGAGCTGTAAAATACATTGGAATTGATCACTCCGAACCGGCTCGTCGGCTGCAGGTTCATTGCAATGGGCTCGTCTATCGATTCTGGGAATCCGTTCTGCTGAAGACGGTCGAGAAGGATCTGCGTGATGGAAGCTCCTTCGGTGAACGACTGTGTGACATTCATGGCCTTCTCTGCAATGTTATAGTAGTTGTCCATCTCTTGAACCGTGATGGGCCAACCGGCCATGTCGGCTAGAGACATGCGGGGACTGGTCGCTGTCCAGAACAAGGTTCTGCCCCCCAACGCATAAACGAACTGGGTTGCAAAATCTGTGCGTCTTACGGCAACGCTGTTGAAGTAACTGTTTCTGCTTTCAAAATCCAATGTGGCGATGTTTTGCGCATGTGTCGGTATCAAGAGGCCTCCCCGCTCAATGATACCGATTCGCTTTCCGCTATTTTGCAGCTGTTGAACCAATCGCCACAGTGCGGCGCCTCCTCCCGCACCGGTACCCACAACGAGCACGTCATAGTATGTCCGCTCCATTTGCTCAAGCGTTGTAAGAGGAATCCATTGTTCCTGGTAAGTCAGCTTGGGAGGGGGGCATGACGGGACCGGTGTCCTGTCCCTCGTTGACGTGGACGCGTCGGGAAGTTTGACTTGATTGCCGGTGATGACCAGATCGGGACGCGCAATATGCGGATTGAGGGAAAGAAGATCCTCTAATTCGGCGCCATTTTTACGGGAAATTGTTCTAAGGGTATCTCCATCGTCAGCGATGTAGATCTTCAAAGTGATCACACCCTTTCGATTATCCTCCTACATATATACGCCGCAACCATTTTTCTATACCTTACCGCTGTCATCACCAGGTTTTAACGACTCCTCTTTGAAGAACGCGACCAGCGTCACCAACATAAAGGGAACAACGGCTGCCATCGTAATGAATAATGGCCAGACCACGTATACGGCCTCGAAAAATTCGACTTCATGGTTAAACATCGTGAGCGTGAGCAACAAGGCGAATAACGTAACCGGAAAAACGAATATTTTTTCATCGTGCGATTTCAATACTTTCGATACAATGACTGTAAAAATAAATAACATGATAGTCGTTTTCATTAAGGAGCCGACGATTAATGCAATACCGATGATCGATTCGACTCTCTCGATAATATTCTGCACTTGGATCAAACGGGCAAGCTGAAATAAGGAATATTTCGCTTCGCCTGCAAGCGGTCCCAAAACCATAATCGAAGATAAGATACTGAGAAATAAAGCGATACCGTTTATAAGCAAAGCCGCAACCATCCATTTCCCAAGCGGATTTTCTTTCTCCTGACGAGCTAACGGGAGAATCATCGCGAACAGGACGGTTTCCGCATAAGGGAAGCCGAAGGCCAAATAAGCGCCATGAACGACCGGCTTGATTCCGCCCGGGAACAAAGGCAGCAGAGACTCGGGATGGTAATAAGGCAAAACGAATATCAATATGATCATGACAGCCAGCAGCATGACAGGGATCAACATACTGAACAATCTGGCCATCACTTCAATCCCCCCGCGAACAGTCAAGGCAGCGGTCAACAGGACTAGAAAATGAATAACAACCGGGGGGGTTGCCTGCATCATTGAACTTGCAAAAAATCCCCCGATATCAAGCACGATGTAAGAAAGGTCTAACATAACGAGAATCAGGAGAGGGATCGACAACAAAAGGGTCAGCCAATTCCCGATTATTTTGCGGCTGTAGTCGATGAAGGTCATTCCGGGATATCGCCGGTGCAAATAAAGCATACAAGCTAATAGAAGCATCGCCATCGCGTTGGCAAGCAAGGGCGACAGCCACGCTCCGTTCTTCGCCGCTCCCGCCAAGGGGGCCGGAATATTAATAATGGAAGAGCCGGTCATAAAAGCAAAGAACAATGCCGCCATTTGCTTGGAACTGATCCACTCCTGTTTGTTCACGGGCCATTCCCCCCCTTCCCTTTAATAACAGTAACCAATGTAATGAGAAGAATCGGAAAAACGAATGCCACCGCGGTGATTAGCGGCCAGACCGCGGTCACTTTCTCCGTAAATTCCGCTTCATAGTCAAACATGACCAGGGTGAGCAGTAAGCTGACAAGCGCAAGCGGGAACATTAATATTCGGTTATCCTGCAATTTCAATAATTGGGACAGGGCAAGGTTCACAACGAACAGCGTGATCGTTGCTTTCATATACGATCCGACGATTAATGAGATGCCGACGATGGACTCGACCCTTTCGATCACATCCTGAACCGTGATCAATCGCGCAAGCTGAAACACGGAAAATTTGAGTTCGGAAGCGAGCGGCCCCTTAACCATGATCGAGCATATGACGACCAGAATCAGACTGAGGCCGTTTACGAGAAGGGCCGAGAACATATATTTGCCCAGACGGTTGTCATCGCTTTTGCGAACGAAAGGAAGAACCATCGCGAACAGGATAAGTTCGGCATAAGGGAAGCCGAAGGCGATGTAAGCGCCGTGAATGACAGGTTTCATTCCTTGGGGGAATGCGGGCAAAAGATACTCCGGATGGAAATACGGTTGAACCAGCATCAAGACGAGAAATATGAAGAAATACATGGAGTAAAGAAGCAGGATGAACATTCTGGCCATCGCTTCGATCCCCGCACGCGCCGTCAGGGCAGCCGTCAGTATAATGAGAGAGTGAACCGCATAGGAGGGCGTTTGTATCAATAGCGAAGAGGCAAAGAACCCTCCTATATCGAGAACAATATAGGAAAACATTAATATAACAGTAAGGACGAAAGGAAACGCAAGGAGAACGGTCATTCCGTTTCCCAAAACTTTGCGGCTGTAATCGATCATTGTCATGCCGGGATAACGGCGCCGCAAATAAAGAATGCAGGCCAGGAGCAGCATTCCGGCTCCGTTTGCAATGATCAGGGACAGCCAGGCCCCGTTCCCGGCGGCTGCCGTCAAAGGGGCCGGGATGTTGACGATTGCCGAACCGGTCATAAAAGCGAGAAATAACGTCGCCATCTGCCAGGAATCAACGGTTTCCTGCTTGTCCATGGTATCCTCCTTCACTGCAGTATGAAACTAGGGTGAAACCTTGACAGATTTCACGATGCGTTTGGCCGGTTCGGATAAAACCAAATCAACCAGCTCGTTCAGGTTCGGCCAGTCCGTTTCCCACACATAGTCAATGCTGAGATATACGGCGGCCAGCACGATCACTCCATAAGCGGCGCGTTCCCGGAGGCTCTTCCGTTTCAATTTCGGTCCGTCGTAGGCGAGCATAACGGTATATAGTAGAACCAGAACGGCGATTTTTTCAAGCATGGTTCATATCCCCTTTTAACGCGTAAGATCTATCCGCTCATGGGTTTGCCGATATTCATTCCTGTATCGCGAACTTTGACCTCGACATCGATCTCAAATTGAATCCGCGCGAAACGCTCGCCCCAATTTGGCTTCCAACGCTGCCACAACCGGGAATCTTTACGGTAAATCCGGTCTCCGATTCCGATTGCGTCCAGTTTTTTCTTCTGCAACAGCTCAATGACTTGCTCCATCTCCCGCTTCACTGCTTCTCCAGCCGTTTGCGCGAAAGCTTGTTCTTGCTCCTTCGTTTCCAACTTGGAACATAGAAGGTCGCCTACCGATCCTCCGATCTTCGCCGACACATGAACGTTGACCGAATCCCCGATGATTTTTGGCGTTATTTCCGTCTTCATCTGCCCGATCTCGAACGATTCCTTTTTGTTCCTTTTTTCTTTTTTTGGGTCCGTGCATGGAAATTCAATGATCCCGTTTCCATATTGATTGGCAAGCATCAACAAACCTTCCGCGTTTTTTGAGGAAATCAATCCGGCCATTTTCCCCTTGTCCAGAAGAGCAATTCCCGCTACAGTGGCGGTTGGCTTGCCCTTTTTGTCCAAATAAAGGTATGGAACCTTCGCCACACCTGTTTCGCTTTTCAATTGCATGGACAATTCCATAAATGTCGATTTAATCGTTTTGCCGGAATAGCGGAAATTCCCTTCTTCAATACTCCGCAATTGCTCTCCTATTGTGCTTTCAATGAATGGCTCTATATTCAAATAATCGTTTGCCTTGCCTTTCATGATCATGACCGATATGACCCCTCTCGGTTCATGATCCCGCGAGAAAGCATCGAGAACTTCTCCAACCTTTCTCTTCTTCGCCAATTTTTCGCTGATGAGAATAACCCGCATATGGCTGAATTGCGCTTTGCGGCCCAGATGGATTGTAATATCCCGAACCGCCTCGAGGGCGGTATCGTCCACGGTCTTGATATTGAAGGATCTAGGCCCGCCTTGCGCTTGCTGGGACAGCTCGCCGCCTGCGCCTCCCGGCTTATAGAAAAGCGTCGTTAATTCAATCTTCCCTTCATCGTTCAGATCGATCGCCAACGCCTGTACAAACGCACGTTCGTTCAATTCGGCTTTATCCCAGCAGCCCGTTAACGGGAACAAGGAGAATATCAACAACATTTTCAGTATGGACCGTCGCATCGTTCATCCTGCTTTCTCAATAGCTGCGGGCCTCATTATTCACCGGGCTTCTTATGCAAATACCGATTTCTCGGGGAGCGCAGCAAAATTTTCAATGGCGCCCGTATGAACACGTCACGCAGTTGTTTCGGGCGAAGCGGCGCCAACGTCGATAAATAGGGCTGTCCGAGCGAACGCAAGCACGTCAGGTGCAGGAGAGTGAGCAGGAAACCGATCATCAGTCCGAACCCTCCGAGCGAAGCGGCGAGCGCCATCAGCGGAAACTGCATGGTTCTAAGCGCGACGGTAAGCGTATATTGCGGCAGGGAAAAAGAAGCGATCCCGGTAAGCGCAACGACGATGACCATAATCGGAGAAGCGATCTTGGCCTGTATCGCCGCCTGTCCGATAACGAGAGCGCCGACGATGCTTACAGCGGAGCCGACCGGCCGCGGCAGGCGAATCCCCGCTTCCCGCAATATTTCAAAGAAAAACACCATGATGAGCGCTTCCACGAAAGCCGGGAACGGAATGCCTTCCCTCGTATCCTTAATGGCCAATAAAAGCACGGTCGGAATGAGTTCGGGATGGAAGGTCGACAAAGCAATATAAATGCTGGGCAAAGCGAGCGCCAAAAAAAAGGCGACAAGCCTCATCAGCCGGACTAATGATGCAAACACCGTCCTTTGGTAATAATCTTCGCTCGAACTGAAAAATTCGACGAACAGGCCGGGACAGATCATGACGGACGGGGTGCCTGAAACCATGACGATAATTTTTCCGTCGAGCAGCGCGGCAACCGCAACATCCGGACGTTCGGTATAACGGTATTGGGGAAAAGGAGAATAGGTGGAATCTTCAATCAGCTCTTCAATAAAAGAAGTTTCTAATATTTCCTCTTTCTTTACCTTCTCAATCCGCCGTTTAAATTCCGCCAACATCTCGGGATCAACGGCTTCTTCCAAATAACCGAAGGCGACTTCAGCGTTCGTCTTCTTCCCCGCTATGAACATCTCGATCTTGAAATCCGATGTCTTTAATCTCGCCCGAAGCAGCCCGATATTTTTTTTCAGATCTTCTACCGTACTGTCGTGAGGTCCTTTAACTACCGGCTCGTTAACCGATTCACTCACCGTTCTCGATTCAACGTAAAGAGAGTGGAAGCTCAAAGCTTTGTTCCATTGGTCGAGAAAAATAACGACATATCCGTTCAAAACGTTTTTGACCGCTTGATCAAACTGCTCGATAATATCCGCGGAGTGGGTGGAAACGCCATGCTGCCCGAAAAAGTTAATGACTTCTTCGGGAGAAATCGCCGTAGCCGCTCCTACTTCATGAGCGGTAAGATCCTGCAGAGCCGATTTTAAATAATTCAACTTCTTGTCCTGGGTAAGCGTTTCGCAGTGAACAACAAGCGCCGTATGGATCAATTCGGGACCATACCGGTATACAACGTATTTGATATCGATGCAATTGGCGAAAACTTTCGCAATCCGCTGCTGATTGTCCGATAAATTTGATGAGATAAGAACATTGTGCTCTGCCGTATCATCTGGTTTCATGGATTAAACTTCCTTTTCTATGTCTGTCACAGATTGCCCTCTTCTTTTCCCAATTTAACCATATCTATTTCGTTATATACCTTTGTCATCTTCAATGATTATATTGATAGGATATTCCCGAGTCATTATCAATATGGCCCGATAATTCGACTCATGTCGGGGCTCGACTTCCGGAATTTTCGGGTGCCAGACTAACGTTTGCCCTCGGCGGGAGGACGTTGTTCTGGAATGGGGCATGCCCTCGGCCTGCACAGTTTCATCTTCAACAATGGCCTGTTAGTCCAGAAGAATTGGACGTATATTTTAGGCTCGCGGAGCGGGCCATGAATGTTACCACGTCTTTTGCTGAAGGCTCATCAATGCAGAGGGTTCTCATGAACCGGCTTCATGCAGGCGGTATTCCAGAAGCGACTGATCTTCCACTTGCCGTTGATATGAGGGGTCCACGTATGGGTGAAATTCACTCCAATGCATGGTTCAGTTCTGTCAATTTTCTTGCTTATGCCCTAAATGATAAACCGTTCGACCTTGCTTTGAACGCTTATACAACGCGCGTCCTTGTCGAGAATGGAAGAGCCGTTGGTGTTAGTGTGATGTCTCCAGATAAAAGAACACACATCATTCGGGCAAGAAACGTGGTTGTTTCGGCAAGCACGTTGGAAACGCCTCGCATTTTGCTCAATTCAGGCATCCAAGGACCGGCAATCGGGCGCTATTTGACCAATCATTCATTTCTTCTAGGAACGGGCAAAATCAGTCGCAGTCAGTTCTCGGAAAATATCGGTAATCTTTCTATTTTGAAACGGGAAACGCGGCAATCTCCTTATCAGATACAAATATTGGGGCCTGATCAGTACTTTTCATACCAGCAATTCGAAGAAAAGGTACTCCCAGAGCAAATAAGTGTGGTGTATGCAGCTTTCGGTTTGGTGGAGTCCAGGCGGGAGAACAGAGTTTACTTGGACCCTGGAGAACGGGATGATTATAGCGTCCCTATGATCCAAGTCAATTTTTCTTACAGCGACAGGGATAATGCGGTGATCAATCAAATGCGCGAGGGAATCATTCGATCCGCCGCTTCCATGGGAGTAGCTTTAGATGGAGAGCCTGCCTTGTTTCCGCCGGGAAGCGATGTTCATGAATCCTGTACGTGCCGGATGGGCACTGACCCAGCAACTTCGGCTACGAACCGTTTTGGCCAAATTCATGGCGTTTCCGGTCTTTATGTGGCCGACAACAGTGTGATACCTTTACTTGCTGCGGCGAATCCAACTAATTCCACGGTCGCTTTGGCGATACGTATGACAGATCACATTGTTCTACAGAGTAGATAATTAAGAGCTGGATAACATAATTAAAGGGTACTATAGTATGATTCCGTCTTGCATCATGGTAAATCCGTCAAAAAAAGCCGGAACATGATTCGCTCATGCTCCGGCTTTTTTGGGATGTAAAAGGGTCTTGAAACTATACCACGAGGACGAACAGACCCTTCTTATAGGCTGGGTCCGATACGGTTAATACTGAATTCTTGATGACCAAGCGTTTCCGATTTGGTCCATTTCCCATCCGCTATTTCCAGGATCTCCTGCCAGATCCGTTCGCCTGCAGACTCCAAGCTCATCGCGCCTTCGAGCATTGCGCTGACATCGACATCCATGTTATCCTCCATCCGATCGTACATCCGCTTGTTACCCGTAATTTTGATGACCGGTACGACGGCTGCACCGGTTGGCGTTCCCCTGCCTGTCGTGAAGCAAACAATATGGACGCCTCCTGCCGCCATACCCGATACGCATTCGATATCGTTACCCGGCGAGTCCATGAAGTAAAGTCCGCCCTCCGGTAACCGTTCCGCGTATTCGATCACTCCTTTGATTGGGGCTTTTCCGCATTTGCTGATGCAGCCGAGCGATTTCTCTTCGATGGTAGAAAGTCCGCCCTCGATATTGCCAGGGCTCGGATTGCCGCCCCGCATATCAGCGCCCATTCTCTCTACCTCCCGTTCGAAACGGCCGACAATATGATAGAGCCTCTCAGCCGTATCAGGTGTGGCACAGCGCTGCGCAAGCACATGCTCGGCACCGATGATCTCCGTCGTCTCGCCAATGACGACCGTCCCGCCCGCTGCGATTAACGCGTCCGCAGCTGCGCCGAGCGCCGGATTCGACGCCAAGCCGGAAGTCGCGTCCGAGCCGCCGCATTTCACGGCTACCTTCAGTCTGGAGAGCGGGATTGGCACTTTAGGCTGACGTTCAAGCTCCTCCAGCATTCGTCTTGCCAATTCCGTTCCATGCTTAATCGCTTTCACCGAGCCGCCAACCGATTGGATATCAAACACTTCCACGGGCTTGCCGGTCTTCCGGATATCGTCCGCAAGCGCGTAGGGATCGACAACTTCGCATCCCAGACTGATGACGATAACCCCGCCTACATTTGGATTTTTCCCCGTCCCCGCAAGCACCTCGAAAGTACGTTCTTTGTCCGCCCCGATTTGGCTGCATCCATGCTGATGCGGAATAGCAACGGTACCAGGGACAAGCTGCATAATCCGGCTGCACACCTGATTGGAACAAATGACCGTTGGAATGATGAGCAGATGATTGCGGATACCAATATCTCCGTTCGGCCTTTCATACCCCATAAATGTGTTCATGTCCCCGCCTTTCCGGCTCTATCGCCTCTGCCCCTTATTCCTTCAATATTATGAACATGAACATGCTGCCCAACCAAGATTGCAAAACAGGCACGACCGATAATTTCCCCGTATTTACACACGTCATCTCCTGTATCAAGCACCTCAATCGCAATCTTATGGCCGAATGGGATCAAATCAATTGCCGTTATTTCACGAATACCATGATCGTCTCTGTAACGGACCGTATCCCCTGACATTATTTCCCGCAGCACCGTAGCGACATGATCCCGATTATCCATAATCAGAGCGTCGACGCCATCTGCTATTTGTTGTTTCATTCAGCACCCCCTTCTATTCATACTAACAAGATTTACAACGGTTAGCTTTCATAATAATCGAGCATTTAGGATATGAAAATAGCGAGAATACGCTTACTAGTACCCTATTTTGACTATTTCTCTAATAGCATTTACACTATTACCAAACAAGAAATGTGTTCCTATCATCCTGATCAGGGAGGCTCCGCTATATGAAACCCATCCGTAAGCAATTCGATGCTGCTGCATCTTTCCCGCTCGAATTTACCTACCGCGCCGTAAAGGATTCACATAACGAGCTTCCCAATCACCTGCATGATTGGCATGAAATCGTCTATGTCCATGCGGGAAAAGGCGTTTTTTTTATTGATGGGTCCTTCTATGCCATGTCGCCCGGCGATTTATTCCTTCTGCCCGGCAACACCATTCATCGCGCATTGCCGGAGGAAGAAGCTCCTTTGACGGTGAGCGCCATTTATTTTCATGGGCGTATCGCACAATGGAACTCGTTAGGCGATACCTTTTCTTACATACAATGCTTCGAGCAGGCGAACAAATGGAAGAGCCACAAGCTGTGTGTGGACTCTTCCGACCGTGACTTTACTGAGGCTATGTTGGTTAATATCAACAGTGAGCTGTCAGTCAATAGACCGGGGCAACGACATGCCGTCGTCCTCCACCTGCTCCATCTGCTGCTTCTTCTGAACCGGCAAATGCCCGTTCCAACGGCAGAACGGAAAAATACTGGAGCTCCGGAGTGGATGAGGATGACGCTGCGCACAATCGACGAGCAACCATTCAGCGACGTTAGCTTGTCCACATTGTCCGTCAAAGCAGCTGTGAATCCTTCTCATTTCACACGTGTCTTCAAGCTACTTACGGGAATGACACTAACGGAATATGTCACGGCCAAACGGATTAGCCGCGCCAAGGAGCTTCTCCTTTCATCGGATGCGCCGATCCACGCGATCGCGAACGAGTGCGGTTTCGAGAGTCTGCCGCATTTTCACCGCACATTCAAAAAACTAACAGGAACGACGCCTGCCGGCTACAAACGAAGCTGCCTGACGCCGGGCATACATCACATCTAAACAAAATGTTGTTTCTTTCGATAGCTTGTTGGGGAAACACCATAATAGGAAGTAAATTGTTTGGTGAAATGATGAATGGACGAGTATCCCAGATAATTGGACAATTCCGTTATAGTAAGGTTGTTTTCCAGAAGGGAGACAGCCGCTTGCTTCATGACGGTTTTAGTCCAAAAAGCCTTAGGAGACATGTTCGTCGTTTGCTTGAACAACTGGTGGAATTGCGATTTTTTCAATCCGCTTAGCTTCAGCCAGCTCTCGTAGTTGCAACTTGCATGGGCCTCTTTCTCAATCCGTTCCATGATGATCTTTATTCTAGGATCGATGAACGGTTTATTTTGCGCGACTTGAACAACCTCAAGGACAAACGCTTTTAATAAACTACCTGCGATAACATCGGAATTAACGTCCTTTTTTTGGTGCTGCTGCACGATATGGGCGAATATCTCTGCCAATCCGTCATGATGCTGCAAAGGGATGACGGCGGGGAGATGCTCTAATTCCGTACAAGCAACCACATGTGTCAACAACGCCGAATCGAATTTCGCTAAATCCCAGGTCAAGTGGGATTCAGTCGCAAACGGCCTATCGGACCATAACTCGCAATAAACGTTATAAGTCGCAAGCTGATCCTCATGATAGAAATGGAAAGAATGCTCTCTTTCCGGCGGTAAATAGATGAGATCACCTTTTTGAATGGAATAAGTATTCGGCGGCACCGTTATTTGCCCTCTTCCGCTTTCAACGAAATGAAAAGCATAACAATAGCCGTAGCGGCCAACATCGCCAGTCGTTCTTTCATGATGGAATTTATAATGATGAGCGACTCTAATGATAGGACTTATTCCGACGATAGCATTCATATTTACCTCCCCCTTCTTGATTTTATATTATCAAAAGCATAATGGTTCATAAATCAAATATTCACGGAAGTATTGATAAATAATCGCACTGCTGTCTAAATACAAATTCATCTCCTCTTTGTTAATATAAAGTCAAATCTTCTCATTAACAAGGAGGCTGTGTAATATGTTCAACCAATCAATTAGCGGAAGTTTAACTAAAGAGCAAATCGACTTTTATGACGAGCAAGGGTATATTGTAATTCCACATCTGCTTTCTGATCAAGAACTGGAGCCTGCAAAAGAGGCTATGAATCAGAAAGTATCCATGATCGCAGAAGAATTACTGCAAGCGGGACTGATCAGCGATAAATTGGAAAATAGGCCATTTAAATACCGGCTAGCGGAGCTATTTGCGAACCTGACCCCTGATGACTTTCTTAAATTTGGCAGAAGCTGGCGCGACCGACTTCCCGGCTATTTTCATTTGATGAGCAATTCCAAAATATTGGACGCCGTGGAATCTTTGATCGGCGGTGAGATATTCTCGAATCCGGTTTATAACACAAGACCCAAAATTCCGAAAGTTGCCGCAGGAGCCGTGCCTTGGCACCAGGATAAATCGTATTGGCCTGATGCAAATTCTAATCCCGTCATCACGGTTTGGATCCCTCTGGTCGATGCTAACGAAGTTAACGGTTGTTTGCATATCAAGCCCAAGACTCATCGAACGAAGTTGTTGGAGTGGCATAACGAGAACCACACAGGCACAGGCTATACCGCATTGAATGAAGACCAACTGGGAAAAACAAAAACCGTCGCGTTGCCGGTACCAAGCGGAAGCGCCATCCTTTTTAATGACCGCTGTCTGCATATGTCAACGCCGAACGAATCGGACGAGGTTCGCTGGAGCGTAGACTTGCGTTACCAACCGACGGATCAAGATCGGATGCCGTCGCACGGAGCAGGTTTCCTTGCCAGAAGCTATCATTTTCCGGAACGCGTGGCTACATTGGAAGATTGGTTTGCTGAGAAGCCGGAACACGAAGAATAAGGTTACATGCGGGGCTCTTCTGCCAGGAGAGCCTAAAGCGCTCTCCTGGCTGAATGTCATAGATGGTTGAAACGTTCAACCTTGTTGTCCTCGTCGATACGGAAATATCATACTCCCGCTCCCGCTGGACCGTGGGCGATAAATGTGTTGTTCTCATACTCTTTTGTCACCTTTCTGGTATCACTACCATATTAACCGAACGGTTCCTGTAAATAACGGCTGCTGCCTTTATTTACAGGAACGCTCTACTCTTTAATCGCGCCAATCATTACCCCTTTAACAAAATACTTTTGCAGGAAAGGGTACAGCAGCAGAATGGGCACGGTCGAAACGATGATCGTTGCATATTTGACCGTTTCCCCGATCGGCGCTTTATCGCCCGATGAGATTGCGGTTAGCATGCTGTCAGTATTATTGGTAATCAATATTTCACGCAATACCAACTGCAAAGGCAGCAGTGTTCTGTCCTGCAAGTAAATCATAGCCGGAAACCACGAGTTCCAATGCGATACGCCATAGAACAAAACCATGACGGCCATAACGGGGAGCGATAACGGCAATACGATCCGGAACATAATCGTCCAGTCATTGGCTCCGTCGATTCGGGCGGACTCCTCCAAACTATAGGGAACGGCTTGGAACGCGGTTCTCATAATAATCAAGTTAAATGCGCTGACGGCGCCGGGGATAATCAATGCCCAGCGGGTATCAAGCAGACCCAAGTTCCCGACAAGAATGTACATCGGAATTAGACCGCCATCAAAGAACATCGTAAATACAATAAAAAACATAATGGCACTGGTCCACATGACGCCCCTTCTCGAGAGTGCATACGCTCCGAGAGAGGTCATAATAATATTGAAGGTCGTGCCGACAAACACATAAAACAACGTATTGCCATAAGCATTCGTAATATTCGGATTCATAAAAACGAGTTTATAAGCATCCAGTGTGATGCCTTGCGGATAGAGCAGCAGGCCCCTGTATTGTGAAATAAAGCCCGGATCGCTAAACGAAGCTATTAAAACATAAATGAGCGGGTACAATGTACCAACAGAGAGGAGCATCATGAAGATGATATTTCCGTAGTCAAACAACCGCTCTGAAGCACTCTTTTTCATCTGCCTTCCCCTCCTCTACCACAGTTTACTTTCCCCGGTTCTTCTGGCAATTCCATTGGCTATTACAAGCAGTGTAAGGCTAATGATCGCATTGAATAGTCCTACAGCAGCACTGTAGCTGAAGTTAGCCTCCAATATCCCTTTACGGTACACAAACGTTTGGATAACGTCCGCGGTTTCATACGTGATCGGATTGTACATAAGCAATATTTTTTCCACTCCTACCGTCATGAATTTGCCGATAAATAGAATCAACAAAATAACGATGGTAGGCATGATGCCGGGCAATGTAATGTAAAGATTTTGTTTCCACCGCCCTGCTCCATCCATCCTTGCGGCTTCATAAAGAGAAGTGTCAATATTACTGATTGCAGCAAGGAATATAATCGAGCTCCAGCCGATATTTTGCCAAATGTCCGAACCGATATAGAGAGAGCGGAACCAGCCTGCTTCACGCATGAAAGGAATCGGTTCAATGCCGAATACGCTGGATAGCAAATTGTTTATTAGGCCATTCACAGAGAGAAAATCAAACATAATCCCGACAATAACGACAAGCGAGACAAAATGCGGCATATAGGTGATGGTCTGCACCAGCCGCTTAAAACGGTTGCTGGTCAACTCATTAAGCAGCAGAGCCAAAATAATGCCGGCCGGGAAAAAAAACAGCATGCTGTATAAGCTTAACAACAGCGTATTTTTTAATAAACGCCAGAAAAAGAAGCTGTTGAAAAAATCCTGGAAATGCGTAAGCCCTACCCATGAGCTGCCCCAAAAGCCTTTCGTGGGCGCGTAGTCCTTGAAGGCGATTTGAAGCCCGTACATCGGTCCATAGTGGAAAATAAGGTAATAAACAACTACCGGAAGAAGCATCAGATAAATCATCTTGTTTACTTTAAAATCCCGAATTACTCTGTGCCTGAAGCTCTCCTTGGGAAAGTCTTTCTTGACAATCGTTCCGGAAGATGTCTGTTGTTGCAGGTCGGGCATTGTCAAAACTCCTCTTCAACGAATTTCAAAGTAGCAGACATTTCATGCCGGGAACATGTTCCCGGCATGAAGTTTGTCCTTTCCGTTATCTTGCGAAATAACGGTCCATGGCTGTTTGTTGAATTTTTACCGCTTCATCAATACCAAAACTTTTCATTGTAGCAACGAAATCGTCGAATTTATCCAAGCTCTCTGCGCCCATAATAAATTTAAGCATCATTTCTTCTGCATACGTATTCGCATCGCCCATAATGCTTGCCATTCTCTTGCTTTCTTCAGCTGTCAACGTAATCGGCGGCAAAACAATTTCATTCTTTGCTTGGCTCCACTTCTTCAATGCTTCCTTCTGGGTATCCTTTTGCAAATATTGCTCTAAATACCGTATATCTTGAATGAATGGGCCATTGGAAGTAGATCTCGCATATTGAGACAATGATTGGGCCATCGGCAGACCATCGGGGTTTTTCGTGATTTTGTCGGTATATTTAGGATAATTGTCCACCATTTCATAGCTTTCGCCTTCAATGCCGAAGTTAAATGCCATATTACCTTCTTCACTATAACCCCAATCCAGCCATTTAACGATTTGCTCCGGATTTTTCGACGTTTTTGTGATCGCTGCCCCTAAACCGGTATAAGGTTTATCCACTTGTCCCAAAGCGGAAATTTCTCCTTTGACCAAACTAGGATGGGACACGCCGATTAATTTGAATCCGGGCTTATCCTTCATCAGATCGGTGTATTTGCCAAGTCCGCCGCCGTTATAAGTATACAAGCTGCCCAGTTGGTCGCCCGTCACCTTCGCATCCTGCAGCTTGCCGTCCGTCGCGGCAAAATCGGGATCAATTAACTTCTCTTTGTACCATCTCTGCATCGTTTCCAAAAATTGTTTGTACTCCGGTTGAATTTCTCCGTACATGACTTTACCGTTGACTTGGTAGAACTGGGCTGCAATGCCCCATGCTCCAATCAATTCGTTCGTGGCGCCAGACCGTACGTTGCGGTAATTGAGCAAGTATGGGATTTCGTCCTTCTTCCCATTACCGTTCGGATCCCCATCCCGGAAAGCGGTAAGCACCTTTTCCCATTCTTCAATGGTGGCGGGCTCTTCGAGATTTAATTTCTCGAGCCAATCCTGACGAATAATCGGACCGAAGAAAACCATCAATTCATTGTCGCCGCGAATGAATGGGAAGGCATAAATATTACCCGAATCGGTTTTAATCATTTTCTCAATTTCCGGATGCTCGGATAAATACTTCTTGATGTTTGGCGCATGCTGGTCAATGAGTTCGTTAAGACGGATTAACGTGCCGTCTTCGATCAATGCATCCGGTCCTTTGCCCGATACAAGCCAAGACTTCTCGATGACATCCGGATAATTTCCGGAAGCGATCATCAGATTAAATTGCTCTTCCGCTTGAGCCGGATCGGTGCTGGGATGCTTGAATTCGACCTTGGTACCCGTATTCTCCTCCAGCTTTTTATACACTTTCAATTCGCTGTAGTCGGCCAATGTAGCCGCTACGTTGCCGTTCAAACCTACCCAATAAGAGAATGAAGCCGGATAGGCTGCTTCCTTTTGTTCTGTTGCCGGATTATTCTCTGCGGGCTTCGGATCGTTCTTTGCCGGATCTTCCTTTTTACTGTTCGCCCCTGAACAACCCGCCAACAATGAGACAAGTAACGCACTGGCCAAAAGCAGGAATCCCGTTTTCTTCATTTGTGTTGCCTCCCCAATTTTTCTTTTTTGATCAAGTTTTGATCTGTCTCCACCATACAACGGCTGCATAAATCCGGATAGAATAGATTTTCTTCTTCCGTTATCCAATCTTCAGTTTATGCGCTATCCGTTATTCAGATCGGTTATCTGCTTGTTGGATCAAGGCATGATTGGTGCGATATTGACCGGGCGTAATCCCTTCCACCTTTTTAAAGACGCGAATCAATCCAATGTTGCTTGCATACCCGACCCTCTCCGCAATATCCGAAATGGTAAGCGAAGTTTCCAAGAGCAGCTCTTTCGTTTTTTGAATCCGGAGATTTAACAAGTAGTCCGTAATATTCTGACCGCTATAATTTTTGAAGAATGTGGACATATAGGAAGAATTCAATTCAAAATAATCAGCCATCATAGTCAGGCTTAGTCCGCTTTCATAAAAATGCTCATTGATATAGACGGTAATTTTTCGATACAGTTGAGCGCTATGATCGGTACGCTGCAGCTTGACGACAGAACAAAACTCCTTATAATCGCGTTTGAGCTTCGCATACATTTCCTCTGCTGTCGTATAGTATTGAAAAAATTTGGCCGGATCGGTCCCGCTTGCAGCATCGGAGGAATAGTTCAACGAATGGGAAAGCTTCTGCAATGTACTGAACATTTCGAAAAATAAACATCGCACAAGTTCCGGCGTCATACCTGCCGTATGAAGGAAATTGACCTCATAAATGTGGTCGAGCAGCTTCTCAACATGGACGATATCGCCGTTTCTGGCATAATTCATCAATTGGCTTTCCATTTCAATCGGATAATGGTATCGATCCTTCTTCGAATGGCGAACCTCTTCATAATATAGAATCGAGCTTGGCCCTTTAATCATTTTGTAATCCATCGCAAAGATGGCTTCGCTATAACATTTTCCGATATTTCCCACTCCTGAATGTATGGTGCTGAGCGCAGCCGTTACCTGTGTTTTGAAGCGAGCCTCCATGATCTTGAGAAGCTCTTCGGCAAACGCATATAAATCATCACAATTCAAATTTTCGGATATTTTATCATTATTAATCAAAATAACGATCCGGTCCCGCTCCATCTCGATCGCATAGGCGGGTTTGTTCAGCAGCTCTTTAGAAATATTCGCCAAAATAAACCGAAGCAACGCCCACTCTCTTTCGGTATCTTCTTTGATAAATCGGCTGCAATCCTCAATATCGACAATCATGACAGCGAAACAGGAATGAGTGAAAGAAAGGTCCATGAATTCAAGATCCTGCGAAGAAACAGTTGTCGCATCGACGCGGCCTCTAATCAACCTGGACAAAAAATCGGCCTGAATTACCGGTAAATTGCGGGACAGCTGATCTTCCAAATCCTTCTCTTTGACAAATAAATGCGACACCGTTGTTCTAATCAATTCAAACTCATTGTGATGATCCTTGTGCTGATCGGATTTTCTTCCATTAATAACGGCATGCACCAGTTCACGAATGGGACGGTAATTGCGATAGGCCATGTGGTAACAAATCATCCCTCCACCTGCAATGCAGAAGAAAACGACCAGAATAGCCCACTTCTTCAACGTGTTCACTTGCGACAAAACAACACTTTTCGGTACGATAGACACATAAGTCCATCCGTTCTGAGCCGATATCGTACGGGTAATGATTAACGAGGGATCCCGATCGCTGTAATCCGTTCTCCCCGCTGTACTCATCAGCACCTCGCCTGCATCATTCTCTATAATAACCGAGCCTTTCTGCATCCCGTCTATACTGGCCAACATATCGAGCAGTTTGCGCTCGTCGATGAGCATAACCAAACTGCCTTTCACATTTTCCTGCTCCCCCCTGGGCAGAGAGTGAATATAGGTAATCATTTGATAACGTTTCGTGCCGCTTTCCATTTCTTCGGACGGAAGGAAAGTTTGATACCTGTATGGCTGTAAAATCTGCTTTAAATAATATTCATAATTCAGATTGCGATAGCGGTAAATACTTTCAAACCACACTTTTGAAACCGTTTTCATACTGGGTGATAAAATAATGTCTGATTCATTGAAATAGATATAAAATTCATCGACAAAGCTGTTCATGATATGATATCGATTGATCTCCCGCATGAACTCGACAAATGTAAAAGTATTGTTATCCGCTGCATAACGGTTCTGATCCAGCAGCCTGGACAATTTAGGATGAAAGGCGATGTGACTAGCAAAACTGTTAATTTCCTTCACCCTGCTATCGATCGCTCTCCTTGCCTGTTCCAGCATCGCTACATTGGATCGATTCGCATTGTCAATCAGGATTCGTTCAATTTTCGGGTAAAATACGCTGCCTATTGCGACCGGAATAAGCAAAATAATGACATAGGAGAGAAACAACGTAATAAATACACTCTTACGGCCGTCTTTTCTTCTAATGAAATGTTTCAAGTGATTATACATCGTGAAGCCCCCCATTCTACAAGCCCATCCTTCTATTGAATATCTTCTACTATAATATGAAATCAGAATTAAAGGTATATACCGATACACGATTCGCTATCCGTTTTCTAGGTATAAGAAATGATAGCGAATCGAGAAATCGTATTCTTTTGTAAATGAATAAACTTCATTATACTTGGAAGCGGATCGGCCATAAATCTAATTCAAAAAAACGAGGTGAAAGAGATTTGAAGAAAAAGATTAGTTTCGTTCTTGCAGGTTGTTTGTTGCTTAGTTTATTTCCCTCCTTTCCACTTTCAATTGAAAGCGTTGTCAGTGCGGAAGAAGCATTGACGGCGAATGATGAACTACGGCAGAGATGGTTCAACAAGCTGACCGGCAACGACCGCTATGATCCGAATGATCCGGACATTGCCGCGTATATTACCGATTTGACAGACCGCATAACGAACGATGAGAAGACCGGACGCTGGGATACGATGAACAAGTCGGCGGATCGGACGTATTTGTGGGACTTTTTGACAAGTACGACAGTTTCGAGCGAGATTTCATGGGCTTACGGCATCTTAAGGGACATGGCACTTGCGTACTCCATTCAAGGTTCGGAGTTATATCAAAACGAGGCATTGAAGAATGACATTATCCGCGCATTGGATTGGATGTATGTTAACCGGTACAACGAAAACAAAAACGTATACGGTAATTGGTGGGATTGGGAAATTGGAACGCCCCAAATCGCAAACAATATTATGGTACTCATGTACGATGATCTAACGTCGACCCAATTGAACAATTATATTAAAGCGATCGACCGTTTCGTTCCGGATCCTACCAAACGGGACTCGCTTAACAACGATAGCTTCAGGGAAACCGGAGCGAACCTGCTGGATAAAGCGCTGGTCGTCACGCTTCGCGGCGTACTGGGCAATAACAGTGCCAAAGTCAACCAGGGACGTGATTCGATCGGCCAAGAGTATGTTTACGTCGATCATGGAGACGGAGTTTACCGGGACGGTTCGCTTGTCCAGCACTTTAACATCGCATATACCGGAAGCTACGGATCTGTGTGGATTAGCCGTACGGCTGATATGTTGTACTTATTGAAGGATTCTCCGTGGGAAGTGACGGATCCTAACGTAAATAACGTATTCGATTGGGTGGCAAAATCCTTCGAACCGCTCATCTACAAAGGCGCCATGATGGATATGGTAAGAGGCAGAGCGATCTCAAGGCAAAATAGTACGGATCATACAACCGGCCGGTCAACGATCTTGACCCTGCTGCGTTTGGCTGAAGGCGCGCCGCCGGAAGAAGCGCTCAAGATCAAGCGAATGATCAAACAGTGGATTCAGACGGATACGACATTTGCCGATTATATCAAAGGCCTGCCTCTCTATGAAATGAATCTTGTTAAATCGTTGATGAATAATTCGGAGATTGGGCCGCAGGGCGAATTAGTCAAACATCAAGTGTTTGCCGGGATGGACCGGGTTGTTCATCTGCGTCCGGGTTTCGGTTTCGGCATCAGCATGTTCTCCGACCGGATATCGGCTTTTGAATACGGCAATGGCGAAAACATCAAGGGCTGGTATACGGGTCTCGGCATGACCTATCTTTACAACAACGATCTCATCCAATTCAGCAACGATTTTTGGCCAACCGTCGATAGCTTCCGTTTGCCGGGTACGACGACGGACGGATCGGGAAAAGGAGTAACTCCCAGACCATGGTATTCTTACCCGAATACAAGAACCTGGGTTGGCGGATCATCGATCGACGGTCTTTACGGTGCCGCAGGCATAGACTTTTCGCTGGAAAAAGTAACGGGCAGCTCGCTTCAAGGAAAAAAATCGTGGTTTATGTTCGACGATGAAATCGTCGCATTGGGGTCTGGCATAAAAAGTGCGGAAGGCCGCCAAGTGGAAACGGTCGTTGAAAATCGCCAACTGAATGACAGCGGCGATAATACGTTTACAGTCAACGGAGAAACGAAACCGGCCGAACCGGGGTGGTCGGAATCGATGGACAACGTCAAATGGGCTTATTTGGAGGGCAACGCTGCAAATTCGGACATCGGGTACTATTTCCCGGGATCCGCTTCTGTGCACGGTCTTCGTGAGGCGAGAACCGGTTCATGGAACGAGATAAATACAGGGGGACCATCGGATCCGATCACGAGAAGCTATTTAAGTGTGGCGTTTGATCATGGAGCGAACCCGGCGAACGCCTCGTATTCTTATGTACTGCTGCCGAACAAAGACGCGGCTGCAACGGCAAGCTACAGCGAAAATCCGGATATAGAGATCCTCAGCAACAGCGCCGATGTTCATGCGGTGAGAGAAACGACGCTCGGCATTACGGCGGCAAACTTCTTCCAACCGGGAAAGGCCGATTTTATTACGGCTCACGATGCTGCTTCCGTTATGGTGAGGGAAGCGGATGGTAAGTTGACGCTGGCCGTGTCCGATCCGACGCAAAAACAAGACTCGGTTACGGTGGAACTGGATAAGACGGGACTCACTGTCGCAAACAAAGACAACACGGTAGAAGTGTTGCAAACATCGCCTAAAGTCATAGTGAAGATTAATGTTGCCGGCTCGATAGGGAAAACGCATGACGTCATGTTCAAAGATATAATCGGGCCAACCATCAACAATGCAGTGATCAGACGGGGAATGTAACGGTTCGCGAGTTTACGCTTCAAGTGATGATGGACGCAGATCATCTGGATGAAACCTTAAATTACGCTTGGCAGCAAGGCTGGATTACGAACCGGGGCATTTTTAACAGCCTGATGGCAAAGGTGGATCCTATCCAAAGGAACCAGGATGATAGCAGGCAGGTGCTGAACGGATTGAATGCTTTGGAACATGAGGTCCGCGCACTATCCGGCAAAAAGATCAGCGCCGCATTTGCGGAGCTGCTGTTAAGTCAAGTATTGTATCTGAACAATATGTACAAGTGAAATAGTTATCATTCAAAAAACGATTAGAGACACGCCAGAAAAAAAGTCGGTCATCCTAATCTTAGGATGACCGATTTAACTCATTATCAAGCATTCGCATGTTATTCCTTTACCTTTCTCCATAACGTCGAACGGTTAATCCCCAGCCGCTTGGCAGCCGCGGACAGATTCATATTCTCCCGCTCCAGCACCGCTTGAATGACGTCTCTTTCGATTTCATCGAGTGTTTTGTTGAGATCGACAAAACCCGACAAACCGCTGCGGCCTGCCGAATCGCTCGATTGTACGCCTTCGACCTGACGCATCAAAGGGAGAACATCCTTCCCTATATATTCGCCTTCCGAATGCTTTACGAACGTTTCGATCATTTCCTTCAGCTCGAATAGATTGCCCTGCCACGGGTGCACATATAAAGCTTCCATGACCTCCAGCCGCAATCCGACGATCTGTTTGCCGAATCTTTCATTGTACATGATAAGAAACGTACGAATATACTCGTCCAGCTCGTTTAAGCGCTCGCGCAGCGGAGGAAGAAATATGGTCCGGTCTTGAAATGTCTCATAAAGCTTCGCGTCCAGCGCATTCTCCGTCTTCAAATCGGCAGGATTCCGTTCAAAGGAAAAGATAAGCTGACTTCGGGATTTCAGTAAAACCGGCGTAATCCCCCTTTGATCCTTCATCGACAGATTCTCCACCCCGCGGATATAAATGATTTGTTACTCGCGGTTCGTTGCGAATAAGGTCGTGAGAGCACGTAATGATACTTCATCGCATTTCACAATGTCAAGCTCAATCATCTCTCCTTGTATACTCCAGTAACTTCGGCTCCTTACACCCCATTCGGCGCGCTATGTTGGATTTATCCAGTAACTTCGGCTCCTTACACCCCATCCGGCGCGCTATGTTGGATTTCTCCAGTAACTTATGGAGTTCCGCTCGCTCAAATTCAATTTTCTTATCATCCTGACGATTACATGCTCATTCAACGAATGGTGGTCACCATGAAGCAAATGCTCTCTTCAAGGAACTTCGGTCCGTTGATCGTATGTGAGCGAACCAATTTCAGGGCTTTCCCATAAACAAGGCACAAGATCAAATAGTTGAGCTTATGAAAGTGTTGACACAGAAAACAACGCTTGCATATAATTAAACTGACTAGTCAGTACAAGTGAATTCTTTCTGGGAGGAAACCGAAATGACAAAGATCCGGGTGCAGGGAAGCCGTTTTGTCGACGAGCAGGGCAGACATGTCATTCTTCACGGCATCAACATGGTCTGCAAAGAAAAAAGTATTGATTACATCGGCAAGTGGGATGAAACGGATTTCCGCAAATTGAAGCAATGGGGATTCAATCTCATTCGTCTCGGCATCATATGGGACGGAGTGGAACCGGAGCCTGGATCATTCGATGACAGCTATTTGGAACGATTGCGCGGTTTGATTCGTCTGGCTCACAGGTACGACCAATACGTATTTCTCGATATGCATCAGGATCTGTACAGCTCGCTTTACGGTGACGGAGCGCCCGCATGGGCCACGTTGTCGGACAACGAGGAGTATGTACCCGCCGAATTGTGGAGCGATGCCTATTTATTTAATGGAGCCGTGCAGAAAGCATTCGACCATTTCTGGAACAATACGCCGGGACCGGATGGAATCGGCATCCAGGATCATTACGTGAAAACATGGCGCCGCGTTGTCGAACGATTGGGCAGCGAACCGAACGTCATCGGCTACGATATTATGAACGAGCCTTTTATCGGTTCGGGCGTACAGTTTATCATCCGGAACCTATTTTCCGCTTATGGGCAAATGCTGGCCGAACGCACCGGCCTTGATGCGCCGGACATGGAAGAGCTGACCGGGATGTGGATGGATCCGGCAAAGAAGCTGGAAGCGCTCGAACTGCTTGAACAGCCGGACGCGTATCGAACGATTATGGACGCTATCGTTCCCGTTCAGCAATCGTTCGAAAGGGAGCAATTAATGCGTTTTTTTACAAAGGTCTCTCATGCCATTCGTGATGCGGATCAAGGCGGCATCCTGTTCCTGGAGACGAACCTCTTCTCTAACCAAGGCGTTCCGAGCGGGGTCGTACCGATCATAGACAAGGACGGAGAAAGGGATAGGCAGCAGGCTTATGCTCCGCATGGGTACGATCTTGTCACGGATACAGCGTTTGCGCACGCCGCCAACAACGAGCGGGTCAGCTTCATTTTTGAACGGCATGAACAAACCCGTCAGCGCTTGGACATGCCCATGCTCATCGGCGAATGGGGCGCATATTACGGATCCCAGTCGGCGGAATCTCCGTCCGTACACATCCAGAGCATCTTTGAGAAATTGCTGTGCAGCGACGCCTACTGGTCCTACTTCGGTGCTGAAACCGAAAATTATTCGTCTTTCCGCGGGGTGTGCCGAGGTTATCCATTGGCTGCTGCGGGGACCATACTGCGCTACCAATATCGGCACGAAGACCGTGCTTTCATTCTGGAATGGGAAGAAGAAAATCAGATTAGCCGCCCTACTATCGTATACTTGCCGGATGTAAGCCGCCTTTACCCCGATTCTATTATCCTGATGCCTGCTGGCACTGGCTGTTCGATCGACAGGATGAAAGGAACCGACGCCGGCTTCGTACGTATTCCGCCTTGTTCTAACGGTCGAAGACTGCTGCAAATCGGATAAGTCCGCAGCTCAAATTACGTTTATATTCATCGATGCAAATCACTCTTTTTTCCAATCTGGACGTTTCCGCCGCGAATGCCATCAGATGGCTCTGAACGGAAGTCTCAGCAGAGGTTAATCCCTCGACCTTGCCGTCATTCTGCACAAGCTTGACAAAATCCTGGATCAGCCCGAAATCTCCGCCGCCATGTCCAATATGCCCGCCTGCAGTCTGAAGTGAAATCACATTTTTGACTCCTGTTTCAAAATCAATCACTTCAATCTCATATTTTTCCATTGCAGCGCGAATTTCGCCTTTTGATCCCATCAGCTTCAGAGTCCGGCTGCAATCATGCGTAAATGCGCTCATTGTAAAAGCAGCCGTTACTTCATTAGCAAACTCCATATTGACAACTTGATGGTCGACTACGTCATTGTCGCAATGGTACACGCATCTTCCGTAAGGCCCTTCTTGCAGCGCTTTCGTGCGCGCTTCCAAGCTAAGATCGTTGCTAATCGCGGAAGTAGGCCAGCTCAGATCTTCCGTAAGGTAAACTTTAGGCGCATAATAAGGGCATTGTCCGGATACCGGACATCCGTCCAAGCACCGCAATGGCGCTCCCTCCGGCGCATGCTTCTTCTTGAAATAAGACAGCGATCCGAAAGAAGACACATAGGTGCAGTCGGACCCTGCCAGCCATAGAATAATATCCAGATCGTGACATGATTTGGCGAGGATCATCGGGCTCGACTCCGCGGTATTGCGCCAATTTCCTCTGACAAAGCTATGTGCCTGATGCCAGTGGGCTACATTCTCGTTATGTTGAATGGACATAAGATGTCCAATTGTTCCCTCATCCAGCAGCTGCTTGATCGTTGTAAAAAAATTCGTATAGCGGAGTACGTGGCAGATCGAAAACACCCGGCCGTACTGCTCAGCCCGTTCCCCCATTCGGATGCTTTCCAGCGGGTCGGGAGACATCGGTTTCTCCAGAAGGACATGATACCCCGCTTCCATTGCTTTCATCGCAGGTTCATAATGCATCTTATCCTGTGTACAGATAAAGGCCGCATCTGCCAACTTGGGTACAGACAATAGCGCTTCCCAGTTCTCAAAGCACATCTCGTCAGATAAACGGTAACGTAATTTAAACTTTTCCCTTCTCTCCGGATTAGGGTCGGCAACCGCAACCACCTCCATCTCATCGGGATGGCTCAACGCATAACTCGAATAAATTTCAGCTCTCAGACCTGCTCCGATAACGGCAACCTTTATTTTTTTCATTTATGTCTCTCCTCTAACTTTCTCTCCATCAGAATGTGGTCACTTTTCCTTATTCCTTGACGCTGCCTACCGTCATACCTTTAATAAAATATTTCTGAAGGAACGGATACACCATCAAAATCGGCAGCGCACCCATAAATATTTGTGCCGTACGCAGCGTTTTCTCGCTGAGATTCTCAAGTGCTTTCAGCTGTTCGACGCTGATGGATTGAATCTGCGCGTTCATGGCCGTAATCAAGGTGGACAGGTACGTTTGCAGCGGATAATTCTCCGGCGAATTCATATACAGAATACCGTCAAACCAGGAATTCCAATGCCCAACAACGGTAAACAGTCCAATGGTCGCGATCGAAGGCAGCGATACAGGCAAGTAAATTTTCCACAGAAGCACCCAATGGCCTGCTCCGTCAATCGTTGCGGCTTCTTCCATTTCCTTCGGTATTCCCCGGAAGAAGTTGAGCATCATAATCATATTCCATACATTTAAAGCACCAGGCAATATGAGCGCCCAAATCGAATTGATAAGACCGGTTTCTTTCACGATAATAAACGTCGGAATAAGCCCTCCGCCCAAAAATATGGTTATCGCAAAAAACCACACATACGCGGTGCGCGCTCGAAATTGTTCGGTTGATTTAGCCAGCGGATAGGCAGTAATGAAAACCAAAAACATATTAATCGCCGTTCCGAGCACAACTCTTTTCAGCGAGACGACCAGAGACCTAAGAAACTCCACCTTATGAATGAGATAATCGTATGCATCCAACGTAATTCCAATGGGAATCAGCTTTACCTCGCCAGCCATAGCAGCCGTATTGCTGCTTAATGAGACAGCCAGCAGGTGAATGAACGGCACAATGCCAATAAGTGTAATGAAAGTCAACGCTGCTGCATTAACCCAGACAAATAACTTTCTGTTAATTGATTGTTTATAGAACATATGAAATCCCCCAGCCGTTTAAAAGATTCGGTAATTGCTAAACTTGTAGGCAAGGTAATACGATAAGGACACCAACGCGAGCGAAATACCCGACTTAAACAATCCGACCGCAGTAGCGGGTGCAAATTGTTGGCTGAACAAGCCAAGCCTGTAAGTAAAGGTGTCAATCACATCCGCGCCTTCGTATACAATCGGATTATACATAATCAAAATTTGATCGAAGCCTGCGTTCAAAATCCCGCCTAAACTTAATGTTCCGATCAAAATAATAATGGGCATCATACCCGGAAGCGTAATATGAACCATCTGTTTCCATCGGCCTGCCCCATCCACTTCGGCTGCCTCATACAGACTTGCATTGATGCCTGTGATCGCAGCCAAAAATATAATCATATTGTAGCCCATGCCCTTCCAAACATCCGAGCCGATAATGATGGCCCGAAACCAACTATTGTTGCCCATAAACATCGTCGGTTCCAAACCCAAGCTCGAAACCAAACTGTTAATAGGCCCATTCAAAGAAAACAACTCAAGAATGACACCGCCAAGCACAGCCCAAGAGAGGAAAAACGGCAAGAAAATGCTAGTCTGGATGATCCGTTTAAACCAATTTTTTGTGACTTCATTAAGTAAAAGCGCCAATAGAAGCGGAACCATTAAAGAAAACACGATTTTTAGTGAAGCAATGAGTACCGTATTCCACAGTACCTGATTGAAGTCCGGCAAATTGAACACGTATTCGAAATTTTCCCATCCAACCCATTCGGATTTAAGAAAACCCAATGCCGGTTCATACTTTTGAAAGGCCATAACGACTCCAAGTATAGGGCCGTAAGCATAAATAAGCGTGACAAGCACGCCAGGCAGGAGCATCAGATGCAGCGGTATGTTTGAATTTCTTCTTCGTAAATGTGCAAGTTTATCGCTCACTTGTGAATCCTCCATTATCTGCAAGAGTCTATCTTAAGCAAATGGGGAGAGCTCATAAATACTCTCTCCCCGCCGTTTTCCGGCTTTGCTTATTTAACTGCTTCCTTCTCGTACCACTCGTTTACTTCATTCGTAATATCGTCTCCGCCAAGCTTCTTCCAGCTGCTTACGAACTTGTCGAATTCGCTTAAAGAATCGCCCATGATAATTTTGATATAGGTTTCATCAATGAGCTTATCCAATTGAGAGCCCTTATCTAATTGTGTCGGCGTAGGAAGACCGTAGAATTCGTTGAAGAATACTTGCCCGCTTTCACGGATTTTGCGCGTTAAGCCCCAGCCTCCGTTTTCAGCAGCACGGCTGGCGTACAACCCCCAATTTGTTCCTTTTGATCTAGTGCTTGTATCTCCTGCAAGGAAAGCTTTTGTCGCAAGAAACACATCATTAATCCCCCGATAGCTTGAATCTGTGACCGGGATTTCATCCTGATTGGCAGCAATGGCCTTATTCACTTCATCATAGATCACATCAAATAGATTCGGTTGATAGATACGCGGCTGGAACCAGTTATATACATATCCGTCTTCCGCTTTGTTTTTCTCGAAATTTTCTTTATTTAGCATTAGATTATAAAAGTTAATCATCTTAACAGCCGCTTCGGGATGTTCAAACTTCTTATTGACTACTGTGATCGAGTTTAACCGCAGCTTGCCTACCAAGGATTTCCCCGGACCATTCAGTCCCGGTATTTGATAAGCTTCCCATTCCGCATTCGGATCTTTATCCATATTAAGATTAAGCGGCCAGTTCGGAACCCACCATTCGCCATACGTAATGCCTACCTTGCCGGCCGTAATATCTTCAGACATTTTGGTCTCGTCTTTCAGCGCAAACTCTTGGTCAATAATCCCTTTCTGGTACCAAGACTGAAGCTTGGCAAGCGCTTCTTTCGCTTCAGGCTGAATTTCACCGGCTGCCAGTTTGCCGTCTGCTCCTTTGAGCCAAGATTTTGGTGCAGAGCCAAAGCCGTTAAACAGACCTCTTGCGTCAAAGCCCCAGCCAATCAGCGCTTTCTGCATGGCTATGCCGTACGTATCGTCTTTACCGTTTTTATCGGGGTCATTGTTAACGAAGGCTTCGGCTACTTTCTCCAGCTCATCGATCGTTTTCGGAGCCTCCAGGTTCAGATTTTTCAGCCAGTCTTTCCTGATCCATATAAGCTGTGTCGACATGTATGGATCCTCGAAGCTCGGAATCCCTAATATTTTACCTTCAGATGTAACCGTTTTTAGAGTAAACCCGCCGTCCGACTCGATCCATTCCTTTAATTCGGGTGTAGCATAGTTATTATAGGCATCGGTCATATCCGCAAGCATGTCCTGCTTTTTCAATTTTTCAAATGTTTTGGTGTCTACTTGCATCACATCGGGTAAATCTCCGGTTGCCAGGGCCAGTGAAAACTTTTGCTCAAATTGTTCGGATGGTACAGCCCACAAATATTTTATTTCAATGTTCATAGCTTCTTTTAAATCCTTGAGGTAGGCATTTTGTTCAGGAGTAATCCCTTTCGGTGTTCCCGCATCTTCAGGCGGACGGTAGCCAATCACCTCCGTTACCGTAACCGGCTGCTCGTACTTTCCAAGCGGATCTGGTGCGGCTGCAGGTTCATTGGCGTCGTGAGACTGATTCGTCGGTGTCGCAGCATTAGAATTTGAAGCGTTTTCATTACTACTGCCGCAAGCTGCAAGCGACGCTGCTAATAATGTCGAAATTAGAACTGAACTAACAACCTTTTTTATCATGTTTTACCCCCCAATAATGTTCTGTAAAATTTGTAAGCACTCGAGCTTTACATGAATTCATTGTAATGTCCGGAGGCGGACTTGCGAAATCATAAATTGTTTACTTTCTTCTGTTCTGTTTACTTCCTTGTTTTTTGGATGTAATTTTCTCTATATTCCTGTGGGGTTCGTCCCATCATTTTTTTGAAGAAAGCGGTAAAATAAGAGGGCGATTCGAAGCCTAAGCTTAATGCGATCTCATTAATCTTCAACTGCATGCTCTCAAGCAACCCTGCAGCCGCTTCCGCTTTTGCAGTGTTGATATATTCGGACAGATTCCGGCCTGTCGCCTGCTTATAAAAACGTGAAAGATAGGATGGATTAAAATAAACCCATTCCGCAATTCGGGCAAGCGATAAATCGCCGCCCAGATTTTCTTGAATGAAACGGTGTATGCGTTCAATCAACAGGTTCTCGCCTTTTTCATGCTGCTCCTTCTTTATTCGGCATATATGCTCCCCTAGTTCGATCAGTTGTGTCTCCGCTGACTCCCATTCCATCGGGTGTTCCATAATGATAAGATTTGCGAAATCATTATCATCCTTCAGCATGTCCGGCATATTCAGATTGTTCACATGCGATAATAGAGCCAGCATAAAAGTATAATAACGTTCCAAGCCGGACAAATAATTGCTGGCTAAACTATGTTTTATATTTTGGATAATCGCCGAAATTGATGTGACGACATGGTTGTCATCGCCTTCATCCATATATTTCTCCAGCAAGCCCAGCAGTTTGGGGAATTCATCCATTCCGAGGGATCCGTTGTCGGCTTCCATGCTTAGAAGACTATCGGATGTACCGGTATCTATGATCGACATTTTTTGTCCCAACACCATCGCTCGTTTTAGAACATTTTTGAGCCTTTCAAATTCCTTATGCATGAAGTCCCACTCGAATGCCTCCTTTGATAAGGCAAAAGACAGAGAAACTCCTAGCAGATCCTGACTATTATTTTGTACAGACTCCAATATTCCTTTCAAATAATTAATGATTTCTCTCCATTCCGTTTGGCCGTTCCCGCCTTTAAATCGGTCCGTGTTCGGGTCAAGCTGAATAAACCATACGAGGATGGAATGATCATGCACAATGTCCTCTATCCGGAATAAGGATGGCAATTGACTCGTTAGCATATCTTTTATGGAGTATAGCACATCAAGCTTATTCGTATACGAGTCTTCCTCAGCCCAATTGTCCACCTTTCCCATTAACATGAACACAGGCTGGTCGGCTTGCAAATTTAACCCTACCTCCGCAAAACGCCCATTCGTAAAAATGTCAGATGTCGTTTCCCCCGAAAGCAGCGCCTCAAACAGCTCCTTTTTCATTAAGGGGCTTATAAGCATCATCTGCTTTTCCGCTCTTTCAACAATCGTTCTGTTTCGTGATTCTTCATCTATTCTTTGTATGGCTTGCTTAATCGCAGCCAGTATCGTGTCCAAACCTTCGGTTTTAAGAATATAGTTATCCACATTTTTTTGTATGGCCGTATACACGTAATCGAACTCGCTGTACCCTGTCAAAAAAATGATCCGGCAGGCTGGCCAATAAAACAGGATTTCATCCATTAACTGCAGCCCTGTTTTGCCTGGCATGCGAATATCGCTGAGAACAACGTCAATCTTTGTTTTCTTAACAAGTTCCAACGCATCAAAGGCAGAATAAGCTTTACATAGATCAAGCTCAAACTCATCCGTCTCTTGAAAATGCTGCATCAAGCCATCTACAATCGCAGGTTCGTCATCTACTATTAATAATCTGTACATGTTTCATCACCCTCCGTATGGTTGATATGAAATAACGATTTTCGCTTTAAGCCCGCCGAATCCGCTTCTGGAAACAAATACTCCGCTTGCCTCGCCATACTTCAAACGAAGCCTGCTGCAAACGTTTATTAAACCTGTTTTTTCATGAATGACGGAGGAATGGGCGAGTTTATCTTGAAGCATTTGCAACATTCCATCGGTCATTGTGCTGCCGTCATCCTCCACGCATATCGAGATTGTATCGTTCTCATACGAAACCGATATATACACGCTGCCTCGCTGCATACCGTTTTCAAAAGCATGCTCAAACGCATTTTCAACGACAGGTTGGATAATCAGCCGCGGCACCGTTAAAGGTTTGCACTTATAAGGCAAATCAGTAAATTGTACCTGTATGCGGTTCGAGAACCGGATGGATTGGATATCGCAGTAATCGAGGGCATGCCGGTATTCCTTTTCAATCAGCACATCGTCCGAACCGCTTCTCGTAATGAATTGGTAGTAGCTTCCTAACTTTTGAGCAAGAATGGATGCATTTTCTGCATCACCGCTTTTACAGATCATATAAATATTAAAAAAACTGTTGTACAAAAAATGAGGATTGATCTGAGATTGAAGCTGCTTCAGTTCAGAGTGCTGCAAAGCCATTTTTTGCTCATAGTTTTGCTGAATGTACACTTTCATCTTCTCGACCATGCTGTCGAAGCTTCTGTAAAGATAACCGAATTCGGTACCCCCTTTCGATTTTATTGAAACATGCAGTTGATCCATTTCCAGCATTTTGAACGCCCGTATCAATTTGTTAATCGGTTTGTGAATCATCAGATTAACGGAAAGTGAAAATACCAGTATGATCGCTATAGAAACCAGAGACAGAATGATGAACCATACATTAAACGATCGGAGCGGTTTCGTAATTTGATTTTCATCCATGTAAGTGTACAGCGTCCATCCGAGCGAGCTAATCCGGTGGTAGGTTATTCTGTAGCTTTTCTCTTCGTTTTGAACAATGAAGCTGTCGAAGTCTTTCTTGGCTTCGTTATTCTGCATATTGGCGGAGATGCCTTGAACAACCCCCGGATCGTATTGAATGGATATATGCTGAGCAAATGGATCATCGGAAAGCACCACACCTGAGTCGTTCCCATATTGGACCAGTTGGATCAAGGCTGCTTCAAATTTACTTTTTGACAATTCAAGGTAGCTGATAATGTTGGAATTGTTGGAAGGTTCGATAAAGAACAACCGGCCGGCCGCATAATATAAAGATTGCTTCAGTTCGCCGTTATATAACGATTCTATCAGGTCCCATTCGCTGTTAGGAATATCGGTAATCCCTCCACGAGTGGAAAGGGTTCTATTATAGGACTTGATATATACGCCTACATTTACTATATAATCGCTCGAGTTCTGAATGGTGGCCAACCGCTCTTTCACCTTGTTAACCAGTTGTACTTCTTCAAAACCATCCAGCGTTTCGCCCAGAAAACTTAGCTTCTGAAGATTCGAATCGTCTAAAAACTGCAGATGCTGGTTACGAATAAACGAAATCTGGTCATCCAACTGCCTGGCGTAAAATTTAACATTCGACAAATTGGAATTTGAAAACTCATTCTTAATAAATGTCTGTCCCATGATATTCATCCATAAATTGATCAGGTAGACCGGAATGATAAGGACAGTAAACACTATAATAATTTTTTGATAAACCAATAGTTTAGGCCGAATAATAAATTTGTTCCCCTTTCCCATCCGCGCAACGCCTCCTGTAAATCTAGCAGCAAAATCCATTATACTCACGCATTTAGAAAAAGAAACATCCCTACCACATTTCTCTGTGGTACGGGATGCTTCAAACAGACTTATTTCATTACGCTCAATGCTACTCTAACTTTTTTCATCATTTTCACTTCTCGTGCTCAGTACCGGGTAATCCTGCAGCAACACTTTCGGCGAGACACATCCATGCAGTTCAAATAAGATAAGCTCGTTTTTTCCTTTGCGCAGCAGAGGGCCGGGAACATACAACGTCTCTTGGGGACCGATTTCCCAATAACGTCCTAAATTGAATCCGTTAATATAAGCAACGCCCTTCGTCCAGCCTTTCATATTCAGAAAAGTATCAGCAGGTTCATCGATTGAAAATTCGCCTGCATAGAAGGCAGGCTGATTATTCTGCGTTTCATCAAAGAGCCTGTATGACAGCTTGGACAAGTTATTCAGCGGAAGCGTATGGATCGTCCAGTCGTACAAAAACTGTTGTCCGAAGCGGACTCCTTCCGTAATCCCTTTCGGATCCTTCAAATATGGCCCATAGTTTATCCGACCCATATTTTCCACCAAAATGCTTACAACGGCTCCTTCCGGCGGAACGGAAAAGGCGACCTCCCGATCTTTATTCCAACGTTCGATAACGCCCTTATACACTCCATCGACAAAGATCAGCGCGCGGTCGCGAACCTCTTGCAAATTCAACTTACTTTCCGCCCGGGGCCCGGTCAGCCGCGTCGAGTATAAAATAAAACCGTAGTTTTGCCCGAGCTGCTCCATCGGTTCCGGGCACGTACTTTGTACTGGTGACGACAGCTTGTCGAGAGAAGCGAACAGCTGCGCATGCCCTGTCATGTTCACCGTGCCGTAGCTTCTTTTGGCAATCGGCTCAGGCAGCTCAAGCGGACCTGGATCCGCATATTTCGCAATCACTTTCCTTACGGCGTGGAACTTCTCCGTTATATCGCCGCATTCGCTGACGAGCACATCGTAATCGTAGCTTGTAACGGTCGGCTCATACTTGCTATGGAAATTCGCCCCATTGTAAAAACCGAAATTAGTGCCGCCGTGGAACATATAAAAATTGACCGATGCGTCGGCAGACAGCATTTCATCCAGCACATTCGCTACATCTGCCGCATCTCTGGTGTGATGCTCTTTGCCCCAATGGTCGAACCACCCATTCCAATATTCCATGCACATAAGCGGCTGATCCGGCTGATAATCGCTTAGCTTCTCGAAGGCTTCAGCCGGGCGCGACCCGAAGTTGGCAGTGGCCCACACTTCCGGAACCATGCCTCCCTGCAGCATGAAGTCGTCCGGTCCATCGGACGTGAACAACAGCACATTCACGCCGCGCTGGATTAGCGCTTGTTTCAAATACGCCAAATACGCTTTATCATTGCCGTAGCTGCCGTACTCGTTCTCGATTTGCATGGCGATGATCGGACCGCCGTTCGTCGACAAGAGCGGCGTAAGCCGCGGAATCAATACATCGTAGTAATCATCCACCTTATTTAGAAACGCCTTGTGATGACAACGGAGGCGCATCCCCGGATCCGCAAGCAGCCAGGCGGGAAGCCCGCCGAACTCCCATTCGGCGCATATGTAAGGACTCGGCCGTACAATCACATAAAGTCCAAGATCCCCGGCAATCTCGATAAATTGCTCAATATTCGCCATACCTTCAAAAACGAACTGCCCTTCGTCCGGTTCATGAAAATTCCAAGGCACATATGTTTCTACCGTATTGAATCCGCAAGCCTTCAATTTTTGCAGGCGGTCACGCCAATACTCGGGAACGACTCTAAAGTAATGAATCGCCCCGGATATAATCTGAATAGGTCGTTCTCCAATCATCAGCTGTTTTCCTTGCAGATACAAATTGTTCAATCTCGTTTCCTCCCAAACAGGTTTGTTATGATCCTAATGGTAGCGGTTGCGGTATGTTTCGGACAATGCACAAAATACTCAATTATTTAACCATTTGTGCCAGATCAGAGCTTCAACGTCAAAAACTTCTGCTATAATCTAATCAAAGCCGTTAAGAGGGCGGGGGGGCGGGAAATGGACACGATAGTCAACTTTCAGAATGTAACCAATACGCTGCAAATTGTCGGCTGCCATTTTGGTATAAAGCCGGAATGCTGGGCATACCAGAAGCATCATCATCATCTTTACGAGCTGCTTTGCTGTATGGAGGGGAAAGCCGTTCAAGAAATAAACGGGGAAAAGATAGATTTGAATCAGGGAGACTGGATTCTGCTGAAACCTGGAGTCAATCACACGATCGCCAATTCGTCTCCTTCGCATTACGCTTTTTTCAATATTCATTTCGACTTGGACGACTTGGATGTCCGGAGCCGGCTCGGAGCCGTTCCCTTCCGATTGATTCCCGCTGCCCTGGCTAACGAAAGCAAGCTGCCCAAACTGCTTCCGGAGCTGGAGCGATTAATGCAGCAGGAGCTTCTATCCGATGAAACCTCGATCAGTCCCGATATCATACAGCTCTCTTTGGCGCTGCATCAGCGGCTCGCTCTGCAGGCTTACGTATTGCTGATCATTCAGGAAATTCTCCTCATGCTGGAGGCTCCTGCGGCTATGGACACATGCCGGCGCAATCAAGTTTCCGCTTATGAAGCAGACGTAGCCCATTCCATCGAAGAGCGGCTTGCAGCAGATCTTTCCGCAAATCCGTCCATATCTGCCATCGCCGCCGAAATGAGTATCAGCCGGAGCCAAGTATCCAAAATATTTGCCAAAGTATACGGGGTATCTCCGCGTCAATATCTGAGCAGAAGAAAGTGGAGAAAAGCCAAGGAACTGCTCGTCACCTCGAACTTAACGGTGTATGCGATCGCGGAACAATTAGGCTTTCGCTCCGTCCATCATTTCTCAAGACAATTCCGCCGATGGGTCGGGATGTCGCCCAATCAGTATCGCCACACCCTCCCCATTGCAGGGAGCCGCAATGATAGTTGAGGAACAACCCTTCAAATTTTTTATGATATAATCTTAAACATGCGTATAGAACCGGAAAGGACGGAATGTGATTGAGTAAACAAAAAATTTTGGCAGCCGCCCTGAAGTTGTTTTCGGAGCTCGGTTATTACCGGACCAGTATGGACGATATCGCCAAGGAGGCGAACGTCGCCAAAGGAACTCTTTATTATCATTTTACCGGTAAAGGACGGCTCTTCGAAACACTGATCACCGAAGGCATCCAAATGCTGATGAATGAAATTAAGCAAGTTTTGGAGGTCGACGCCGCAGCCGACAAGCAAATCCGTGCTATCGTCGATAAGCATGTGGAGCTGTTTTTGCGCTACAGCGAGTTAATACACATTCTGTCTAACGAAATTTCCAATGGAATCGAACCCGACATCCTGGGACGATTCGAAGTTTTGAAGCAACAATATATCGATTTTCTCGTGAAAATAATGCAGCAAGGATATAAGGATGGGGAATTGAACCGGTTGCCGTTCGAGCTGGCGGCTGCAGGTATGCTCGGGTTGATTGAAAGCGTGAGCGTATATTACAACAAACACAAGAATCGGTTATCCATTGACGATTTGCATGAAACAGTCAACGCCTTTGTCACATCCACTTTACTGAAGTCGCAGCAATAGCTGCTAAACAGACCTAAGTAGTAACAATATCTCCCCCTATTTTCATATTGATCTGTCAACCTACCTATGGCGGATAAGGCCTGAATATTTACTTTTTATAAAAGTAAGGGTATTCTAATTAGTAAGAAATATGAAAGTGAGGTGTTCAGTCATGTTCCAATCCACAAGTAAAATTTCGAGCAAGGGTCAGGTAGTCGTTCCCATTGAAATTCGAAAGCAGTTCCAAATTGTAGAAGGAGATTCATTGAAATTTATAATTGATGATAGCGGCGAATTAAAAGTTGAAGTTCTGAAAAGAAATTCAATTATGGATTTATTCGGATCTGTTCAGGCTAAAGGAGATACGAAAGATTTCAGTAAAGTTAGACAAGATGCATGGGATAAGCGAGTACAACAAATAACGGATAAGATGGAGGATGAATGAAATACATTCTTGATACGAATATTATTATCCGTTTTTTGGCTAATGATCACGAGGAACACTCTCTTGCGGCATATCGCTTATTCGAAAAGGTAACGAGAGGACAATATAGTTTAATACTTGATCATGTTGTCATTGCTGAATGCGTTCATGTTCTGAAAGGAAAGTCTTATCAATTAGCTAGAGATGAAATTGCAAATCTTCTAATAAAGTTAATCGAATTTACTGAGGTTGAAGCAGATAACAAAGATACTATGATTATGGCACTCCGATATTATTCTGCCTATAATGTTGATTATCCTGATGCCTACTTAGCTTCTTTGGCTGAACAACAACGTTTAAGCGTAATAACCTTTAATAATAAAGACTTTAATACGATGGGTACGAACAACATTAAACCTTCAGAACTTTAGAAGTGACCCCCCCCTACGAAAGCAGGAGGAAGACATGATTGAGCTATTTCATCCCCGTCAGCGCCACTCCCTCGATAAACTTCTTCTATGCGAAGAAAAACACAATAAGCAAGGGTACCGTTGCAAACATGGATGCCGCCATAATCAGTGCAGTACCAGTGCCGCTTTTTCGACAAGTGATCATAAAAAGAAGCTGCCGTTCAGGTCTTCACAGACCTTATGGGACAGCTCCTTTGAGTTCGAACTATTATAGCACGACGTCTTGCGAGGTTAGTATTTCCCTTAATGCGTCTATATCTATATCGGAAGGCCGAACATTGCTCTTGCATGCAAGCACTTGTTAATTAGTCTTCACGCCGAAAGTTAAGACCGAGAATAGCGTGATGCATTATTAAAGAGAGCTCGCGGAACCACCCGGACCAACTCCACATTGTCGTCATAGCTGCACTCCAAATTATTTTCTCAGCATCCGGAACACATGCGCGATTGGCGCCGATTCCGAAAAGGCATCCGATGGCAGTTGAACCGAGATTCCGTCTGCTTCGCGTGTCCAATTCAGCTTCCCTTCCATTCCAAGAAGCTCAATCGTTTCCAGCGGACCTGTATACGGAATTGAAATGGTCTCTGAAACTTTCGTATCTGCCGAAGGGTACAGGTAAGAGCAATAGACCGCATCTCCTTTCTGCGTGAAGGCATGGCTCCCCGTATAATACGGCTCGCAAATACGTGTGCCATAAATGGCTTCTCCGTTCACTTTCAGCCATGCACCCAGTTCTTTCATGCGCGCAATCGCGCCTTCCGGCAGCCTGCCGTCGGGCTGCGGAGCAACGTTTAACGCCAAATTTCCTCCCTTGGCGACTACCTCGAGCAGAATCTTAACGATTTGGCGTGTCGGCTTATATTTGTCTTCATACCGGAAAGAGAAGGAAGTGCCCATCGTAATGCAGCTTTCCCATGGTACGTTCATGGCCTTTGACGGAATCGTCTGCTCGGGCGTGACATAGTTTTCATAAGGGCCCCCTACGGTACGGTCTGCCGAAAGCAGCCACGGCTGCTGCTCCCTGGCCTTCTCCACGACCTCGCCAAGGCGAATGTCCTGCCCGCTTCGTATCGGCTTCACCCAGCCGGCATCCAGCCATAGGACATCAATGCGGCCATAGCGTGTCAATAATTCGGTAATCTGCTCATGCGTAAACTGGACGAACTTATTCCACAGCTCGGGATGCTGCTGCGGATCGTAGGTAGGCCCCCGTCTTGTATTTGTAAGGCTCCGCTCCATATCAGGCGCCCAGTAATAGGGAGTGTGCCAATCCGCTTTAGAGAAATACGCGGCGACAGCCATTCCTTTTGCCCGGAAAGCATCGAATACATGGCGGCATATATCGGCATATTTATGGGTATGGAATGGGGTTTGCTCGCCGGTAACCCGGTAATCCGTCGTATTCGTATCCCACATGCAGAAGCCGTCGTGATGCTTCGTCGTAAAGATTAAATATTTAAAACCGGCTTCTTCGGCTAAATCCGCCCAGACGTCAGGCTGAAAGCGAACCGGATTAAACGTCTTGTTCAGGCCAAAATATTGAAGCTTGAACGTTTCCCCGTCCGTCTCCCAGTCAATGCCTTCGCGGGACCATTCCGCATCTTCATCGCTGAGTGCCCAAGACTCCACGATACCAAGCTGAGAATACGGCCCCCAATGCATCATCAATGCCAGTTTCTGGTCTTTGAACCATTCCAGACGCTCCAGTGTGATTGGATTATCGGGGCGTATCCACTCATGCTCACTGCTGAAATTATGCACGCCTTCATGCAATTCCTGTTCTTCGTTTTCTTGTTGCAGGTTATCATCGGTTGGATCGCTCATCGTTGCAAGACCTCTCTTCCACGCAGGGAATAACCCCCGTATGATTGCATTGCGTTTCCTTATTGGGCACCTAATGCCTTCTGGTAAATCTCAATATACTGACCAAGCTGAAGTCCGTCAAAGCCCTTCACATAAGCGTCCCATTCCTTGCTGATGTCCTTGGAGCCCGTAATAAACTGCGCCATATTCGACTTCGTATAATCGACAATCGTCGTCTTCAACTGAGCTGCGATTTCCGCATCTTCTTGGGCGATAAATACGCCGTTTGGATACGCTTCTTCGGAATGATAGGACTCATATTTCTTCGATTCCGTATTCAATCGTGTGCCGTAGCCGCCATCTGCAAGCGGATCCTGAATCGCCATCCAAGAGGAACGGTATTCATATGTGCGTAGAGAAGGTCCGATCTGTTCCCATCCGTCGTTATGCGTTTGCTTCTTCTCCTGTTGAATGCTAGCGTATTTGGCCTGCTTGCCGTCGATGTCCAATTCGCCATCCGCCGCCTTGCGCCAGCCTTTATCTTCTGGTCCATTCTCCTGCAATACAATAGCTTCTTCCGTGAACAAATAATCGGCCAGTCGAATCGCTGCAATCTGCTGTTCTTCCGTCGCCTTGTTCGTAATCGCAAATTGCGATTTGCTGATGCCGGCGAAGTTAAGTGTCTGCTGGACGCCATTCGGCCCTTTAAGCGGAGGCAGCGTCACATAATCTTTATGGCGAGGCTGCTCATCCGACATATTATAACCGTAGCTAATGAGCGCAGTCGTCACGGCTCCCATAATGTTATCCGGTTCCCGATTCGCCAACTGCTGGATTGCGTCGGCATTTTGCGTGAATGCAGCCGGATCGATTAACCCTTCCTTGTACAATTTGTTCAAATACGCAAGACCTTGCTTCCACTCGTCTTTGTTCGCCGAGAAGTCGACCTTGCCATCCTTCACGAATAAGAAGGTGCCCGCATTCTTCTCGGTATAATCATCCACAATAAAGGAATTCATCAAGAAGGCGGACACGTTCCCCGTCCACATTTCATCGGATCCCGTAAGCGGAATCTCATCCTGCTTTCCGTTGCCATTCGGGTCCTCTTCCTTGAATGCCTTCATTACCTGATAGAACTCTTCCGTTGTCGTCGGCAGTTGAAGTCCGAGCTTGTCGAGCCAAGCCTTGTTGATCCACAGCTTTAAAGCATTGTCACAATGGTAGCATTCATTTATTTGCGGCAGCGCATAAATGTTTCCGTCTGGAGCCGTAATCGACGATCTCATATAAGGAATTTCTTCAAGCGCTTTTTTAATAGTAGGAGCATACTTTTCGATCAAATCATTCAGAGGGAGGAATACGCCCTGCTTCCCGTACTTCATCTGTTCTTCCCTAGTCAAATTGCCATGCAAGATCACTTCCGGATAGTCGCCGCTGGCCAGCATCAGCTGCTTGCGGTCTTCAAGCGCATTGTTTGGAACGAGATCCCAAGCAATCTTAATGTTTGTCTTCTCTTCCAGATGCTTCGTAAATGCGTTGGTCTCCATGTTCTCGATCGTAGGAAATTGAGGGGCAAACATCTTAAGCGTCAGCTGCTTATTCGCAATCGGATACGAACCTACGGCCGTGAAGACATCCTCTTGTACATTGTTGTTCTCTTTCTGACCGCTTTCCGTATTACCATTTCCAGGCGCCTCCGTATCCTTGCTGCACGCGGAAAGGAACACGACACAGCTAAGTACGATGCACAACAAGACTGCACTCGATTTTTTCCATCCTTTTCTCATCAGAACGACTCCTCCTTGTTATATCCATTCTTGACACTCCCAATGACATGCAATGGCGCTATTTCCGAATCTAAATGACCGCCCCGGCCCCAAAGGCGCCCCATCCCCCCCTTCACAGAATCATTCCTCTTTAGCCTTTCAACGAACCGATCATAACTCCTTTAACAAAATATTTCTGAACAAACGGATAGATAATGAGCACCGGACCGCTGGCAACGACGATCAATGAATATTTCAACAGGTCCTTTAATCCTTGCTGGGCCAGCATTTGATTCGCATTGGCGATCATGGACGCATCCACCGTGTTCAGAATAAGCACGTTGCGCAGCACGATTTGTAATGGGAACAGGTCTGGGGATCGCAGAAATATAAGAGCATCGAAATACGCATTCCAATGGCCTACCGCATACATCAGCATCATAACGGCCAAGATTGGTTTGGAAAGCGGTAACACGACACTGAATATAAAGCGGATGTCGCTGCAGCCGTCCAAATCGGCAGCCTCGGACAGCTCATCGGGAATTGTCGACTGGAAGAAGGTTCTCGCTATGATGACTTGAAATACCGCCAGCGCTCCCGGCAAAATCATCGCCCACCGGGTATCCAGCAGATTCAGTTCCTTCACGACCAGATAATACGGAATAAGTCCTCCTTCGAACATCATCGTAATGACTAACAGCACCATGAACATATTCCGTCCGTAGAACGTCTTTCTTGCCAATGGATAAGCAAGCATTACCGTCAGGACAACGTTAATTAACGTGCCGACTACCGTGTAGTACAGAGAATTCAGAAACCCGGTGCCGATCTGCGGGTTGTTGAATACGGCCTTATATCCGTCCAACGTAAACTGGACCGGAAACAGCCATACTTTGCCCGAGACTACAGCTTGCGGCGAACTGAACGAAGAACTAACGATGTAGAGAAGCGGCAGCAGCACGATTAACAGGACCAAGGTCAGAAACGCATAGACCAAGACCATGAACAAGCGGTCTCCGCTGGACTCTCGAATGGATACGGTTCTAGCCATATTGTTTCCTTTCCGCCCTTAACCGGGCTTGGCAGTCTTGGAATAAGGAAATGGATCCAAAAGCTACCACAGACTGTTATTGGACAGTTTTTTAGCGATATAGTTAACGACAACAAGCAAGGTTAGATTAATGACCGAGTTAAAGACGCCGATAGCCGCCGAGAAGCTGAAGCTTGAACCAAGCAAGCCCACTTTATACACGTAAGTGGAAATGACCTCGGAAGTGGCCAGATTGAGCGGATTTTGCATCAGATATATTTTCTCGAAGCCGAGTTTCATCAGATTGCCCAAATTAAGAATGAGAAGAATGACAGAGACCGGAATCAGACTCGGAATATCGACGTTGATTATTTTCTGGATTCTCGATGCTCCGTCTACTTTTGCCGCTTCATACAGCTCAGGGTTGACACCCGCTAATGCCGCGATATAGATGATGGCTCCGTAACCGGTGTGCTGCCAGACATCAGACCAGACATAGATGGATTTGAACAAGGACGGGATACCCATAAAGTTTGTATTTTCCACGCCGAGCATCTGGAACAGCTTGCTGACTATACCTACGTTCGGGGTCAAGTTAACGATTAATATGGATACCATAATAACCGTCGAAATAAAGTAAGGCGCATAAGAGACCAACTGCACGCTTTTTTTGAACAGACCATTGCGAACTTCATTAAGAGCAAGCGCCAGAATAATTGGTGCCGGGAAGCCGACCAGCAAGCCGTAGAGACTGATGCCGAGCGTGTTTTTCATGTACAGCCAGAAATTTGGGGAGTCGAAAAACTGATTAAAATATTTCATTCCGGCCCATGGGCTTCCTAAGATGCCTTTGATGACGTTGTAGTCTTTGAAAGCTATCATAATGCCGGCCATGGGTACATATTTGAAAATAATGAGATAAGCAATCGGCAGCAGGATGACGAGATACAATTGCCAGTGGCGCGCAATCTTGCGTAAGGGCGCATAACGTCCCGCTGTCGGAACAAGGGGAATCGATAAGGGATGCAATTCGTTATTAAGTTTGGACATGGGCTTACCTCCTTTAAACAGCTTCGTTTGTGTTGCGCTTTCATGTGATCATCATATAAGCTCCCGGCTCCCTGCTACAAGAAACAATAATTTCTTGCTTAACCTTTTTCGCAACCACTGCTGCAAAAGAAACGGCAGCACCCTATTCAGCAGGTGCTGCCGCCAATTCGGCATCTATTTTCAATCTCCATGATTAACATTTTTCTAGAGCTTAACTCTTTTCAACACCATGTTCCGTCAACCCTTAAACTCCCTCTGCGTCTCTAAACGGTATTCGCCCGGCGAAGTTCCGACGACCTTCTTAAAAACTCTGGTAAACGATATCGCGCTCGTGTAGCCGACCTCCTCCGCGATGTCCTGAATCGGCCGCCGTGTTTCGGCCAGCAGCCTTTTCGCCTCATACAAGCGGATGTCTATTAAGAAATCGATGAACTTCTGTCCTGTTGTTTCCTTGAACAGCTTGCTCACATATTTCGCATTAATATTGAATTTCTCGCTTAAATATTCAAGGGACATGTTCGGATTAACGTATTCCGCCTCTATGAAGCGGCGTATCTCCATAATGATACCCGCATGCTGACCATTGTAACGCGTGTCCGAAAGTGTTTCCCCAAGCTCTGTCATTTCACCGGTTATGGCTTCATGCATCTCTTCAAGAGAATGGCACTTATCCAGTTTATCTGTCAGTTTCGGCAGGGATCCCGTCTCCCACATGATCTGGTACTCCTTGCCCAGCCCCGACAATTCACGTCCCAAACTGTAGATCAAATAATTAATAATGTTCATGATCTCGTCCTTGGTCAACAAGCCTTGCTTCAGCTGGCTAAACATATCATCCAATAGCGCTCTCCAGCTGTCGTCCGATTTGCGGAACGATTGTGCGGCTGATCGAATGATGCCGAGATAGGAGTATACTTCAACCTGGCTTTGACTCATCATATCTTCACGAGTAATGAGGCGGTTTTCTCCAAGCACCATCTTGTAATTAAGCGCTTCGATTGCTTGATTAAAGGATTTTGCGATTTCGAATAAATGAACGGCCGGATCCCCAATCCCTACGCTAATTGTAAATTTCATATTCTGCTCTGTCCAACCGCGGATGCTGTCGCATAGCTGAATCAGCCGTTTGTCGTCAACCTCGTCTCCGTTCTCGAACAGAATGACGCTGAGGCGGGATGAGGCTGTCCATTCAGCCCAGCATTCGTATCCGAACCTTGAAGATTGTTCATAAGTAATGCTGCGCAAGGCGAACTTCAGCAAATTTTGATCGTTACGCGAATAACGGCTGCAAAACTCCCCGTACTTGTCCATTTCCAGAACGATAATGGAATGACCCGCCGCAGGCACGGGAAGCTGCAGCCGTTCCGCTTCGCGCCGCCAATCCTCCAGCGTGAGCGCCGATCCCTCTTCGATGAGCTGGTGAAACAGGTTGCGCGTACGCAAATGGAGATCTTCTTTGTATTGCTGCTGATACTGTTTGGCCTGCTCCGTCAAATTATCAAGCGCGGATTCGATAAATACAAATTCATCAATTCGACCGGCATTCGTTCTTCCTCCGGCAAGCGGCAGCATATACCCGCTAAAGCGTGAAACAATCTGTTCAACCGGCCTCGCATTGCGCCTCGATATATAGATCATCCATACGAGACCCGCGCCAATCATAAGGAGTCCGATGACAAACCAGGCATTGTAAAGCAAAGATACCGTTTGGATGAATGTGCCCTGCACAAACCCGCTAATATAGGACCAATTCGAATAACTCGACTTATAATCCGCATATATGCGCATAGATTCAACGGTTTCTGCCTGTTTAAGCAATTCGTTGCCCGCCCCGTCTTTAATCCGGATGAAGCTGACTTCCGAATCGTATAGCTCATTCACTAACCGCTGCAAGGAATCCGCTGCCACATTCACTACGATCATGCCTTTTTCGTTCGTCATAAATGGGGCGCCTCTCACCAGACTGACAACCTTCTTGCCCTTCAAAACCGTAAATTGCCTGAACGTTCGAACGTCCGTCCACTTTTGAGAGGCCGACTTCCGGTACTGCTCGATAAAGGATTTGTCCGGATAGGTGCCGATATGCCCGTTCGTCGCATTACTCAACACCATCTGGTCATCATAACGTACCAGATAGATGGAGTCGATGAGCGGATAATAAGCGATCATATCTTTCATTTTCATGACTGCACTAATGTTGACATACGGATCGCCGCCCTCTTTGCCGTTGAAAAAATCGATAAGCGGCTTGCTGTTGATAGATTCCTTCATCACCATATTATCGATGGCTTTCAAGGATGTGTCTATCAGCCGCATCGCTTGCAAAGACAACATACTGTTGGCGTTGATAGCTTCTTTACGGCCCTGTTCACTAATCAGTTGAAAAAATACGAAAAAGGTAAAGGTGACTACGATTATAAATATCGGCATATAGGACAGAAGCAGCCGATTAAACCACGATTTGCTCATCATTAGTCCCCACTCGTCTCCGGGATGATTGGCGCCGTCTACTTCCTGCTTGGCAGCCGCCCTTTACCTGAAATTTTAATGCCATTAAACGAACAATACAATACATCGAATACAGGAATTGCATACTTATTTCCCGGGTGATGTAAATCGAAGAAACCCTTCCATCTTAGACGAAAGCGTTATCAAGGTCAATTAACCGTTTTCAACTTCCTGTATCATTTTCGCCTGAACAGGCTGGCTTCCGTCATGAAAACAGCCGCTTGTGCGGTATTAGGAGGAAAGAATCACTTTACAATCCAATCCTTTTCCGATAAGATAGTCATTATACCGATGAACCAAACATCCTACGTTTAGGAGGCTGGAAACAATGATACAAAAATTGGAGAAGAAATCTTTGGTCGATCAAGTTTATCTTCAGATTGAAAAAATGATCCAATCCGGTAAGTGGAAAATCGGAGAACGTATTCCGAGTGAAACGGAGTTAATCGAAAAGTTCGGCATTAGTCGAAATACATTGCGTGAAGCTATCCGTGCCATGGTTCACGTAGGGATGCTCGAGACTAAACAAGGCGATGGTACTTTCGTGACAGCATCAAGCGAATTGAATGCCATTTTGCAAAAGAGGATTCAGCAATCGAATGTACTAGAGATACTGGATGTGCGTCATGCTTTAGACCGGGAGTCCGTTTTACTTGCATGTAAAAACAGAACGGATGAAGATTTGATCAACATGCGTGAATTACAGCGGCTTACGCAAGAAGCATTTAAGGAGCAGGATTTAGAGAAGTTTGTTTTGTTTGACTTCAAGCTGCATCAGACGATATCAACTGCCTCGCATAACCAATTATTGTCCGATATTTATTCGAACCTTTTCGAGAAAATTCAAAGTTCTATAGCAAATACTACGGTATTTGACAACAGCACTGCTGCAGGTCACGTGGACTTAATTGAAGCCATAGAAATGAGAGATATCGAAAAGGCAGTAAAAGCCGTTGATGCGTATATTGAGAGTTTTAAAAAAGGACTGAGTATAGGATGAATATGACCTCTCAGCAATATATAGTGAAATCTTTAAATAGGGGCATAACGGAAACCTTTACTTATGGCAAAAAAATATATCAATCCGCAATAAAAAAACAATCGGTGAAAGATCCTTTGTTTTTAAGCAAATTAGGATTAGTTGGCGATGAGCAAGCATACGAGCATCATGGTGGAGAGAACAAGGCTCTATGCCTTTATCCTTACGACTACTATGATCATTGGAGAAACATGTTTAAGAATATGGTCGAAGCAGCTCTTTTTGGTGAAAACCTTACAGTTGTTGGATTAACAGAGGATAAAGCTCATATTGGCGATATCTTTTCATTTGGAGAAGCCATTATTCAAGTATCGGAGCCGCGTAACCCCTGCTACAAACTTGCAGCAAAATACGAGGTGCCTGATTTGATTTTAAAAGTACGTAATACAGGCTATACAGGTTTTCTTCTTAGGGTTTTAAAAGAAGGCATGGTTTCTGCTAGTGATTATTTGACTTTAATTGAACCGCATCCTCAACAAGTATCGGTATCCTTAGTGAATGACCTGAAATTCCACGACCGTTTTAATCCCGAAAAACTTAACAAAGTGTTACAGGTTAAAGAACTGTCTGAAAGTCTGCGAAACGCTTTGAAGGAACAATTTGAATCAGGAAAGAAAAATGGCTGGGGCTGAGTAGGAGAAGTTATGGCAAACCCCCGTAATGACTTTCCGTCATTACAGGGGTTAGCATTTCATTTAATTATTGTTAGCTGCGGCCCATGCGTCAAGCTGCTTTTGTTTCTCGGCGATGATCTTGTCAATTCCCGCTGCTTTCAACTGTTTATTGAATTCTGGCAGCTTGGACACAGGATCAATCGTTCCCGTTTCCAGAGCAATTTTATATTGGTTCTGCACGTTCGTGACCGCAGCGATTTCCGTTTTGACGGCATCGGCGTTAAAGGTAAAGCCCAGCGCTTTTGATTTTATTGCGTTTTTATTAAACTCCGCCAGTTGGTTCCAAAGCTCCGGGTCATCTCCGTTCCAAATGTGGGACAAGGACTGGTTCCCGAACATCCATCCCATTTGCAGATTGTAACCGGAATTCGTTGCGTCAACGCCTTGCGGGTAATCGATGATATTGTCAGACACTTTCACGTAATGCTTGCCTTCAATCCCGTAATCCAGCAGATTAATGAAGTCTTTATCGGTATACATCAGATTGAGCAGCATCATCGCTCTTTCCGGATCCTTGGAGTTTCTTGCAATACTCCACATGATCGATATAATGTTGGACGTCGCTGTGGCCGCAGGTCTGAAGTGTACCGACACCATCTCCTTGCCTGTCGTTCTCGACTCTTGGGTCTCGATGCCGGGCTTCATATGGGATATGAACGAGAAAGCCTTGCCAGACTTGACCAAATTGTATTGCGTCTCAGTGCTTGTAGCGGCATCCTTGGCAACAAAACCCGCTTGATTCCATCTTCTGACCGTATTCAGCATCTCTGCATATTCCGGCGTCTCATACATGTTCACGACCTTCAGGCCGTTGTCATGGCCCGGAAGCACGCCAAATCCTTCACCCAAGGTATCAAAGAAGCTGCCTACGTAAATATCAAGAATAGATGTTCCGTACTTGACCGTCGGAATCATGCCCGGTTCGTTGTCCTTAATGGTTTTAAACACTGCATCCAGATCGTCCAGCGATTTAATCGCGGTCGTATCGATGTTATATTTTTCAACCAAATCCTTGCGCATCGTGATTCCATAGTCCGCAGCCAAATCCCTGATGCTCGGAACGGCATATATTTTGCCGTCGATTCTCGTTGCGTTCAAGAACGCCGGATCAAGGTTATCAAGCGCTTCCGTGATCCCTTGCCCTTGCTCAGCCAAGTACCCGTCAAGCTCAAGAAACTGCCCTTTAGCCACATCCTGGCTATAAGTTCCGAGCCCGCTTACGATCAAATCTACCTGCTCGTTACCCGACATCATCAGCGTTTTTTGCTGAGCCCAAGCTCCAAAACCGATCGGTACGAGCTTTACCGTCGCATTGATTTTTTCCTTGGTCAATTTGTTGATTTCGTCCGATACCAGCTTCATATCCTTCGGTTCCCCGCCTACTGGAAATACCATTACAAGCTCGACAGGCTTCAATGCTCCGCTGCCGTTGCCATTTTCTCCGTCCGCCGCTGTTCCGGCGTTCTCCGTATTGGTGCTGTTTTTGCCGTCGTTTCCGCCGTTGCTGCATGCAGTGATTAACATAGTGAATGCCAACGCTAACAATAGAAACGTTTTTGCCGCATATTTGTTCTTTGTCATTGCTGTGACCTCCCTGTTTATTTTAATGAAAGCGTGTACACTAAGTAGAATATATGAAAACGTTTTATCCAACTATCAGATTTCCGACATCCCGTTTTCGATTTTCCGTTGTATGAACTAAAATTAATGTACGGCAACCGACCTGCTCTTCCCCTCTTCTGCGGGAGGAATCGAGCGCTTGAGAAAAAATAGAGCTGTCAGCAAAGCAATCGCTACCAAGCCGAAGGCCAGCAAGAATGCCTGCTTCATGCCTGCCGTCATCGCCAGCGTTTGCAATTCAGAATCCGATATCAAGCTCGCTTTATTTGCCGCAAAACGGCTGGAGCCTGTCGTCATGACCGTTACAAGCAGCGCCATCCCAATCGCGCCGCCAATCTGCTGCAGCGTACCGGCAATGGCGGTACCGTGCGGATACAGCCTTCTCGGAAGCACGTTCAAGCCGTTCGTCATAACCGGCATCATCAGCATGGAAATGCCGAGCATGAAGAGTGTATTTAGGACGGTAATCGTCATATAGGAAATGGAAGGCTTCATGAAGCCAAACCCGCTTAATGTGACGGCCATAAGCGTAAGACCGATGACTGCCAGCCACCTGGCTCCGTAACGATCAAACAATCTTCCGGTTATCGGTGACATAATGCCCATTACGACGCCGCCCGGGAGCATGGCTAGACCAGCATGCAGCGGCGTGTACCCAAGTGCATTCTGAAGGAAAATCGGAACGAGCATCATCGTTGAGAACATCGCCATCATGACGATCATCATGATCATAACGGAGAGGCTGAACATACCGTATTGTAAGGTTCTTAAATCCAGCATCGGCTGCCGCATCGTTAACTGCCGACGACAGAACCAAATGAGTGAACAAGCTCCCACTGCAAGCGGCCAGAGCACTTCCGGATCCGACCATCCCCCGTGACCTTCCCCTGCGCTGCTGAAGCCATACACGATCCCGCCAAACCCAAGCGTGGAGAGAAGCATCGACAGCGGGTCAGCCTTACGGTTGCCGGATTCCGTAACGTTTTTCAACCGCATGTAAGCAAAGACCATAACGAAAGCCGCAATCGGCAGCACGCTGTAAAATAGCACCCGCCAGCTGTAATGCGCAACGATCAGGCCGGATAGCGCAGGACCTATCGCCGGCGCAAACGTGATAACGATCCCGATCGTACCCATGGCAGCGCCTCTTTTATGAAAAGGAACAATGGCCAATACGACATTCGTCAGTAAAGGAAAAAGAAGCCCGGTTCCCGCCGCCTGGATCAGCCTTCCGGCGAATAGGACGGCAAAACCGGGGGCAATCGCCGCGACGAGGGTGCCTGCTGCAAACATTCCCATAGCAGATAGAAACAATGCCCTTGTTGTGTAACGTTGTATTAATAAGGCGGTAGCCGGTATAAGCACGGCGATGACAAGCAAATAGCCGGTGGTCAACCACTGGGCGGTATTAGGTGATATGCCAAGATCGTTCATAATCGGCGTCATCGCTACATTGAGCAGTGTTTCATTCAAAATCGCGACGAACACCCCAAGCACCATAACGAACACGATTAATCGGTTGCCTTTACTCCCGAAGGCCGATTCCTTAAGGTCAGGTACATTTGATAGATCCACGTGACTTCCCCTCTCATTATGCGAAAGACCGTCAACGCGGATCAATCCGCTCGCTGACGGTCTCCGGCAATCTCACCGGACTTGCGTATTTTATACTGACTGGCTCCTTGTCCGCCTTTTCATTAAGTATTTTTACATAAAGGACGGTGCATCCGAATGTCTGCACCGCCCCTTCAGCATTACATAATTACTGTTTGGTTGCCGGATTCAGCAGTTCGGCATACTCCGGCGTCTCATACATGTTCACGACTTTAAGGCCGTTGTCATAACCCGGAAGCACGCCGAAGCCGTCTCCCAAGTTATCAAAGTAGCTGCCTGAGTAAGTATCAATGATGGAGTAGCCATACTTCACCGTCGGAATGATGCCGGGCTCATTTTGCTTGATCGTTTGGAAAACGGCGTCCAAATAGCCGGGAAAAGCCTTATCCTTTAACCGCGCCGATCGTAAGGCCCTTTACGAAATACTTTTGGAAGAACGGATACGCGATCAGCAGCGGAATGACCCCGATAGCGGCCATCGCCATCCGCATCGATGCAAGCGGAATGTTCGCGGCTATTTCAGCGCTGCGACTGCCTGCCTGAGTTGAAGACTGCAAAAACTGAACGTCCAACAGGATTCGGTTCAACAAGTTCTGCAGGCTATAGTATTGGCTGTCGGTAATATAGATCAATCCGTTGAACCAGTCGTTCCAGTACATGATCGTGTAGAACAAGCCTACTGTAGCCAGCACAGGCGTCGAAAGAGGCAAGACGATGCGGTAAAAAATTTTCCATTCCTTCGCTCCGTCGATATAGGCCGATTCGATAATGGCCGTCGGAATGGAGCTTGCAAAAAAGGTTCGCATCAGGATAATGAAAAATCCGTTCATTAGCAAGCCTGGTATGATTAAGGCCAGCATCGTATTTTTCAAATCGAAATAATTAGTGTACAGCAAGTATGTCGGCACAAGACCTCCGTTGAACAGCATCGTAAAAAATACGTAGAAGGCCAGCGTATTGCGGAAAGGCATTTCGATCCGCGAAAGCGGATAAGCCACCATCGCTGTAAGCGTCAATCCGAGTGCCGTACCTGCCACAGTCGTTAAGACCGTGATGCTGTAAGCACGGAATATTTCAGAAGACGTATTCCATAAATAACCGTAGGCGGAGAAACTTATTTTATCAGGAAAAAAGGCGTACCCGCTGCGAACAAGCTCCATATCGTCGGTTAGAGAGGCAGAGAATAACAGCCAGAACGGCATGACGCAGAAAAACGTGAAGACCAGCATAATGATGTTAATGATCCATTGATAGAGCTTGCCGGATGATTGCATAAAACATCTCCCTTTCTAGAACAGCGCGTTGTCTTTGTTGTATTTTCTTACGACAGCATTAGATAGGATGACCAGAATAAATCCGACAAGCGCCTGGTACAAGCCGGCAGCCGAAGACATCCCGATGTCGCCAAGGTTAATCAATGCGCGGTATACATACGTATCGATCGTGTTCGTAACCGGCATCAGCGCGCCAGTGTTAAGCGGAACCTGGAAGAACAAGCCGAAGTCCGAGTAAAATATCCGACCGATCGCGAGCAGGGTCATGATCGTAATAACCGGAGAAACGAGTGGAAGTGTAATCTTCAAAATTTGCTGCCATCTGTTAGCTCCGTCAATCGTCGCTGCTTCGTAATACTCGTTATCGATGCCGATGATCGCCGCTAAATAAATGATGCACAAATTTCCTACGCCCTTCCATACGCTCACGATCGTCAGGATCCATGGCCAATACTTCGTTTCACTGTACCAAGAAATTGGCTCTAAACCCATCAGGGGCAGCAAGGTTTTGTTCATGAATCCGTTTTCAACATCGAGGAAGCCTAACACCAGATAGCCGACAATAACCATGGAGATCAAAAAAGGAAGCAAGATCAGCGTTTGGTACATCCTCGAGAAAAAGCGTTTGCGGATTTCATTCAGCATAATCGCAAGTGATATGGCAATTACGGTATTCAACAGAATGAAGGTAATATTATAAAGCAGCGTATTTCTTGTAATGATATAAGCATCCGTCGTTTTAAACAAATACTCGAAATTTTTAAACCCAATCCAGTCACTGCCCAAAATACCCTTCGCAAAATTGATGTCCTTAAACGCGATGACGATGCCGAACATCGGCAAATAGTTGTTAATAAGCAGGTACAAAAGGCCGGGAAGCGCCATCAGCACCAGCGCGCGGTATTTCTTTACCTTTCTCATTTCCAATGCGAATGTTGCATTCTTCTTCATCTTCAATGAGACCTGCTTCATATTTGGGGTTGACGTTTCAGAATTTGCTTGCACGGGTCTCGACCACCTTTGTCGTCATTTATTTTCTTGCATGGTCTAATACTAACGCAAAGCAAATGCATCAACTACTAAGAATCCGACATTCGACTTTCAAGTTTCAGACATAGAAAGCCCTTACGATAATCCTGGGGCGTCATCGATACTTCTTTTTTAAACAGCGTGGAAAAATAAGAAAAGTTTGAGAATCCGACTGCCAACGCGACGTTACTGATCGTGGTGTCCGTCTTGGTCAGCAGCTCCTTTGCCAAATTGATCCGTTCCTTCAGAATATAGTCGGATATCGAGAGACCCGTTTCTTTCTTGAACAATTTAACGATATAATCCGGGCTTAATCCGATATAGTCAGCGATGTACTGTCTGGACAGCTCCTCATCGATATGAAGCGCGATATACCGCTTGATCTTCTCTACTACCGTTTCGCTCGAATCCAGCCCTTGAATGTGAACGAGTGCTTTCTCAAGCACGTCCCTCACCCAATCCTGCAAATCCTTCACGCTGCGAGTAGCCGACAGAATACGCTCCGGCAACAAATGATCCGAAAATATTTCATCCGCCCGCAGCCCTTGCTGCTGAAGCGTATGAAGAATCATCTGCAGAAAGCTTTGATAAAATTGCTGCAGGCCTTTGGCGCCCAAGCACTCAATCCGCTTCCAGGAATCGAGAAACTGCTGCGACTCATCCATTAATTTTTTCTTATTCCCCTGCTTGATGAGCTCCGACCATACATTCATCGGAGGCAATGGGAGCTGCGATTCTTTCTTCAATCGCTCGTCAATGAAGATGACACGGTCAACGATATTGACTTGATTCTTTTTGAACGCCATCAACACTTCGACCATATCCCGCACTTCATGCACTTGCACCAACTTGCCGATATAGCAGGATAGGTGGCAATACAAATAATGATTGCAAACCTCAATAAAAGCCTGACAGCGGCTTTTGATTTCCTTGCAAAAAGGGTCGCAGCCTTCTGCTGGCGGCAGGTCTTGCGTGAAAACGATCAGCAGGTAGTCTGGATTAATTCGGACGATTTGTGCGCTTGAGGCACGCTGAATAACGACCTCTTCCAGTGCGTTGCGAAGCGCATACTCCATAATTTGCGCATCACGGGCGGTTAATGACTTTTCCCAATGCTGGATGCTAATGACGACCGGTAGAAATCTCATAGATCTGGCATACGGAAGTTTCTGCTTGTCGATGACCTCCATCATTTTATCCATATTGGACGGAATCGCTTGGTTCAACACATCCTGCCAAAACCGTTCGGTCACCATGGTGGCCGATTCCCGCTCCTTCCTGATTTTTTCGATTAACTTCGTCATGACAAGCTTCAACTCGTCATGCGGAACCGGTTTTAACAAATACTCGAAGCTGCCGAGCTGCAGCGCTTTCTTGGCATACTGAAAGTCGGCGTGACAGGTTAGGAAGATGCACTCCGTATGAGGGTGCTGTTCCCTCACCCATTCGTAGAGCTCCAATCCGCTTCCTTGCGGCATCTCGATGTCGCAAATCATCATGTCAATCGGCTGTTTGTCAAACTCCTCCTTCGCTTGCCGGAGGTTATTAGCTACGGATACACTCACGATACCAAGCTTTTGCCAATCCACACTCGATTTAATCCCATTCGCGATAAACGCTTCATCATCAACGATTAATAGTCTGTACATCTTCTCTACCTCATTTCTTTCGATAAAGGCATGATCATATTGACAACGGCACCGTTATCGTTAGAAAAGGCAATGCTTGCTTGATCCCCATACAACAAACGCAGCCTGCGCCGAACGTTCCATATTCCAATATGCTCTCCTTCTTCATTCGTCAGGTTGATCTCCTGCTGAAGCTGCTGCAGCACCTGTTCAGAAAAACCTTGTCCTGTATCGCGAATTTGAATGTGCAGCCGGTCATCAGATATCAAGCCGAATCGCCTGATCGAAATATCGATATGAGTAGGCAAGTCCGTATTGATCGCGTGCTTGATTGTGTTTTCGGCAAAGCTTTGGATCATTAATGGAGGAATGTAACAGTCAAGCAGATCATCCTGAACGGATACGGCATGCGTCAAGCTGTCCGGAAAACGAAACTTCTGGATTTTCAAGTAACTTTCGGTATGACTGAGCTCATCCTGCAGAAGCACGTAATCCGTATGGCTGCGGAACATGAAGCGGAAATAGCGAATCAAAGAGAAGGACAATTCCTGAATCAATTCGTACTTCTTCTCTTGGGCCAAGTAATAGACGACGTTCAAGCTGTTCAGAAAAAAATGCGGGTTGATCTGAAGCTGCAGCTGCTTAAGCTCCGCTTTTTGGTTGATCAATTGCTCCTCGTATACGTCGATTTTCAATTGTTGAATGTCGCTGACCATGCTGTTGAACGTCCCGTTCATCAGCTCGAATTCGTTGGAAGCCGGTTTGTCCGGTATTCTAGCCTCCAAGTAGCCCTCTTTGATTTTGCGCATAGCCACGACGATCCGGTTGATTGGAAGCAGGATGACTTTGCGCAGGAAATAAACGGAAATCAGCAGGATCAGGATGGATCCTGTCGCAATGAGCAGAATAATCCTTTGCAGATAAGGCAGCTTCTCCAAAATATTTTGGTCGTGTACCACGGCGACTAAACCGAATTCACCCATGCCTGACTTCTCGCCAATGACCAGATATATGTCATCGACTCCGGTGAGCCGGTACGTATTGGGCGTATAAGTTAGATCAATTTCATGTTCTTCAAAAAAAGTTTCGTCCTGGAGCGGAGCATAGCTGTCATCCACCAGCAGTGATCTGCCTTCGGTACCAAGATCGAGCAGATCCAGCGGTCCCATGACATCATCCGCATTAACTCCTGCTCCGATATATAAGTTTCCCGTTTTAATCGTACGGAGAAGGTACGCCTGCTCGTTAACATGAAGAACTGACCACTGATCATACCGATAGCTGCTCATGGCTTGTTCATCGTTCAGAAGGTTTGTGATCGCATCTTTAATGGGCTCGTTATCGGAATAAGCGGAGCCGGTCAGTTTAGGCGCAAACAGCAGATCCTGATTCAATGGCGAATACACGTAGAAATAATCCAATGCTTTATAATAAGTTGCGTTATCTTTCAATTCCGTAAATAGCCATATTCGTTCCAGATTGTATTGGTCAATATCGGCCTCGGGTGGACGGTCGAGGATATATAAGCCGGATTCTTCCGCGGCGAATTTGAGCAGGTAATGGTCGATGTCCTCCAGCGTGATGTCGATTAATCCCATGTAGAGATTGAGCATGTTGCTGTTGGATTGCGCCACTTGGTTACGTACGACATCGATCGAATAAAAGTTGTTGTAGAGCAGAAAGGATACCATCGGCAGCATAATGAGCATAAGTCCTGTGACAAGCTTAAAACGAAGCGAATTAAAAAGCGAACGATTGAATAATTTCAAGTTCTATTTACTCCCCTTTTGCCTATCAAATGAGTAATGAGCATTATACCACGAATAGCCGGGAACTGCTCCCCGGCTTCGCATCTTCACACTATTTTCTCTTGCCGTAGCGCTCAGTCCGCTCATCGCTTATAATGCCGCTCCAGTTTAAACTATATGCAAAATCGTAGGCGTTGCCCTCGGAATCGACATGCACCTCCATATCATGCGGAACGTCTTCAAATTGCTCCTCGACGGTCTTCATATTGGCGGGCATCTGCATAGGCAACAGTGCTGAAGGCTCCGCCTCACCGGTTAAAATATCTAAAACCGCTTGATCTTGAACCCCGAAAGCAGCAACAATCGCATCAGCAGCCGCTTCAAACTCTGCAACGATCGAAGGCTTCGATAGTTGAAGGGATACGATGACTGGCTTGCCTTTCATAACTTCTTTAGCTTTTAACACCGCCTCCAAGTCGGAAACATTCGTTGCCGATATCGTTTTTCCTTTGTAGGAGCGGTTGGGCACATCGCGTTCATCGCCGGCAATGCTCGTCTCTCTAGCGTGCTCAGCCGTATATGGACCGTATTGCAGGCTGATCGGAACGTAGCCGTTTCCGCCGGCTTCCGCATCCGCCTTGCTGTAACCGCTGCCGGAATCGGCTCCTGTAATGAAAACCAGCGCGAAATCTGCAGCTTCCGGGTCATCCGTGACGTTGAAATACTTCCGGACCACATCAAGACTGACGGGATGACCGTCAAACTCGGGAGTAGGGAAGCCAATCCAATTCGTGCCGGCCGGCCTGTATCTTTTCGGGATATAAACCGTCTTCAATTTCTGCAGCGGAAGAACTTGACCTTTGTTTTTCAATAACACGACCGATTTGAGCTGCGCTTCGTAACCAGACGTCATATATTCGGCATTGCCGACAATTCGGGCAGTTTCTTCCGTTTCGCAATACGGGTTTTCGAATAAGCCGACACGGAACATGTTCTTCAAGAGTCGTACGGCCGATTGCTCGAAACGCTGACGCATGTAAGCTTCGCCGTGCTCGGCGACGCCTATGCGGTATGCCTCAAGGACTGGACCTGCATCGTTATTTCCGCCGAATTGGTCGACTCCGGCCATAAGCGCCTTGTAATGGCGTTCCGCAACGGTATAGCCTTGTTCAACACCCCATGAACGTCCGCCGGGAAACAAACGGCTAATATCGGAGCCCTCATCGTCCGTTATTCCCCAGTCCGTACATACGACGCCGTCGTATCCGTATTTATGGCGAAGAAGGTCGCCTATTATGTGAGCGTTGTAGGAATTGCCGACATTCTCGCCGTTCACCTGATCCTGGTTATACGAAATCGTATAATACGGCATAATCGCAGAAGCCTTCTCCGTTCCTCCCTTCAATTGGAAAGCCCCGTCCAGGAAAGGAATCAAATGCTCTTCGAAGTTGTTGCCCGGATATACCGCATATTTGCCGTATCCAAAATGAGCATCCCTGCCGCCTTCGCCGGAGCCGCCGCCCGGCCAGTGCTTGACCATCGCATTCACGCTGCCTGGTCCCCAACCGTCCGAAGTTGACCGCTCATCAAGCGAAGTCTGAAAGCCGTCGATATAGGCTCTCGCCAAATCCGCCGACAGCCTCGAATCTTCTCCGAACGTACCGTCAAAGCGCGACCAGCGCGGGTCGGTCGCGATATCGATTTGGGGAGAAAGGGCAGTTGCAATGCCTAGCGCCCTGTATTCCTTAGCCGCAATCTCACCAAACCTCTGCACAACCTCAGGATCAAACGTTGCTGCAAGTCCGAGCGTTTCCGGCCACATGGAGATAGCGCCTCCCGCCCCTGCATTATATTCTTTGCTGGCATCGGAGCCATGGCGCGGATCGCTGCTGTTATTGGCCGGGATGCCGAGACCGATACCTTCCGCCAAGGCTTGGACGTTATTGTTCCAGCGAGCCGCAATTTCAGGACTTTCGACAGAGGTTAGCAGCACATGCCGCAGATGGTCTTTAGTCAGAAACTCGATCTGTTCATCAGAGAGATCATGCGGCTTCGCGCCGCTTTCCGTATAGGGCTTGCCGTTATACGCAGCAGGGAAAAACCCTCCCGAGGCCGGCACAGCCTGATGCCCGCTGTACAGCATCAGACCGGCGATTTGCTGGATGGACATCTTGGATGCCAAATCCTTAGCCCGTACTTCAGCCGGCAAGCGCCAGTCCTCGTATTTGTCCAGCTTCCCGTCTTTGTTAAGATCTTTAAATGCAAATCCGTCATCAAAGATGATATTTACGCCTGAAGCGTCCGAATACCCTAGTGTGGGACCACCTTTATTCGTTATGAATGTAACCGTTTCCGATTTTAATTTCGCCTTATTATTCATGGTACTACCGCCTCCTTGGACACGTTGTTTGAACGGGGAAGGATTGCACTCCCTCCATCTCCTTCATGGTAGTTCGAATTGAAACGACAAACCACCAAATAACCGACCTTTCACTATCAATATTCAGACATTAACGAATTCCGCTCGCGTGCAGAAAAACCTTCCCAAGTGGCGGAAAGGTCTGCTTTTCTCTATTCTTTTAAAATTCTACGACTTTACCCGTTTCGGCTGAGGTATAAATGGCTTCTAATATTTGCGTGACGACATAGGCTTGCTCCGGTTTGACGAGAGGCTCTGTATCGTTAATAATGCTTTCAAGCCATTGTCTCGCCTCTTTCACACCCTCCTCCTCGGCACCCGGACCGAAATAAGCGATGCCTCCGCTGAAGGATGGCTTCGTTTCTACAAGCTGACCATACTTGGTACTATTAAAAATCACATCACTTTTGCCTAGAACAGAACTGGCTCTCATTTCCGCTCCGCCCTCCGTTCCGCAAAGTGTTGTCATAGCTTCTCTGGCATCGGTTGTGTTTAGCGCCCACGCCGCTTCCAAGAAAATCGTAGCGCCGTTTTCCATCTTGATGAATCCGAAAGCGGAGTCTTCCACATCATATCTCTCTGGATCCCATGGGCCCATCATATTGCCTTCAAACTTGTCCGCCATTTTATAAAAAACAGAGCCGGAAACCGATATCGGCTTATAGTTGTCCATGAACCATAAGGCTAAATCCAGCGCATGGGTTCCTAAATCAATTAACGGCCCGCCGCCCTGCTGCTCTTTGTCAAGAAATACGCCCCAAGTAGGCACTCCCCGTCTGCGGACGGCATGCGCTTTGGACAGATAAATATCTCCAAGCTCACCCTCGCGGCATGCTCTATGCAAAATCTGCGAATCGTTTCTGAACCTGTTCTGGTAACCGATCGTCAGTTTTTTACCCGTGCGCTTTGCGGCATCCACCATTTTTTTGGCTTCAATCGAATTGATGGCCATCGGTTTTTCACACATGACATGCTTGCCTGCTTCCAGCGCATCTACCGTTATATAGGAATGCTGCAGGTTAGGGGTCAGGACATGGACAACATCGATGGATTCATCTTTTAACAATTGTTTATAATCGACATAAACCTTAGCATTTTCACTTCCAAAATCTTTGGCCGCTTTCTTGGCACTCTCTTCAATAACATCACAGAAGGCAACCATTTCGCCCAATTGTGTAAGCTTGGCTAACGATGGCATATGTTTTTGATTGGCAATGCCGCCGCAGCCGATTATTCCGATCTTCAATTTTCTACTGTTCATATTAAAATCTCCTCCTTTATTAGTCTATACATATTTCTGCAGTAAGGTTAGATCTTTGCGGATGCTGCCAAACTTGTCCTCCGACTCGCCCTCGTTCTCTACGAGCGCATAACGGACATGCCCCATTGACCGGATTTGCTCGTATACGGCGGCGAAATCGAAAATACCGGTGCCGAGATCGACGAAATCGCCAGGACCTACATATTTCCGGTAGACTTCAAATGATTCAAGCGCTTCGTCGCCGCCCTGCCGCATAGCCTCCATAATATTAAGCTGGCTTGCAAGGTTTCTGCTTAAATCCTTCTGATGGATCATATCGCAGCGATCTCCCAGCTTCTCAAGGACGGCAATCGGATCTATTCCTGCACGCATCACCCATGCCAGGTCAAGTTCAAATTTCACATAGGATGGATCCGTATTTTGCAAAAGCAGATCGAACAGCGTTTGATCATCGATTGTTTTAAACTCATGGGCATGATTGTGCAAATAGAACTGAAAGCCGCCCTCTTTCATTTTCTTGCCGACGCTGTTCATCTGTTCAGCGGTTCTTAGCGTGTCCTCACGGTCTTTAATCCAGACGGACGGGAGTACGATGCCTTCGCACTCAAGACCGGCATAATACTTCATGACGGAGTCCCAATCATGCGAAATCAGTTCTTGACCCGGTGCCGTACCCTCGTGAACAGATACCGCCTTAAGACCAAGCTCTCGGATTTTATCTCTAACCGATTCCATAGGAATTTCATCGATGTATCGTGTAAACGTCTTCATGTTGAATCCGATAAGCTCAATATTTGCATATCCCGCAGCGGCGACCTTCTCCAGTGTGCCAAAGTAATCTTCACCTAGTTCCCTGTAAACCGAAAAAATATTAATACCTGCTGCAATGGTCATTTTACGACATACCTCCGTCTCGATTTGATAATTCGGCTGTTACAATCTTTCATGTCTATTATGATAGAATACTGCAGCCTTTATATCTTTCACAGATCCGACATCCCACTTTTGAATTTCCGCACTATCAAAACATAAACTATCCTTTTAAAGCCCCGGCTGTTATACCTTCGGTAATTTGTCTTTGAAATATAATGTAAAATAATAAAATCGGTCCCATCGAAATGAACAGCGCAGCAAAGAGTGGTCCCCATTCTGTCCTGTACTGCATTTCACCCTGCAATACGGCAATGGCTACCGGCATCGTATATTTCGTCGGATCGTTGACAAGGACAAGTGCGAACACATACTCATTCCAAATGTTTAGTACGGTAATAATGGCTACAGAAATTAGCCCCGGTTTGGCGAGCGGCAGCATGATACGGAAGAAGGTTGCGTAATGAGAGGCGCCATCGATCGCGGCCGCTTCTTCCAGCTCTTTTGGCAGCGATTTGAAAAAACCGACCAATACGAAAACAGCGAACGGCACTGCTGTTATCATATAGACCAAAATAAGTCCGAATAATTTGTTCGTCAGATGAAAATCGTTCAGCAAAAAGAATAACGGAACGATCCCAAGAAACGTCGGAATCATCATATACGAAAGATAAGAATAGTAAAGCAATCCATTTCCTCTAAACGTATACCGAGCGATGGCGTAGGCCGTCGTAGCCGATAAAAGAACACCCAATATCGTGCTCACTAAAGTCACCACAAGAGAATTCACAAAATAATCGCCGAAGTTGTACTTCTCCCACACATACGAAAAGTTGGACCATAGTAAAGGAAGCTTCGGAAGGTTCCAGGGCTTGCCCAGGAAAAACTGCTGATTGTCTTTCAGCGCGCCAAAGATCGTCCAAATCAGCGGATAAAGGACACAAACAGCCCAAACCATAAGACTGAGCTTAAAAAATAAACGGAATCCAGGATTTCTTATCCCTTTGTTCATACCTATAACCCCTCTACGTCAATTCTATTGTATCTCTCTTCATCAGCCTCTGAAGAGTTGCAGTCGTAATTAAAGAGAGAACCAGGATAAGGACGCCAATCGCAGACCCGTAGCTAAATTTGCCGAATTTGAAGGCATTCATGTACAAATAGGAACCCATAACCTGCGTTGCATTGTCTACTCCGCCCTCAAAGGTCATAATCGTTACGATAACAAAAGAGCCATTTAACGTAGTCATTACAATCCAAAGCACGGATGTCTTCATTTGTTCCCACGTAAGCGGAAGGGTGATCAGCCAGAATTGGTTCCATTGCGAAGCCCCGTCTATGTCGGCCGCTTCGAATAACGACGACGGTATGCTGAGGATACCGGCAACAAGTAAAATGATCGTAAAGCCGATACCAGCCCAAATCGAGGGCGGCAGAAGCGCAAATATCGACCATTTATCTCCCAGCCATGCGAATTCGAACGGTTTTTCCGTAAATAAGGAGATCAAGGAGTTCAAAAATCCTAGATTAGGATTATACACATAACGCCAAAGCACCCCGACGACAACGATGGAAAGTACATTGGGGATAAAGTAGACGATACGGTAAAACCCCGAGCCTTTGATATGAAAGCGGGTCAGGGCCACCGCAAAAAACATCGACATCATCATAAATCCGATCACTTTGCCGACTACGAGGATATAGTCGTTTCTTATCGCTTTCAAAATAATTCCGTCATCCAACATTTCCTTGAAATTAGCAAGGCCGATAAAGTTATACGTTTCAGAACCGCCCGACCAATCGAATAAACTGAGATAAATGCCTTTAAACATCGGATAAACGGTAAATACGAGATAAAGGAGCAATGTTGGAAGAATAAAGGATGCGATAAACAAATTCCGCTTCGTCTTCGCTGTTCCGATTCTTGTACTTACTTTCTGCTTGGTCATAACGGTTGCGGCTGCTGTTCTCTCTTTCATACTTTCCTCCAATCGATAAGGGGGGGACCCCCCTCATTTTATTCGCTTATTTTTGTTCTTTGGCGCGAATTTTTGCAGTCGCTTCCTCCAAGCGATCTCCCCACTGCTCCGGAGTAATTTCACCTTTGGTTAGTGCGACTGTTGCATTATTTCTCGCAGTTACCAGTTCCTCTGGAATAACAACCTCAGGCGAAACGACCGTGTTCGGAGAATTATAATACTTTGCTGCCTCTTTCGTTAAAGCCGGTGCATTCGTTCCCTCAAGGTCCGCCTTGATGTTCGAAGGAGCCTTTGATAATTCGGCCCATGCCTTACCGTTTTTCTCTGTATAAATATATTGCAGGAATGCTTTGGCCGCTTCAGGGTTTTTCGCTTTCTTCGCAATGGCCACTGTGGAGATATAAGGGTTAGCCACGAACTTGCCGCCATTATCTTGACCGATGGACGGCAGAAATCCGAACTCGAACCCATCCGGAATATCATTTGCCATTTCGCTCTCCACCCAAATACCGGTCGGAATAAACGCCGCTTTGTGCTGCAGCCATTGAGACTGGGAATCCGTATGGTTCAGGGCAGGTGATCCTTTGTCAATAAAACCTTTTTCGCTCATTTCCACAATCTGATTAAGCGCCTTCACAACAGGTTCACTCTTCCACACACCCTCTTCGAGGGAATTGATACGTTTAATGATAGAGGTGTCATAGTTGTTCATTGCAACGATAGCAGGGTCTAGCAAGGCACCGTTAATATAGTACGGGTAAACACCTGTGTGGATATAAACGCTCATCTCGTCTTCCGCTTTAATCTTGTCGCCTAGAGCCAGGAAGCTTTCAAAGTCCGTTGGCGCTTCCCAACCCTTTTCCTTAAACAAAGCTTTATCATAGAACGTCCCCCAGGAACCAAATACAAGCGGAACGGCATGGAATTTTCCTGATTGGTATTCCTCAGGCTGCGCAATAAGAAGATCGAGAATTTTTTTCCCATCTGCGTTTTCAGCTTCCTTAAGCCAATCTGTAATGTCCATGAGTTGGTCGTCCGTCACCATTTGTCTGGTGTTGGAGCCAGCTCCGTCAATGTAAACGAAATCGGGCGGGCTGCCTTGAATCCAGCGAGGCTTCATTTGCTCATTGATTTTTGCACCGGCCGATTCCTTGATTTTCAATTCAGGATGCAGCTGTTGAAATTCGGAAATGACCTGCTTCCACCATGCATCGCCATATCCGCCGACAAAATATTGGATCTCGAAATCGCCAGTAAGCTTCACTGCCCCCTCATTTGCGTTGTCCGTAGTTTGCGGGCTGTCCGTGGGCTTCGTCGTAGGCTCGGGATTGTTTGCATTGTTGCTTCCACATCCTGCCAATGAGAGCATACCGATCAATAAAACCAGACTCCATGCTTTCAAAAACTTTGATCTTTTCGTCATAGCGACGACCTCCTTAGAATGTTTATCTGTTGTTTGGTACAGCTTAATCATATGGTTTCAGAGATCGTACAGCCATTGAATTTAGTCCTGCAAGTAGTTGAAAAACGTACTTTCTTGCGCACGCGTTCACCATGAGAAAAAGGCCGGAACAATTATTCCGGCCTGCCTTTTTCTCGCATATAAATGATCAGCTTTTGTTTAGGGCAATTTGCTGCAATCGGTCGAGCGCTTGTTTGGGAGTCATTTGGCCGAGCAAAACGGCCTCCCCCATACTTTTCGTTGCGTTCCGAACGGCGGACCAAGCTGGATTATCGATCGGATAAAACCTGGCATTCATGATGGAATCGATATTTTGTTTCATTATTTTGTCATTGGACGAGAGCTTCTCTCCAACCGTACGGATTGCAGGCAGGAACCCTTCCCTGAGGACAAATTCTTCGTATCTTGCATCTTCATAGAGGAAATCGAGAAATAAGGACAGCGCTTCTTTATTCGTATGATCCGTTTTGAATGATATCATGACATCTTGAACACCGTGTATGAGAGGAGTCTGTCCCTCCTTAACGGGGATTGGCCCTTTTGCCCATTTTAATCCCGGAAACTCCTTTGGTACGACCGACTCAAAATAATTGCCCGAAATCATCATTCCTAATTTGCCATTTCCGAGAATGCGTTGTTTCTCATCGCGAGTCGTCACTGCAGGTTCCGCGTCTGTTAATCCTTTCTCGTAAAGCTCCTTCAGGAACGTTAACCCTTTCACATTTTGCGGCGAATTGATCGCCCATTTGCCATCCTTCATCCAGCCTCCGCCCGCACCGAAGAAAAAGTAGGAGAGATACGCCCAAATCTCATTATCTGTAAAATCCACACCGAAGCCTTCTGCTTCGGTCTTGTCCATGATAATACGAGCCGTATTCTCCAGCTCCTCCCATGTTTTCGGGGTTTCTTCCATGCCAATGTCCTCAAAAATATCTTTGTTGTAATACAGCTCCCGAATGGTCGCTGCGTATGGAACCGCATATTGCACACCATCCATTTTACCGGTATTGAATAGGAATGGATATAATTTCTCCTTCAGCTCGGGGGAGAGCAGCTCTTCTATGTTATTCAACAAGCCATCCTTCGCGAAGTGCGCGTAGCTATTCGAGAGCAGCAAATCAGGAGGTTGGTTTCTGCTAATCATGGATGAATAAGCAGCATCTAGAAAATCCCAATTAATGACATGCAATTCGATCTCGATGTTTGGATATCTCGTTTCGAAATCTCTCACAAGGTTTTCAAAAAAAGGCTTTGTAGACGAGCTGTATTCTGCTGCGACGAATGTTATCGATGCCCTCGTGCCGGATTCGGGCGCAACAGCCGGTTGATCGTAGCCCCCTATGCATCCGGTGAATAAAAGAGGTATTAGCAGAAGCAAAGCGAGAGACGAAGCCTTATTGCCTATGATTACATTTTTCATTAGGATCAATCCGCACCTCCTCCGCACAGCTATTTTTCCACTAAGGGAAAGAGAAGCTCCTGATTTTCTTTCGTATACATATTGTCACTGGTAATGACATTGGAGCCTAAGTCTACCCTTGGGTTTACTTTCACCCCGTTCAGGGCCTTCACCGCGGTTTCAATGGATAAATACCCCATATTGAACGGCTTTTGTACGACTGTCGCGTGTATGATGCCTTCCTCCAGAAGCTTAATCACATAAATGGAGCTGTCGAAACCGATGATCTTAATCTTTTGAGCCCATTTCTTTTCTTTAATAGCCTTGGCTGCCCCCAATGTCGCCTTCTCATTCAAAGCGATAATGCCTTGGATGTCGGGATATAAAGTAAGCAGCTTTTTGACCCGTTCGTATGCTGTATCCTCCGTACCTTCAAAATAATAAACGCCGACGTATTCGACTTCCGGTAAATCTGAAAGCACTTGTCTAAATCCTGCCTCTCGTTCTTCTTCGGCAGCGGTCCCGTTCCTATCGCCAATCGCCACTACTTTGAAAGATTCGCCGTTCCCATGCCCTGCCAAACTAATTCCCGCTTTTTTTCCCGCTTCGACATGGTCGGTTGCAAGAAAACTATCCGCCCAGTTGATAGGGATGGGCGAGTCGATCAGGATTAGTTTGGCTCCCGACTCTCTTATTTTTTCCGCAGAAGGAGCGAACTTGCTGTAATCGGCTGCAGCGAGAATGAAGGCGTCGGGCTTTTGCGCAATCGCTTCGTCAATCATCCGGATTTGTTCATCTGAATCCATTTCCGACAACGGCCCCTTGATATCGATTATAACTCCGAATTCCTTTGCTGCTGCCTGTACGCCTGTGCTAACCGTTTGCCAAAATTCCGAGTGAACATGGTTCGTTTTCAGTACGATAGTAATTCTCGTTTCTTTTGGATTCGTTAACCGAAATGCTTCTATGCCGTATACGGCAAAGAATCCGATCACGATAATGAGAAACACCGCTAGAAGAACCGGCTTTCTGATAGTCATCTGTATCTCCTTTCTATATAAATTTCGGGAGTACGATCGTAACCTCGGTGCCTTCCCACTGTTCACTCTTGAAGGTGAGGCCGTACTCCCTTCCCAATAGTTTGATTCGTTCATTCACATTGCTAACCCCAATACCTTTGTTTGAAGTATGTGTCAGCATCAATACTTGTCTTAATTTCTCCGAATCCATCCCGATCCCATCGTCCGAAACGACGAATACGATGTTTTCTCCCTGTTCCATCCCGGTTATTTTTACCGTTCCAGACTCCAGCTTTTTTTTGATACCGTGATAGATGGCATTTTCCACAATAGGCTGTAAAATAATTTTGGGGATTTGGTAATCAAGAATACTTGGATCCACGTCGATTTGAAAGTCGAGCTTATCCTTGTATCTCATCTTTTGAATCAACAAATAATTTGTAATATGCTCAAGCTCCACGCGAACAGGAACCGTTTCATTATTTTTATAGATGATAGCGCGAAACAGCTTGGCCAAGGAAGAAGTCATCAGAACAACCTCCTCATGTTTTTTCCGTTCCGCCATCCAAATAATCGAATCCAATGTATTGTACAAAAAATGGGGATTGATTTGCGATTGAAGCAATTGCCATTCGCTCTTTCGCTTGAATTCCTCGTTTTGAATAATTTGGTTCATCAAATCCTTGATTCTGCCTACCATGATATTGAAAGCTCGTCCCAATTGTCCGATCTCATTCTGGCTGTCGATCTCCGACCGGATGTCGAAGTCTCCCTTCTCTACCTGCTTCATCTTTCCCTGGAGCAGCTTGATCGGTTGCGACAGCCGCCGGGAGATGAAGAAAGAGAGGTGCAGTGCGATCGCTAGTGCGAGGAGGCTCCATAAAATATAGGACAGCCTGATCTGGTACCGATTGGAGATTAGCTCCCCTGTATGAGCAACTCCGACTATTCTCCATCCGAAATGGGTCTCCTGGATCGTGTAAATCCGTTTCCCCCCGCCTTCGTCCGTCATGAAGCTGCCGCTGGTTTCGTTTTTGACCTTGTCGATCAATTCCGTCTTCAGATTGCTGTTAATGAGCTTCTGCTGCGGGTGATAAACGATATTCCCATCCTTGTCGATGATGAATACGTATCCCTTGTTTCCCATGTTGATGCGACTGCATATTTCGTTAATAACGCTCAAGTTCAAATCAACCAGAAAAATGCCTTCTCCCGTCATGCCGTCCAGGCTCTTCAGCTCTTGACTGAGCGATACGACCCAGCGGTACTCATTCTGAATAATGTTCTGCACGTGGGGGGAAGAGATGATGGATTTTCCACCCTCTTTTTTCGCATTTTTGTACCAAGGCTGCTCCTCGATCCTGGCGTTCGGATTCAAGCTTGTAATCCTGCGATCGGAGACGAACCGGCCGTTATAGCCAAACACCATGATTGAAGCAATATCTTTGCGGGAAATTAATATCGATTGAAATAAATCGGAAATTCTTTTCTCATACGGTCTTCGGGCCGCTTCACTGATGAAGCCTGTATCCGAGAAGTAATACTTCACATCCTTGTTCGTTAGAGCAAGCATGCCTATGTGTTCCATATTGGTAATGTAGGACTGGATGTTGACATTAACCTGCTGGATGATTTCTTTTATGTAATGCTCCGAATTTTCCTCAACCGCGTTAGCTGACAAAAAATAAGAAATAACGCTTGTGATCGCTATGGAAAACAAGATCAAGCAAGAGAAGGCGACGGAAATACTCGATTGGATGCTTTTGAATTTGAATAGATCGAAACCGACATTCCTTCCTTGTCTCATCAAGACTTCTCCCTCTTCAGCATTTCCCGGTAATGGGTAGGGGTTGAGCCTGTATGCTTTTTGAACAAAACACTGAAGTACTGGGGATCGCTATAGCCTACTTTCGCGGCGATTTCATACGCTTTCAACGCAGTATGCTGCAACAGCTCTTTCGCCTTCCCAACCCGGACGCGCGTTACATATTCCATTATCGTTTGTTCCGTTTGCAGCTTAAATAGCAAACTGAAATAGCTCTTGCTCATATGTACGTGTCTGCAGAGCATCTGCAGAGAAAGATTTTCATCATGATAATGCTGCTCGATATAGTCGATCACGCGCTGAACCTGCAATTGCGTAAGGTCTTTACGCTGATCCGAAATATAGGAAATCGTCTCGTTGCAAATCTCCTTCAACCATTTTTCGATTTCATCCAACGTTTTGAACTGGTTGATATCTTTCAGTAAAATGCCATGTCCTTTAAAATGAGCGATATCATTTCCCACCAGCTCGTGAATCGTGTTCATAATAGCGAAAATAATGGTTTGAATTTGGAGATTACAAGCTTCGATAGGCATCAAGGAAGCTTTCAAGTTTCCGATTAGCTGTTCGATCAGAGCTTTGGCTTCCGTGAACGTACCCGTTTTTATAATAGTGGAAAATTTACGGTTCCATTCGATATCCAGTGGTTGCAAGGATGTATTTGTACTTTCCATATCGCGAATGCTGATGACCCTGTTATTACCTAGCAGCAAACGATAATCAAGAGCGGAGACCGCGCCTTTGTAAGAGAGAGGAAGCTCGCATAAGGTTCTGCTAACCATGCCTATCCCCACGGTAACCGTGTATTTTAAATATTTCTCCATGCAGAAACGGATCACTTCAGATAGGTTAAAAGCAGCTTCATACAGTCCTTCTTCTTCCTCGCCGAAAAATATGGCAATCATTTTTTCTTCCCTCGTACGAAAAATGATCGCATCTTTCCTCTCCGTAACCTCTTCGAGAATATTGAAGGCGGCAAATGGGATAAGCTCCGGGTCGTTCCCCCACCTCCCTTTTCTTGTTTCACTTAAATAATCAATATCTATCGCAACGACAAGATAAGGCGGGGACATAGGCTGAATGCGGAAATATTGAAACCTCTCCTGAATTTCGGAATCGCATAAAGAGAAGTTGATCATCCGCTCCAGAAACCGTTCCTTCAACAACGGCAAGCTTTGATGAAGTTGCATCTTGAGCTGAGAGAGATTTTCGCGATTTTCCGTTTCCTTATCCATTTCAAGCTTGACCTTGTCCAACAGTCCGCGAAGTTCGTTGGCCGTAATGGGCTTTACGATAAAATCGGTAACTTTTAAGCGCAGCGCCTGCTGGGCATAGTCGAAATCATCATGACCGGTCAGGATAATCACTTTAATATAAGGGTCGTTCAACTGAATCTGCCTGGTCAATTCCAGCCCATCCATAAACGGCATACAAATATCAGACAAAACAAGATCCGGCTTAAGCTCTATCACCGCTTCAATCGCGTCACAGCCGCTTGCATAATCTCCTACCAATTCAAAGCCGTGCCGCTTCCAATCGATGCTCTCTTTTATACCTTCTCTCACTTCCGCTTCATCATCAACAAGCATGATTTTATACATAGAGCTTTCCACCTCCATACGAAACGCTGATTCCAGATTCGCAGCGTAAACCAAAAAGCTTGAAAACGGATACATTTAGAATTTTACATACGTGCATGGCAATTAGCAATACTTATTACGCAGCAATAACGCAAGAGACCTCCGAACCGGCGGTTCGAAGGCCTCTTGCGTTCCAATCTTGCCGTGACAAACAGGTGAGGACTTAAATGAAGAAAAGACCTTCCGGCAGCTTCGCTTCCCATGCGGAAGGAGCAGTAAGACCAAGCGCGCGGATGACGACAGCCGCCGTGTCCGTGATGACGAAGTCTCCTTGCAGCGGTGAGTCAGGCTTGATCCCGGGACCGGCGCAGCCCCAGAAGATCGTTTTGTCAGACGGGTGATCGCTGCCATGGCTGTGAGAATGCTCTCCTCCTCCGCCATGATCGGTCACTGCAATGATCAAACTGTCTGTCAGAAGGCCTGTTTCTTCAATGGCCCGTATAATTATTCCCGTGTTCTCGTCCGTCTCTTCGATTGCCTGATGTTGACCGGGCGTATTGTATCCATATTGGTGCCCCCCTGCATCAGGTAAATCTAATCCGATAAACATCAGCTTCAAATCTGGATTTTCACGGATGTATGCGGCTGCGGCCAGCGAGAGGTCGCGGTCGTTCATGGATACTTTATGAACGCCGATTGACGATTCGATGATGCCGTGATTGATCGGATTCCAGGCGCTGAATGCCACCATTTTGGCATCAGGGACACTGTCCCGAACGATTTGAAAAATGGATGGATACGGCGAATTTTCCGGATACGTATCCTCGCTGACTATTTCATTAGTCAGACCATGCTTATCCGGTCCTACGCCGTGCAGAAGCGAACCCCAGCATTGCGCGCTAATCGTCGGTGAAACGGTTTGCGCGTCAAACCCAAACGTCCCCATTCGAATTAACCGGTCCAAATTCGGTGTATGGGCGGCTTTTACAAAATTGCCCGCACCGTCCCAACCAATAATGAACACCCTAGCTATTTTTTCCATGATTCATTTCTCCCCTTATGCATGAATTATGGGCTTCCCCAGATCCCTATCATAATAACTCCCAGTGTAATGACCGTTGATAACAGAATTCGGTTTCTGCCATTCGATTCTTTCAACAAAAAAACGCCGAGCATCGCACCGAACACAGTGCCAATTTCACGAATGGGAGCTAAATGCGACAACGGCGCAAGCTCCATGGCAAATAAGAACAGCAGGTACGAGCCGGGTGATAAAATCGTCCCCAATAAAATGGTTGCTTTATTTCCACGCCATTCTTCCATGACTTTCCCGGAACGGAAAACAGCTGGGCTCAACACGATGACATAGGCCATGTTGCTAAGCTCGAGTATAGATAGCGGCGACAAGGATTGCAGCACCATCTTATCTGTCATCACGTACCCGGTAATGCATAAACCGACCATTAGGGCGGGCAGGATGTTCCGAAAGCTCACCGAAGCCTTATACGGCTTCTTCATAAAACCGCTAAGGGCAAACATCCCTGCAACGATACAGCTCACACCAAACCATCCGACAGGCGACAACGATTCGTCGTAAATCCATACGCTGAAGAGCGGCACGAGAAGTGCGCCTATACCTCGCATAATGGGGTACATTTGCGACATATCCCCTGCCCGATAAACAATCGGCAGCAAAAATATGTACCCCATTTGGAAAGCCATCGATAACGCCATGAACATGTAACCGTTTAACGAAATGGAGCTGCCGGCGACATCGGCAATGAAATAGGGGAGAAGGAGCACAAACGATGTAATATGAATCAACCACAGAAAAACACTTTTATTCCTGCTTGTTTTGGTAAACAGATTCCAAATAGCATGTGTCAATCCCGAGCATAAAACAAGTATGATAGCAAAGGAAATCGCGTAACCCTCCCCCGAAGGATTAATTGCTTACCTTATTTATCATACTTGCCGGCCTTTACAAAGTCAACATAAAACAACTAATAACAACTAAATCCACGTTCAATCACTTAACTCTGATGCTAGGCGCACATAATTAAAGAGGCGCAAGCCAAGCATGCGCCTCTTTAACCTTATTGAATCGACTATTCCTACTTGGCCGCTTCTTGAGCCATGGCATCCTCGATTTTCATTTGGGATTCTTCTTCCACTTTACGTAAAAACTCCGATATGTTCATATCAGACTCCGTAAATACTTTCATATCAAGATTGACATAACGGTCCCAGTGGCTGTTTCTCGCTGGAGGCTCCGCGAGTTTGTTTTTCGTGAAAGCGCCGATGTTTTTCCCGGCAAACCTTGCGAGTTCGGTGCCAAAGTGGGCTTTTATTTCTTTATCCGCGAGAACGGTAGGGGTTCCCGACTTGGCCATCTTGGTTTGGTACTCGCCCGATACGCTCTCGATCAAAAATTGCAGCGCGGCTTCCTTCTTCTCGCTGAAGCTGTTGATGACCCACGGATGGATCCCTATCGGAACCGTCGAGGTATTCGGCAAATCAGGCCACGATGGAAGCGGAACAATATCCATTTGCTTCTGATATTCCAAGGCTTCCTCTTCCGTTTCGCCGCCGAACCACGTCAATAATCCGTGCCAGTTGACGCTCATGGCAACTGTTTTATCCTCGAACGATCCTGTCGCCTCCGGATCATTGATGCCTGGAATTTCGTAATACTTTTTCATGAGTTCCATATATTTCGTGAATTTCGGATCCTTCGTCAGCAGCACTTCCCCGGTTTCCGGGTCTGTTTTCGTAACCGATAATTGCAGCAATGGGGCGGCGTCGCCGAATACCAAACCGCGATATTTAACGCCCTCCCGCTCGGCCGTCATCCTCTTCGCAAGATCAAGAACCGCGTCCCATGTCATATCTTCCTGGGGATAATCCACCCCGAATTTATCAAATATTTCTTTATTATAATGGAGTCCCAAATAGCCCATTTCCTGCGGCATACCGACCAGTCTGTCCTGCGAGTCCCGCGCGCGCATTTCAGCAACTGCAGCGGGGTCGATCGTGTCGATATCAAAGCCGTATACCTCCAGCATCTCGTCCAAAGGAAATACCATCTCCAAATCCTCGAGCGGCTTCTGTCCGGTAAAGGCGAGCAGTACATCCGGAACGACTTGCGCCGCGAACAGTTCCTGCATCTTCTCCGGCGTACCGTCCCAGTCAACGTGTTCCAAGGTGATGTGCGGCATCTTTTCTTGAATAAAGTTGCCTATTCGCGACATGAAATAATCATTTCCCCATGGAGTCGCCACTTTAAGCGTCACCGGTTCGTTGGAAAATTTCGTTAATTTGATTTCCGAAATATTCTCCGAATCTTCTTCCGGCGAGTTCGTTGACGAGTTTGAAGAAGAAGACGAATTCGGCGATACACCGTTATTTGACGAACACGCTGAAACGATCAATGACAAGATCATGAACAACATCATGAAAATTGTAAAGCTTCTCTTATGCTTCCTCATTGAAAGACTCCTCCTTGAAATTGGTTTACATTGCCTTTCTCTTTCGTTGCTCAAGTTTTTCGCCGGACTACCCCCCCTCGCGTTGCCAACCGCAGGATATCATCTATGTGAAGCGTAAGCGGTTGTCCTATTCCACCAATCCCGTTCGTTCCACACTCTCCACGAAATACCGCTGCGCAAACAAATAGATGAGAAGCGGGGGAAAAATCGTCAGGAAGCTTGCCGCCATCTTAATCGGCTCCGCCACATACTCCGGATAGCCTCCCGTATCAATAAAAGCATCCAAAGAGGTTCCCATACGCGACATTTGGGTAGCGAGCGGAACATCGGCCGCATTCGCCAGAAACATTTTCGGCAAATACGTGTCGTTCCACGTCCAAACGAAGGAAAATAAAAAGACGACAAGAATGGCTGGTTTCGCCAAAGGAAGCATGACTTTCACATAAAATTTGATGGCGGTGGCGCCGTCGATTTTGGCCGCTTCCTCCAGCTCCTTCGGCTGAGTCATAAAAAACTGTCTGAAGATGAAGACAAACAGCGAGCCTTTTACGCCGAAGCCGAATGCAGCCGGTATGATCAAGGTGAACAGGCTGCCGTCCAAGCCTATTTCCCTGAAAAACAGGATCGTCGGCAAAACGATGACCTGCGGCGGGATAATAAACGCAAGCAGCAGCAGAAAGAAAGCCAGCCTCTTAAACGGAACTTGAAGCCGTGCGAGCGCATAGCCCGCCAAACCGCATGAAATACAGTGAAGTACCGAAGCGGACAAAGCAATCGTAATGCTGATCGTTAACGACTTGGAGTATTGCAAAATATTCCATGCCGTGGCGAGATGGCCGAAATAGAGCGATGACGGAATCCAGGTGACCGTAGGATCGATAAGATCCTTGGCGTTCATGAGCATCCTCACGATCATCTTAATAATCGGGTTCAAGTAAATATAAGAGGTGGATATCAGAATCAAATACAACAACAATTTAAAGATGAGACCTTTATCCACTTCCCTGCCCAGAATGAAGTAGCGTATGGACCGTAAGCCATGCCTGAAAAAGGGCTTGTTTTTCTTTGCTTTTTGTACATTGATTTTCACGACACTCATGCTTGCACCCCCTTTATAATCACATTCGCTGCTGTCTGTTCACTCTGCCGTAGATGAGCAGGACGCTGGCGAGGAACACGAGAACGATGACGAAATAAATCCAGGCAAGCGCGCTGCTGTACCCGTAATTACCGGTGCCTATCATCGTAATGACCGGATTGGACGGGAACGTAAACATGTCGACAACGGTATAAATGATATTAAGCAAAATGAAGGGCGACATGGCCGGAAGCGTAATCTTCCAAAACACCTCCCACGGCGAGGCTCCGTCAATTCTGGCGGATTCGTAAGCGGAGGCGGGAATCGTCTGGCGTCCCGCCAAAAACACTACGATTTGCACGCCTGAATACCATAACACCAACACAAAGTGTTCGAGAACGGCGAGTACCGGTTTGCCCCATGGGCTTCCCCCGATATAGGCATCCATAAAGCCGCCGATCATTTCGCTTCTCATGAAGCCGAGTCCGCCTTCTTCCTGGTCCATAAACTGCTGCAGAACAGCGCCAGTCGAGAAAATGACAGGAAGAAAGAAGATCGCGCGAAACATAAACCGTCCCTTAAGCCTTTGATTTAGAAAAATGGCGATAAGCAAAGAAAAAATTACGATAACCGGAACCATGATCACGACTTCCTGTAAAAAAGGGATGAGCTGATCGTAAAATTCGGCGCTCCCCATCAAGATCGTTTTATAAAATTGAACGCCTGCAAATTCGTATTTCATCCCTGTCGGAAGCACCTTCACATTGTTGAAGCTCATATACAGAGAGAATATAAGCGGAAACGCCATGAAGATCATGAAACCGAGCAGCCATGGGACCATAAACAGCATGCCTTCCAAATGACTGTAAACCTTCGTTGTCATAACCCGTTTTTTAGCCACTCTATCCCCCCCTGCTTGACGACGGCAAAGTCTTTCGGCTTTACAATCCATCCGTTTCCTGCATACGGTTCCGCATTATAATTGACTACAATTCGTTTGCCGCCCGCATAGGACGTTTCGAAGACGCCGTCCGCTAACGAACGATGACCCGTAATAAATTGATTCCGGACATCCCCCAGCGCTTCATTATACTGTTGGTATTGCATGGCCATCTCCTGCAGCCAATCTTTGTAATAGGTGCTGTAGAACTTCCCGAGCGACCTCGTTTTCAGCAATTGCTGCGACTTCGCATACGTGACGATGAATGACGGTACGGCTCCATATTCGATCCCTTTCAAGAAGGTTGTCTCATAATCGTCGCTGTCGTTTGCGTAATTGGCAGAATACGTGACAAGACCGTGCAAAGCGATTTGTACAAACGGAACCCCTCGATCGACGAACAGATCGTTGGAAATATCGTCGTTCAGCCCCTGAACGTGGTTAACATATTGCAGGGCGTATACATTGCCGTCCTCGACTTGAACATGGCCGAGCGCATTTTTCGTCGTTTCGAATATGCGCTGCTGAATTTGCTTCGTCTCTTCCCTTGTCGCGGCATAATTCTCATTGAAGTCCGTATTCAGGAGGGAACCTATTCCTTGACCGAACACATACCCATCGACATGCAATGCTTGCGCATTGCTCAATTCATCCAGGATGACCTTCTCCGCGAACCTTGGACTGACGAACGTATTTTTCTTATCACTCCCTCGCGTATAATACTCCATCACCGAGGCTCCGATATCGCGCAGCCCGTCCCTGTTTCTTCGAAACCCGTCTTTTCCGGTATTGTTGAAGGAATAGGATGACGCATCAAGGTAAACTTCATAGCCCTTCGCATGAGTAAAATCGACGAATTGCTGCATACCGTCATTTCCGCCCAGCTTGCTTGACAGAGGAAAGCTGCCGCCGTATTGGCTAAACCCTTTTCTTTGCCAGCCTAAGTAGGTGATGGACATCCCTTCGATGCCGATCGTGTTCAATTCCTGAACGATTTCTTGTGCTTGGCGGGTCGTCGTAAGCGGCAAATAGGAGTCCCGCAGAAATCCGCGTTCCGAATCGGCGCCAAGCAAATGCAGCTGCAGTTCAAGCTTGTTTCCGTTCGCCTGAAGCGGCTGCATGCCGAGCTCTTCGGTCAAATATTGTCTGTACCGGGCAGCCATTTGGACATAATCGGCGTCCTTCCGACCGATCAAATAGTACCGAACGGAACGGTCCGACGCCGTTATATCTTTGGTGTAGGAAACGTACCCTGCCGTTTTTTTCGTATTCGTATATTGGTAATACATAAACCTGAAATTTTGCTCAGCTGTAACCCAGTTATACTGGCTGAAGGTTTTGGAAGGAGCCGCTACCAGGTTCGCATACTCCGAGCCGTCATGAATGACGCCGATCATGGCCTGTTTACCTGACTTTATGCCAAAGACGGGCATTCTGACCGGCTTTCGGATGGAGAAGATCGTATTGGCGCTATATGCCCAATCTGCGCCATAGACTCGTTCACTATAGTAATTGTTCGTGCCGCCGCGGTCCTTCTTGAACTCGACGATTGCGCCGGAGCCATCGGGCAGGAACAAATAACCGTTCTCCTCTTCAGAGGTTTGCGCTCCCAGGAATGGAAACAGCCGCACGGAGACAAGCCTGGCTTCATTGTCCTTTTTGGTTTTCAGCTCTGCCTCTGTGAATACTCTTTCGTCCTTCAGTCCGTCCTGCAAAATTTTGGTTTCTACGTAGTCGTCGCCTAGACGCACTTCCGCCGGAATCACAAAGCCCAGATCAGGAATTTCGTACTGTACCTTAAAGCCTTGACCGGTCGCTTCGAATTTGGAGACGATCCCTTTCCCGTCCTTCAAATTGTCTTCCTTCGCCAAATCCTGCCGGACGTTAAATTCCACGTAACTGTACAGGAGCGGAGATTCCAAATTGGCTTTCCATTTTCCCTGGTTTTCTTTCTCGATGTAGCCTTTCTCATCCGGGAACGATTTCCATACATGTCCCGTCCGTTTATCGGTAACCGTAAAATGTCCGGTACCCGAATTCGCCTTTAGCGTCAAATATTTGCTTTCCGCAATTTGTTTATATTCTCCCTTATCGAGATTAGGAGCTGCCGGTTTGACAACTGCGGAGGCTCCTGAAGTGTCCTTAGCTTCCGCGGCTTGCGCGGAAACCTTAACTTCATCTTGTTGTTTGTCCGCAAGAGGCCCGGCAATAGCGAAGCTTGCCAGAGCCGCAATTGAAACGATGCAAACCACAACCGTCATGAGACCCCGCTTTGAGACGAATAATCGTTTCACTTCGACACCTCCTGATAAATCGTGTAAATGAAGCCGGCAAGCTCCGAAGCGAGTCCGAATACGATGAATACCAGCACCCATAAAATAACCATCGCAAGCAGCGTCAGCAGGATGTTGACGACCGTTTCGCCGACGCTGTAATTTTGCAATGATTGAATTTTCCAGAAGAAGAGCAGTCCGCACCAAATTAAAATTCCCCACTCGATAGCCTGATAGATCGAGCCTTCACTCAGCGTAAGCACATTGGAGATGAGCGCCAAAGGAAGAGCTAGCAATACAAACGGGAATAGCGCATAGGAGCTCCCTACAAAGACGTCTTTAAAGCGAGCCTCGCCTTGCTGGATCGTACCGATCAAGTAGTTGCAAACGACCCAAGACGTCCAGGAAACCAAAAATCCCGTCATGATTAAGCTTCCGTTAATATCGGCAGCCGGTTTCGGATTGAACGAAAACCCGGTATAGTACGTTTTGACAAGGAGAATCAGCACTGTGGAGCCAAGCAGCACAAATGCGCTTAAATATCCGCCGCGGTTCAAGAAACGGAGATCGCTGAATCCTTCGAGCGGATGCTTCAAAATGTAGAACGCATGCTTAAGCTGTCTCATCAACGTTTGCCGCAGCCATTTCCAACGAAGGTTGGAAGGCAGGGCGATCTTATATTTTCGTTTCAATCTCGCCGCAATGAAAAACACGACGAGTGAAATGACCATGCTGTTGGCGATCAGGGAGAAGTGCTTTTGAAACCATAACAATCGAAGCTGCCAATAACTATCCGAATAGCCTTGACCATGCCCGGCAAGCTTATATAAGTCTTTCGCTTTCTCGTAATCGCCTTCGTTAAAAGCCGCTTGCGCCATTCCGTAATAGGCGGGCGAGAAAAGCGCGTTAAGCTTGACCACCTCTTCCCAGTTTTGCTCGCTCTCTTTGTATTTGCCGCCTTGCGAAAGCATAAACGCTTGATGGATTGCGGCTCCGAGCTGCGTCGGTTTTAATTGCTGCACCAGATTTAAAGCATCGTCCAAAATAAACAGCTCATTGCGCGAGTTCGTTGCGACGGCAACCGGGCTTTGATTCAGCCCCATGATGGCCATCGAGGAAGTCGGGCTTTTCCAAAAAAACTGCAGTTTGCCGCTGGCGTCGTATTGAGATACCACGTTCAAATTTTTGTCGATTACCGTAATGTTTCCGTTTGCATCGACCGAAAGATCGGACAGCTGCACCTCTTTGTCTCTTTCTTCCTGCGAGAACGCGAGCTTCTCTCCGAAACTCAATTCCTTCCATACATTTTCACTGCGAATATTCAGCTTTTTCACTTGTTCCTTGGATGAGCCGGATACCGTATAAATAAAGCCCTGCCGGTCAATATCAATATTTCGGATAATGGGCGGCAGCAGCCTTACCTGTCTGCTAAGCTGCTCCTTGGTGTATAGAAGCTTTCGAACCACGTCCATCACTTTAACTTCCGTGGCATTCGCTCCGAAAAACCCGAAAAATTGTCCGCCCGGCTCGAATTGGATAACGCCTTGATAGCTTCCTTTGGAAACGACATAAACAAATCCTCTGCTGTCGACAACCATATTCGTCGGTTCGTAAATGAAAGTCTCGTTAATCAAGCTTGACTGCGGACGCGCAAACTCTTGTTGAAGCTGCAGCTTTTTATCAAGCTTGACGACACGCTTATTTCCCGTATCGGCGATATAGATGTCCCCGTTTTCCGCTGCAAAAACACCTTGCGGGCTCTTCAAAGGACTTTCCGGCACTTTGATTTCCTGCACAAAAGTCCCATCTGCGGCAAAATGAACGATCCGGTCGTTATCCGTATCTGCGATGTAAATGTGATCGTTCCCGTCAATAAAGATGTCCTGCGGCCTTTTGAGCGGCGAGTAAACCATCTCGCCATTGCCGTTATCGACATAGATATCCTTCGCGACAACCCCTGCCGGGATATAAGCCGGCCGCGTAGGAATACTCCGGCCGTTACTATCCTCGAAGAACGTTCTATAAGGCACATCCGCGTTTGCCTTCGCCGGTATGAATGCAATTGAAATCAAGCAAACGAGCCCCAAGCATATCATCCATTTGCTTAGATTTAGTTTCATCGTTTAACCTCCGTTATCCCGCCAAGCCCAGCGATCGATTGCTTCCTTCATTACTTGATTCCCGAATGCGCCATTGTGGAGATGACTTTCCGCTGGGACAGCAGGAATATGATCAACGAAGGCAAAAACATAATTAATGCCCCTGCCGCTGCTGCACCTTGTCTGGCAACCGAGTTTGCCAAATTGGAGGTTAGCGTACTCATATAGAAGGGAAGCGTCTTCATGGCATCTTCCTGCATAAATAACGTTGACGTCTCCGCATTCCCCCACGCGTTCTGAAACGCTAAAATCGTGATCGTCGCGATCGCCGGCATCACCATCGGGGTGACAATCCGCATGAAAATGCCGAATTCGGTCGTGCCGTCCATTTTGGCCGCCTCGATCATTTCATTCGGGACCTGATCGATAAACTGTTTAATTAGAAAGACGCCGACCGGCATCGCGATCATCGGCAATACATGCCCGAAATAACTGTTCATAATACCAAGACTTTGCACGACAACGTATCGGGGAATCGCGATCGTCTCCGGAGCAAACAAGAGCGAGGCGATGATCGAGCCGAATATGAGCTTCGAGCCGGGAAATCGATGTTTCGATAGGGCATACGCGCATATAGCGCCTGTTGCGACCATTCCGACCGTAGCCAGGAAGGTGACGATGATACTGTTGAGCATATACCGCGATGCGGGCACGAACGTGCTTTGCGTAAGCGAAAGCAGCTCGATAAAGTTCTGGAACGTCGGATTCCGCACGATAAATGTAGGCGGAAACTGAAACAATTCATGCAGCGGCTTAAAGGCGTGATTAAAGACATACACGATCGGCAGAAGCATGAATACGGAGAGGAGCGTCAGAAACAAAACGATGAACTGCTGCGTACGGTCGAATCTTTTGACGGCGTGCATAAATTCTTTCCGCTTCCAGTAAAGCCGCTGCAGCATTTTATTGTTGATTTCGCGCATTATTCCCCCTCCTTAGGAGCGAACAGATAGCCGAACATCCGGCTTAATACATAACATACCACCAGCAGCACGACCGATATGGCGCTGGCATAGCCAAGCTCATAACGGATAAAACCGTAATCGTCGATATGGTTGATCATTAGCTGTCCGGCATAGCCTGGGGTCGGATTGGCGCCTGACAGCTGGGTTCCAATGGCGCCGGATTTCAGCGTATACACGATCGACATAATGGCGGCAAACATCATCTGCGGCTTCATCAACGGCACGGTAATGTGCCAAATTTCCTGCAGCCTGCTCGATATGCCGTCAATTCGTCCGGCTTCGTACATTTGTTTGTCGACGTTCAATATGCCGGCCAGGATGGCCAGAAACCCGATCCCCATACTGGCCCAAATCGAGACGATGATCATGACGTTCATCAAAAATTCGCTGTCTTGCACGAAGAGGACCGGTTTCTCAATAATGCCCCACTTCAACAGAAAACTGTTCAAATAGCCGGTCCGGTCTCCGGTAAACATGACTTGCCATACGACAGTCATCGCGATTCCCGCCGTTAAGGACGGCGCATAAATGGCGAGCGCATATCCGGTCCGCAAGGTCCCCGGAAGCTGCGCGATCAGCCATGCCAGGAAGAAAGCGCAAATATAGCCGAGCGGTCCGACAAATAAGGCAAACTTAAAAGAATTAGGCACGACATGCTGTAGAAAAATGATATCTTGGGAAAACAAGTTTTGATAATTCATCCACCCGACCCATGTAGGGAACTGAATGGCATTAAAGTAAGTGAAGCCGAGCAGCACGCCGGCAACAATCGGAATAAGAATGAATAATACAAACATGACATAAAACGGAGCGATAAACAGGTAGGACAGACGGCTCTTCCAAATCTCTGCCGCCAAATCCATTATTTTGCGCGTCATTTTGCTTCCGGTTCCTACAGAAGTATCGGTGTTTCGCCGTGAACGGATTTGCATATTATTCGACATCGATATCCGCTCCTTTCCATGGCTCCAGTATCTGCGGCAGATCAAGCGTTCTGACTACATTTCCGGTTGCATCCCTGAAGTGAAACTCCTGCTGTTTTCGGACAAGCTCGCGGGTAATCGCTTTAATTCCTTTCTCCAGCGCGATTCGCGGCGTCTCCAACGCATGACTGTCCGGTACGACCGCGCGGTTCCACGCATTGGCCAGCTCACGGGTCGACATATAGCCGCCCGGTACATTCGGGACGTCCTTTATCCATTTCCACTGCTCCAGGATGACCTTCAAATCTTCCTTTTTCCATGGCATGTTGATAAATGCCTGTACGTTCGCCGTATTCCAGCGGAAAGCTTCGCCACGGAACTGCTCCATATTCAGGCCATATTCGGTTTGAGTTTCATCTGAAAGATACCATTGCAGAAATTTCCAAGCGATGTCGCGTTTATGCTCCGGAGTATCATTAAACAGCATAGCACTGGTCGGATTGCTTCCCGCGGCCCATCTGACAATCGATCCGTCCGGCTGCCGCGTTCCGGGAATCGGGGCGATCGCCCATTCGTTCAAAATATCCGGCGCAGCTACCATCAGCTGCATGTACATATTGAAATCGGCGATGCCGATCGGCATCGTTCCGGCTCTAAACTGGTTGTAGAAGCTTTGCACCTGCCGCTCGAGTCCGTGAATATTAAATAAATCCGTCCATTTCTTAAACGCGTCGAAAGCTTCCGGTTTGTTCAGCGCAGTCGACATCCCGTCCGGCGTATAAATTTCGGCACCGTTCTGAAAAAACATCGACGAGAAGTCTTCCGGAGGAACATGGAAATTGTACTGCTTTTGCAGCAGCGTCGGAATCATCTTGTACACGTCATCCCATGTATCCGGCACTTGCAGATCAAGCTCCCCCAGAATATCTTTCCGGTAAAACAACACTTTGAAGCTGGTCGTTTCGGGAATGCCGTAATGCCCGCCATTGTAAAAGAACGGCAGCATCGCGCCGGGATGATACTTGGCGATCAGCTCATCGCCGCCGGGCAGCGTTTGGAGATTCAGCGCCGCTCCTCTTAACGCCATCTCAAACGGCATGACTCCCGGAATTCCGAGCGCGACATCCGGCAAGATTCCCGAGGCTTTCGCAAGAATCAGCAAGTCGGGCGACTGAACCAGGTTCACCTTTACCTTCACGCCGTATTCCGGGGTGAACGTCTCGTCGGCAATCATCTGCAGCTCATCAACATAGTCCCTCCCCATCATCATCCAGACGTTCAATACGTCGCCGTTTTGCTCGCCAAGCCGGTTCCGGTCCTCGAACGAGTACATCAGCGTCGCGAACATTCCCTTCGCTTTCTCGAAAAAATGGGCTTCCATTCTTGGAAAAGAAGACTCTGCAGGCGTGATGTAAAGCTTATCGATCTGCAGTGGAGCATCCATAAAGTTCCGGTATTGCTCCTGCAGCTGTTCCAATACGGCTCCCAGCGTCAAATGGCTGGTAGCAATTTTTTCCGGCTTATGCAGCAGCTCCTCGATATCCTTTGCGCTGGAGCGGTACGTCTGGGCAACGATGTCGACTTCTTTATTGATTTCCCTCAGCTTTTCGACCTGTTCGGTAAGCTGATCTTTTATTTGCTTCAAGCTGTCCGTGACGCCGGGCATATCCTTCTCGACATCCCATACGCGAAACTGGTCGTCTTGACGGTTTCCCGTAGCGGATTTGATTTGTTCCAACACCGCTTTCAGCGAAGCGACCATTTGTTCGACTTTCGCGATGACCGGCATGTATGGCTCATAACCGGCCTCCATCGAGATGGAATGCTTCCCTTTCTTTAAATAAAACTCCAACGGCTGCCCATCGCCGTTTTCGATCGTATACCCGCGCCAACCGGAGGCGTATGGAATTTGATAGGATTGCAGTTCTTTGAACGGAATTTCCCCATCGATGTAAATCGTCCTGGAAACGGACAAGTTTTTTCGAAGATTTTGATTTGCGCGCATGCCGATCTTATACAGCCCGTCCTCGGGCGCTTCAAATTCCCAGCTGACCGCATGTCCGCCTTTGTACCAGCCCCATGCTCCCAGCGTGTTGTACGATTTTTTTTTGAATGACTTCGGGGTCGTGAACGCATCCCGGTCATACTGCGCCTGGATGGAGGTCGAATTTTTTTTACTGAATTGTTCCGCTTCAATGATGATGCTTTCTTTGCTCATTGACGACGCGGCAGGATAGCTCTTCTTCACTTCCTCGTAAAAGGGAATTTCGGCGGGAGGCTTAATCGTAAACGACTTAATCGCCATAGGCTGCTGCGAAACATGAATGCGCATCGTGTTCCGGCCTTTCTGCAAATGCCAGAGCAGCGGAAGCGCGTATGCCCCGTCGGAATCGCGGAACGGCTTCGATTTCCATCCCTCGATCTCATCGATCGAGGATTGAAGCTGATTGCCGTCGGCATCGAACCTGGGAGGATCGTTTTGGAATTCCCGTTCGAACGACATCGAACGCGCTTCCCGGAACGGATAAACGCCATTTACTTGCGCCGATAAAATCGATGAACGCCGTTTTTTCCGGTTGTCATCCAACAGCGGGAAATAATCGGCGACGATCTCATACAGCCCTTCCTGATCGACTTCAATTTCATACTCCACCCAGCCTTTGGCAGACGACCAGAGGAGAACATCGGCCTGTCCTTGGTACGTACCGGCTGTTACGGCTGCATCTTCGGACTTGCTCGAATAGTCTGCGGCCTGGATAATGGTTTGGGTTTCTCCGGAAGGAATCTTATCGCTTTCCCGCTTCTTGCGCACTTCATAATAATATGGCTCCTTCTGGTCCGACGGAGCGCTCTCTATCAAATCGACGGACATGCCTGCGGCCCGCTCTGACTCGGCATGAGCGGTTCGATCACTGCCCGTCCGACCCGGCATATTCGAGGTACCGATCAACGTAATCGACAGAAAAAGGATTAACAATCGGAAACCAGGACGTTTTCTCTTTCCCCCTGCCATCAACTTGTCCTCCTAAAAGTTTTTGCGTGCATCGCCCGACGTCAGTAAAGCAAAAACCCGCTTCGGAAGCATCCGCTAATCGGTTAGCAGCTTTTCGGTATCCTTATGGAAAAATAATGCTTTATTCATATCGAGGGCAAATGCGGCCCGCGCTCCCTCATCGAAGTGATAGCGCGGATGCGCACGCGCCACAACCATCTTCGGAAATCCGATATCCATGTGATAATAACGATCGGAACCGATAAATTCGTTTATTTGCAGCACGCCGTTAATGACCGAATGCTCGCACGTCTGGAGCGCGATTTCCTCGAAGCTGATATGCTCGGGACGAATGCCCATAATGACCGTTCTATCCACCAACTTATGATCGTTTCTTAACTGATAGGCATGCTGCTCCTGAATTCGAAGAGCGAACCGGTTTGTATGGAATTCCAGCACTCCGTTTCTTTCCTGCAGCCGGCCGGTAATGAAGTTCATCGGCGGATTGCCGATAAAATTCGCGACGAACAGGTTGGCCGGTTTGTTATATACGTTTTCCGGCTTGTCCACCTGCTGAATGACGCCTTTCTCCATCACGACAATCCGGCTCCCCATCGTCATCGCTTCCACCTGATCGTGCGTCACGTATACAATCGTAACGCCGATTTTTTTGTGCAGGTTGATCAGTTCCGTTCTCATATGAACGCGGAGCTTCGCATCCAGGTTCGATAGCGGTTCATCCATCAGGAACGCCTGCGGCGTCCGGACGATCGCTCTTCCGAGTGCAACGCGCTGGCGTTGACCGCCGGACAATTCTCTCGGTTTGCGCTCAAGAAAGTTTTCGATTTCCAGCACGCGCGCCGCACGTTTCACCGAGAGCTCGATTTCATGCTTCGGCACCTTGCGCAGCCGCAAACCGAATGCGATATTTTCAAACACGGTCATGTTCGGATAGAGCGCATAGTTTTGAAATACCATCGAGATGTCCCGGTCTTTGGGAGGAACATCGTTCACAATCGTATCGCCGATATAGATTTCCCCTTCGGAAATATCCTCAAGCCCGGCCAACATGCGAAGCGTCGTCGATTTCCCGCAGCCGGAGGAGCCTACGAATACGAGAAATTCCTGATCCTCCACTTCCAGGTTGAAATCGTTGACGGCCAGCTCTTTGAATTTTCCGTATCGCTTGTATACATGGTTAAACAGTATCTTCGCCAAATGGGAACACCCCCTGAGAATTTGGATCTTGATGACCAGGCTGTCTGCAGCCCCTTACTGGAAACGCTTTCAATAAATATATAATAACAACTATGGTGTCAATGTAGTGTAAAGATTTTTACCGGTCATCCGATCCCGTTTCAAACGCGGCAAATGTTCGAATGCGGGGCGTTCCTGACGAACGGGTAACCGTCAATCGGATTTGGGAGACCCGTACCGGATCAATCCGTTCAATTCGTTTGTGTCCGACGGAGATGCCCTCGCATAGCGGCTTCCATACCCCGTCGGCCAGACCGTCGATTCGATACCCCCGAATCCGTTCCCCTTCCGATAGTTCTTCCATGATAACGAGCTGATTCACCATGGAGGGTGATGACATATACAGGATCAACTCATGACCTTGGCCGGCGGTTTCGCCCCGAATGTTGCCGAATCTGCGTTTGATCGCTTCGCCGAATTCCGTAAATTGCTTCACATCGGCTTCAGGCACCAACCCTCGATTATCGATCACCATTCCGAGCAGCAAATTGGCGTTGCGCCCTACGGAGTCGCAGTAGCATTCAACCAGCTTGTCGACCGGATGCAGGAGATGCTCTTCCCCCTCATACCAGAACCACTGATCTCTTCGGTTCGGCACATCCGCCTCCGCAGGAGCCCATACCGCGCCGTCGGGGTTTCCGCTTCCGTACATCGGAGAGGCCCCATGATCCGATGCCGCTTTCATCTCATCGGTCGTACTCCAGCAAGGGTACGGGGCGCACCCCTCTTCGTTTCCGACCCAACGGATTAACGAAGGCGTTCCGCGAGGTCCCTGGAAGCAAACCGCTTCCGGCTGCAGCTTTGCAAGCAAGGAAACGACGTCCGGCCCCCCTTGCTCGGGAGGCAATGTCCCTCCGTCAAACCAAATCTCGAATAATTCCCCGTAATTCGACCATAGTTCCGTTGCTTGCCGAATCACGGCCGCGTTATAGGCCTCCTGTTCAGCCGGATGACCGGAAACGACGATACCAGGATTGTCCACCCGATAATAGGCATTCGCCGACGTGCTGTAATACAGCCCGGGACGGACATCGTATTTCTCGCAGGATCGGACAAAGTCTCTCACAATATCGCCTTGTCCATCGCGCCAAGGCGAGCTTTTGACGCTGTAGTCGTGCGCCTCGGTCGGCCATAAGGAAAAACCGCTGCAGTGTTTGGCCACGAGGACCGCATATTTAGCGCCGGCCGCTTTGGCTGTTCGGATCCATTGATCCGTATCCAGAGCAGCCGGATTAAACACCTTTGGACTAGGCGTGTAACCCCAATGTTGTCTCCAATCGGAATAACCGGGTTCAAACACCTGAACGTCGAAATGGATGATTACGCCAATCTCGGCATCCGCCCACTCCAGTTGTTGTTTTGTAGGCAAGCTGCGTACTGCATCATTCTGTACCAAACGGTATCGCTCCTTCCATGGCCTTGTTATAAATCGGCTGGTTGACGCACTCTTTCCGGATACGCTTTCAATCAATATCGTAACAACAATAGTGTCAATGTAGTGTAAAGAATTCGACTTGAAGCGGAAGCGATACAAGGCGAAAAAGATCACCGATTATCCGGTCCAAACCGACCGGATAATCGGTGATCTTTTTCGTCAGAGCGATATTCCGGCCATGCCTATACGAACGTACCTGGAGAATCCTCTTCCCGGGCTTGACGCAGCGTCATTATAAAGGCTAACTGGATGGCGGTCATCAGGTAGGCATAAACCACGATGCCCGTCACGATCGCGACCGGTTGCCAGATCCAATGGATGATCACGCTTATCGCGCCGGAGATAAGAAACATCGCCAGGATTAAAGCCGTCGTCTGCGGACCGGACAGCTTCATATAACGCCGGCTTTGGCGCAGTGCGGCGCCAATGCTCATGCGGTCAATGACCATCGTAAATTCCAAATAAATGAACAGCACTCTCATGACGATAAAAAAGAGGAGTGAAACAAGCGTCCCGGCAATCCCGAATAACAGGACCAAAAGGGATGTAACGGCAATTTTCGCCAGCATGATCATCACATAGAGCCCGATAAACCGTATCCAATGCTTTCGTCCATCGCGAATAAATGATTTGAACGTTGCCGTTTTCCGCTCGGTCATGTTCCATAGCGCGGAAATAAATCCCCCTTGCGCGTACGCGGACAGCAGCATGATCAATGCGACGGCAATCCATGCAAACGAAGGTTTTCCGGCATTGTTCAGAAATTCGATCTGATTCGCAAGCAGCGGCGTATTGAACAAGTGGCTCACTGACGGCATTCCCATTTCCAGAATGACTCGCCAAGATAACCGGGATTCGCCTGTGAAACCGATCATATACCACCCTGCCATGAACGAAACCGTATCGAGAATAATCGGAAAACTGACAATCCATAACTGCCGGTAAAGGCGGGTAAAAGCGTCTTGTACGAACATCGGTAGCCTCCTGCAGTTTAAATGTTGACATAAAACTTCGAGCCTTTTCCGGGCGCGCTCTCTACCCCGATTGTTCCCCCGTGCGCCTCGGCCAATGCTTTAGCGATGCTGAGGCCGACGCCAATCCCCCCGCTCGCGTTCTTCCTTCTCCGGGATTTATCCACCCGATAAAACCGGTTGAAAATAAGCGGCAGATCCTTTTTTGAGATGCCGATCCCGTTGTCCTGGCAGTAAAAGACGATACCGGTTTCGGCGGGGTATAAGCCCATTTCGACGGAGCCGCCGGCCGGCGTATATTTAATCGCGTTGGAAACCAGGTTCGATATTATCTGAATAAAGCGGTCCGGATCGACTTCGGCATAACAAGGAACATGCGGTTTCTGAAATGTAAAGTGAATGTCTTTTCCTTTGCTCATAAACAAAAAACCTTCGTAAACATCCTTCACGAGCTGTGTCATATCAACCTGCCCGATATTCAGCTCAAAGCGGGCCCCTTCCGCCTCCGACAGTTTTTCCAAATCGTCCACCAGCCTGCACAGTCTGTCGATTTCAGTATGAATCTTGTGCATGTTTTCCTCCGTGGCCGGAAGTATCCCGTCGAGAATCGCATCTATGCGGGAAAGCAGCGAGGTTAACGGCGTTCTCAGTTCATGCGCCAAATCCTGCATCATCTGCTTCCGCCACCCTTCCTGGCGGTCGAATTCGGCGACCAATGCGTTAATCGTGCTGGCGAGCTGCTTCATTTCGCTTGTTCCTGTGACCGGCATCCTCGTTCCCCGGATACCGCCGGCGATATGATCGGCCACTTTGCTGCTTGCAACGATCGAACCGGATAGCTTCTTGGCCATAACATAGCTTAGGAGGACGGATAAGATCAGCAATCCGGCGAACAAGACCGCGTTGGGCCGTGATGATTCCATCGCCTGGCCGGGATAATAGGAAAAGTCATGCTTGCTCAAATCAAAGTAAGTCTTAATATACCCGATCAAATTCCCTTCCACGATAATGGGAACGTCGAAATCGAAAGGTTCGGCAGCCAGGGGACGGTTATCGGCCGAATCGAACAATAGGGTGCTGCCGTCAGCTGCATAATAACGAAAGGCGAACGTATAAACCGCCGAGAAATTATGCAAAAGCTGGATTTCGTCTTTCGACAGCCGCTCGAACCTTATATGGGTTTGAAGGGCATACGCAAGCTTGTGGCTTTGGTCCTTGTAATACTGCTTTCTGTACTCAATAAGCGACAGCTCCTTTGCAGCCGAACCCCCGATAAACATGGCCGACAGCAGAAAAACAGACAAACAGGCAAAGGAAAGAAAAAGCACGAATCGCGTCCCGGATAAGAAACGTTTCATGAAAGCTGCACATCGGGCTGATATTCAAACTTATACCCGGAACCGATTTTCGTAACGATATAGAGCGGAGCTTTGGGGTCGGCTTCAATTTTGCTTCTTATATTCCGAATATGCATGTCCATTGTCCGGCCAACGTCTATATTGCGGTAACCGTGGACCTCGTACGTCAAATCATACCTGCTGTACGCTTTTCCCGGCGTATTCGTCAATACGTTCAGCACCTTAAATTCGGTATGCGTCAAGTCAACCTTTTTCCCGTCCACAAACACTTCTTTCGTCGTAAAGTTTACGACAAACCGCCCCCTATTGAATCGCTTGATCGTGATTGGATTTAATTTATCGCTCGAGAACATATCCATCCGCCGTTTTAAAGCGTGAATACGGGCGATCACTTCTTTCATGCGGAACGGCTTCGTAATATAGTCGTCGGCCCCCAAATTCAAACCGTTAATCGTATCGGTTTCTTTCACCTTTGATGTAATCATAATGATCGGCACGGTCGAGAACTGCCTGATCTTACCGCAAACGTCCTCCCCCTGCATCCCTCGGATCATTAAATCCAACACGACAAGATCTATTTTAAAATCCTGAATCAATTGCAGAGCATTTTTCCCGTTACCGGTTTCTTTTACGTTCCAGCCTTCATTGAGAAAGTACGATTTCAGCACATCGCGAATTGATTCATCATCTTCGACAAGTAAAATATCCAATATAATCCTCCTCCGAAGTACCCGTTTTCGAGGCGTATCTACTCGCGCTCGCTGAGTTTTGATGAAGAAACCCCGATACCGGATCAGTATCGAGGCTTGGATGCTTCATAAGGTTCTACACTCGGCCTGAAGGACCAAAGACAGACAGCAAACGTACTGCCGGAGATTCAACTGCCTCCAATACGCGCAGCCTGATTCTGCTCGTATGGACAGGCGGTTCGATACGGTCGATCTTCTTATGTCCAATTGCGCTGCCTTCAGCAATAGGCGCCCATTCGCCGGCAATCTCAGCTTCGATGATGTAATGCCTAACCCGCTCTCCATGAGCAATGTCTTCCATCGTCACGATATGATCGATCTCTTGTTCTTCCGCGCATTCAAGAATGATATCGTTACCGCTGCCCCGTGTCTCGGACAAAGGATTGCCGAAACGGTGCCGAATCTCCGCGCCTAATTCCAGCACTCGACTTACATCTGCCTCCGGCAGCAGTCCCCGATTATCCGGAGACACATTCAGCAGCAGCGTGGTGCCGTGACCGACGGACCGGTAATACAAGTCCAACAGATGTTCGAGCGAATGCAGGCTCTGTTCATCATCCGGATGCCAGAACCAATGACGATTGCGAATGGGCACGTCGCATTCAGCAGGGACCCATTCGGGCGTCTCCTCCATCCAAGTATTCATGTCGCTTGTAAACATGCTGACTCGAGCGCTTTCAGCCGTATTCCAGCACGGGTACGGGGCGACACCATCCTCATTGCCAACCCAGCGAATCGTCGGCGCTCCCATGTTAAAGACCATCGCATCCGGTTGATGGCTCCGCACTAGCCCAATAATGCGCGGCCAGTCATACTTGCGGCCTTCCGACCCAGCCCCATCGAACCAGACTTCAACCAACGGACCGTATTCCGTCAGCAATTCGGTCAATTGCTCGGCATAAAAATCGTCATAGGCATCCGGATCGCTGTAGCTGGGAGCATTCCGGTCCCAAGGCGATACATACAGTCCGAGCAGCATATTTTCTTCGCGGCAAGCATCTGCCACCTCGCGGACTACGTCGCCCTTCCCGTCCTTCCAGGGACTTGACTTCACGGAATAATCGGTCGTCTTCGTCGGCCATAGACAGAAGCCGTCATGATGCTTCGCCGTCAAGATCACATACTTAAATCCGGCTTCCTTAGCCGTGCGTATCCATTGGCGGGCATCAAGCTCCTTCGGATTGAACAATTGCGGCGAATCCGTCCCTTCCCCCCATTCCTGATCGCAGAAAGTATTGATGCCAAAATGAAAAAACATACCCAGCTCCAAATCCTGCCATGCCATCTGCTGGGGCGTAGGCCGTGCAAGTTTCGTATTATTCATCTTATTTCTCCTCTCATCGTATAAGCTAGCCTCCATCTTAGGTAGAAGCGCTATCAAGGTCAATAAACTTTTTTCGGCTTCCTGCATAAATTTCGCCTTAGCCGTTCAACTCTGGCTGATGTTCGGGCGGTACGGCAATGGTGCCGTCATTCTGACGTATCCATGTCCTCTCCTCGTCCGATTACTGACACGGCCTTTATCGCCTGATTGATCCGCTCCCGGGTATGAAGCAGCCAGCCCGGATCGGAAGGGTATGTCTTGAAGGTCAATCCATCCTTCAGATCCTCCTCCAGCAGCGCCATCGCCTTACTTCTGCCCGCCAGTGATTCAAACAATTCCAATGCGCGCAAATCCTGCAGCGCCTCGCGGAATACCTCCCAGCGAATCGAATCAATCGGTCCGTCCTGTCCGGGATAAACGACGAACGGATCCCCGGAAGCAAAGGCGCAATCCGCGTCGGTTACCCGGAAAGGATCGATCGTCCGCGTCGCATATTGCGAGTACCAGAAATTATAGCCCCAGTGCAGAAACCCTTGAATGCCGAACTTATACAGCTGTACGCCCAATACCCGGTTTCGAGAAGACGGCATGCTGAAAAACCGGTTGGAAACCTCCCGGTGCTGACCGCAGCAATAGTAGGTCCATAAAGGCTCGACGCCGTTTTCGAGAAAGGGCTCGATATGATCGTTAGAGGGAATCGGGATCGGGACGAGGCCATGCTCGTAAAATTCGTAATCCGAAAGCGCCTCCAGGAACGCGAAGTCGGATAAATGGCTTTTTAAAATATCGCTTGCCTGCTTATAGCTGTCCAGTTGATGCCCCGCCGGTTCATCCGAGACATGAAAATAAACTTGCTTCTCCAAGCCGCGGGAGCGGATAAAACGCACAAGTTCAGGAAGGAACTGGTCCAGAAATTGCCGATACGGCTCGCCTGCCGCTTCCGTTTCCCACCCGAAGATCCGTTTCTCCGCACCTTCCACAGTGGCAATGATCTTCGGCGCATGCTGCGCGCCCCATTGCGTGAACAGGTGGGAAAACTCAAAATACCGGATGCCCAGCTCCTTGCACATGGCAACCCAGCGCTCAAGCCTGCTGAAGTCGAAACGGTATTGATTATCGCCTGTTTGCTCCAAGCCGACTAACTGGACTGTCAGACGCTCCCCTCCCACAGCCGTATCGAGCGGCGGCGTAAAAAGAGGGGTTAGCAGCATATTAACTCCATGGTCTGCCGCATTGCGTATGTAACGATCAATGAGCTGCCAATGCTCCTCGCTAAATACCTCGCAGCCGTAATGTGTCGCAATGCAATCGCAATGAAACCATTCCGTGTGAAGCAATTTTTGCTCAGGCAGCTCCGCCGGCATGACCTCCAGAGTGAAGCGTTCCTCGCCCAAGAGGTTCCCGGTTGCGTCGGAAAACTGCAGATCGATCGTAAACAATGAGCTTGGGCCTATTATTGCGGAATCGAAGTCTGCCTTGGACGGCAGTGATACCGTGACCCATACCGAGCGCCATTGGCCGGGCACGGCACGCAGACCCTCCGAAAGCGGGTATAACGGATCCGGATATAAGCCCGGCGCCGTTCGCATATAACCGGAGTCCGGATTGTCGTAAACCGGCAGCTCCGAAGGCGATAACCCGACCGTCCGGATAGAAAGGTAGGGCAAGAGCGGGGAATCGGCCTTGATCTGGAGAGGCTTGATTAATTTAGAGGAACGGTAAGCGACCTGGAAAGAATAAGTCTCCTTCCAAAGCGCCGTTCCTTCGCGTACGGCGGAGTCTTGAAGCTCCGTATCGGCGAACACTTTACTCAGCGAGCTTATACAGCGTGTTTCGAAAATGGGAGGCAATTTTGTCACCATGCCAACTCCTCTGTCGGTCGATTTCGTTTCCCGGACCGCAACAAGCGATTACATAGAAAACGATTGTTTATGGCTCCATTCTAACAAAGCAAAAATACGTCAACAATCTGAATTTGTTAGCCAAACTATTACGATATTGACCTCAAATGGATTCGGCATTTTCAAACATTCGCTTACGCTCCGCCTATTTATGATACAATTTACAATACAGGATTGATATAAGGAGGTATTCAAATGAATCCCGGCGCTTTTGCGTTTCGGTATACCGAATCCATCCCCTATATGCTCCTCGACTCGATCGGCTGGCAGTCGACGAATTCAGAAAAATATGGGAATGACGGGCAAACCAGAACCGATAACGGTCATGTGATCTTTCAGTATACGTTAAGCGGAGAAGGCAAGCTTGACCTCGACGGACGAACATACCCGTTGCGTGCGGGAACTGCTTTTCTGGTGAAAATTCCAAGCTCGCATCGCTACTACTACACCCATGAGGCTGGGGAGCCTTGGGAATTCATCTGGCTAAACGCCAAGGGTGAGGATGCGCTGCGAATGTGGGACCGAATCCTTGACAGGAGCGGCCACATTCTAACCCTTCAGCCCAAATCTTTGCCGATAGCCAGGTTCTGGGAGCTTTACAGAGCGATATCGGAGGATCGTGAATCCGAGTCCTCCGCGCTCTCCTCCTTGCTTTATAACTTCTTGCTGTCGATGCTGGCTCCCGATGTCGCCTCCGCTCCGGATCTGGAGTCGCACCCGCTGGTTCGCAAGGCCGAAAGCTTTATGAAAGAAAATTACGCGTTGAATCTTTCCTTGGAGGACATTGCTTCCCACTGCGGTATATCCCGGGCTTATCTTTGCCGTTTATTTCAGAAGCAGGAGCTGATTTCCCCTCTGGAATTTTTGCGCCGGCGAAGAATCGAGGCCGCCGTTACGATGCTGCGGAGCACGGCTGTAAGCGTTCAGGAGGTCGGAATGCTGTGCGGGTTCGATAGTCCAAGCTATTTCGGCAAGGTTTTCCGGCGATACCTTGGATTATCTCCGCGCGAATATCGAAGCCGTAAGATGGATTACCCGTTCAACACCGTTTTTCTGGAGTAGAAGCTTCTGAATATGTATCGACAAATATGAATTTGCCATAGTACTAAAAGACAGTTATAATTATTAATTTAATCCTTAATCGAATGAGGATTTCCATAGACTAAAGAACGCGCAGGTGACTAACATGATTGAGATAAAGACTTCTAAGCTTAGCGACGGTGAGTTCAATAGAGGGGTATTTGCGACACAGGATATAGCAAAAGGTGATCTTATCCATGAAGCACCGGTCATTCCTTACCCGAACGAACAACATGTTTTCATAGAGAAAACATTACTCGCAGATTACATGTTTGAGTATGGGGCTAACCACACGGCCCTCCTCTTAGGATATGGCATGCTGTTTAACCACTCCTATACGCCTAATGCCTTCTATGATATTAACTTTGACAACCACACGGTCGACTTCTTTGCTTACACGGATATCCATGCTGGGGAAGAAATACTAATCAACTACAATGGCGAGGTCGATTGCGAGGATCCTCTTTGGTTTAATGAACAAAAGCTCGAAGGGGAAATCGAGTCCGCCGGCAACCAACCTCAATCGGAAACGGACAACATGACCGAAAAGTAAAAAAAAAGGGGCTGACCCGAAAGTCATTTTAATATGACTAAGGGACAGCCCCTTTTTTCCTTTTATAAACTTCACACTGTCAAGCTTTGTCCAATCTAAAACACCTTTGTCGTCCAAGATTCACAGTTCCAAGTATCCGTGACGACATCGCGATAAAATTCCGGTTCGTGGGAAATCAGCAAGATGCTGCCTTTGTACGCCTTGAGTGCGCGCTTTAGCTCATCCTTAGCGTCCACATCCAGGTGGTTGGTCGGCTCATCAAGCACGAGCAGGTTCGTTTCGCTGTTGATCAGCTTGCAGAGGCGTACCTTCGCTTTCTCTCCGCCGCTAAGCACGGCAATTTTGCTCTCGATATGCTTGGTCGTGAGTCCGCACTTGGCCAGTGCCGCACGCACTTCGAACTGCGAATAGGAAGGGAATTCCTTCCATACCTCTTCAATGCATGTATTGTAATTCGTTTCCTTCATTTCCTGTTGAAAATAGCCGATATTCAAGTGTTCTCCGCGCTGAACCGTGCCGGAAAGAGCCTGAATCTCTCCTAAAATACTCCGCAGCAGCGTCGTTTTACCGATCCCGTTCGCACCCACAAGCGCGATCTTCTGCCCCCGCTCCATACGCAGGTCGAGCGGTCTGGATAACGGGCTGTCATAACCGATAACGAGATCCTTCGTCTCGAATATCAGCTTGCCGGAAGTTCTTCCATCCTTAAAGTTAAATTGCGGCTTCGGCTTTTCCTTAGCCAGCTCGATGACATCCATCTTGTCGAGCTTCTTTTGTCTGGACATCGCCATGTTTCGCGTCGCGACACTCGCTTTGTTCCGGGCTACGAAATCCTTCAAATCGGCAATTTCCTGCTGCTGGCGCTTAAAGGCCGATTCAAGCTGCTGTTTTTTCATTTCGTGGACCTGCTGGAAGTACTCATAATCCCCGACATAACGGTTCAACTCCTGATTCTCCATATGATAGATCAGGTTAATGACGCTGTTAAGGAACGGAATGTCATGTGAAATGAGAATAAAGGCATTCTCATACTCCTGCAGGTAACGCTTCAACCACTCGATATGCTGCTCATCAAGATAGTTCGTAGGCTCGTCGAGAAGAAGAATGTCCGGCTTCTCAAGCAGCAGCTTCGCCAGCAATACCTTCGTCCGTTGTCCTCCGCTAAGATCGTTAACGTCCTTATCCAGTCCAATATCGGTAAGCCCCAGTCCGCGGGCGGTTTCTTCGATCTTGGCATCGATCAAATAAAAATCTTGACTTGTCAGCGCGTCCTGAATCGTTCCGACATCCTCAAGCAGCTGCTCCAGCTCCTCCGGAGATACATCGCCCATCTTGCCATACATATCGTTCATCTCTTGTTCCATATCGAACAGATATTGGAAGGCTCCCTTAAGAACATCGCGGATCGTTAACCCTTTGTTAAGCACCGCATGCTGATCAAGGTAGCCGACGCGCATGCGCTTGGACCATTCAACCTTGCCGTCATCCGGCTGGAGTTTGCCCGTAATAATGTTCATGAAGGTGGACTTGCCCTCGCCGTTGGCGCCGATAAGTCCAATGTGCTCGCCTTTAAGCAGGCGGAAGGATACGTCATTGAAGATCGCGCGATCTCCGAACCCGTGACTTAGTCGTTCTACGTTTAATATGCTCATGAATGACACCTTTTCTGTTTAAACTTTTTTCTCGTTTAATTATAGCGATAAGGGGCTAACAACTCAATGATGGATTCGGGCTCCCTTACATATTCCTGCGGTATTGTCCCCCCACCTCGAATAAAACATTTGTGATCTGTCCAAGCGATGCCCATTTAACCGTTTCCATCAGCTCTTCAAAAATATTTCCGTTTGCCAAAGCAGCCTGTTTCAGTCGTTCGAGCGCTGCGGGGCATTCATTTTGGTTCTGGAGCTGGAACGCTTGGAGATTCGCAATCTGGGTTTGCTTCTCCTCTTCCGTCGATCGGGCCAATTCGATCTCATAAGCCGTTTCATCTGCATTCGGATTAATGAAGGTGTTCACGCCGATGATTGGCAATTGCCCCGTATGCTTCTTATGTTCATAAAGGAGTGATTCCTCTTGGATTTTTCCGCGCTGGTACTGGGTTTCCATCGCCCCGAGCACTCCCCCGCGATCGTGGATCCGCTGAAATTCATTGAGGACCGCTTCTTCAACGAGATCGGTTAGCTCATCTATAATAAAGGATCCTTGCAGCGGGTTTTCGTTTTTCGCGAGGCCCAGCTCCTTATTGATAATCATTTGGATCGCCATAGCCCGCCGAACCGAATTTTCCGTCGGCGTCGTGACCGCTTCATCATAGGCGTTCGTATGCAAGGAGTTACAGTTGTCATAAATCGCAATCAGCGCTTGCAAAGTGGTGCGGATATCATTGAAATCCATCTCTTGTGCATGGAGGGAGCGGCCGGAGGTTTGAATATGGTACTTCAGCTTTTGACTGCGCTCATTTCCCTTGTATTTATGTTTCATGACGGTCGACCAAATCCGGCGCGCCACACGGCCCATGACGGTATACTCGGCATCTAAACCATTGCTGAAGAAAAAAGAGAGATTTGGAGCAAAATTATCGATATCCATACCGCGGCTTAAATAGTATTCCACATAAGTAAATCCGTTCGCCAGCGTAAACGCCAATTGGGAAATCGGATTGGCGCCCGCTTCGGCAATATGATAGCCGCTGATGCTCACGGAATAGTAGTTACGCACCTTATGATCGATGAAGTACTGCCCTACATCGCCCATCATTTTCAAAGCAAACTCGGTAGAGAAGATGCATGTGTTTTGTCCTTGGTCCTCTTTCAATATATCTGCCTGAACGGTACCGCGCACCGTTTGCAGCGTATAATCCTTGATGCTTTCGTATTCCTCCTGGCTCGGCTGCCTTTCGTTCTTTACCGCAAACCTTTCAACCTGCTGATGGATGGCGGTGTTCATATACATCGCCAAAATAATCGGTGCCGGTCCATTGATCGTCATCGAAACACTGGCGGAAGGATGGCATAAATCAAAACCGTCAAACAATTTCTTCATATCATCCAACGTGCATACACTCACACCGCTGTTCCCGATTTTCCCGTAGATGTCGGGACGGTAATCGGGGTCCTGACCGTACAGAGTAACGCTGTCAAAGGCGGTCGATAATCGCTTGGCCTCTTCATTTTGGCATAAATAATGAAACCGGCGGTTGGTGCGCTCAGGAGTTCCCTCTCCAGCAAATTGGCGCTTCGGATCTTCATTCGCCCGTTTAAACGGGAATACGCCCGCTGTATAAGGAAAGTAACCGGGCAGATTTTCAGCAAGAAGCCAGCGCACAATTTCCCCCTCATCTTCCCACTTAGGCAGGCTGACTCTCGGAATCCTATTGCCGGACAGCGATTCCGTATATAAATCCGTGCATATTTCCTTGCCGCGAACTTGGGTGACCAGTTGGTCCTGCTTATAGGCTTCTCGGATCCCCGGCCACTCTTCCAACATTTTCTTGCATTCCGGATGGAGCTTGGATTCGTTAATCGCCAGCATTTCGTCCAACTTTGCCGCAAAATGTTGCGCCTCTGCCTCCGTCATGATCCGCCCCTGATCGGATTCTATCATTTGTTTGGTTCCCTTTAACTGGGACAGCTTTCGAGTAACCGCAACCTGTTCTTTCATAAACTTCTTATATTGCCGGACGGTTTGTATGATTTCTCCCAAGTACCCGATTCGGTCCTGTGAAATAATGTTGTTTTTCTTCATTACTCTTTGCATGCTGTCATCGTATGAGGAAGGCCACGCGCCTCCGGTTTTCTTCTCCACAATCTTCATTAGGCTCGCAAACAGGACGTCTGTTCCCGGGTCGTTGAATTGACTGGCAATCGTCCCGTATACAGGCAGCTCCTCGTCCGGAACCTCGAACAGCTGGCGGCTGCGCTTGTATTGCTTTCGTACATCCCTCAGAGCATCCTCGGATCCTCTTCGTTCAAACTTATTGATGACGATGATATCCGCAAAATCGATCATATCGATTTTTTCCAGCTGGGTCGCTGCCCCGAATTCGCTCGTCATAACGTACATCGCTACATCGCATAGCTCGACGATTCTGGAGTCGCCTTGTCCGATCCCGCTTGTTTCAACAATGACAAAATCGTAACCGGCCGCTTTGACGATATCGACAGCTTCTTTTGTGGCATCGCTTAGCTCGGATTTGGAGCCCCGGGTCGCCATGCTGCGCAGGTACACGCGGGAGTTATTTATCGCGTTCATCCGGATACGGTCCCCAAGCAGCGCCCCTCCTGTCTTCATCTTGGAAGGATCGACGGAAATGACAGCAACGCAGCGATCCGGGAATTGATTAAGAAAACGGCGCACCAATTCATCCGTCAACGAGCTTTTGCCCGCTCCGCCCGTGCCCGTCACTCCCAAAACGGGAATGGCCGGCGCATCCGGTTTCAATAGCTTCAAGGCAGCGCTAACGGTTCCATCAACGCCTCCTTTCGTTACAGCTTCCTCCGCAAGCGTAATCAATTTCGCAATGGAGCCCCAGTTTTTGGCCTGTAATCCGGCCAACTCCCGATCTAACTGCTTAGGTGTCGGAAAATCGGATCTTCGAATCATCTCGTTGATCATGCCCTGCAATCCCAGCTCGCGGCCATCGTCCGGGGAAAAGATTTTGGCGATGCCGTAACCGCTCAATTCCTTGATCTCGGCAGGGACAATTACGCCTCCCCCGCCGGCAAAGATATGAATATGGCCCGCTCCCTCCTTTTGAAGCAAGTCATACATGTATTTCAAATACTCGACATGGCCGCCCTGGTACGTGCTAACGGCAATTCCCTGCACATCCTCTTGAATCGCCGCATTCACCACCTCTTCGACAGACCGGTTATGTCCAAGGTGAATGACTTCCACGCCTGAGGCTTGAAGAATCCGTCTCACAATATTAATAGAAGCATCATGACCATCGTATAGGGCAGCGGCCGTAACAAAACGCACATGACATGCCGGTCGGTAAGCCTGCGTTTCCAACGCGCATTCCACCTTTATCCTTAGTCTTTTTGACGCAGCGTTGCCTGTATGCTTCTGATCCGGTTTATTTCGGTTTCATCTCTTTTCTTATCTCTACGTCCTCTGCCGGGGGAATATGTTCACTGCAGGAATAGTTAATCAACATGGCGAAAGACTCCTTCTGCAAAGCTAGAAGGAGTCTTCGGCCTGACTATTGTTTTTTACACATCATAGTTTACGATATACGTCTGCATCTCCGTATTGTAATACCCTACGCTGAATTCGATAATCTCCCCGGTTTCATCATAAGAATAACGGGATCGCTTAAGCAGCGGTGTCTTCTCATCGACGCGTAATATGCTCTCCACTGAAGACGGGGCAAAGGCGACCGCGAACCGGTCCCGAAAATTGGCCAAAGAAATTTGCCGCTCTTCAAACATGCCGTACAAGGATTGGGCGTTCAAATCGGTCAGCTCTATATCTCCCCTCCGCATAGTTAAATAATGCGTGTAATGGATATAAGGCGCGTCATTAAGCAGATAGAGACGCTCTAAGCGAAGACACTGCTCTCCGAATAATCGATAAGGCTCCGTACCTTCTTCGTTAACGACTGCTTCCATGCGCAGCAATTGCTTTTGGATCCGATGACCTTCCTCGACTAAAATTTCCGTAAATCGTTTCCACGTCGAAAGCTTGGAGGCGGACGTATTTCGAATCACCTTTGTTCCTTTGCCGCTGTTTGTCTCCAGGTAACCTTCTTGAACGAGCTCCTTAATCGCATTGCGGACTGTAATCTTGCTGACCTCGAATTCCGTTTCCAATTGAGGCTCTGAAGGAATGTTGGTCTCGATGGGATAAACCCCGTGCAGGATCCGGTCCTTTATTATATTTTTAATTTGCAAATATAGAGGTCTCTTCTTGCGGGATAAGATCACTGCGGCATTCACTACCTTTCCACATCGCCTACTGCTTCGGTCATGGCCCGGAGGATATCGCTCTCGGACGACATGGGCGTATCGCCCGCAATCGTATGCGCCAGCATGCCGGCCGCCGCGGCAAACCCGACGGTCTTTTCCGGCAAAAATCCGCTGGCCTCGCCATGCACAATTCCGCTCGTATAGGCATCTCCTGCACCTATTCTATCATAGACGGAAAACGTGAGCTTTTGGGAAAAGAAGAAGGTTTGATTCTTGTACATAAAGCCAAGCAAGGAATGTGTATTGTCGCCGTTAATGGAACGGTGGGTACCGGCTATAACCGTGATCCCATACTGGGCTGCGACGGCTGGAATCAGCTCAGTGAGCTGTTCCATGCGGGTTTCTTTCCCGGTGTTCATGCCAAGGACGAACATGGCGTCCTTCTCGTTCATCATGACGATATCCGCCAAATGCAGCATATCCTCATAATGCGGCTTTGCCTTCTCATAGCCGTCCTGCCCCCAAAGCGACGGGCGGTAGTTGCAGTCGAAGACGACCGTTCCGCCATGCGCCTTGACCGCTTTCGCCAATGCTTTCATATGAAGCCTGACCGTATCATTCATGGCCAGCGTAATGCCGCAAAAATGAACAACATCCACCTGCTTCGCGATGGCTTCAACATCATAGGTTCCTTCAGGGGCGGTATTGAAGCTGCTTTCCAACCGGTTGGAATAAGTAACGCGGCTAGGCCGCGCGCCGAAGCCGTTCTCCAGGAAGTACATGCCAACGTAATTGCCGCCCCGCATCATGAAAGTAGGTGCCAGACTTAATTTGCGAAGATAAGCTGCTGCGGCATCCCCCACGGCATTGGCCGGCAAGGTGGTTACAAGGCAGCCTGTATGCCCAAAACGAGCCAGAGCTGAAGCCACATTTACTCCCGTTCCCGAGAAAGAAAAGTTCAGTCTGCCGGCTTGCGATAGAAGTTCATAACCCGGCACCTGCAAGCGCATCATAACCTCGCCAAAGGCTGCGATCCGTTTAGCCATTGCGATCAACCAGTCTCTTCACGATTTCAAGCAGCCGGCGGACGTCCTCAACATTCGTTTTTCCCGTTGCTTTGTCAATAATCGAGGAATAGACGTGAGGAATGACCTGCGGTACATGAGCTTCAAGAGCAATGCGCAGAATGGTCTCGAAATTGTCCATGTCAATTCCGCCAGTCGGTTCTAACGCGAAGCCCTCTTCACCGCAAGCTTCCGCAACGGCGCGCCATTCATCCTCGCGGCTTAATCCGTTCATCGGGAAATATTTCAAGGCTTGGCCCCCCATATCGCGGACTAGCGCAATCGCCGCCTTCACCGGCACAATCGCGTGTTCCCCTTGTGCGGCGCTTACGGGACCTGTTGAAATATTTACATATCCAACACGGCCCGTTGGAGACACTAAGCTGTTAATCCAGCTCTGCTTCCCGCTTAGGTTGGCACGGGTGGCTCCTACGGCAGGGAACACCTGATTAATATGACTGCCGGGGTAGTGCTTCGCAATCTCGGCAACGACGGCAGCTTGACGGTTATCGCCTGCGCCCAGTCCAATCGACACCGCATCGTCGATTTCTTTGCCGTATGCTTTCATGGCGGCCACCGCTTCTTCAACCGTCCTGTAATCCTTCGAAAGAACGCCGACTAGAACGCAGCCTTCCGACGCTTCAAATACTTCCTTGGCATTCTCTATGCTATTAGCTAATACGTTTAAAGCGACCCGGTTTTTGTATAGCCGTTTCATAATCTTTGACATTTTATTTTCCTCCTGCCAGTTCACGAATTCGGGATGCGATAACCTGCATATCATCGCCTTGAAGCGGACGGGGATCGATATCGAAATAGCCTTGTCTTACGCCGTAATCACGCGTGTATATCGCAATTTCTCCGTCTTGCAGCTCCGTTACCAATTGCTTTGCGGTCATACCCGCTTGCAACGGATCGATATGAATCCGTGCGCGGAATATGGCCCGGCCGGCTTCATCCTGCACGACGCTCACTCGCAGTCCGTCTATCTCATTCAAAGGCATTAAGGTTTGGAGCTCTTCTTTTTCTTGCCCGCTCTTGTCCGCCTTGACCCTATATTCATCGAGCGCTTGAAGCAGCCCGAACGTTGTTTCCTTGCCGACCTTCATGCTTCGACCGATGCCGTGCAATTGCATCTTGACCCACTCGATATAGGTTCGTTTGCCGCCGACTATGCCGGATGTCGGACCTTCAATCGCCTTCGATCCGCTGTAGATGACCAGGTCTGAGCATGTTACATACTTTTGAAGATCTTCCTCCGCTGCCGCATCCACAATGAGCGGAACGCCGTTTCGCTGCGCAATCACCCATGCTTCCTCGACGGATATCATATTTTTCTGAACCGCATGATGCGATTTGACAAAAAGAATGGCTGCCGTGTTCTCCGTGATGGCCTCTTCCATATGCTCCGCTTTGCCCTCATTGGCGTATCCCGTTTCGATGAGCTTGCCGCCGCCTAAGTAAACCATCGTTTCAACGGGCGCTCCATATTGAACGTTGTGGCCTTTCAGAATGATGATTTCATTTCTAGGGATGGACTCTTGGTGCAGACGCACGCTCTTGCGCCGGTTTCCTTGCGTTACTACCGCCGCAACCGACAGCGCAATGCCGCTTGAAGCCGAATTTACGACTACCGCTGCCTCCGAGCCGAGAATTCGTGCGATATAATCGCCTGATTTATCCACCAAATCCGCGATCTCCACATAATTTTGTCCGCCATGCTTCATGGCGTCCATGACGGTATCCGCAGGAGCGGATACGCCTAATATACTCATCCGTCCGCTAGCATTAATGACGCGTTTAAGTCCGTATTTCACATTCAATGAATTCGCCATTTATAACGACTCCTTTTGCTTCGATTCTCTTTTCCGCTATACGCTGCTCCCCTTCGGAATCAAGAAGCGCAATCGGTTCATTACGAACGGTAAATAAGGTTAAGTTCGCGGCATCCCCAACCCGAATGCGGCCAAGCTCAGGCTTCTCCAGCCATTCAGCCGCGCGCGTGGTGACCGCTGAGATCACTTCTTCCAGTGAATAGCCCAAGTAAAGAAATTTAGTGAGGACATGAGCCATACTATATACCGGACCATTCAGCCGGTTTCCGCGATAGATGTCGGTGCTGATCGTATTTATACGGATATGACGGCGCTTCGCAGCTTCGGCAGCCTTAAAGGAAAAGCTCGCGGTACCGTGGCCGACGTCGAGGTGAACGCCGCGACCGATGGCATCAAGCAGCGCCTGAAGCGGTTTGCCTTCCTCGTCAAACAGATTGTTGCTTTTCCCGTTAAGATAATGCGTAATAATATCTTTGTTCTCCAGCAGCGGTATGACTTCCTCGATGCCCGGCGGTCCGGAGCCGATATGAACCATTAACGGCAGCGAGGTTTGAACAGACAGCGAACGCGCTATGCGTAATGGCTCCAGGCCGCTGTCACGGACAACGCTTCTGCTGATGCGAGCCTTTAATCCTACGATGAAACCACTGAAATCCTGTACGGCCTGCACGGCCTTCTTCGTGTCGATCCATTCGAGATTGGATAATTCGTCGACTCTGGCTAAACCTATTCTTGAAACATTCAAAAAGGCGAACATCTTAGTACGGGCATACTCTCTGGTTGCGGCCAAATCCGCAATCCGGTCCGCACCGCAGCTTCCGGCATCCACGATCGTGGTTACACCTTGCTTGATGCCGATTTCATCGATATCATCCCCGTATGGATCAAAATCAGGGAATGCATGGACATGCAGATCAATCCATCCGCTCGATACATAAACGCCGGAACAATCTGTCATACGGTGTCCAAATGCTAGACCCGCCTCAGTCACCTGGGCAATGCTGCCGTTCTCCACGACAATATCGATAGACTCTCCGCTGACGCGCTTTAGATTGTGCAAAACGAAACGATCTTGCATGTTGTTCACCTACTTCCGCAGCTAGAATGATGACTTATTCATTCTCGTATTCTCGTACAATCGTATTGCTTTCTCTTATACGTTTAGAATAGCATAAAAACTGAAAGAACAATATAACGTTATAATGTTTAACCGTTAAGTGTTGGGTAATAATCTGATTTTGAAGCAGGAAGGCTGTCCGATAAGGTCTGATACGACTTGAGGGACAGCATCCTCTCCATGATTGGGTCCGCACGCGCGCTGATAACGACATAAAAAGGTGCAAACAAATTGCACCTCATTATCACTCCGCGCGGCGTTTGAGCGGAATCCCCGCCGGAGCTGGCCCCCGCGGGGATTATTTCAACCTTTAACTGCGCCTGCGACCATCCCTTGCATAATGTGCTTCTGGAAAATCAAGTAGACAATAATCGTTGGAATAACCGATAAGGATAAGGCGGCCATCGTCAACTTGTAGTCGGTCATATAACCTGTGGCGAACATGGACAGGCTAAGCGGCAGCGTCTTCAGCGCTGGCTTGCTGATGAATACGAGCGCGAATGAAAACTCGTTCCAGAAGCGAAGGAAGGCCAATATCGCAACGGTAGAAAGCGCCGGAAGGGACAGCGGCAGCATGATTCTAGCAAAGATGCCCCAGTAGCCGGTACCATCGATTGCTGCCGCCTCTTCGATATCCTTCGGAAAGGTGTTCATGTAGGCTTGCGTAATAAAAATCGCAATCGGCAGCTCGAACGCCACATACGGCAAAATAAGCGCCCAGTAGGTGTTTAGAAGATGCACCTTATTCATCAAAATAAAGAGCGGGACGAGCGTACTGTGAATCGGGATCAGCATCCCGAGCAGGAACAAGCCCATAAAGAACAGCTTGAATCGAAACTGAAAACGCGACAGCACGTAGGCGGCCAGCGCCCCGATCACTAGCGACAGAACAAGCGACACGATCGTGACAATCACAGAGTTAAACATGGCAAGACCCATATCGGACACTTCCCACGCACGTGTGAAGTTTTCCCACTGCCAGTCGGTCGGAAACTGGAACGGACGGGAGAAAAATTGCTCATTAGTCTTGAACGCGCTCATAAATAACCACAATAAGGGATAGAGCGTGACCAGGGCGTACATGGTCATCAATACGTTGACGATCCCGCCTGTCCAATTGCGCAGGTCCATTCTCTTTTTAGAGGAGGATACTCTGCTTGAATGACTGCTTGCTTTCATTGTCGGATCCTCCTCCTTAACGATAATTTTTTTTCATCAAATATTGACTGCCTGCAATCAAGACGAGGCTCAAAATAATAATGGTCGTGGACACCGCGCTGCCGTATCCGAATCGGTAGATAGAGAAGGTATTGTTGTACATATACGACGCGAGCAGCTCGGTTGAATGTGCCGGACCGCCGCCCGTCATAATATAAATTAAGTCGAAAGCCTTCAAGCTGCCGGAAATACAGAGTACGACCGCTACCTTGATCGTATCCCAGATCATCGGCAGCGTAATGGAGAACAGCTTGCGCGAACTTTCCACCCCGTCGATTTTGGCGGCGTCGTCAATTTCACTAGGAATGTTTTGCAGCGCTGCAATAAAGATGATCAGGTAAGGACCGATGTAGTTCCAGATGATCGGCACCATCAGCGAGTACATGGAAATACTCGGATCGGACAGCCAAAGCTGCTTCCACGAGCTGAGTCCTAAACGATCCAACAGGAAGTTCAAAATCCCGATTTCCGGGTGGTAAATGTAGCCCCAGATAATACCGACGACAACCGAAGACAGAACCATCGGCATGAATACGGAGGAACGGATGAACTTGTGGAACCAGCTGTTTTTGAGCAAGAACAAGGCCAGAAACAGTGCAATCGGCACTTGGCCGAAAACGGACGCAGCCACAATGAGCATATTATTTTTAAAGGAAAGCCAAAATATAGGATCCTGGATCGCTTCCAGGTAATTTCCGAGACCAATGAATTTCGCCGTGCCAATACCTTTCCAATCGAATAAGCCGTAATAGGCCGACCAGATAATCGGGATAATAACGAATACCAGATATAAGAGCAGGGCGGGAAGAAGTCCAAGGGTGATAAAACCTTTCATACGGCTGGAAGACGTCATACAGAACTCCTTTCATCCCTAATAGGTAGGGCAGTTTCAGCCCTCCTGCCGGGAGGAGAACTGAAACCGCGACATGTTGTTTGTTATTTAAGACTCTCTACATTATTTGCCAAGCGACTTCGCTTGCGCGTCTTGAATTTTCTTCGCAATGTCTTCCGGTTTGCCGCCCATGAGCAGCTCCTGAAGTCCGTTGTTCACCGCTTCAGCGCCGGCTGAAGTCATGACGCCGTCGTATACCGGAGTCGTCTTTACGGTATTCACTAGCTCGTACACTTTCGCGAAGATCGACGTTACCTTGCTCTTGTCGAGTTCCACTTTATAGCTGACAAGCTGGTTGCTTTCCAGTACGCTCTTCTGAGCGTCAGGGCCAGCCATGGCATACATCAGCTCGAATGCGGCTTCTTTCTTCGCGCCCGTTGCGCCTTTGCCAAGTCCAAGACCTGTTCCGACAACGCCGGACAACGTATTCGGGTCGCCTTTGCCGCCAGGGATAGAAGGAAGCACCGTTGCGCCCATTTGAGCCATTGCTTCTTCAGAAGCATTCGCTGCAAAGTTCGTCAGCGCCCAACCGCCGTCGATCATCATCGCTGCTTTGCCTTGCGCGAACATTTGCTCCATTTGCGTATTGTCAATTGCATTGAAACCTTCTTGGAACGCGCCTTCATTTCCTAAATCCTGCAAATATTGAAGCGCCTGCACGAATTCTGGATCAGTGAACTTCGCCCCGTCTTGAGCAGCTGCTTTTAAGAACCAGTCCGTGCCGGTCACACGGTCAGCCAGCGAGCTGAGAATACTGGACTGCGCAACCCATGCTGCTTTATTGCCAAGTGCGATTGGCGTAATTCCTTTTTCCTTGAGCACCTTAACGGCGTTCAACAGCTCATCCCACGTTTTCGGCACCTGCAGGCCGTTTTCGTCGAGAATCGATTGGTTGTAATACAGAATAGACGTCGGGGACAACGCAATCGGCGCGCTGTAAATGTTGTTTTCTATCGTAAAGGCATCGAACGAGCCAGGCAGGAATCCGTCTCTCCACTCCGGCTTGCTCTCGAGCAGTTCATTAATAGGCTGAATCAGCTTGCCCGCTTGAAACTCCTTCGTCATAACACCCGGCCACATGACGAATAGGTCAGGCATTTCGTTTGCTGCCGCAACCGTTTTCAGACGCGTTCTGTAGCCGTCCGGCGGAATCGCTTGAATATCAAGCTCGATGTTCGTATGGTCCTTTTGGAACTGTTCGATGATCGAGCGCATCGTCTTGGCGCGTTGGTCGTCACCGGTAAAGTTATGCCAGAGAGAGAGCTTCACCTTTTCTTTGCCGCCGGCCTGATCCGTTTCGTTCCCGGATTCTTTCTTGCCGCAGCCTGTCAAGATGAGTGAGATTGTGAGCGTAAGCGTTATAGCAATGGATAATACTTTTTTCATTGATGTGACCTCCTTGTTTTAGTTGCCTCTTTAGTATAGGGGGTACATTTTTTAATGGGCAGGGGACAGAAATCAGCATTAGGGTGGATAAACTTCAGTTTTTTATTCGATATTCCGAAGGCGTCTTTCCAGAAACCTTCTTAAACAGCTGGCTGAAATATTTAACATCCTCATAGCCGACATGCCGGGCCACCTCGCTGATCTTCATCGGCGACTGGCTAAGCAGCTTCATAGCGCGCCGGATACGCTCCCGCGTCACGAACTCGATATAAGTCAGGCCGGTCTCCCGTTTGAACACTTCGCTGAAATGATTCGGGTTTAAATGCACATGCTTCGCCACCTGCTGCAGCGTCAAATTTTTGTCTAAATGATCGCAAATATAGGCCATGGCGCGTTTGATATAAGTTACCCGCTCGCCCGCCGCCATCTCCTGGTACTTGCCCATTAGAGTATGCAAATGCTTGTACAGCGCTTCATCCGGCTGCACAGACATGTCGGCCGGCTGCTGCAGAAGCTGCTCCGGAAGCGGCTCCTCCTCTCCCAGTGACTGCATAACCCGTTCAAGCCAACGGTGCCCTGAAATAATGACCGAATTGGAATAGGTTCGGAACGAGCTTGGCGTTACTGCCGGATCCGCGAGCTGAGCGCTTATCGCTTGGTTAACCCAATACCGCAGCTCGACGGCGTTCCCGTTTTTCAAAATAGATATGATCTGCTCCTCCTCCTCCTGCGTGCAAATCGTTCTTCCGCCAACACACCCTTTGACATCGTCATAAGCGACTAAGTCTTCCCGCCCGGCGAACCCTTTGAAGGTAAAAGCGAATGAAGCCTCCGCATACGACGTCTTCAAGTCGCGGAGCTCCCGCACGCAGGAGCCTGCGGCGATGAATAGCTTGCACTTCAGCTTCCGGCTGATTCGATCTAATTCCAGCTTGACCTTATAAAGATCGATTACCGCTTGATGCCGGCTTAGGATGAGCAGGACGCAGTCTTTGCGCAGCAAGGTCTCGCAATCAAGCAGCTCCCTGACCATATTCTCGACTGCAAAATGAAGAGAATTGGCGTAAATCGTATCATCGCCCCAGCCGGATGCTGCGATGATAAGCGCCTGGAACGACTTGGCATCCGGATGCACCTTCGGCAGCAGCTGGGGGATTTGCGCGAGCGACTGCTCGTCCAGACGGCCTTCCGTCACTAACCGCTCGAGCAGGCTGTCACGGAAAGCCGTTTGCTGAATATGACCTTGCTTCAGCGCAGCCCACCGGTTTAATATGCGCTGCTTCGCTTTCATTGCGGCCTTAATGATTTCCTTGGGCGGACTCGTCTTGAGCAAATAATCGCTGACGCCCTCCCGGATCGCCTGCTGGGTATAGCTGAAATCCTCATAGCCGGTAAGAATAATAATTTCCGAATCGGGCAGCAGCTGCTTCACCTCGGCCGTCAGCTCCAGGCCATCCTTGCCGGTCATGCGGATGTCTGTCAGTACAATATGCGGCCGTTCATCCGGTATGCGCACAATCGCCTCCTCGGCGGAAGCGGCCGGGGTCAGCAGCTCGAAGCCGAGCTCCTTCCAATTGATCACCGTGCTGAGCCCGGTGCGAATGATCACTTCGTCGTCCACGATCAAAATTTTCATGCCTTAAGATTCCTCCATTACAGGTATGGTAAACGTGACTCGCGTTCCTATGCCCTCCATGCTTTCAATCGTAAGTCCTGCCTCATTGCCGTAGTGCAGCAAGAGCCGTTGATGTACGTTCCTGAGGCCATAGCTTCCTTGCTCGATAGGTTGTTCACGGTCATCCGGCGGGTAAAGCCTGCTCAAGACGTCGCTCAGTCTGTCCGGCTCCATGCCGGTGCCGGTATCGTCGACGACGAAGTTCATCGTCGCCCCTTGCATGACGGCGTGCACATGAATGACGCCTTTGCCTTCTCTCTTCTGAATGCCATGAATGAGCGCATTTTCGATCAAAGGCTGAAGCAGCAGCTTGAGCATCATGCGGCCATGCATCGCGGGATCGACGAAGAAGCGGATTTCGAACTTGTCCGGGTACCTAATCGATTGAATGTTCGCATAGTGGCGGGCATGCGCGATTTCTTGCTCCACAGGGCAGTACGGAGCCCCTTTGTTTAGGCTGAAGCGCAGGAAATCGCTCAGGCTGCCGACCATATTGGCCGTCTTCATGTCTTCATTCATTAAAGCCATCCAATGGATCGAAGATAACGTATTATACAAAAAGTGCGGGTTGATCTGCGCCTGAAGCGCTTGCATGTCGGCTTCCTTCTTCAGCGATTCGTTATGCTTCACTTGCTCCGTTAGCCGTTCTATTCGCCCGCCCAGCTTGTTATAGCTGCGCACCAGCTGTCCGACCTCGTCCATCGACTCCACGGGATACGGCTGTATCGGCTCCTCCGGATCGGTATCCTTCAGAAAGTGCGTCAGCATCAGCAGAGGCCGCGTCACCCGCTTGACGAAGAAAACGACGAGTGAGGCGATCAGCAGGCCCGCTAAACCGACGGACACCGCCGTAAGCGCAAGAACATACCGGTTTTGCGACCTGTACTCGGCATACGGTATGGCCCTGACCAGCGTCCAGTTCACATCCGGCACCGTTAAATAAAGAATCGTTTTCTTTGATGCCTGCTCTCCATAATTGACGGACCCTGTCGTCTTTGTAAACGGCATAAGTCCCGGCAAGAAGTCTTCCAATGAACCGTTCATAGAGGAGTTTGTTCCGCTCGAAAGGATTCGTCCTTCTGAATCAACCAGCATCGTGTAATCATCGCCTTCGATGACGGATTGCTTCAGCATTCGCGCCACCGATTGTTCATCCAAGCTGATGACGAGCATGCCGATTTGTTCAAATGAGAACATGTTGCGAACCGGACGCACCAGTGATATAACCCGCTTGACGCCGACGTTCGTATGGTTCTCGTACACTGAAGACCACCATCTGGGGTGTGCCTCGAAATAGTCCGGTTCCTTCTGCGTAATATCGGGCAGGCCCGATTGCAGTATCGTCGTATTGGATACCGGATGGGATTTATATTTGGGATAAATCGTGATATCGGATATGTACGGCTTGGAATAGACGAGATTGGATAAAAATTCGATCATTTGGGTCTGCTTGACGGCATCGTCTCCCTTATTGCTCAAATACTGTTGAACCTCCTTGTTGCCGATCAGAAACAAGGACATGTTCTCAATGTCCTTGACGACAAATTCAAGATTCGTATCGATCTGCCGCAAAATGCTCATCCCCGCTTGCTTCGCCTTTTCTTCCGTCACGTCCGATGCAGTCGTATACGAGAAGTAGCCGAGCGACAAAAGTGGGACGAGTATCGATACAAGCAGCAAAAAGGATAACTTTCGATTGAGCGATCTTCCTAACCAGCTTGTCATAGCATTCCTCCGTATTGACTGTCATTCGTATCAATAGCCTCTCCAAGAGCTTAACACAATCAAGTATCTTTTGTTTACTTTACGGCACCCAAAGAAGGTCCCGATATCGGGACCTTCTGCAGAAATATAATCAGCGTTAAGCTCAGATTAACGGCCATATAATAAAAAAATATGGTCATATTTTTTTGCGATATTCATTCGGAGACATGCCGGAGAAAGCACGAAACAGCTTATTGAAGTAACTGGAATTATCGTAGGCCAGCTCTAGCGAAATTTGCTCTATACTTTGATTGGATTTATCAAGCAGCTCCTGAGCCCGTTCCATTTTGCTTCTCGTTACAAATTCCACAAAGGTTTCACCGGTTTCTTTTTTGAAAATGCGGCTAAAATGTGTAGGATTAAGGTTTAAGCTTCTTGCCATGTCATCCATAACGATTTTCTCGTTTAAATGCATGAGTACATAACGTTGTGCTTCTGCGATTTCTTTACGAATGGAGTGATCCTTGTGCACTCTTATAGAATCCATCTTTTCAACCAAATAGTGATATAACCCATCTCCAAGATGGTCCAATGTATCTATCGCATAAATTTTTTGCTGCATCAATTCAGCACTATAATTAGTCAAAAAATGCTGCATGACCGAGTACTTCAGCTCAATGTCAGAAACGATCTTTATCACCCAGCCGCGTACGGAATCTACCGGATACCTTTTCGATTCAATATGCTTCAACCACTTCTCAATCATGTACTTTAGACGTTCAGCATCGTCCAATTGAATACAATTTCTTATATCATTTACTGCTTCAGAATAATGAACAAATAGTTCATCCTCCGTCGTCTCCATTTGTTGTGCTTTTAGGATACGATGTTCTCCCGAATAGAATCGAAACGTCTTTATGTTTTGCATGAATCTAATTTGCTTTTTTAGTGTTGTCATTGAATCGCAGCCTTCGCCTAAATAGAAAGAAACTCCAATTTTCATATTGCGAAGGAACATTTTTTGGGCCTTAAACAATTCATCGGTTATCATGTCCATTATATTGACTTTTATGGTCTTTGGGTAAGGATAGAGAATATAATAAGATCTCTCGTCAAAGGTTAACACGACATGATCTGCTATTTGAACAGATTCATTCAATGCGTTTTCCACTACGAACCGAACCTGATGTGCTCCTCCAAATCTTTCCTCTATATCCGAAAAACGTTCCAGCGTGCAAAGCACAGGCAAATATCGATAGCCAGCCGTTAAACGGATCCCCAAATTTCCGGCTTTCTTCTCCCACTCCGTTTCATCCCATACAGGCTGGTCAATCAACGATCGCAAAAATGTTGTTTTTAACGCTGAGAGACCATGGGAGACAACAGCTTGTAGTTTCAGATGTTCGTTCTGCACCGCTTTTTCGCTTTGAAGCTGCAAAATAAGCTGTTGTAACATGTCCAACAGCTGTTCGATACGCATTGTTTCTTTCAAAATATAATCATTTACATTTAATTTTACGGCTTGCTGTGCAAAATGAAATTCTTCATGACAGGACAGGATGACCGTCTTGAGACCTGGATTGATCTTGCGTGCCTCTTCGATTAATTCTAATCCGTTCATGATCGGCATACCGATATCGGTTATTAGGATATCAGGCGGTAGAATCTTGCAAGCATGGAGCGCTTCTTCTCCATCCGAGCAGACCGCTATCAATTCTAAACCCAGCTCCTGCCAAGGCAGCTTTGCTTTCAAATATTCTAGGACTGGCATTTGGTCATCTGCGATGATTACTTTATACATGTTGATTCCCCTCCGTTATTGAAGTCGGGAAAATGAATACAACTGTCGTTCCTTTTTGATATTCGCTATCCATATTCATTTGAAACTGATCGCCGTAAATTAACTTTAAACGATTATACACATTCGTAAGTCCTATTCCTGCAGCAAACCCGTCAATTTGATCTCTTCTCTCCATAATCTGTCTCTTGCTCAGCTTTAGGGTGTCATTTACACGGCTCAATGTTTGGGCGTTCATGCCAACACCATTATCCTCAATCGTTATACGTAAGGTTTCTTCCGTCTTCTCCACACGGATGGAAATGCGCCCGCCTCTCCTTGAAAACCCATGTTTATAACAATTCTCTATAATAGGCTGAAGAATAAATCTTGGTACGGTTTCCAAATGCAGGTCCGCATTGGTTTCTACAGTTGACTCGATCTGATGCCGCAACGAAAAATTCATCAGATCCATATACTGCCGAGTAATGTCAATTTCGGTAAGCAAAGGGACAAATTCTTGTTGGGATGATAGTGTCGTCCGCAGCAGCGAAGATAAGGAGCCGACCAGCTCGGCATTCTCATCATCCCCTTTCATAAGCAGCTTTAAACGAATAGAGCTTAGTACATTAAATAAGAAATGCGGGTTAATTTGCACCTGCAGCATCGCAAGCTCCGCTTGCCTCTTAAGCTCTTGCTCCAGCTTTACTTGTTCGAGCATTTCTGAAATGCGGTCGAGCATATGATCGAAGGATCTGCCAAGTCGGCCTACCTCGTCGCCTGACCTCACGTTAGATCGAATTTGCAGGTCACCCGACTCAACTTTCAGAGCTATATCACCTAAAATTTTAATCGGTTTTGTAAATTTCCTTAGTAAATAGGCGAGAAAAAGGAGAAAACCCGCGGCGAATAAAATTTGCAGCAGGAGACCTGATCGATAAATCCGGTTCACTTTGTCTGTTAATTGCTCATACGGAACCAAGCTCACCAATGACCATTCGGCATATTGAACGGGCATCGATACATAGATCTGATTTTCTCCAGCTAAGTGAATAATTCCAGGTGATACATCCGTGCTTGTCGACATAAGGCTTCCGAAATCTTGGCCGATATAATCTTCATCACGATGTGACAGAATACGTTGATTCTGATCCAATAAAAAAATATCTTCAGATAGGTTATCAATAATGCCGCTGACCGTATTTTCTGTACGGCTAACGATCAAATAAGCGAACGGCGCTGACGAATAATCCGTCAATGAACGTGCTGTCATGATTACAAAAGGATCTTTCTCAGCCTGAATTGTCAAATAATTGGGTTGAACACCCAAATACAAGGTGTCAAAAGGCGACAATCCGGACAACTTCTGAAACCATGGTTGTTGTCGGAAAGACGAAGGATCAAACTCGTAAAAGGAATAATTCGAGTAGTATCGTCCATCCCTCATAAGCAAGGTAAGTCGTATATCAGGTCGAGCGCTCGCCATCTGTTCCAGCTGGGCGGTGACTGACAGGGTAACTAACGGATCGTCCGGTAGTTGAAGTAAGCTTTTTAGTTCATCATTAAATTGAACCCGGTTCGACACTTCAACCATTTCTTCAATAATGCCATGAATTTGGTACTGTACAATTCTTAGCGACTGGCTTGCACTGTTTAAAGCTTGTTCTCGTATAATTTGTTGTGAAAATGAGCTCGTGTTGTAAAGCATAACAAGGGTAGGAACCATCAAACAAGCGATGGACGTTGCAATCAATCTTTGTCTAAGCGACAATTCTCGAAAAAAGTTGAATTTCATCCCCATTCCCTCCTTCCCCTATAACGTGACGAAAGCTAGAGCACCATAAAGGCTGCTCCAGCTTCGTTTTCTATTCTTTTAGTTATACCTTAAGTCCACCCTTATTACACTTTCCTTTCTTCAGAAATGCATGATTATTGATTAGCATCAACTAATTTTTGAATTTTCTCTTGCGCCGTGTTCATCGTTATATCGATGTCCTGACCTTGAAGCATCATTTTATCAAATTCCTCTTGCATAATTTTTTCCACTTCCGCTGAATACCCTGGCGGATTTATCGTTGGGAACATAACGCTATTCTTCAAGAAGTTCAACGCCGATTCCTTGTCAATCATTTCCGGATTCGCCGCCGCAGCAATGATCTTATCTAATACTTCTTCCATATTAGCCTTTTTCCACGATGGGATATTTCTACCTTGCGCAACGAGTCCCTCCGTTGTAAACCAGCGGATGAACGTGTAAGCTTCCTCTTTATGCATCGACTTGCTGTACATCGTCACAAAATCTGATGAGACTGAGGTAGTAATCGGGTCTTCTTTATTCATTTTCGGATAAGGCGCGAATACCGTTTTGAACGTCGCCGGCACCTTCTCTGTCCCGCCCACTTCGGGAATGAAAAACGTTCCTGTCGCTATCATGCTTGCGTCTTGATTGAAGTACTGCGGCCGATAATTCAGCTTCTGGCTAATCACTTCGGAGTAAGGCGTTGCCGACTCATCCCTCTCCGCTTGCAAGCGAATTTCCAGCGACTTACGCATAATCGGGTTCGTAATGTTTGCCGATTTGCCATCGTCCGTGACGAGATAGGCGTTTTCCGGTTGGTTCCCCAGTCCTAACATCGCATACGGATTGGTCCAAGTATGAAAGTACGTACCATACCGTTTTTTCTCACCGCCCTGTTTTGTCATCTTCTTTGCGTATTCGAGATACTCGTCCCAAGTCCAATCAGTCGGAATCGGCAGTCCCGCTTCCTTCAGATGGTCTTCGTTAATGGCAACGAAGAAGTTTACAGATTTCCCCGGCAGACCATAGTACTTCCCATTCTCTTGCGTATTGACGACATATTCATCCTCAAATTTGAGACCCTCTTTGTTCATATATTCATCAAGCGGCTCTAACATGCCCAGCGCAAGTCGTTGCACGTATTGAGCTGGTGAGGAGAACATGATGACGTCCATGTCTTCGCCCGAAGCTGCGGCCAGATCGACTTTTTTCACGTGTTCGTTGGCATTATTATCTCCAGCAGATACGAATTCAACTTTGATGTTTGGATACTTTTTCTCGAATTCCTGTTTTACAACATCAAATTTCTCATTTTCAAGGTTGTACCATGTATGAACCTTAATCGTGACCGGTTCCGCATTGCTGCCCGCGTTGGTTCCAGCGTTGGTTCCTGTATTTGTTTCATTCCCAGTTGATGAGGAACAGCCTGCCAGCAGCATTGCTCCAGTCGTTAAAACAATTGCCGAGCTCTTCATCCATTTCTTAATCATACGGTTTCCTCCTAGTTGTCCATCCAATTATCTGTTTTATCTATCCTTTGACACTACCCTGCGCCACGCCTTCAATAACTTGCTTTTGGCCAATGATGAAGATAATCATCAGCGGCAAGATTGCGGACACGGCGGCTGCCATCATGAGTGAATAAAACTCTCCGTTCACATCGCTAAACTTCCTCATCCCCAGCTGCAGCGTATACAAATGATCGGACCGAAGGAAAATCAACGGATTCTGATAGTCATTCCAAGTCCAGATGAAACGAAGAATCATTAAGGTAGCCAATGCAGATTTCACTAATGGAAGCGTAATTCTAACAAAGATGGTCCAATGGTTGGCACCGTCCATACGTGCCGATTCGATAATTTCATTATGAACACTCATGAAAAATTGTCGAAGAAGGAAAGTCCCGATTGCTCCGGCACTGCCTAACAATACTATGCCGGTATGACTGTCAAACAGACCCAACCAACGGAATAGAACAAATTGAGGAACTAAGATCGCTTGATGTGGAATCATAAATGTTGCGAGCACCATAATAAATATGACATCCCGGCCTTTAAACGAAATTTTTGAGAAGCCATAAGCAGCCATAGCTGAAGTAATCAGAGACACTGCTGTTGTCAGTAAAGTGATTTTGATTGAGTTCCAATAATACAAAGCAAAAGGAAGTGTACCGAACCAAACTTCCCGGTAGTTTTCAACAGCATTCCATGTTTCCGGAATCCATTGAATCGGATAAGCCAAAACTTCAAGCTCCGGTTTAAAGGAAGCTGAGAGCATCCACACGAATGGCAGGAGAAAAATTATACCTGCAGCACTCATCAATATAGTAATTATAATACGACTAACACGTAACGAACTCATAGGAATCCCCCTAGTAATTTACCCATTTCTTCTGACCAATCCATTGAATAACTGTTATTGCCAGAATTAAGAGAAGAAGTGCGATACCAATCGCCGACGCATATCCGGATTTCAATTGAATAAAGGCAACTTCATACAAGTAAAACACGATAACGGATGTTGATCCAGCAGGTCCACCATTCGTTAAGATCATGATCAGATCGAACGCCTTAAAGGAACCGACGATACCCGTAATGAGCAGGAAGAACGTTGTTGGCGAAAGTAAAGGCAGCGTAACCGAGAAAAATTGACGAATTTTCGAAGCGCCATCGATGTCAGCTGCTTCATAGAGATCTTGCGGAATGTTTTGCAGCCCGGCCATAAAAATGATCATCTCAAAGCCTATCCCAGCCCAAACCATAATAATCATCACAGATATGAGCGAAAAACTCGGATCTGCCAGCCATGCCGGCGGATTATCGATCCCTATCGACATTAGGAGACCGTTAATGGGTCCGCTAGTCGGATGAAATAACACACGCCACAGAATAGCTACTGCGACAAAGCTGGATATAAAAGGCATGAAATAAATGACTTTAAAAACAGATTTGAAGTAAGTCGCTTTATTGATAAGTACCGCCAATATTAATGCAATAAACAAGGAAACAGGGATGACTATCATTAAAAGAAAATTGTTGGCTAACGACCTGGTGAAATTCTCATCAGATAGCATTTTCGTATAATTATCAAATCCAATAAAATTGATACTCTTTAAACCTGCAATAAAGTTCCAATCGGTAAAGCTGATAATTCCGGAGAGTAGAATCGGAATGACCATGAGGACAACAGTCATAATTAGCATAGGTGATATAAACAAATACCCTGCTAATGTATCCTGTGTTAAATTCTTTCGTTTTTTTCGTGGAACCATATTTTTCATGGCTCCGGTTTCTTGAACCGTTTGTTCCAATCTAATCACCTCTTGTTGTTCGTCTATGTCTTCATTATAGGGAGAGCTGGGATCAAATACAGGGCAATAATTTTTCTCTTTGAAAAATTATTTGCGCAATTATTTTGAATGGATCAATCAACCATTTCTCCCCTCTCAGATACTTTCAGCCTATACGCAAACGACGCAGAAATGACTTCTGCGTCGTTTGCAATTCCATATGAGCAATTATTGATTGGCATCAACCAATTTTTGAATCTTTTCTTGTGCCGTATTTATCGTTTTATCGATATCTTGACCTTGAAGCATCATTTTATCAAATTCCTCTTGCATCATTTTTTCTACTTCTGCTGAATACGCTGGCGGAGTTTTCGCTTGGACCATAACGGTATTTTTCAAAAAGTTGAGCAGAGATGCCTTGTCAATCATTTCCGGACTCGGCGTCGCAGCAATGATCTTATCTAAAACTTCTTCCATATTGGCCTTTTTCCAGGATGGAATATTTCTGCCTTGGACCATAAGTCCTTCCGTCGTAAACCAGCGGATGAATGTAAAGGCTTGCTCTTTATGCTTCGACTTGCTGGAGATCGACAAAACATCTGATGAAATGTTGGCTCTGGTTGGATCTTCTTTATTAAGTTTCGGAATAGGTGCAAATACGGATTTGAACGTCGCCGGTACCTTGTCTGTACCACCCGTTTCTGCGATTAAGAACGTACCTGTCGCTATCATACTGGCATCTTGGTTGAAATACTGCGGCCGATAGTTCAGCTTCTGGCTAATCACCTCGGTGTAAGGCGTTGCCGATTTATCCTTCTCCGCTTGCAAGCGAATTTCAAGCGACTTACGCAAAGCAGGGCTCGTAATGTTTGCCGATTTGCCATCGTCAGTGACGAGGTAGTTGTTTTCTGCTTGATTCGCCAAGGCTAGCATCACAAATGGGTTGGTCCAAGTATGAAAGTACGTGCCATACCGTTTTTTCTCACCGTCCTGTTTTGTCATCTTTTTCGCATAGTCGAGATACTCGTCCCAAGTCCAATCTGTCGGAATCGGCAGTCCAGCGGCCTTCAGGTGGTCTTCGTTAATGGCAACAAAGAAGTTAACCGATTTACCTGGCAGACCATAGTACTTCCCATTATCTTGCGTACTGACGGCATATTCGTCATCAAATTTGATACACTCTTTGTTCAAATAATCGTCTATCGGCTCTAACATGCCCGCCGGGACCCGCTGAACGACTGATGTTTGCGAAGAGAACATGATGACATCCATCTCCTCGCCCGAGGCTGCTGCCAGATCGACTTTTTTCAAGTGTTCGGTAGCATTGTTATCTCCGGCGGATACGAATTCGATTTTAATGTCCGGGTGCTTTTTCTCGAATTCCTGTTTCACAACATCGAATTTTTCATTTTCAAGGTTATACCAGGTATGAACCTTAATCGTAACCGGTTCCGCCTTGCTGCCCTCATTGGATTCAGCTTTTGTTCCAGCGTTGGTTCCGGCATTTGTGTCTTTTGTTCCAGTTGATGAGGAACAGCCCGCCAGGAGCATTACCGCAGCCGTTAGAACAATTGTCGAGCTCTTCATCCATTTCTTAATCATACAACTTCCCCCTTAAATTTTTTTGACAACAGACGCGAGATAACAGGTATGGCGGATAAACTGAAGCGCTTACATAAATGTTATTTGTCTATGGGTTCATTATAGGGAGCGCTGAGATCAAAAACATGACAAAAATTTTTCTATTTGAAAAAAAATTTGCGCATAAAAGGGTTCAAAACCGAAATCAGTGCTTGTCCATCAATCGAAGTCGATATTTGATTTCTTCAATTGAATAAATGGACACCAGAGACCTTATTTGCTGTTTATCCCTGTATTGCTAGTTCCTTACGGACACTGAGGCTCTTATTTCACGCAAATCCATACGTTTGGGCTTCATAATGGTTAAATAACGGCTTCTGAGTCCGATAGAAAGCAATTCAACCCTAAAATTCACATATAAGGGCTTCTGTGTCCGTTAAGGTGAAGCCTTAACACGTCACGCACTGATTATTGTGTTGAGCCCATAAAGAGTGAAAAACCAAAATCATAAATGGGCGCAGCCTGCGGCTGCGCCCATTTATTTCTATCCGTCTCTGTCCCGTTATTGCCCCTTGCCAAGAAAGCGCCAGAAGTTCCGGTTCAACATATCATCCAAATCTCTTTTTATTTCCTCTTCGGTCACGTTCCAGCCACTCTGATGCAGCTTCTCGTATTTGTCTGCCAGCACATTCCCGATGATTCTTCTGGAATGCTCCCATTTATAGATCAGCTGTTCGAAGACACGGCAGTCGGAATGCTGCGGGATCATCGAAGTGCCTAGAAGCTCCAAGCGGAATCGCGTCATCTCCTCGACCATGGACTCGATGTGCAGAAACCACCAGCAGCCGAAAATCATCAAATTACGGAACTTACGGGCAAGTACTGTCAATTCATGCTGATTCTCTCTCGCCAGCATAGTGATAAGGAACTTCTGCTCCGGATAACGGCGGCATAACGCTTCAACTGCCGACACGTCAGATTGCATACTCATATCGCCTGCCAATCCCAGCGACGGGTTCACTTTTCTTCGAACGCCGATCATAAGCGCAAACGGAATATCTTGCTCTTGACATACCGGTATCATAACGTCGTCTATCATCTTGCTTCGATGATCATCGGCTGGATATTTAAAGTCACCAGGCATAGAAACCGCAAGGTAGAGGGCATCCATGCGAATGATCCATTCCGCCAGAAAACGGCGAGTTTCCTCTCTCGTCCGTTCGGTCCACTCCGCCTGTACATCATAACCAAGGTTTTGAAGCTCGTTCACGGCATGATGCCAGTCATTCAGCAATGTATCAACCCGTAGCGCAGCATAAAACCGGGAATCTGTTTTCCCATTGCCTGACAGCCAAACAGGACGTTCTACGGGATCGAACGGATCGTTAGTCATGACGATTTTCTCAATTCCCGCGATTTGCATCACCGTATCGACTTGTTCATGCACCGTGCGTTTCGAGAGTGCCTGACGGTAATCGTCCAGGTTGCGTGAGGATACGTCCAGCCCAAGACGCTTTAGGATCGTAATGAAACCGCTGGCCGCCTCACTTACTGGAGAATGGTCAAGGAATAGTAATTTCCATATCCAGTCCGCTTGCTCACGTTTGGACATGGTCCAGAAATGACTGTATTCTTCCTCCGACCACCTGAACGACTCCGAAATCAAATAATGATAAGTCAGCAGATCATCAATGCCCCACAAAAGCATCTCCCCAAATTCGGGCGCATATAAATGCGTATGCATATCGGTGACGGGCATGCTGAGAGCCAAACGTTCTACAGTCTGTCGAAGATCAGCCAAGCTTACAACCGTTTGAGTATTCATTTTCATTTCCCCTTTTTTTAGTTATTCCATTGAAAGTGATAGCTTCCTTCTTTATCAACACGCTCAAAAGTATGGGCCCCGAAATAATCACGCTGAGCCTGAAGCAGATTAGCCGGGAGATACGGTGTGCGATATGCATCAAAATAAGATAGAGCCGAAGCGAATGCCGGAACAGGGATTCCATTCAGCACTGCAGCTGCAACAACCTCGCGCCACGCTTGCTGGTATTCATTAACAATGGTTTTAAAATAGTTGTCTACGAGCAAATTAGGCAGACCCGCATCGCTTTCAAATGCATTCTTAATATTTTGAAGGAATTGAGCCCGGATAATACAGCCTCCGCGGAAGATCATGGCAATGTTTCCGCAATTCAATCCCCATCCGTAAGTGTCAGAAGCCATTTTCATTTGAGCAAAGCCTTGCGCATAGGAGCATATTTTGCTCGCGTACAGCGCCTTACGCACCAGCTCAATGAAATCCGCTCGATTCCCGTTATATTTCGGAACCGGCTTGTCAAACAAAGCCGATGCCCTCTTGCGCTCTTCTCCAAGGGAGGATAAATAACGCATGAAAACAGACTCCGTAATGACTGGCAAAGGAACACCCAGATCCAGAGCGTTTTGCGAGGTCCATTTTCCCGTGCCTTTCTGTCCGGCAGAATCCTTGATAATATCGACCACTCTTTTGCCCGTTTCCGGATCGATCTTGGTAAATATGTCTTGTGTAATCTCAATCAGGTAGCTGTTAAGCTCACCTTCGTTCCATTCCTTGAAAATGTGATGAAGCTCCTCAGGCTCCGCGCCTATTACTTCCTTGAGCAGATGGTAAGCCTCGCAAATCAGCTGCATGTCTCCATATTCGATACCGTTGTGTACCATTTTGACATAATGGCCCGCTCCGTCCGGTCCGATATACGTACAGCAAGGCTCTCCCTCGACTTTGGCAGAAATAGCGGTTAAATAAGGCTCAACATGCGCATAGGCCTCTTGGGTTCCGCCCGGCATGACAGCCGGTCCCTCCAACGCGCCCTGCTCGCCTCCTGAGACACCTGCACCGATGAAATGAATGCCGTACGGCTCCAGCTCCTTTGTTCTCCGCTGTGTATCTATAAAGTACGAATTGCCTCCGTCCATCAAAATATCTCCTATTTCAAGCAGCGGGATAAGCTGTGCAATCGTATCGTCCGTAGCGCTGCCGGCCTTAACCATGATCAAAATTTTTCTCGGCACTTCGAGCGAAGCGACAAAGTCCCCTAAAGAATCGTATCCGTACACATTCCGCTCAGCCGCTTCCCTGACCAGCTCCTTTGTTTTTTCAAAGGATCGGTTAAAGACGGCAACCTCAAATCCGCGGCTCTCCAAATTTAAGGCAAGATTTTTCCCCATTACAGCAAGGCCAATGACACCAATCTGTTGTTTATTCAAGTTCTTTCTCTCCTCTTACGCTAATGAGATTCAATCTTTCTATGACTTGTACGAATATGGATGTTCAATACCGCGTTAATAACAACGTTGTTAAAAAAGGCCGTACTTACTCTATTAAATAACTTACCCCGAGAACAAAACTGAATAAGCAAGCGGCATACATCGTAACTGGAAACAATGGACGAATTTTTTTGGAAAGATCATGAAACCAAATACTGATTATCGCTATGAGCGCGTGGGAAATGAGTAAACCGACGCTGAAGGCCGCCACCGCAAACATGCCGTGATTAATCGCAGCCACTCCGGCCACAGTAGTGAACAACAAAAGCTGAGTCGGTGTTTCCGCTCCGATGCCGTGAATGACTCCGATGGTAAATACATTCCGCCGTGTAAAGGTAAACGGCTCACCGTTTTTCCGCCTAAGCTTCTGAAATACGGTGATCCCGCGGCTCCAATAGACAGCGTTACCTTTTCTTCTCCCAAGCAGCATAAGGATCGCCATGAGAATCAAGGTGAGCCCTACCGCTTTGCCCATCAGGTGGTCGGCCCATAGAGGCACGCTCCAAGCGAATAGGAGAATGCTACTGCCCAGAATGAATACGACAGCCTCATGACCGCCTGCGTACCATAGAGACATCTTCAACCTTTCTTTTTTCGAACCCGGACTCCCTCCGGTTATATCGGCCAAAGCTGCAATATGGTCAAAATCAATTCCATGACGGAGCCCTAGTAATATAGACAATACTAATAGTCCTATAAACTCGACAATAATCCCTCTCCTATTCGTTTATCCGTTTATATACTTCGCGATAGATGGTCTCAAGAGGAACGCCAAACGATCTGGCAGCTTGAGCCGCATCCTCATATTCCGGAGCTTGGCGAATGATTCGTTCTCCATCAATAGCCTGCTTCACTCGAATGGATCCGTAAGGAGTTTCCACCTGAATCCACTGACGTTCAAGCGCCCTGCGCTGCCATTCGCTCCGGCGTACGCCGAAGGTGGACGTTTCCGCAAGCAGTGTCTCCTCGCAACGACCGCTGTTTGCCGGATAACATAAAACAGTGACGAGGACTCCAGGACGATTTTTTTTCATGTAGACAGGAGTGTGAAAAACATCGAGAGCACCGGCTTCAAACAGCCTTTCCATAGCATAGCCAAGCGTTTCTCCCGTTGAATCATCCACTTGCGCTTCGAGTACGATAATCGTCTCTTTTGATTGTTCCTTTTGTTCCTGCTGATAAAGAAGAGCTCTTACTACGTTCGGATGGTCGAAATTTTTTGTTCCTGCGCCATATCCAATTCGATCGATCGTCCCAGCGGGTAATGAACCGAATTCAGAGGCCAGCGCTTTGACGATCCCTGCGCCGGTTGGCGTTGTCAATTCACCCTTAGCCGTAAACGAAGATAACGGTACGCCGCGAAGCAGCTCCGCCGTCGCAGGAGCGGGAATCGGATATAAGCCATGGGCCATACGGAGCTTGCCCGTACCGGTTGGTAAAGGAGAGACGATGATTTTGCTGACATCGAGATTCTCTAATGCCAGGCAAACCCCAATGACGTCTAATATGGAGTCCATTGCTCCAACTTCGTGAAAGTGGACGTCGGCCGGGTCTATCCCATGGATCTTACCTTCCGCTTCGGCGATCAAGCGAAAAATCGACAAACTCCTCTCTTTCACCCGTACCGGCAGACTTGAGCCCTCGATCATCCGAAGAATGTCGGAAGCCTTTCTATGTTCATGCGAGTGTTCATGAGACTCTTGGTTATGCGGCTCATTAAGAATGTGCTCCTCATGATCATGATCATGAGGATGATCATGGTGATGATCATGGTTGTGATCATGATGGTGATCATGCAGGTGCTCGTGAGGATGCTGATGTTGGTGTATATGGCCGTCGTTATGAGCACAATGATCAAAGTCCAGCTTCAGCCATTTCGCCGTAATCCCCCGCCGGTCCACCTGAACGAATTCCATCGTAAAAGGATCGATCGGCAATTTCGCTAAATGACTGATAATGTAATCCGGATCAGCACCTAGGTCCACCAGTGCGGACAGTGCCATATCTCCTGCGATGCCTGAAATACAATCCAAATAGACCGTCCTCATCCTACGTGCCCTCCGCTACCAATTGTAAAATCATTGCTGCTTGAAATCCTGCCCCGAAGCCATTATCGATATTGACAACCGTAACACCGGATGCGCAAGAGGTCATCATGGCAAGAAGTGTTGTAATCCCTTGTAAATTGGCACCGTATCCCACAGACGTAGGTACGGCAATAACCGGTCTGCGAACAAGTCCTCCGACAACACTGACCAAGGCGCCCTCCATGCCGGCAACCCCAATTACAACAGACGCTTCCCTAATCCGTTCCTTTTGACTAAGCAGCCGATCGATTCCAGCAACCCCGACGTCAAAGATGCGGTCAACCTCGCAGCCCATCCATTCCGCTGTGCCTGCCGCTTCCTCTGCCACCGGAATATCCGAAGTACCTCCGGTCAGTACAGCTACCTTTCCTGGAAGCTTCCGGGTGGATTGACCTAAAGAGATGAGTCGGGATACTTCGTCATAATGCGCCTCCGGGTACCGTGCGGTCACTCGATCCGCCATTTCGACTGTTGCCCGGGTAACAAGCGCCCTGCCATGTATCTCCACGAGACGAGAGAATATCGTTTCAACCTGATCTGCTGTCTTTCCCATCCCAAAAACGATCTCCGGATGTCCCGTCCGCTCATTGCGGCCCACATCAAGCTTACAGAAACCAAGATCCTCAAACTCGTTCATATCACTGATCCTCCACGTTCCAGCACTTTATTCATACTTCCGCTTCGATATCCGGAAAGATCCATTGCCACATAGATAAAACCAAGCTCTTTTAATTTAGCTGAAATATTCGCAGCCTGACCAATAAGCAGCTCCATTGCTCCTGGCTCCACTTCGATTCGGGCAATATCACCATGACTTCTGACCCTTACTTGGCCAAAGCCAAGCGAGCGGATGTAGCGTTCGGCTTCTCCGACACGTCCAAGCTTCTCAATCGTAATGGTCTCGCCGTATGCGATCCGGGAGGAAAGACACGCAAATGATGGCTTATCCCAAGTTGGGAGTCCGTGCTCACGGGATAAATCACGGATCTCTTCTTTATAAAGACCCGCTTCCTGCAGAGGCCCCCGCACTCCGCGTTCTTTCGCCGCTTGAACCCCTGGCCTATGCTCATTCATGTCATCAGCTATGAGTCCATAAATGATATGCCGGTAAGTCCCATCCTTGATGAACGGCTCCAAATGCTCGAACAAGCTCTTTTTGCAAAAATAGCAGCGGTTTCCTGTATTCTCTTTATAGCCTGGAATATTGAGTTCAGACGTCTCTATGACTTTATGAGCAGCTCCGAGACTTTTCGCTAGCTTAGTGGCCTCCTCAAGCTCTTCCGTCGGATAGGTTTCCGAGTCAGCCGTGACTGCCAAGACACGTTCTCTTCCGAGCGTCTTTAGTGCTGCATCGAGAAGAAAGGTGCTGTCAACGCCCCCGGAGAACGCCACCACAACGGATTCCATATCTAATAAAATCGCTTGCAGCTTGCTGTATTTATCATGCATGATATTGGTCCCTCCTTTTGTTCAAGGACTCAAGCGGGTGTACACTGCAGCTTTGTAATTTCCCGCATTGGCTCTTTCAATCGATCATATAAGTTTAAATAGAGCGGTAATATGCCTTGATACAACCTATGGTTTGTCGCATCCGGTTCGTAGAGACTGCCTTCCGTCTCCTTCCACCTCAGCAGCGAACCGTGGCAGCCTTCCATGGCATAAAGTCCAAGCTGCGCAGCTCCGAGTCCTGAGCTTTCTACTGAATCGGGTACTCGAACAGGTACGCCCAGCATGTCGGCCATCATTTGGCACCATAATGCAGATCGGGCAAAGCCTCCGGATGCACGAACCTCCCTAGGCTGTTCTCCTGCCTGTTTCATTAAGGATACAATAGCCGTAATTTGGAACAAGACGCCTTCCATTGCAGCCCGAAGCATATCCGTCTCGATATGCGCGAGTGTCAGCCCGAACATGACTCCTTTCGCCTGCGCATCCCAGAAAGGTGCGCGTTCTCCCGATAAGAGAGGCAGAAAGAGAAGTCCATTCGATCCCGGGGGAACAGCAGCAGCTAATGGAAGCACCTCTTCCATAGGTTTGCCTGGATAGAGACGATCCGAAATCCACCTGGCTACGATCGCTCCATTGTTGGAAGGTCCGCCTACAACCCAATGATCCTTCGTCAAAGCGTAGCAAAACAGTCGCCCTTCCGGATTGAAGGTCGGCCGATTAACGGTAGTCCGAACTGCACCGCTCGTGCCAATCGTCACTGCCAAAACACCTTCCTCCACCGCACCAATACCGAGATTGGCCAGCACCCCGTCCTGCGCGCCTACAATGAATGGAGTATCCGTTCCAAGACCCATACGCTCAGCCGCTTCCCTTTTCAACCCATGGATTCGTTCCGTAGTCGGAACTAATCGAGGCAACTGATCCTCACGGATACCTGCGAGTTGCAACGCTTCACTGTCCCATGTCAACGTTTCTAAATGAAATAAACCGGTAGCGCTTGCGATGGAATGATCTATAACCATAATCCCGAATAGCTTATTCAAAATGTATTCCTTTATACCGACGAATTGCTGTGCGGAGTGAAATAGATCCGGACGTTCTTCCCTCATCCAAATGAGCTTGACGAGCGGTGACATCGGGTGGATCGGTGTACCTGTCCGCGAATAGACCGACAATCCAGTGCCGTCCTTCAATAATCGCTCCGCCTGCGCAGCGCTGCGCTGATCCGCCCAAGTGATGCTGGGGGTCAGCGGAATACCGCTTTCATCCAGAAGAATCAAGCTGTGATTGGCTGAGCTGAACGTCACACACCATATATCGTCAGCCAGTAGGCCGCCTTTCTTCATAACATGGGCCACTCCATCTAATACAGCCTCGTATATAACATCCGGATCCTGCTCAGCATAACCGGGACTCGGAGTGTGAAGCGGATATTCAATGGAGTGGCTGCCGTGAATCTTCCCTGCCAGGTCGACAGCCAACGTCTTTGTGCTCGTCGTTCCGATATCAATGGCTAATACCATTTTTGTATCTGCACTCATTTTGGCAAGTATCCTTCCTCGTCGAACTGCCACTCGTAAGGTCCTTCCAAAATTTCAATGCGCGGATTGCTTTTCGCTTCCTCAAGCAGCGACTCGGAAATTTCAATCGTTCCGAGATGCAGCGTATCGCGAATGCGAATCAGCTTGCACTGTGTATAATCCAGAATGTTACAGGTTTTGATCGCCGCTTTGATAGCATCGCGGTCATTCGCAAGTGTTGTCGCCTGTTTCGTAGGCGCACATACCGTTGAGGTAAGTCCATTCGCATAGGTGCTGGGCCAATCTGTCTTACTGACCAAGCGGCTCGTCGTGAAATCGGCGGTGCCTACTCCATTGGCATTCCCTTTGGACTCCGGTGTCAGATCGAGAACCACCATCTTATTCACCTCAGGCCCCCCATGCGCATATGGCGTCGGGTACCTGCCTGTAATATTCGGATCCGCTCCATCTCCGCTGATGTTCTTACCGATGTAATCAATAACGAGTACGTCCAAGTCAGCAAAAAGAATTTGCGGAAGCCGGCTCTTCGCCTCTACAAGCAGCTCCTTCTCTCTTTCCTCCATAATATCCGTTCCGAGAACCTCAATACGACAAATTTGGTCGTACGCATTCTCAACAATCGCCACCCCAAACCGGATCGGAAGCTTCTCGATCATTACCCGAGCCATCGCAGGTACGTTCTCAGCCATATATTTAAAGCCGAGCTGATGACAAGCCTCCGCGCCTTTCTGTTTGCCCAGTCCGATAGAAATCATCTTAAACATACCGCTTTCAATCGCCCCGCGGAAAGCAGTATGCGGCTTAATGCGATTTATGACGATAATGTCATCAGCCTCCATAGCGGCGATTTTGTCACAGTAAATCGGCAAGCCATTCGGCAGACGATCCAGTTCGATAACCTCCATCGAAGATCGGACCGGACAACCCATCCGCTCTTCATCTATACCAAGATGGGCAAGCACCTCCGTTTGCCCTTCCGCTGTCGCTCCTCCATGACTTCCCATGCAAGGCACAATGAAAGGCTCAGCTCCAATCCTCTTCAGCTCATCGATAACGGTCTTCGTAAGCTCATCGATTCGGGAAATGCCGCGGCTTCCGACAGCTACCGCCACCTTATGTCCAGCAGCAATCCCCGACATCGAATCGGCAGCCCGAAGCCGCTTAATTAATTGTCCAATCGGATCCTCTAGTATCGTATCGTCAAACGACTGACGAATCTTCACCAGCTTTGGAATCGGTGTGTTCTCTACTAGCTTTGTAAGGATATCACTCATATGGTCATCGCTCCAAATCCGCCATCTACCCGCAGCAAAGCACCGGTGACAAACGAAGAAGCTTTTGGCGAGGCCAAGTAAACAACCGTCCCTTTAAGCTCCTCCGGATCTCCGAAGCGGTTCATTGGGGTATGCTGCATAATCGATTGAATTCTGTCCGGAGATAAAATTTTCTTGTTTTGCTCAGCAGGGAAGAATCCTGGAATGATCGCATTCACTCTAATCTTATTCGGAGCAAATTCCCGAGCTAAAAATTGCGTTATACTATTGACTCCCGCTTTCGATGCGGAATAAGTAAACACCCGGGAAAGCGGCGGTGCAGATGATACGGAAGAAATATTTATAATGGAACCGCCGGTACCCTGTTCAATCATCTTTCTGCCAAAAACTTGGCTTGCCAGCACCACGCTTTTCAGGTTAACATCCATAATTTTGTCCCATTCATCCATTTCCAAGTCAAAAAACGGCGTCGGACTGTTCGTGCCAGAAGCATTAACAAGGGTGTCCACACGACCTCCCCATTGCAGCACGTCAATCAATACTGACTCTAGTTCGTCTTTCTTTGTGGCATCTGCCTGAAAAGAGCTTGCGATACCTCCGCTGCGTTCAATCTGCTCACATACCAATCTTGCTTTCTCCATATCTCGGCCAACGACCGCCACCTTCGATCCTGCTTCGGCAAGAGCAGATGACATGGCGCTGCCCAGCACACCATTGCCTCCGATAACAACAGATACGGTATCTTGTAAGTTAAACATCAGAAAACCACCCTTATCCCCAATTAACAACGTTGTTATTTTTATAATATCCGATTATGCTAGTACTGTCCACTCGAAAATTATGCCGCTTTCATTTCAGAAATAAGTGTAATATTATAAAATGAATGACTTACGAACTACTCGTAGACATTCCTAGCGGAGGGAACCCATGGTAACGATTAAAGATATCGCCGAGCAGGCAGGCGTTAGCTTCTCCACTGTCTCCAAGGCACTGAGAAACAGCCCGCTCGTACAACACAAAACAAAACAGCATATCCTTTCAATCGCTAAGGAACTGGGCTACCAACCCAACATTGCAGCCCGAAGTCTCGTCTCTAGAAGAAGCGGAGCAATTGGCGTCGTGTGGCCGTCCATCGAACGAGCTGCCCTTTCCTCTCTAATTACAAAGCTTAACGAAGAGCTCGAAAAACAAGGCTATATCACGTTATTATCCATTAGCAATATAGAATCGGCGATTGAAACCTTCCGCCGATACCAGGTGGATGCGATACTCGTGTTCGGGGATAGGGATAGTATTTCCAGCTCTAACGACTTAAATCCGCTGCAAATCCCGATTCTCACCTATGGTGCTGCCGGCTATACGCCGCACTCTGCTGTTGACGTGAACCGAGGCCAAGCCGTTCGTCTAGCCGTCCGTCATTTGGCAGGCCTCGGTCATAGAGATATCGCCTACATAGGGGAACCGCAATCACATGATCCTTTGCAAGCCGTAAAGATCGAAGCATTTCGGGAAGAGACCATTCGCCTAGGCCTTCACTTCAAGGAAGATTCCATTCTCCAGATGAATGGCTTAGAATTTCACGACGGGTATATGGCCGCTCGTACCATGCTGGAACGGACGGTACGTCCAACGGCCGTCATCAGCGGCGGTATCGATATGACTCGCGGCATCCTTCGTGCCGTCAGCGAGCGCGGGCTTACCGTTCCAAAAGATATCTCTGTCGTCAGTTACGACAATCTGCCCCAAATGGAAGACCTTGAAATTCCGATGACTGTGGTAGGCGTTGCCATATCTGCCATAACATCCGTTATTGTAACAACCATTCTCGAGCTTATAGAAGGCCCTGATTCACTTAAGACCGTTTACTTAGAACCAGAGCTCGTTGTCCGCAATTCCACCTCCCAGCTTCCAGATTAATTATTATTGCCTCCTTTTTTTACACAGATAAAAAAGCACAATTAGCAGACGTCTCCCATCTGCTAATTGCGCTCCATTTATCTAAACCTTTGTTTATTAGTTTAATTAGATCATTTCACTACTCGGTGACTGACCAATTCGTAGATTCAAGTATATGTTTAACGTTTTTAATACGTTCTTCTAAATATATAATCCGACAATGTCATATCGTATACTTCCTTGTGTACTGAAACGCTCAAACGATCTTAAACTTAAATCCGTACAGCTGCTAAATAGAGAAGAAGCACGACCGCCATACAGGCGGCGAATTTATAATTCGCTAATGTAAACTCAAATACCGGCTTCTTAAATACTCCCGCCAGCAAATTATTGACGGCAGAAGCCGGCGATACGGTATTGGATAAACCCCAGCTTCCAAGCAGCAGTACAGCGAAATAGTTTGGACTGATGTGAACAACTGCCGGATCAATGCCGGTTGCAAGAATGGTAACGAGGACGATCGGATGAAGACCCACCATAGACGTAACCGTAATAAGCGCTACTGTACAAACCGAAAAGGATACGGAGATTGGAAGAGGAATCAGCTCTAGCAGACCGGGGACGGACGCACCGAACCCGGTTGCGCCGATCGAGCCGCTGAAAAAACCCGCTGCCAAAAATAGAGTCATCTCTTTTTTCAAAGCTGGCAATGTAACCGTGACATGATTCTTCAGACCTTGCCGGTAAGTCTCCATGGCCCCTTTCGCAAAACACCATATCAGCGGGAATAGGACTGCTGCCATGCAGGTGATCATGACCATGGGCAGTTCAACTAATCGCTCCAACACCAAGATGACGACAATGGCAGATGCCAAATAAACGCCGAGCCCTGCTGGGAATACAGCCTTTCCCTTGTTTGCGGCTGGGCCCGCCAGTTCGATGACCTCCCTTTCCGCTTGTGAGAGGGTACTTTCTGTATGTCGCAGTCCTTTAAAATCCACGGCTAGACTGACAAGGATGCTAACCATCGACAAACCGAGCATATAGGGAAGAAGTGTCGACCAGTTTATCGAAAGCGAGGTGATTACAACTGCCATGGCTGCAAAATAGGGAGACCAAAAAATGGCCCCCGCAAATCCGCGGTTCAGCGCATTGGCAAGCAACCGGGACATGCCCGGTTGCGGTTTGGCAAAAACGACGTGATAAACAACGGGTATGGAACCTACATTAAGGAATACACCCATGATTTGAGTCAGAAGCTGTGTTCCTGCGAACAGAACTGACCTGTTGCGCACCTTCGTTTCGTAGAACCGGTTCAAGGATTCGATGTAATCCGGAAGCCGGACCGGGATCCCGAACAGCGGAGCGAAAACAAACAGGGTAACCAGGGTGACATTGATACCGGCTGCATTTAACCAGAATCCGGCATCCGCCTTCTGAAGGATAAGGAGAATTACTCCGAAGGCTATAAAGGAAACGGTAAGCCATAGCGTCATCCCTCTAAGCTGGGGCAGCATCAGAGCCACCGCAATAAAAACCAAGCTGCCTAGTATCGGGGACAGCAGTTCCCAATGTGTAAGATGTCCAGCGATGAACACGGCGACAAGCAACAATATAACCGCTCGCTCTAGAGCTGTTTTTACTTCAAGGAACCTCTTTTTCAATATCATCAATTAAATTGCCAACAGCTTAAGCTTAAGTTACCGAATTGATAACTCCGGTGAAGCAATTTCGCTTGACGGTTCTTGTCTCCTGCCCCCATTGCAAGCAACAAAGGAATAAAGTGTTCATTTGTCGGTACAGCCTCCTTGGAATAAGGGGCTAATTCCCTGTAGTTAAACAACGCATCGACATCCCACGTTTCTAGCTTGCTCTGCAGCCAGTTATCAAACGATTCAGCCCATTCGTCGTTCCCTTCCCCCTGCCAATTTAACCTCCGCAAATTATGGACGGTTCCCCCACTGCCAATAATAAGAACATCCTGTTCCCTGAGCTCCGATAAAGCTCTGCCGATTTGATATTGTTGATCATTGGTTAGATATCGGTTGACGGATAAAGCGACTACAGGAACATCTGCTTCGGGATAGATCAGCTTAAGAACAGCCCAAGCGCCGTGATCCAGCCCTCTTTCCTCATCCATCTCGCTCTGAATACCTTGCTTCGAGAACAACGATTGGATTTGGTCACTTAGCGAACGCTCGCCTTTGGCCGGATAGGTCATCTGGTAAAGCTCATCTTGAAATCCCGAGAAATCGTAAATCGTACTATACGTATCGACGGCGCTAATGGTCTGCATCGATTGTTCCCAATGTGCGGAAAATAGCACAATCGCTTTAGGCTTAGGTGTACTCGCCGTAAATTTTTTTATAAAAGCCGTATATGCATTTTGATCTAGGACAATCGAAGGCGCACCATGCGCGAAAAAATAAGATGGTATCATATATTCATTCACCCCTTGTTTGAATGCACACCTGCATCCGTTTTAAGCCATTTCACAAAATCCCGTTGATTCTCCTCGGAGACACCGTGGTCGGTTGGATAAGTTTTGAAGGTCAAGCGAGATGTTTGGTTTTCAAAAAAAGCTGCCGTTTCATGGCCGATCCGAATCGGGAATACAGAGTCGAATTCACCATGAGAGATAAACACCGATACGTCTTCCACGCTTTGCAGCGGATACTCTGTCTTTACAAATTCCGGTACATACCCATTTAACGCGACGATTCCTTTCAATTGCTCTCCCAGCGTAAGCGCAAGCGCCATGGACAAGATCGCCCCTTGGCTAAAGCCGAGCAAATACCGCTTGTTCATGTCGATCGGGTACTTCTCCGTCGCATATAGGATGAATGCTTCCAATTGCCGAACAGCCTGATCAAACATTTCCCGAATGGGATTACCAAGGCTTTTCAACTCGTAATATTGAAATCCCTCACCTAACGTAAGATTGCCTCGGATACCGATAATAATAAAACCATCGGACAATGGCGCGACCAAACCATACATATTTTTCTCGTTGGATCCTTTTCCATGAAGCGTAAAGATCGTCGGATATTTTTTGTCCGGGTCCAAATTGGGCGGCAGTTGAATATCATATTGGTAAGTAGGTTTCATAGAAACTCTCCTCGATTTGTGGTTTGTGCGCCGCGTTTTCTAAGAAACGCTTGATCGACCGATAGAGGCGTAGGATCGGAAACCGCCAAATAAATCGCCACCAGCATAAAACCTAAATCAAGCTCGTATCCAGGCATCTGGCTGTTTCCAAGCAACCCTACAGAAAACTTTATCGTAACGATCGCACCAATGAGCATGATAACAAACAGAACTGATACATAACGGGTAAACAGACCAACAATAAGCAAAATACCTCCGACTAGTTCAAGCGCCGCCACAATATAAGCCAAAAATCCGGGAACACCCATTGAGCTGAACCAAGCCTCAACATTGCCGAGACCCATTTGGAATTTACTGATTCCATGAACTAGGAATAATATTCCCAGAACCACACGCATTATTGTCGATACCACTGTTATTTTCGTCATTCTCTTCCCTCTCCATCCTTAAATATAATATATTAAAATATAAAATTCATATAGCTAATATATCGTACTGTGAACTGGCGTGTCAACAAAAAAATCGGTATTATAAATCTATATGTTATATTACTAATATTTCGAGGAGTGAAACTGGATGGAAATCGGCTCCAGCATACGACTAATCCGGAAACGCAAAAATATTACCATCGCTCAAATCTGTGAAGAAACAGGCTTATCTCAAGGCTTTATGAGCCAAGTTGAAACCAATAAAACTTCACCATCCATAACAACCTTAGAAAGTATTGCGAAGGCTTTGAAGGTACCCTTAGCATATTTGCTGCTACAAAAAGAGGAACGCATGAATATCGTCCGAAAAGAGGAACGGAGGATAACGACAAGCGGAATAGAAAAGTTAAAGGTGGAGCACCTGAGCTCTACAAAGAACGTAAGAATGCTGCTCGTCGAGATCCCTGTCGGAACCTCAACAGGCGAAGCTCCTCATGCGCATGAGGGTGAAGAAGTACATGTTGTCATTAAAGGAAAGATCTACGCCGAGCAAGGAGAAGATGCGGCTGAATTTGGAGAGGGCGATTCATTCAGTTGGAATGCCTGTACGCCCCATTTGGTGAGAAATATAGGTGAGGAATTGGCAATTGTACTCATATCCATCTACACGGAAGCCGACCATACACAGGATTTCCTGTTGTAATTAAGTAAAGATAGAGAGAATAATACAGACAAACACCATTAACGTGGCGACCCCCAAAAACGGACCTCAGTGTTTAATATGAGGCCCTGTGGATGATACGATCAGCCGTACGAATAGCCAGGGCAACGGTTGTGAGTGTCGGATTCGTTCCGAGGAAAGGCAAGACACTATTATCGGCCACATAGAGCCCGGACACACCGTGAATTTGACCGTACCGGTCGGCTGCCGAAGTGGCTGGATCATCGCCGATGCGGCAGCTTCCTGACTCGTGGTTATCATCTCCCGGGGGTCTTAGACATAATTCCGGTTGGCCATCCATCGAAACCAATGTTGCTCCTATAGCTGAGAAAGCTTTTCTCATTCCCGCTGTCATTTTCCGAATCACATTCAGATCCTTTTGAGAATAGGTGTAATGGACCTGGACTGCTGGTACACCATATTCATCAATCCGATACGGGTCCAAAGTGATCCGGTTTTCTGCCCTTGGTTCTACCAATCCGTAACCTTGTATAATGATCCCCATCTCTTCATGAGAGGGCCGTTCCCGTCCAAATATCTGAAGCTGATATGGACGATCTTTCGTCTCCTGAATAATAATTGAAATCGGTTCCAATATCTCCGGGAAACCCTTTCGGCTCACTATTGCTGTGCCTCTTATAGCCGAATGATCGATTAAAAAACGTCCGATGGCGCTGCTACTGATTCCCGAGTTCAGCAGAATGCGCGGAGTTTCGAGAGTGCTGGCCGATATGACAACGGTTTTGGCATGAACAATATACGTTTTTTTGTCAAGAGACATCACTCTCACACCGGCCGCTTTCCCTTGTTCGGTGAGCACCTGAACGGCACGAGCGTTTACCGCCAGATCGAAGGGCATGCGGTTCAACGCTTCGGCGAGAAAAGCGATGGAGCTGAAATACGCGTTGGAATGAACCACTCCAAATTGGGTCGGTTTGATGTCAACAGCTATCGGCGGAGCAGCGGCTTCAGGATAACCGTTTATCCGAAGGCGGCTGAGAATGACATGCTGGAGAGATGAATTTGGAATAAAGGACTTCATGACGTTCATGGCCTGTTCGGCAATGCCGTAATAAAACTGCATCTCGTTAGGTGGGACGGGGTACTGTTCAAGTATGTGCAATGGCATGCGTGGAGTAACATTCCCCCATTGTATCGTTCTCCCTCCAAGAGCGAGAACTTGTTTTGCGCCTGAAAATTCAGGCAGGGTTTTCCCAATCCGTCTCGTTATTTCGGGATTTGCCATAAACCTCTCCGCCCGTCCGCCAGACAATATAGCAAGATTATTCATATGCGTAGGCAATAAAAGATCTCCTGCCTCAATCAGGCCGATCCGCATTCCATTGTTCCTCCACCGTTCGCATAATCTCCATAGAATCGCTCCCCCTCCAGCACCGCTGCCGACAATAATTACATCATAATCGGTTCTGGCCATTTCTTCCAATGGGGTGAGAGGAATCCATGAATTAAGGGGATCTTCAAGACCTGCTAATGTAGTCATATCGCTATCGATTCACTCCTGACTATTGATATAGTCTGCCGTACGTATGGCAAGGGCAACTGTTGTCAAGGTTACGTTCGCCGTGCCTACGGAAGGCAAGACGCTGTTGTCGGCAACATAAAGGCCGGATACCCCATGAATTTGGCCATATCTGTTGGTTGCTGAAGTTAAGGGGTCATCGCCCATGCGGCAAGTTCCCGAATCATGATGCAAGTCCCCTGGAGGCATTAAGCAGATCGCCTGCATCCCATCCCTATAAATCAAAGGGATTCCCAGATCGGAAGAAATCTGATTTATAGCTTCCATGGTCTGACGTATGACAGCTTGATCCGTCTCACTATAAGAAAAATGGATTCGGATCTCAGGTACTCCGTACTCATCCATTCTATTTGGATCCAGTGTGATTTTATTTTCAAACCGGGATTCAACTTTGCCGTATCCAAGGAAAAGGATCGCCAATTCATCCAACAACCGTATTTTCTGGTATGTCTGATGCCAATCATAAGTGTCGGGCCCTCTCAGCTGAATTTGGTAGTTCCTCGATGAAGTTCCTGGCAGTAAGATACCCAGCGTACCCAAAATATCCGGAAACTCATTGCGGCTTATTTTCCCTGTAGCTCTGATCGATGAATGATTTGTCAGATAATGGCCGATTGCCCTCCCTTGAATCCCTGAATGAAGCAGAAGGCGGGGGGTTTCAAATGTACTTGCCGACAAAACCACATGTTTTGCTTTGAGATTATACGTTTTTTTGTCCGGGGACATAACCTGAACGCCAATCGCTTTCCCGTTATCAGTCAGCACTTGTACAGCACGGGCTCTAACTGCCAAATCGAACGGTCTGCGATTTAAAGCTTGAGCAAGGAAAACAATCGAGCTGAAAAATACGTCGGTGTCCCTCTTCGCATATATTCTCGATTGAAGATCAGCAGCTATTGGAACGCCCATTGCTTCCGGAAAACCAAGCTGGTGCAGATGACCCAGCAAAATTTCTGTCATAGAAGACCCTTGAGAATAATTGCGGGAAACATTCATGACCTGTTCAGCAATATGATAATAAACATCCATCTCCTCAAGTGAAACGGGCCACTTGGCAATCTGGGATAAATCCATACGGGGACTGATCATATTCCAAAATAAAGTTCTGCCTCCCAGCGCAAATAATTGTCTTCCTGTTGAATATTCCGGTAAGGATCCAGGTATCGATTGGGATACAGAATAAAAAAGCCTGTTCAATCGATCGTTGTCCATCGTTGGGAGATTACGGGCCTGTGTCGGCAGCACGAGACCGCCCCTTTCAATAATGCCGATCCGCTTGCCCTTTTCTTGCCACTGTTCACATAATCGCCAAAGGGCTGCTCCTCCACCTGCACCAGTACCGACGATGAGGACATCATATTCGGTTTCAGCCATTTGATCCAACGAAGCAAGAGGAATCCAATCCTTTAGATAATCGGGTGGAATCATCGGCATTGGACAGGCAGGTGGAACCGTGTGCTGATACTTGATTCCCGCTTCATTCAGAAGCGTCTTCAATGCTTTTGCGGCGGCTATGAAGAAATCCGGATCTGCAACACCCGCTCTGCCTTTCGGTTCAATTGATATAAACCCGGAGTATTGTTTCTCTTTTAATGCAGCGAGTAATTTCCTTATTTCGGCGTCTCCTTCGCCGGCGGGAACCACTTCGCCCGTATTCACCCTGGCATCTTTCATATGAATGTAAGAAATATAAGGTTCTACTAGAGGATATGCGTCTTTCATCGGAAAGACTAGCGATTGAATGAAGTTCGCAGGATCGAACGCTAATCGCAGATTCGGCGAGTTAATCGTTCCAAGTATGTCTCGGGCGCGTTCCCCGTTATTGACATAAAATGGAGTGTCATTATCTATAACTAATATAACCCCTTCCTGTTCGGCAATAAGAGTCAGTGCCTGTAATCTTCTCAGAACTTCATCTCTATACTTATAATAATCTTCTCCTTTGGGAATCAAGAAAGAAAATATCCGAATATATGGGGTGCCGAAATATTTAGCCAGTTGAATGGCCCGTGTTAAATCTTTCAGTTGCGGAGTAAAACCATCGTTGATACCAATAGCTCCGATATATGTAGCGATCGAAGCAGCTTTGAAACCGCGGGCATCAAGCTGCTCTTTGATTTCAATAATCTCTTCGTCAGTAAGCTTTATGACATTTTCCCCGCCAATCAATCGCAAATCCATATGATAAATGCCTTCAGCGGCGAGAAAGTCCATCTGTGTTTGCAGGTTTGGCGAAATTTCATCTGCAAAAGCTGATAAAGTAATAACGGGATCTATTTTTTTTTTGATCATGTTCAATGTCACCTCATTTCATGGAAAAATCGTTATACATGTATATGAGAACATAACGGCTTGCATTCGCAATTCGCTCCCGACGAAGAAATCACAAAAAGGGCAGTTATTCTCTAATTGAAGAGAATACTGCCCATTTTTAGTTATGGGATACTTTTTATTATATTGGTTAAATTAAGGTTTCAATTTCCTATATTCACTCGGTGTCACTTTCACTGACTTCTTAAAGGTATTACTAAAGTACGCCAGATCCGCATAACCCAGCCGTTCAGCTATTTCCGAAATACGCAGAGACGTCTTTTCCAACAATCTTGTCGCTTCCTTCATCCTTACACTAGTCATATAATCTGTAAAATTTATGTTGGTCTGCTGTTTGAACAGCTTGCAGAAATAGCTTGGGTTCAGATGCACCATAGCGGCAGCTTCAGTCATAGTCAAATCAGGTACGGATAAGCTATCAATATGCCGGATGACACGCTCTATTGAGGATATTTCTTTCAAATCAAGAGGTAGATTTTCCTGCTTCCCAACCTTCTCCCTCTCCTGTTCTTCTAACCACTTATGCAAACAAGCAGCCATACTCTCCGTCTCAACAGGCTTAAGCAAATAATCAAAGGCACCAAGCCGAATAGCTTGCTGGGCATAAGAGAAATCGTCATGCCCGCTGACAATAACCACCTGTATCATGTGCTTGCGTCGCTGAATCTCCTCTATTAATGCCAACCCGTCCATCACCGGCATCCGAATATCCGTTAGAACCATATCCGCTTCATTATGGCTGAGCCAATCCACCGCCTCCACGCCGTTCGTTAACTCATGAACAACTTTAAAGGGAAGACCGGTCTTCTCGATTGTTTTTCTCAATGCGGTGCGTACCCATCTCTCATCCTCCACGATCAGAATGCTATGCATTCAACTTCCTCCCTCCGAAGACGTTTGTAGAGGCAACCTAATTCCAACTGTTGTTCCTTCACCTGGCTGACTTTCGACGAATAATCCATATTCTTCACCATGAATGTAGCGAATACGCCGATGTACATTCATAAGACCAATGTGTTTGCCCGTCAATTCTATTCCATCCCGCTGATCAAGTTTTTGAATCAACTCGCCCAGCTTGATTGGATGAATTCCTGGTCCGGTATCCGTCACTAATAGAGTGAATGTTCCATTGCCAGGCGATTTTTCGGCACTTACGACGATTTGCGTTGTTCCCGAACGAGGCTCAAGTCCATGCACGATACAGTTCTCAATTAAGGGTTGTAATGTAAATTTAGCTATCTTTTGAGCTAGTGCCCAATCAGGGATCTCAATAAGGTAGTCGAGCTTCTCCTCAAACCTATATTTTTGGATTCGCAAGTAAATTTCACCTATTTCCACTTCCTGCCGAACCGTCACCTGGGGAGATTCTTCTTTCACATTGTACCTTAGAAGCCGTGCTAGAGAAGCCGCCATTACTGAAATTTCATCCATATCATGCTGCAGCGCCATCCCTCGAATCGTATCCAGTGAATTATAGAGAAAATGAGGATTGATCTGCGCCTGAAGCATCTTCAGTTCCGTATCCTTTTGACGCAAATTCAACTCAGTCGTTTTCAATTTAGAGAAATATATTTCTTCGAGCAGTCTGGAAAGCCGCTCCACCATCTTATTAAAACCGTGTGACAGCAAACCGATTTCATCTTTGGAATCAACAGAAACCTTTCCGGAAAAATCACCGACTTCCACTCGTCTTATGTATTCATGCAAGCGTTTGATCGGCTTAACCAGGCTGGCAGCAAATCCAATGCCAAATATATAGGCAATAATCATGAAGACCATTGTTGTGAGCAGAATGGTTCTCCCTATATAATCCGTACCACTCATCAGCTCGTCATATGGAATAAAAGTAACAAAATTCCATTTCAATATATCACTGCGGCTGAATGTTAATAAATATTTGACCTTTTCAACGGATATTAATGATCCGCTGCTCTTAGACTGCATCTCTTGTACATCCATAGCATTAGCTTGCTGCCCGATTAGCGAGAAATTAGGATGATAGACAAAAAGACCTTGTTCATTAATAATAGACAGATAACCGCTTTTACCCGGTTTGACTCTGTACGCAACATCTTGTAAGCGCTTGTAATTCACATCAATAATCAGCATGCCGATTGGCTTCAAGGTTTGTGGACTAACGATTCTCTTCATAACGGAGATTACCGCCAACTCTTCTTGCTTCCAATGGATAAGACGACTGATGATTTTGGGCTCGCCGCTTTGAGGAATCGTATTATACCAGTATTCATTCTTTAGATTAAGTACAGACGCTTCATCCGCTTCATCGGCGGAATCTACCACTTGAATATCGTCGAGAATAATCGTGATATTGAGAATGTCGGAACGTGAATAAGCTGAATTCTTCAATAAATTGCGTATACTTCCGACAATCTCACTGCTCTCCACTTCCTCACGTGTCACCATTCTAAGGAAGTTCACGGTGTCAGGATGATTAATGATCTTGAGTGTATTAATTTCAAAGTCACGCAGGTAGTCCTCCACATAAAGCTGAACCTGATCGATAATCTGTAAGCTATAATCCCGTGCCTCTCTCTCCAGCACCTGCGAGGATTGACGGTAAGAAATAAGGCCTACAAATAACATCGGCAGCACAACCAATAGCGCCGAGAAAACTAACAATTTTTTCATGAGAGACTGATCACGAAGAAGAAGAATCCGAATGATGTGTTTATAATGTTGTTTCCAGGACGGCATTCATTGTTCACCTTCTTCTCTAATCTTGTCTTGTCGTTGGAAAAAGAGGCTCACTCGGAGCCTCTTAGTTTAATTGCTTAGTTAATTAACGAGGCTATTCGCAGTTTAGCATGGGTTGTGTAAATCTATAAAACTTGGACAAGGGAATCGTATTCAGTTCAAATCGCTAGATTGTTCTCCACCTGAT
>NZ_JAKGAP010000100.1 GCF_021532375.1 Paenibacillus alkaliterrae
TCAGGTGGAGAACAATCTAGCGATTTGAACTGAATACGATTCCCTTGTCCAAGTTTTATAGATTTACACAACCCATGCTAAACTGCGAATAGCCTTTAAATCCATACGCTTTAATAGTTTATGAATCTCATTAAGTCCTATCAGCGAGATCAAAAATTCAGTATTTGCATTGGAGCTATAATGAATCATCCCTTTCGCCACTTCTCTGACGGTCACCGTTTGATTTGTAATCAACTTTTCCCGGTGCAAATGGTCTAACCATTGATTATGCGCTCCCCCGTCAGTGCCGGGAACATAAAACCTTTGAAGGTCGCTTAGAGGAATTCGGAGTCCCTCATCTATTCTGTGATTATAGACGTCTTCGGCATAGGCAATCGCAATTATTATTTTCACAGTGCTTGCAAGAGGCATTACAGAGGAAGAGTTGTAGTCAATCATTACATTATCGTTATGAATTAAAAACAACGATGTTTTGTCTATATTTTCTTTAAAGAATGCAAGCACATGCTCTTCACTTTTTTTGCTGTCCAGCCGCTTCAAAACGAATGCCAACAAAAAAAACAGCAGTACTAAAAGAAGTAAGCTTCCAATTATTATGCCTGTCACAATAAGAAGTTTCACAGTAACTCTCCTCGTATTATCATGATAGTAACGGTTAGATTGTGCGACTGTGAGGCGCACCAAAAAACGAGCTCGTCCAGAGCTCGTCTTCTACGATTCCTATTGAATGACTATTCCAAAAAGCCTTTGGCCGCGGCCGAAGGAAGCACGGCCTGACCGCCGCCTGCTTGGATGCCCAATCGCTGTCCAACCTGCTGGTTGATTTGCGTCATCTTCTCCGTTTGCTGCGAGACGGTTTGGATGATTTGGCGGTTCGAGTTCTCGTACTTATCCATAGCCGAGAATAGATCGCTCATCGCACGCTCCACCAGCTCCATGCTCATCGCCGGCTTCGTAAGCGCTTGATTCGCTCTATCGCTCGTCTCGTTCAAGAGACGGGCATTCTCCGCGAATTGGTTGCCCAGCATCTCATTCGTCGAATTGACCGCTTCAATCGCCTTCATCTGATCGTCGATCGCGCTGGCAATAAGAACGGATACGGACATTAGATGCTGCGTCTTGTCGATCGAGCTGTCGAGCGCATCCATTAGCTTATCGTTCGTGTCATTAATAATATCCGTCGCGGCGATGGCTTGCTGATACAGCATGATCATTTCCGTATACGTTTGAAGCTTTGTTACGACCTTGCGAAGACCGCGTTCCAAATATGTTTTCCGGAGCTCGTTCTCGGGCTTGGCAATTTCGTCCTCGAACATCTTCTTGAGGCGGTTGCCGTATTCGACCAGCAGTTGAAGGTCGTAAACGTTATCCAAGCTGCTGCGCTTCAAATTACGCATATGAACGACATTCTCTTCCAGATTGTCCCGACCGTCGCGCAATGACTTCACGATAACCTGGACGTTGGTTTTGGCCGATTGATACTTATAGATGTAATTTTTCATAGGCGCTTTCCGAAGCAGCTTCTGAACCAGGGTAAGCTGCTTGCTGCGGCTAAGATCCTCGACCTCTCCGCGAAGCTTCAGCATGTTGTTTGCCACTTCATTCCGCTTGCCGGACATCAGATCAGAAAGCGGTCTCTCCAGCATGGTCAGCGTCTGACTGGAGCGCTCCAGCGTCTTCTGTCCTTTTTTCGTAATTTCGTCCATGAGCGAATCCAGATGCATGGCATCCGTTGTCGCTACCTTCTGCATAGTGCTCTGCACCTCTTGCTCCAGCTTGTTCAGATCCTCGTTTTTAATTTGCACGAGCTGAGTTGCCATCGTTGATTCCTCCTTTATTAGTCGTTTAGACGGTATCGCTGTTGAATTAGTTCAGCCTTCGTGCGCAGCTCCATTAAATCCTTCTGCTCGATTGTCTTCGTGTAGAAAGTCAATTTAGAATCAACGTCCTTGATGCCGTCCAGCAGCAAACGCCGGTTTTGCCGTTTCGCCTCGCCGCTGAGCCGCAGGAACGGATTAATGGTCGAGTTTAGATCCTTCCTTACTAATCGTACGATGTTATGATTAATGCTTGAGTCTCCTAATGCAACCAAATCCGGTATTAACCGGTTTAAACGGGCCAGAAGCGCCAGCGTTTTCTGAACGATTTCGTCATCCAGGTTATTCTGCTCGCCCTCCAGCAAAATCATATCTTCGATGATGCCAATGTATTCTAATGCGGAAGCAAGTTCCGGATCTAACGGCGGACCTGCCGGGGCCGCCTGTTGCTCTGCTTGCTGCGGAACGGCTGCCGCCGACGTCGCAGCAACGCTTTGCTGCTGCAGAGGCAAATCCTCCGCCCTTTGCTGAAGCTCTGGCCCTCGCGTTTGCTCCGCGTCCGCGTTTGCATTCCTGACTTTACCGCTCCAACGCAGTGCGCCATACAATCCGATAGTTTGTATAGCTAACGCGATGTAAGGGGAGGAAACCCAATAAACAACGAGCGCGACGACATAACTGCCTAATGCGATGGCTAACATTTTATTCATTCTATTCATAGCTGCACCTCCATCCTGAGTACTGAACTCTATACAGCGTGAGCTTGTATGCCTCACTCAATTATCTCGTTTTTCATGCATATAAGTCAATTTTCTTATAGAAAAAAGAAGGAGCTTCGCCCGCTTCTTTCATTGTCCTCGGCCAGTTACTTCATAATCAACGGCTGCTCGACGTAACCGGCTTGAATGCCGAAACGGGGAACGGGCGGCGCGATCGCTTTACCTTGCAGCGCCTGTACGGCTAAATAAGGCATGTTCACGCCCGACAAACATGTAATATACAGACCGCCCGACATCCGCGGGTTGATTTCAAGCAATTTTGGAACCCCGTGGCTATAACGCACTTGAATATTAAAGGCATAAGGAATGCGAAGCGCCTTCGCAATTCGGTTCGCGATGTCCAGCAGCTCCGGCGTTTCCTCCAGCAAATAGGTCCGCCCCGTTGATTTGCGGCGCGGAATCGCCGTCAGCAGCTCGCCTTCCGCCGTTGCGACGCAATCAATGCTGTATTCGATGCCCTCCAGCAGCTCCATAACCATCAAACTATCGAAACGATCCGTTGACGACAAGGTTTCATAGGCCTGCTTGAAGGTTGTCGACAAGGTCACGTAGCCATACAGCTCGCGCAGCGGATTACGTTCGTTATTAATAATGCGGAAGCCCATTCCGCCTTCCGATTTCGTTGGCTTGAAGCACACCTTATGGCCCGCTGCGGTAAGCTCCTCGTACGCCCGCTTGAATTCCGCAGCCGTATTCACGACACGATAGTCGGGTATGCTTACCAAATTTTTATCCGCCAGCGCCTCATAAAATTTATCCTTCTCGATCATCGAGTCGAGCAGCTGGATGTCGCGGCAAACCATAACCTTGGTGCCGATTTCATCGAACAAATGCACGTACCGCGATATTTCCTCCATGTGCAGGCGTGGAATGAAAATATCGATGCTGTTTCTTTTACAGAAATCCACGCAAAATTCCACGTATTCCAAACCGAAGACAGCCGGCTCCGTACCGGCATGATCGGCGGCGAGCAGCGACATGTGATTGATATCGGGATGGGTTCCGTAAAACTCAAATGGCTCTCCGTCCGGATTGTTGCGGATCATATTAATATAGTGATACGCTACCGAGAACCAACGATTCATATATACGCGTGTCATGTCTGAGTACCTTCTTTCATGTCATTAAGAATGATAGGATAGCTTAGGAATATTTTATCTGCCGGCATGTTCCATAATGGAGTCGAGCAATTCTTCGGAGGCCAGGGCACCTCGCGCAGAAGTAAACCGGATATGCGGATGCGAGGAATAGGAGCGGCCTAATTCCCCGTGAACCGGTGCGACCGCATAATCGGCTGCCAGGAGCAGACTCTCATCGAGCAGGCTGTCGCCCGCCGCGTAGACGTATGTAGAAGCCAGCTTCTCCTTCACATACTGAATGGCGGCGCCCTTGCTTACTTTCTCGGGAACGAGATAAATCTTTCTGCCTTGCAGTGAATAGCTCCAGCCGAGCGAGGCTAGCTGCTGCTTCAGCTCCTCCAGCGAATCCAGAGGCAAGTTATCCCTGTCTACTGCGATGGAATAGAACAGCCCGTCGCAAAGATCGGATGATTTCACCCAATGCGAGGCGGCGATTCGGTCAAACAAGCCGGCGACCTCCGAGCTTTCCGCGCAATGGCTCTTAACGGCCTCGCGCACGAAATGATGCCACTCCTGATCGATACGTCCGTTAACGAGAATGGTTCCGCCGTTGCTCACGATCACATACTCCGGCTGCAGCTGCTCCTTGATTCCGAATATGCGATTAAATTGCTCCGGAATTCGCGTCGTTACGGGAACAAAACGCAGCATGCCGGCCAGTTGCCGCAGCTTGTCCAGCGCCGGCTTCGTCATATACGAAATATGTCTTCCCTCGTACAGCTCCACCGGGACCATGTCTTCTAATGCCATATCTCCTTTGGAGCGAACCGAATAAATCAGCGTTTGGTCCAAATCGCTTGCGAATATCATTCCAGGTCCCCCTTTACCGCTTTAATAATGCCGCAGCAGGAATACGTCATGCCCGGATATTCCTCGACCGGGACGCCGCGGTCCTTCGCCAGCAGAAGGATATGCTTCAGGTTAGGGTTATCCAAGCGGTCAACAAGGATCTTCCAAGGTACTCTGCGCAGCAGAACGCGCGTCGTCTCGCCTACCCCGGGCTTTATAAAGTTAATGTCGTTAATTCCGAAGTTTCTCTGGATTCGTTCAATATCCTGCATGCCTTTCCACGTCATCTGACGCATGGCCGGATTTGCGCTAAGCAGGTTTGCCTCACGCTTCGAATCGTCCTTAACGGCTTCAAAATGTGCGGAAACCGTATCGACAAACAAGTTGGAGAGATCCGAAGCCATCCATTCGCGATAATATTTAGCCCCGTGAAAGTCATCGGGACCGATCAGATCTTTTCGCAACACGGTGCGGCTTATTAAGCCCGATACGGTAGAGTTCAGACATGCGCTCGGGATGAGGTAATCCTCCCGCGTTCCGAACGTACCCGCGCAATGTCCGGGATCGGCGAGCACGGCAAGATCATCGTCCAGCCTGATGCCGTACCTCTGTTCCATTTGGCTGCAAGCTGCGATAAGCACCTTGCGAATCGCTCCTTTGCCCGTCCAGCCATCGACGAACTGAACCTTCTTATCCGGGTGCTTCTGATGAATATAGAGAAGAGCATTCTCATCGATCCCTTTGCCGCGAATGATGGAAAGGCTGTAATGCGGCACGGATACCTTATACACCTGCTTCATATAGCGTTTAATTAGAACACCGATTGGCGTTCCTCCCCTTGCCAAGGAAGCGAGCGCTACATCCAGCCCGTGCTTCTTGATGATCATTTCGGATACCGTTCCGATCGCTCTGGCAATGGTTTCAGCGGAATCTTGAAGCGCTGCATTAAAGAGCTGGATATATTCCGGCGTCGGCTCATATTCAATCGGCAGGCTTTCGGAATAATGCCTTCCCGTCTGCATGCCGGCTTCCCGCTCCTCGGTCCGCTGCTCAAGCGAAATCCCGCTTAGATCCTTAAGGAGGAAAATGACATCCTCTTGCTTATAGCTGCCGATTGGAGCTGGACCTTGGATTCTCTTACTGAAATAAACGATATGAATGCGAGGGATTCCTAATGAACGCAGCACCTGCAGCAGCTCTGCCATACGCTCCTCAGGCACCTCCCTTTCCATAAATAAAAACATCTCATCGTAATGGCCGCGAGGGATGTTGTACATGTAGTTTTTTACATCCGCGTGCTCGGGAGACGCATAACGGTATGCGGAATGAACCGCATACTGCGGGTCGCTGCATGGGTGAATCGGGCTGCGCGTGCTCGATTGATACCAAGTATCGCCGTCAAGCTTCGCTGCGATTCGCATCGGAATGTACATGAACTCGCCGGTTCCCGTGCAGAGCACCTTCTCGCCTGATTTATGCCGGCTTAAGTAAGCGGCAGCCTGCTCCACTTCAAGGTCCAGCCGATCGCTATCCTTGGACATTAATCCGAAGCGTCCTGTATTTTGAAGATAGGATGGTTCTCCGTTTTTTGAAGGCATGAACGAAAAACTGCCGACCAGCCGCAGAAAATCAATATTCGACTCTGCCGGGGGCGCCGCCTGCTCGTCCACATAGCTAGCGGATTCGATAGGTGTGCCCGTTACCGAGATTTCTCCGGACAGCAGCGAGAAGCATTCCATCTGGACGCCAAGCTTCTGCTCCGCATCGCTAAAACGCTGAATGTCCTCTTTGGAACGCCAATCCAGCAGGCTGGCAATGACATATTTCTTCTTGCCGTATTTCGCATGCAGGTCGTGAATAATATTTAACGCCGTTTTACCCGTCGTTATCTCATCATCTACAAGTATAATCGTTTCGGCTTGCTCGAAAATGGAAGGATTCTTCGCATAGCAGCGATGAGAGGTAGCATGGGAATGTTCCTCCTCAAAGTCGATGCAGGATGACATATCATCCATGCTCTCCCTTGTCGTATGAAGGAAGGCAGCCTCCCCTTCAAACATATCGAACATGCTGTGCCCCAGCGCCGTCGCGGTTTCCGCGAAGCCGATGAATAACGTTTTCTCGCTAACGGCCATTTTGTTTTTCTTCATCGCTTCATAGACGCCGCTTGCCGCTTCAGGCACCTCGATCGCATGCAGCAATGACTCCATCGACACCGGCAGCGGCTCTCCTTTGAACTGCTGATAAAGCAGCCCGAGCGCCGCTCCTGCCAATAGCGATACATGCGGCCGAACGGGGATATGCTTGCCCAGCACCTTGCTTACGAATAAAAAACCTCGTTTTTTATTGATTCTAGCCGCCATTTGAAATAAGTGATCCAGCGGGATGTTATAAGCATTATCCGTTATCTGGATCGAAACCTTTAAATCTCCGATAATATTATACGATGGCCGTTTCTCGTTCTTCTGCGAGTAAGCAGGTGAAGTTTTGGTTTTCATTCAGCACCCCATATATATTTGCTCTGATCATAATGCGCTTGGCCCAGGTTAAATGCGGCTTAAACTCGTTCATTTTATTTGAATAACGGCTTTTCATGACCCCAAGGTCGCCTTGGCTGTTTTCGATGATGTGAAGAGCATCCATATACTCCTCGTGAGTCACAACGAACATCGCTTGAACCGGTTTAATATGTGTCGGATGAATGATCGTTTTGCCGATTATGCCGTTTTCCTTATCCATCGCAACCTCGCGTATGAGGCCGTCTACATATCTGTTAATATAATCCATTCGCAAAATCCGTCCATGCTTGCCCATGCTTTCCTCAAAGGGCGTTTGCCTCAGCTGCGGTTTAAATACGCGGTCGCTCTTGAAATATTCCCACACCGGTCCCGAGATGACGTAATAATTATCCATCCGGCCGAACACATTGACGATATCCGCGATACAATCGCGTATGACGCCAATATCGTAGATCGTATTGTCCGGGCTTCTGCGAAGTCCGAACAGGCTTGAGAAATCCGTCGCTCCAATCCGAACGTTCAGAACGTATTCCTTATACTCCTTAAGCAGCGAGGAAATGCCGAGCAGGCTTTCCAGTCTTGTCTCACGGTAAATCACATCCGAGCTTTCCAAGATCGGCATACCGTAAAGGATCGTGCTTCCCGGACCTTTGCTCCGGTTGTATTCAGACAAAATACGGAAGTATTCGCTGCCGGTCTCGATATTAAACTTCGGAAACACGATTCCCGTAATATATTCAATTTCTTCGCCGAAGAAGACGAGCAGCCGCCTAAGCTGCGAGGCGGAACGCACTCGAATAAACATGAGAGGAATTTGATCGGCGCACAGCAAGCCTGCGGCGATATATCGGCTTATCTGCAGCAGTGTTTCCTTCAGTATCTCTTCCGCGAATTCGAGCTGATTATCGCCTACCGCATCTTCAAGGTCTATCACCATGGACACGAGTCCCTCGTGTTTATCGGATGCCAATTCATCTGCAATGTTAACCTTGGTTGCAGGCATGTAGAGCGCGGCGCCGATCGCGTGAGCAATAACCTCCTTATCCGCATAATTATTGAACGGTCTCGGAGGGGAGTAAAAGAAGGTCTGCTCTTCTTCATTGGTAAGATAGTTAAAGTACCTCAAAGCGTATTCCTCCTTATAATAGCGGTACCAAATCGAAGAAAAAATATCCCTCACGTTCCATTGAGGGATATTTCGAAAGCATGTGTATGTGAGCTTCTTAAGCTGCTTCTGATGCTCTTTTTTTGCGCAAGACGCTTAATATCATCGTGCCTGCGAATACGGCAATGATTAAACCGAAGAAATACGAGTGAGGGACATGAAAGTGGTACGCTCCCGCAATCATTTTCGCGCCGATAATAATAATAAGAATAAAAGCCGCCTTCTCCAGCTCAGGAAATTTATCAATTAGCTTCAGGAAAACCTGAGCGACGCCGCGCATCATCAATACGCCGAGAATACCTCCGAGGAACAGTACCCAAACCTCTTCGCTTACGCCGAAAGCCGCAAGCACGCTGTCGATACTGAACGCGATATCCATGATTTCTACGGCAAGAACGGTGCGCCAGAAGCCGTAGCCCTTGTTTTGAACCTGAACCTCTTCTTCGCTGCCTTTCTTTCCGATGTAAGGAATAAGCGGTATACCGCCGACGCGGGCGAGCTTAAATTCGAGATGGAATAGATTGCTCATCGCAATCCAGAGAAGGTACAAGCCGCCGGCCACTTTAATCCACGTAATTTGAACGAGATATACGCCCACGCCGATCGCAATGAAACGGAATATGTAGGCACCCAGGATCCCGTAAAATAGTGCCCGCTTCTGCTGCTCCTTCGGCAAATGCTTAACCATGACGGCCAGCACGAGAGCATTATCCGCGGATAAGAGTCCTTCCAGAATAACGAGCGTCGCGATAATGCCCCAGTTCGTCGGATCGGTGAATACGTGGGACAGGTTTTCCCAGCGAAAGAAATCACCGAAATTAGCGATCATATTTTGAAAAAAATCAACCATCACAAAAACCTCCGAATACAGCGATTATTTGCTGCCTTGCACCCATCTGAGACCCCAGCCATAAGCTTCATCCAATTGGCGATGGCCCGAGAAATATTGCACGAGCCGCTGAATGCTGAAGGTTTGATCGTTCACATTCTCAATCATTGCGATCGCGCACATGCCCATACGATTATTATGCTCGTCCATTCGCACTTCAATATCAGGACCGCCCGATTGTTTGATCGTAATGACGCCAGCCGCTTCAGCCCAATTGGTAGCTCCCTCATAGATATAAGCGTAGACAACGATTCTCTTAATCTCTGAAACCTTGTTGCCATTGATTCTTAGGTTTTCTCCCGTCTTGTTCGAGCCGGTACGATCATCGCCGTCAAGCGATACATAAGGAGCTCTCGTGAAGTCTCCAAAGCTATTGCCTAGAGCTTGGACAGAGCCCTTCAGTCCGTCCTTCAATTCAAATAAACAACCGACATCCAAATCCACGCCGTTAGAACGACCAAAAAATCCGGTCGTTTTCTTCTGGTTCCAATTTAGATTAACTACAATTTCACCAAGTGAACCTGCGCCTTTTTGCAAATTAATGACGTCTCCGCGTTTCGAGAGTGATATTTTGCTTAAGTTAATTGGAGCGGTTTTCTGCTCGGGCGGCACTGGCGTTGACTGCGGCTTAGGCGGCGCAGCAGCTTGGGGCTGTGCCGGTGCTGGAGGCGGTGTTGGTGCTGATGTTGGTGCATCGGCTTTCACCTCGATTCCGAAGCTTTTGCAAAGCGCAGCAAGCCCTCCTGAATATCCTGAACCAATGGCATTGAATTTCCATTCGCCGCTGTATCTATATAAATCTCCTACGACGATAGCAGTCTCGATAGAGAAGTTTTTTCCAAGCTCATAACGCAAAATTTCGCGTCCCGTTCCTTCATCAATGATTCGAATATAGGCGTTATTCACGCTGGCGAAGCTCTGCCTTCCGGCTTCTCCGTCATAAATCGTTAAGGTAAAAGATATCCGCTCGATATCTTTAGGCACATCGCTTATACGAACCATAACCTGTTCCGTATCGGTTTTCCCTGCGAAGCTGCGTTTGTCCGCACCGGCCATTTCAATAGCGCCGCTTGCTTCCTTCGGATTTCCGTAAAAAATTAAATCCTGATCTCCGGCTGCCTTCCCGTTCGCGCGCAATAGAAAAGCCGAGAAGTCTACATCGATGCCTGAATCGCTCTGCCATCCCATTCCAACGATGAGGTTTTTGCAGGACGGATTATTTTTTGTAATATCTGCCTTTTGCCCTTTCGTTAATGCAAGCTCCATGCGTATACCGCCCTTCGTTAGTAAGAGGATAGGGTGACAGCATTGTCTTGGGATGCCACCCTATGACCATTAGAATTAAACCGAAAGTCCGTAGTTTCGACAAAGTGCTGCCAGACCGCCGGAGAAGCCGGAGCCAACGGCTTGGAACTTCCAGTCAGCGCCATGACGATACAGCTCGCAAAATACGATAGCCGTCTCGATGGAAAACTCTTCTCCAAGGTCATAGCGGAGCACCTCTCTGCCCGTCGTTTCATCTACCAAACGAACAAAGGCATTCGCTACTTGTCCAAAGTTTTGGTGCCTGCTCTCCGCATCATGAATCGTCACGCTAATGCCGATCCGCTGAATGTGGGCAGGGACCTTCTGAAAATCAATTTTGATTTGCTCGTCATCCCCGTCGCCTTCGCCTGTACGGTTATCGCCCGTATGCTCAACTGCTCCATTATAAGCGATAAGGGCATTATAAAAAACAAAATCCTTTTCATCCTTGGCTTTGCCGTTCTGATGCAACAGAAACGCGCTCGCATCGAGGTCGATTTCGCCGCCGCCCGTATATTTGTTCGTGTCCCAGCCTAATCCGAGCACGACCTTCGTGAGACCAGGATTCGTTTTGGTAAGATCAATCCGTTGCCCTTTTGAGAGGTTAATTGACATTGCCATTAGAATGCCTCCTCATTGTGCGTATAATTTATAAAAAGGGCCGCCACAGGCGACCCTTCACGGGTAGTAATCTATTTTTCGATTTAAGCTAGACCGTAATCGCGCACAAGTCCGCTAAGTCCTTCTTGGAAGCCGCTTCCGATTGCGCTAAATTTCCATTCGCCGGAATGACGATACAGCTCGCCGACAACTACAGCCGTTTCAATGGAGAAGTCTTCCCCAAGGTCATAACGGATGAGCTCCGTGCCGCTTTGCTCATCAACGATACGAACGAAGGCGTTCGACACTTGTCCAAAGTTTTGGCTGCGTTCTTTGCCATCATGAATTGTGATGCAGAATGCGATTTTTTCTGTTTGCGCAGGAACAGCAGCAAGATCAACCTTAAGCTGCTCATCATCGCCTTCTCCCTCGCCCGTACGGTTGTCGCCAGTGTGTACGATTGATCCATTAGCGTTTTTTGGGTTGTTGTAGAAGATGAAATCAGCTTCAGAGCTTGCTTTGCCTTGTGCATTCAAGCAGAAAACGGATGCGTCAAGGTCAAAGTCCTTGCCGCCGTCATATTTATTAGTATCCCAGCCGAGACCTACCGTAATTTTAGTAAGACCGGGATTCGTTTTTGTGAGATCGATTTTTTGACCTTTGGATAAGCTGATAGCCATTGTTAGATGCCCTCTTTTCTCAATATAATTATTGGTATTGACGAGCAAGAATATCGACATGGGCAGCATGAGTGCCTTCACCGATCGCGTTGAATTTCCATTCGCCGTTGTGACGGTAAAGCTCACCGACAATAAGCGCCGTCTTGCCGGCATAATTATCGGTCAGGTTGAAGCGGATAAGCTCTTGATTGTTGGAAGGGTTAACAATACGAATAAAAGCGGATTTGATCATGCCGAAATCCTGCTTTCTCGATTCGCATTCGTAAATGTTAACAATACAAAGAATTTTGTGAATACCGGCTGGAACGCGGTCAAGCTGTACGATGATTTGCTCATCGTCACCATCGCCTTCACCCGTAATATTATCACCGGTATGTACAACGGAATTACAACCGCTCTGCTTGTTATAGAAGCAAACGAGATTTTTCTCGCCGCTTAGCTTGCCGTTCTCATCCAGCAATATAGCAGATGCATCACAGTCCACGTTCGCCGCTTTCTTGAGACCGAAGAATCCGCCCTTTACTTCAGCAGGATCCCAACCTAAGCCTACGATAACCTTTGTAAGACCAGCGTTGCCTTTAGTTAGATCAACCTTTTGACCTTTAACGAGAGAAATTCCCATAGTATTTACACCCCCTTTCCATAAGTTTTATTCATAAGATGCAATACGCCCATTCGACATCGAAGTTCCAACAAATTTAACGAACGAGGTTTTTGTCGCGCGCTTCATTGATCCAGGATGGAAATTCATGCAGCAATTTGTCGTACAGGTCATCATCACTCGTTTGGGCCAAATTTTTCACGGAGAAGAAAGCCGCATTGTCGATAAAGCGCCCTTGCAAATCGTCAAGCTTTCTCAAGAAATTGAAGCTTTCGTTACCGATTCCGACAAATTGAAAAAAGATGCCGAGCTTTGACGCCTTGCGAATAATATCCTCCGTCTCGCGATCATCCGTGCAGTTGCCGTCCGTTACAAAGAGGATATAAACCGGCTCTTGCTTTTGGAATTTGGCCGTATCGAGCTGAAGCTCCTTCTTCCCGCCAAAGCCGAATAAACCGCCGCTCTTCTTCTCGCTGACCGCACCCGGGAAATAAAAGTCCACTATTCTTCGCAGCACTCCTGCGTATTGCGTGCCTGCCTCGAGCTTGTATTTCTTCGTTATCTCACGATCCACGAAATCAAAAAAATTGCTTTTTTGAATTTCCCCTATTCCGTAATCCTTTATTCCAAATAGAAAAACATCCGCCGCTTCATTATCGTCGAAATTCATCGCGAGGCCCAATGTTCGTTCGCAAGTATTTTGCACGACTCCGCTCCGGAACAGCTGTACCATCGAGCCTGAAATGTCTACCGCCAGCCCAACGCGGGCGCGAACATCCGTTAATCCTTTCTTCGTCAAAGAAATCGTCGCTTTCTTCGACAAATCGATCAGCTTTTCCTCCGCTTTTTTCCTCAATTCAATACTCACGGCCTCTGCTCCTCCTTCAGGATGATTCTCTTATTAATCTTATCTCATAACATGTTCCGATTACAAATATGTATAAATGAAGAAATGTTAAATAAATCGATGCGGCCTATAGAAATAAGGGTGGAATTATCGGGTAAGAAGCGCGATAATTATAGGTATCAAATTACGATGCACGGGGTGTAGCTATGGAATTTATTAGAAGGAATAAAACGATGCTTATCTTTGGAGTTCTGCTCCTTATCAATGGCATATTTTTTATGTCGATCCTGCTTTCTGAGGAATAAAATGACACAAACGTTCCCCAATTCATACGGACCCGACCCTGCGCTTGCCACGTACCGGCAGATACCCTTTTTCTTCAAATAAACGGCCCCCAGCTCTCCACCCGTCTGCCGATCCATAAACCCGCTTCCGTATATAAATGACCGAATTGAGGAGCATATCGATGGCTATCCATGATATAGACGAACCATCCTTACAAAATCGTCTTCATGCCGAAGGCGGCAAGGCGGCCGTATTTTTCTTCACCCCGCTATGCGGTACTTGCAAAATAGGGGAACGGATGCTCGAAATCGCCGAAGCGGCGGGCATATCCGTTCCCGTGTACAAGCTGAATATAAATTACGCTCCCCGTCTCCGCGAGCATTGGCAAATCGCCAGCGTGCCCTGCTTGGTTTTGCTGGATAACGGTCGTCCCCTGCAGAAGGAATACGCAATGAAAGCCGTCGATCATATTTATCTCATGCTGAAGTAACCTATAAGGACCGTTCTTAATACTGACAGGTTAAAAGAATACGCGCAGACGGCGTATTTCCTGCATGAGCAGCCGCTGCTCCTCGGGATCTTCCGGCTGCTCGCTGCTCATTAACTGCGCTAAACGAAGCTGCAGCATTTCCCGCTCATTGTCTCTTTGCTGCTCCGCAGGCGTTAGAGCCCTGCTTCGGTCCTTGCACATATACTCATCGTACGTTCCCGGAAACAGGATCGGTTCGCTATTTCCATCCAGCACGAGCAGGCGGTTAGCCGCTTGGCGGACCAAATAACGGTCATGCGTAACCAGAAGCACTGCTCCCGGATAATGCCGCAGCGCCTCTTCCACCCGTTCGCGGGTGCTGATATCCAAGTAATTCGTCGGTTCGTCAAGCACGAGCAGATTGGCCTTCCCGAAAAACAGCTTCAGAAAAGCTACCCTGCATTTCTCGCCCATACTCAATTCCCCGATTCGCTTAAACACATCCTCCTTCGAAAATAAGAAGCAGCCCAAAATCGTTCTTGCATGCGACTGCGTCATGCCCGGCAGCGCCAGTAAGCTGTCTAATATAGTCGTGTCATGCTCCAGCTTGCCAAGCTCCTGCTCAAAATATCCGATTTTGACTTGCGGATTTACGGTGACCACTCCAGATATCGGGGTTAAGCTGCCTGTCGTGAGTTTTAACAGCGTCGATTTCCCAACGCCATTCGGACCTAAGACAGCGAGGCGGTCTCCACGGTCAATTGTGAGGCTAAGATGGCTGAGCATTTGCTCGCCGCCTTCATAAGCAAAGCTGACATCTTCCATTCGAAGCAGCGTATTGGCAGCGAAGCCGTCTGATTCAAGCTGCATCCGCAGCTTTGTTTCCTCGCGCGGCTTCTGTACTTGATCGCGATCCAACCGCTCAAGCGCGGATTCCTTCGCATGCAAGCGCGACACGTTCTTTTTCGACTTGGAACGGAGGAAGTCATTTTGACCTTGCCGTGCGGTCGATGAACGTCCGGTCATGCGACACGTAGACGATCGTTCCCGGATATGTCTTCACCCATTGCTCCAGCCAGTCGAGCGCTGCCGAATCCAAATGATTCGTCGGCTCATCAAGCAGGACGAGCTTTGGTTCTCTTACCATCAGCGCCGCCAATTGCGCCTTCGTCTTCTGTCCCCCGCTTAGCAGAGAGAAGGGGGTGCTCCAAACCGAAGTGTCGAAGCTTAGCTGCGTTAAGCATCTTTCCGCCGTGATCTCCCATCCGTATCCGTTCGCCATCGAACGGAAGACGTCCGGTCAACCCGTGCAGCAGCGTCGTTTTGCCGTTTCCATTACGTCCGAACAAGACGAGCCGTTCGCCTTCCCGTACCTCGAAAGTTATATTTTCGAACAGCGCACTGCCATCCCATTCTTTCTTTACACACTTAACTTTGAATAACATCAAGGAACATCCCCCATTTCATTTAAATCGGGTAGGAGGCTACTCATTATTTGAGTAGCCGACCTCCCACACCACCGTACGTACCGTTCGGTATACGGCGGTTCCCTAGTTTACGCAGTG
>NZ_JAKGAP010000101.1 GCF_021532375.1 Paenibacillus alkaliterrae
CCCAGAAAGGTGTTGACTGGCAGTTTACCACCAATGAAGCAAGAATCAAACTAAAACGCCTTTACCCACAGTTTAAGGATTGATTAGGTACTAGTATATGAGGATCTGTCAAAGCCGGTCTACGCTACTGTCTAGCAGAGCCAACAAAGCAAGCGGCAATGATAGACATGAATCCCTGCCACTGTTCGCTTGGAAGCTTCGTTAGCATACCAGCATCCGCTTTTGGCAACACAGTTTCGGCGAAGACCTCGAATGCATAGCATTCCCGAGTTTACCCGCCAACTCTATTGGATATAGTAGTATTAGTCCTTTCTAGGGATAGAAATCCAATCCAATAAGGCAGGGTGAGTACCGTTGGAGTTAGTTAAAGAACTTTTAACAAGGAGGAAATATTTTACGCTTCAATCGATGAGAACCTTGAATTGTATATTTCTCAACCATCCTCCAAGCCATTTCCTCCTATTCAGCACTGAGCTTTTCATTGTGTTGCTTTGCCGTGTCCGCGCTATTTTTTTATGACAATGCAATCCCCTGTCTGGAATTGTATGATATCCGCCACGAAAGCTTTCGCTACACTTGTTGCAAGCTCAAGCAATTCTGCATCGTCCTTGGCCAGCAGCGCGAGCGGCTGGCCTCCCAAATACCGGCTTCGATCCGTAGTCACATAGGCGAGTATGCCTTTAATTTCTTCATTGCTCACTTACTTCTCTCCCCCGTTATGTTCGTATTTAATAACCGGTGCGTTTTCTTTACGGTTTCAAGCAAAGGCGTGTTCAATAGAGTCTCCCTTAACAGTTCAAAGTTATGGACGATGGGGACCAACACGATGATCACCTTTCCTTCCATCAAATTCTGATAACAATATCGTTTCTTCCCTATAGCTCTGGTCACTTCAAATAACATGGCCTGACGCTGGCCGAAATGCTCCAGCACAATGCGAAGATGGGGCTCACGGGGATGAACGACGGCAGCAATGCCTTCCTCCGCGAAAAATTGCTTCGCCTCCGCTTCGCCTGCAGCGTTGCTAACCAACATCCCGTCCACATAAAGCTCGGAGCCTTTGATTTCAATGTTCCCCTGCGTTATGGTCGCGATGTCCTTGACATGTTTGCCGCTTGTAAACCGCCGAAGGAAAACAAAAAATAGCAGACCAACAATGATTCCCGCGGTAATTTCGATCCAATCGGAGAGCTGCAGGAGCTGCATGGTTACACTCACCGCAAAGGCGACGAGCAGTGCAAAGTAATTCCGTGCTTCGAACGTTTTGGCGATCCCGTCAATGTAAGAGTCGCCGCGAAGCGTATACTCGGTTCCTTCCAAGTCTCTCAAGCTTTCCCTTTCGGTCTTTCTCACTTCTCGGAATTGTTGAATTCCAAGCGAAAGAAATGTGACCGCCACAAAGTTTTTGGTCATCAAGGTAGGAACGATAAACGCACCTAATGCCGCGGCCAAAGCTCCTGTCAAAAAATGAATCAAATATCCGTTCGGATGGCTCGGGTACTGTCTGTAATCCAGCTTTATGGTCGTAGCTCGCGCCAGCGTCCCGGCCAGCGTTGCCGTTACAATCATCACGAGATATTGTGCGGAAATCATATCGTTGCCTTCCATTTATCGGTGCTCCTTTTCGCTAAACAAGCGTTCGTAATCGTTCTGTGTATCGATATCGATAAAACATCTCTTGTCCTGCCATTCGACCGCCATGCCCCTCTCCCTCTTATTGCTCTGCAGGATCCGCCGTGCTCCTTCGTCGCCTTGCAGCCGGTAAAGCTCAGGAAACATGCAAGCGTCAAAGAGTACCGGTGGACGGGATATCCCCTTATGGCGGGCGGCGACAAACGTTTTTTTCTCATGAAGATAGGCACTGACAATATAATCGATCATTTCTGTAGTAACGAATGGCTGATCCGCCAGAAGCACCAGAACAGCGTCCGCTCGCCGGCTCTGAGCGGCAAGCAATCCCGACTTTAACGACTCGGACATACCCAGATGAGCTGCTTCGCACGGAACGTGAATCCATTTCTTGCCGCTATGGGGGATGTCCGGCGCGCTTGCAGGCAACCAGTCCAAAGAATCCTCCGCTTGAGCTACGATGATGACACCATCCAACAAAGAAGCCATCGCCGCCTTCAAGGCCATACTTCCGAGCGGACTGCCTTCAAAAGGCAAACACAGCTTGGGGCGCCCCATTCTCGTGCTTCGGCCGGCTGCCAGATAAATTCCCAAAATCATCCTTCCCCCTCCTTTGACGAGCGGACTGAATGACACCGGCAAGTATGCTTATCGCAATCTCTTCCGGGCCCTCTGCTCCGATGGACAGGCCCGCGGGAGATTGAAATCGGCTCGGAACCCTTCCCCCAAACAGCCGTTCTGTTCTTGCTTTTGACCCCAAAATCCCAATGTACTGCAGTTCTTTGGACATCAAAGCCTGGATGATTTGTTGATCCTTTTGAAAATAGTGCGTCATCACAACTGCGGAATCACGCTTCGAGAAAGGAAAATCGGCTGCAATCTCCCCGGGCAAACCGAGCAGCAGCTCTTGGGCCTCCGGAAAGTGCACGTTGTTGCAAAGCGCAGGCCGCCAATCCGTAACGACCACACAAAAGCCGGCTCTTGCGGCAAAGCTGACAAGCGGCTTGGCATCAAAACCCGCACCAAATATCATAAGACGAGGCTTAGGCTCAATGGCCTGGGTAAAGATCCAATCCAAAGAGTGATCAAGCTGCTTTAAGCCTGTCTTCCGATTTGCGAAAAGTCCATCCAAGCCCTGCGGGAGCTCCCCATTCCAATGGCCGAACCAGCGATCTTTGCCATCATAAAATAAATAGTCCGAGACGCTCCGCCGATCAGACAGCTTCTTGATATGAAGTAAGGGTATACCATCGTCAAGCATGTCCCGTACACGCTGCAGGTGTTCCATCAGCTCGGCATGTACAGGCTCAATCAGCACATGAATGGTGCCGTTGCAGCCGTTTCCTTGTCCCCAGGACAAATCATCCTCGGCTCTCAAATCATATACAACGGTTCTGGAGGTTCCTTCCTCCCATACCAGCGGAGCCCTTTCCGCAAGATCGGCCTCCAGACATCCGCCGCTCAATTGCCCCACCCGGTCGCCGTTCTCCAATATAAGCATCAACGTCCCTTCTTTACGGTATGCCGAGCCTTCCACCTGAATAATCGTAGTCAATAGCTTCCGTCCGTTCGTATCCGACAGAGCGTTCAAAACCTCGTATAAATCTCCCATAGCACACCTCGCTTGAAAGTTAGATCGTTTACAATATATCCATTGTCTGAAAATCCAATCCAATTTTGGCGTGAGTAACTGCGAAGCTATGTGGATATAATACCCAATGTGTTGGTATGCATTAGTCCCATTAGCATTATTTATTAATGACTATGAAAAGGAATTTGGCCGATGACGATTGGAAAAAGCATATACAGAAAAGAAGCCTTGGAGAAAGTTACCGGAACAGCAAAATATACAGACGATTACACGTCACCGTCAATGCTTCATGCGAAGCTGGTCGTCAGTACGCATGCGCATGCCATCATCAAGGCAATCGATACCTCAGAGGCGCTAAAGGCTCCCGGCGTTCGAGCCATTGTTACAGGGCAACCGGACTTTCCGCTTACCGGCGAAGAAATCCATGATCGACCGCCCATTGCTTACGGAAAGGTTCGCCACCATGGCGAAGCCGTAGCCATCGTTGTAGCGGACACCCCACATATGGCGAAAAAGGCCGCGGAGCTCGTCAAAGTCGACTACGAGCCGTTGCCTGTCGTCAATTCCCCGACCGATGCCATCAGCGCTAGCGCTCCGCTGGTACATGAACAACTGGCGAAGTATGAAAAAATCCAACACGTCTATCCGGAGCCGAACACCAATATTGCGGATCGGGTCAAAATACGCAAAGGCCATATCGAACAGGGCTGGCAGGAAAGCGAAGTGACCGTAGAAGCACGCTTCTCATTCGGCCCCTCCGATCATGCCGCTATGGAAACCCGGTGTGCAACGGCCGAAATTCGGCCGGACGGACATATTCTCATTTCAAGCTCATCCCAAGCGCCGTATATGATCAAGAAGCTGATGAGCGAATATTTTAAGCTTGACGCAGGAAAAATCATCGTAACCACCCCGTTGGTAGGCGGCGGTTATGGCGGTAAAGTGCCTACACAGCTGGAGATCATTGCCTATTTGGCTTCAAAGGCTGTAGGCGGAAGACCTGTTAAGGTATTTAATGAGCGGGAAGAAGACATGATCACCTCTCCCGTACATATCGGACTTGAGGCGACCGTAAAGCTCGGTTGCAGAAGAGACGGCGTATTGAAGGCCGCGAAGCTGGTTTACTTATTTGATTCCGGAGCGTATTCGGATAAGGGCGCAACGATCACCCGCGCCGCCGCCGCATCCTGTACAGGTCCTTACCATATCGATAACGTTTGGTGCGATTCACTCTGTGTTTATACCAATCATCCCTATGCTACCGCTTATAGGGGGTTCAGTCATTCCGAGGTGTTGTTCGCGTTCGAACGGACAATGGATATGCTTGCGGAAAAGCTGGGAATGGACCCTCTTGAGCTGCGGGAGAAAAACGCCATTCTTCCGGGACACACCACACCTACGCAGGCTGATCTGAATGCGAGCAATGTAGGGAATTTGCCCGAATGCATTAGAAAACTGAAAGAATTGATGAAGTGGGATGAAGGAAGGCGTATGGAAGTCAATGGACGAAAGGTGATCGCCAAAGGCATCGCCTGTATATGGAAAACTTCAACGATCGATACGAAAGCCAGCTCCGGCGTCATATTGATGTATAATCCGGACGGAAGCCTGAATCTGATGTCCGGGCTGGTCGAGATCGGTACCGGCTCCAAAACCGTTCTTGCCCAAATTCTTGCGGATAAAATGAAAATGGATATTAGTCAAATTTATGTCCGTATGGAGGTGGATACGCAAACGATGCCGGAGCACTGGAAAACAGTGGCCAGCAGAGGTACCTATATGGCGGGAAGAGCGGTACTGCAGGCTGCTGATGATCTCATCCGTCAGCTTAAGGACATCGCTTCGCGTATCTTGGTCTGCTCACCCGATGAGCTGGAGGTCGGTTTCGGCAAAGTGTATGTAAGAGACGACCCGACGATTTACAGTAAGATCCCCGATATTGCCTACGGGCACAAGTACCCGAACGGCAATGCAATCGGCGGTCAAATTATGGCCAAGGGAAATTATATGTTCAGACATATGACGCATCTGGATCGGGATACCGGAGCAGGCAAACCAGGGCCGGAATGGACGGTAGGTGCCCAAGGAATTGAGCTTGAGTTTGATACAAGGGATTTTACTTATAAACTTCTCAAGGCTTACGCCGTGATCGATATCGGCAAGGTATTGAACTATAAAGCAGCGCTGGGTCAAGTGATCGGCGCCATGAGCATGGGGCTTGGATTCGCCGGGCGGGAGTCATTCATCTTCGACGAGAAAGGTAAAGTGCTCAATCCGCAGTTGCGTACTTACGTCACTCCCCGTTACGGCGAGCATCCGGATTACATTGTGGAATTTGTGGAAACCCCTCATATCGATGCGCCTTACGGCGCCCGCGGCATCGGAGAACACGGCTTGCTCGGCATGCCTGCTGCGCTGGCCAACGCATTGTCAACTGCTGCCGGACTGCACCTGAATCAGCTGCCGCTTGTTCCGGAGCTGATCTGGAAGGCCAAGACCGGAGGAACTGAGCGATGATTCCTTATGATTTCGCCTATCATAGAATATCGACAGCTGAAGAAGCCGTAAAGCTGCATCAGTCTTTGCGGGAGCAGGGAAGACGACCCTACTATTACGCTGGCGGAACCGAGCTCATTACGCTCGGAAGATTGAGCGAGGTTTATGCGGATGCTGTGATCGACATCAAGGGCATAGCGGAATGCCAGACCTTGCAGCTGGAGCATAATCAGCTGTTCATGGGGGCCGCCCTCCCACTTGCCAAAATTCAGGAGTCCCGCTTCTTTCCTCTGCTGGGCCAGACCATTAGCGAGATTGCCGATCAAACAGCCCGAAACAAGATTACGTTGGGCGGTAATCTTTGCGGACATATATATTACCGGGAAGCTGTTCTTCCGCTCTTGATTGCGGACTCTGAGGCCGTCATTGAAGGCAAATCAGGAAGAAGACGGGCGCCTCTGAACTCGATTTTCGACGGTCGACCGCAATTGGAGGAAGGCGAGCTCCTTGTCCAGCTAATTACGCAATCGGACTATCTGGAGCTGCCTTATTACACCGTAAAAAAACGCAGACAATGGGATATTGGATATCCTTTAATTACGGTAGCAGCGCTTAAAAAGGATGGAAAGATCCGCCTGGCGATCAGCGGCGTGTGCCCTTTTCCCTTTCGCAGCGAACGGTTGGAGGAAATCTTGAACAACCACCGCCATTCTCCGGAAACGCGAATCGAACAGGCTGTTCAGCTATTGCCCCAGCCCATCTCCGGCGATGTGGAAGGTTCTCCGGAATACCGTATCTTTGTTTTGAAAAACACGCTGCTTGATGCCCTGCAGGCACTGGAAGGAGAAGCGCATGCACATAGCTGAAATAACTTTGGATATTAACGGGGAGGCCCGATCAGTAACCGTAAGGAATGCCGATACGTTATTATACGTAATCCGGGACAAGCTGGGATTGACCGGGGCTAAGCCCGGCTGCTTGAATGGGGATTGCGGGGCTTGCACGATTGACGTGGACGGGAATCCCATGAAAGCGTGCTTGATGCTGGCCGTTGAAGCCGAGGGTGCAACGATTACAACGGTGGAAGGTCTGAAATATACGTCGCTGCAGGCTCAATTCGTTGATAAATTCGCCTTCCAATGCGGCTATTGCACACCAGGCTTCATCATGAATGCCCAAGCTTTGATCAACAAAAACCCCCATGCGACCGACATGGTCATCACGGAATGGCTCGAATCGAACATTTGCCGCTGCACCGGATACAAGGAAATAGAAGAAGCCGTAAAGACGGCCTTGGCTGTCGCCCGGACCGCTTTACAGGAGCAATTGAAGTGATGTGCCCGCGGGACTACTTCTTCAACAGTAGATAAAGAAAGTAAGGCCCGCCGATGATCGCGACCATAATGCCCGCAGGAATTCCCGCGGGATCGACGAGATTGCGACCGACGGTATCCGCGAACAAGAGCAGCCACCCGCCCATCAGTACGGCTAGTGGAACGAAATATTGATGTCGGCGGCCAAGGATAGCCTTGGCGATGTGGGGAGCCATCAGTCCGACGAACGCGATGCCCCCGGTGACGGATACCGCCGCAGCGGCAAGAGCAACAGCAGACCCGAGCAGCAACAGCCGGTCCCGGTTGATGGAGACGCCGGTTCCGACGGCAACTGCTTCATCCATCGCCAGCAGGTTGAGGGCGTTCGACTTGTACAGCGTGTACGGAAGCAGAATCGCAAGCCACGGCAGCAGCGACCATACGAACGGCCAATCCGCTCCCCAAATGTTGCCCGCCAGCCACTGTGCGATGAAATCGACCTTTCTGTAATCGGCCCCTGAGATCATTACAATCATCAAGCCGGACAATGCCAGCGCGAAGCCGACCCCCACGAGCACGAGCTTGACTGGCTCCATTCCCTTTGTCTTGGAATAGGAGAACAAGTAGATCAAGGCAGCCGTCGCCAGCGCGCCTCCGAACGCGACAAGCGGGAGCATATAAGCGAACGTCTTTGGATCGAGAGGGAAATAAAGAAAAAATGCTGAAATCGCTGCGCCGGCTCCTGCATTAATGCCGATAATGCCGGGATCGGCCAAGTCATTCCGCGTAATGCCTTGCAGGATGGCTCCTGACAGAGCCAGAGCCATGCCGGCCAGCAGCGTCACGGCAATCCGCGGCATGCGGATGGAGAACAGCACGAGATTTTCCTTGGCGGTGCCATTCCCAATCAGCGTCGAGAGCAAACGATTGAAAGAGAGTGACCCGGAACCGATGCTTATTCCGACAACGATCGTACCAGCGATGAGCAGCAAAATGGTCACGCAGACTATAACTTGCTTTTGAACGGACGCAGCCCTGATCATGACAACGACTTCACTCCTTTACGCACAACGAACAAGAAGAACGGGAGTCCGAGTATAGCGATAATCGCTACAACCGGCGTCTCATACGGCGCATATAACGTTCGGCCGAGCATATCTGCCATCATCATGAACGTCGCTCCCCAGATTGCCGACATTGGAATGACCGCGCGATAGTCGGCCCCAAACAGCGCCCTGACTATATGAGGAATCATCAAGCCGATGAAAGCCATGTTTCCAACGAGCGCAACGGCCGATCCGGCCAGTAAAATAATTACGATGTATAGTACGACTTTGAAGTATGCCGTTCGAACACCCAAGCCGACGGCGGTTTCTTCGTTCAAACTGAATATCGTGAGCGACCTGGACAAGGCCATTGCCACAAGGAGGGAAGCGATGATGACAGGACTAATCGCTTGCACTTGCCCCCAACTCGTGCCGACCAGGCCCCCTGAGGTCCACATCGTCACGTCTTTTGATGTCTTGAACAAGAGGCCGATACCGTCCGACACGGCATACAGAAAGGCGGACACCGCCGAGCCTGCCAGGACGATTCGGAAAGGAGACAAGCCGCCTTTCCTCACAGCGCCGATGCCGATCACAAGAAGCATACCTAATGCGGCCCCGACGAAGCAAACGAGCATGATGCCTAAATAATTCAGCACCGGCAAAACGGCGATAGCCAGCGCTAGCGACGCATTCGCTCCTGCGGTCAGTCCAAGAAGCCCGGGATCCGCAAGCGGATTGCGCGTCAAGCCTTGCATGATCGCACCAGCAACCGCAAGCGCAGCCCCGACAAGCATGGCGGCTGCTACCCGCGGGTAACGAATTTCACGGAGCATCGCGATTTTATCATCCTCGCCGCGGTTAGCCAAGACAAGCCAGAGCTCGCGCAAGGATACATCCTTCGCACCGAGCAGCATAGCGAGTGAAAACATGATCGCAAGCGCTCCAAAGCTAATTGCGATTTTGAAGACAAAAGATTGAGGCAGCCAACTGCCACGCATGATGCAATTCCTCCTTCAAGGTCAAAGGGCGTGAAGAAGACCGAGACAGCTCCATTTTGCCTGAGTCATCTCGGCCTTCTTCATCCGTCCGCGCGGTACGCAAACGCTTATTGCAGGAAACCTTCCTTGAAGATGTTTAGCAGATATTCGAGTGTCGTCGGATCGCTGTAACTGGCAGCTTCCGTGTCGATCTCAATGACTTGCTTGTTTTGGACAGCGGGAATTTTCGCCCACGTATCCGTCTGCATGAAGGAATTGTCTCCTTGGGAGCTTCTGCTGAGCACGACATAATCGCCTGCATATTCACTGAGAACTTCCGTGGATATCGTATAATAGCCTGGTCCAAGAGCATCCGTCTTCACTTTCTCCGGCATGTTCAGTCCCATCGCCTGATACAGAAGCTCAGTTCCGCGTGCCCAGTTATTGCCGAACACGTAGAAGTTTTTCGAATCGGTCTCGATGACCGACACCGTCGCGCTCTCGCCGATCTTTGCTTTGATTTCCTGGCCGACTGCTTCAGCCCGTTGCGTAAAGTCATCAATCCACGCTTGCGCTTCCTGCTCCTTGTTCAGCAGCTTGCCGATTTCGAGCTGCTGCGCCAAGTAATCCAGTTTGCCCCACGTATAGACGACAGTAGGCGCGATTTCTGTAAGCTTATCGATATTTTTGTTGTGCGTCCCTGCAATGATCAAATCCGGTTCCAAATCGATGATCTTCTCAAGATTGTCTTCGGATACAACGGTCACTCCGCTAAGCTTCTCCGTGAAGAGCGGGTTCTTGTTCGTCCACTCATCGACACCGACGAGCGTGCCATCGAGCGAGAGCACGTTCGGCCCGTTCGTTAGAGCGACAATGCGCTGCGGATTGGCCGGCACTTCTACAGGACCGAGCTCGGATTGGTACGTGATCATGCCTGTATTGCCAGCAGGCTCGGCAGCCGCCGGCTCGCTCGCGATTGGGCTGGCGGTTGGCGAAGGCAATTCACTATTCGCGGCATTGCCTCCGCAAGCGCTGATAATGATGGTCAACAGAAAAATAAATGGAAGAAGCAATTTTTTACTCATTTTAAATCCCCCCTTAATTGATATTGATTATCAAAATCATCCGAAAATTAATATATCTATATTTAATGGGGTTGTCAACATAATATTCCGCAGCATGGATGCGAAATCATCGACTCGGATAGCGAATGACGGATAAAACCGACAACTTCCCCCTCTCCATCTGAAGCCATGCTAGGCGCTTTTGAAACGATTCCGCTAGTTTTAAGGTGAATTGGCGGCAAAGGACTGCGTTGGGATATTATGAATGGCAAAGCCGTTCTTACCTTCTTTGATATAGTTCTCCATGCAGCAACGCTGGTTGTAGAAGCGCCACACTTCGATGGCCTCCCAGGCCTCGGTCGTGACCATCGCTTCATACTGCCAGAGTAGATCCAGTTCCAACTGAGGATGATCGCCATCGTAACGTTGCATCTTGCGAATGACAGCCACGCGGCGCGTCTTTGCCCACGTTGTGGCCTGGTAACAACGGGGCTGGTGACGTTTTTGGACTTAATATAACGTCCTGTTTGCTCCGCAAACCGCATTTGCGAGCAGTGCCGCTCGTGTAACTAGGCCAAAATTCGCGTCCAATCGTTTGGCTCGTTTCTGAAGATTCGAAGAAAAGTAAAAAAAACCTCCGGAGTGTTAACCGGTTGCCTGCGACTTGCATCGCTTTCCGGCACAGAAGATCCGATGTCATACATCGAAAATGTTTGTACATTTTTCATAAATTCCAAAAATCTATTCTCATTACTTTGGAATATTTCCCAAAAAATAAGACATCACACATCTACAACTTTATTTTCCCAGTCCAATGGTTTATTTTCTTCACCCTGCTAAAAAAAGCTGAGCAAATTTCAGGAATTAATCCTGGACCTGCTCGGCGTTAATATGGACGGTTACACACTTTATTATTCAGTTACAAGGTAAAATAACACATTCACTGATCAACAAACAATAAAACCAAGACAAAACCATATTATTATTGATAATCCTATATTTTAATAAATTTATAATTCACGAAGCTTAAATTTAATAAAGCTTAAAACTTCTTCTTTCGCATCAACTGACAGTTTACTTAATAAAAACTCTATTTCCTTAGACAAACTTGCAAAAGAATTATTTTTGTCCTTACCAAGGAGCAGCCCATTTAAATCAACCTTAAACTGGCTGCTTATTGAAATAAGTGTATCTGTTGATGGATATGTCTTTCCTAACTCAAGTTCACTCAATCTACCTTGTGATATCCCAATTCTATTCGAGAATTGCTGTTGATTCATATCTTGCATTTTTCGTATGTATTTAAGCCGTTCTCTAATAGAATCCATGACGAGACCCCCTGTTTAAGTAAAAAAGCCCCGAATAATTTCTCGGGACTTTTCTGGTTGTTTTGGCTATTATTGAGTTTCTAACTATAATGTTAAGTTTCTAACTATAATGTCAAGTTTCTAACTATAATGTCACTGAACAACTCCTGTCTGAAGAAAATAATGTATTAGACTGAAGTTGTTGATTTGACGCGGTTTTTGAGTTTGAAAATCGCCAGCTTTTGAGAAATAAGTTTTAGACTGTTGGATCCAGCAAATTGAAGAGTAGTTTAATTCTGAAAAATAAAGTATTAGACTAATCTTGTTATATCTTAAGTTCTCCTTGAATCAATTCTGCACAATGCTTTGACGTTATCTCATACTTTATTTCATTAGGAGGAGAATTAAACAACAGCTTTGATGGCAAGAAAATGCTTGTATTCTGTTTGAGGTATTCTTGCTTGTAGCATAAGATATCGTAGTCATCGTCTTGATAGAACTCATAGCAAAATATAGTTTCAATGTTGTGTGAATATTCATTTCGATCCTGTTCTAATTTCTTTTCAGATGAATGCTCGCCTAATAATCCTAAAGGTAGTGCTATATTGTTATTAAACTCTGCATATGCATCATACTCAGCAATAGAAACCGTTCTTTCAGGCTTGAATATCCTGTTAAAAAGGTGATTTATAGTCTCAAGTATATCGTCGCCCGGGAAAGGAATATCCCTATCCACTTTGCACAAATATCCTTTTTTAATATAGACTTTAATATCAATATCTTCATCAAAGCTGGTTCCATTAATTAATACTGCAAGCTCGAGGAAACATTTCGAATCAATGATCGACAAATACTCCTCAAATTGTTTATATTCTTCTATCTGCCAATATAGATCCTTTATTAGTTTATATTTTTGCTGTTCATCATCTGTTCCAACTAGAGAGTATGAAGGGGAGAGTCCATAGGGCCCACCGCCTGTAAACTGCTGCTTTTTCATTAATTCACCGGTATTAAAGAATTCATCCACATCATTTAAGTTAATGTCATTCTCCTGGACATATCTTTCGATTGTTTCCTTGATAATTACATTAATTTCAACTAATGAAGATGGAAATAGCGAATCGAATCCTCTCTTCTGATCCTTAAGAATTGATGATATTTTGTTCATGTTTTGTTTCATTTCTAGAGTTAAAAAAGAACTTTCATTATCTATCTGCTTCTCCGGCTCCAGTGTTTCAACAATTGACTTTTTTGGAGGTAATATTATACTTTCAATATCTTTAAATATCACAGATATAGCGTTCGTCTTTTCTTGCATAAACTTTGAGTTTATATAATAACTCTTATTAATTTTGGGCTGTTCCACAGCTTTCCCAGATTGAACTCCCTGAATTGAAAGCTTACTCTTGGCTGTAGTATTAGTAGATCCACCGTTTAATAGCTTTACAAAGTATAGCGAAAGATGATTCAGAAAATCCTTTTTAAATCCCTCGATATTGGAATATGATGAATAAATACCATTATCCTTATACTTATTACGGAATGCCAGAACCCGTTGATACTGATCATGATCCACCGAGGAAGGATTTATCGCACAATCGCTAAAATATAGAAATACTTGCTTCCCACTTTTAATAAGTTCTTCAATTTCTTCTTCAGTTCCAGAATCATAACTCTCTGTAGGTGTACCGAATCTTGTCCAAAAAACTGCAACTGCGGCGTCACAATCAAATACAAACTGCTTATTCAATAAATGTTGCGGGTGACCACCTGATTCAGGATATGAATCAGTTGACCAATGCTTCACATTTAATGAAGCATTATTAGTTGCACCAAACATTCTGTTAAAGTTTTCTACTGTTTCTTTAATTATATCAAGTTCTTTTCTCACATCTGAGGGACATGATATTAATAAATCAAATTGAGTTACCTGTCTTGCCAACTTTATCCTCCCCAATCGACACATTTTGAGTTCATAGTGTACTTATCGGAACAAGAATTCTATCCCTAGCTACGCAGACTCCATTAGAGATAAGATAACATTCGACATAGTGCTCTCCCCGAAAGTCAGATGACTCATTTTTAATTTGCCTTCCGCTATCTTTTACAATTTGTCCTCTAATGCAGTTTCTTCTAATGGCTTCATCGCCGCGGTTCAATACTTTCCAATAAACTTCGTATTCAATTTTGTCCTCTTCATCTACAACTTTTGAATTGATTTCATCAATTTCATTTTCTTCAATGAAGAACTTAAGTTTTTTCTGTGGTCGAAGAAATTTCGTCCTCCGCAAAAGCTCATTCCTAAAACCATTTTGAGACACTTCACAATCGATTCTCAGTTGATATCTAATATCTACTGTGAAAAGATTTTGAACGAACTGTTCTGTTTTGTTATAACTCCTGGAGTTTAAAGCAAATGACTTGCTTACGGACTCAGACACGCTTTCAGTTTCAGGTGCTTTAAATGATTCGCCAAAAATCTCTTGAAGTGCGCTGTAAAGCAATTCATCATCTTCAGTAAGGTCTTTGATTTTGTTGTATGCTGTATTTGCCTTTTTGACGAATTTACATTTTTTGTTGTACACCTTCTGATTACTACCTAAAGCATACCAAAAATTTCTATTTTCATTTTGATTTTTGAGATACTCAAACAGTTCTTTGCAGAGTCCTAAATAGCCTCCATACTCAACATTTTTCCGTTCAGAATCTTCGTTGAAAAAGTTATAAACAAGAGTATCAATTAGAAGACCGCCAAACTTAAATCCTTGTTCATTCTTCCAAGCTCTAATCATGTTGCTGATGTGCCGATAGTGATCGCTAGATTCGTCAATTATTATTTCACTTTCGGCTATTTCAGGTATCGGGTCAGTTTTCTTCCAAGTCCCCCCATTGTTTGAGTCAGGATATGTAAAGCTTCCGTCACTCTCAGCAAAAACAGGGCAAACTTCGGCAACATAATTGATACTTTCAAACTTAACTACTACAACCTGACCATCCCCACGCACCGTCGTACGAGGATATCTTTTTTTAATCTCTTTCTTTACAGCTTGTAGCAATTGTGACTGCTTATTCCCTTCTTTAGAGTTGTATTCTGTGTAGACTGAATCAGGGAGTACAAAGAGCATATCCAAATCACTTACACCCTTTATTGCTGTATGCCCTATCTGTCAGAATAGTTGTCGTACCCCACAAATCAAAGTATAGTGAGGATAACGATGACGAGGTGAGAGATTATGAAGCCAGTGAACAAGAAATTGAAACAGAGTATTGTGCAACGA
>NZ_JAKGAP010000102.1 GCF_021532375.1 Paenibacillus alkaliterrae
AACCTGCATTCCCGCCAACTCATAACGAGGACGGCGGGGTGACTCCCAGCTTTTGAAACAGCTCGCGCTGTTTTTCGGTGATTTCACCGATTCGCAGATCGCGCCCCGGACGCTCGAAACATTCGATGCAGTCCAACTGATCCAAGACGCTTTGCATGGTATACGTTCCAAAAAGCTGTTGCTCTTTCATTACCTTTTTCATGTGGGACAAATAAATGAGTGCCAGAAATTGGACAAACAGTTTACCGTCTAAGGCCTGCTCGGAAGAGACCAGCATGCGACGTGCACTGAGACGTTCCTTCAGGTTCCCAAATGCTTTCTCCACCAGATCTTTGTTTCGGTATAGGCTCAGCGCTTCCTCCGGATCCTTGATCTCGTTGCTAATCAACGCGAAGTAACCGTAATTCTTCTTCGCTTCTTCAATTGCCGTTTGCTTCGCTGTCACCTTTTTTCCCCGCATCGGTGTTTCCGAAACTTCAAAATATTTCTCATACGCTTTGGCATGCTCTTGCTTCCGTTTGCCCTCTTGCAATTCTTTCTGCCAAGCGAGCAGTCTGCGTGTCAGGCGCAGCTCATCCTCGGCCGCCTTTTCCCCGTTGTAGTACAAGTGAAGGTACAGTCTTCTCTCGGCACGAATTACGTCTCCTTTGTACGGGCGCTCCTGCGTATAATTCCATTTGATGGGAACGCAGAGCGCGAACACATCGTAAGCTTCCAGGTAATTCGTCCACGTTCGAATCGAAGTTCGGTGTTGATCAAGATGCTCTTTGACATAAGCCAAAGACAGCTTGACTCCTATCAAAAATTTATAGTGATCTTTGTATAAGCTGTTGATGTTCGCCGCGCTGTAAAATCCACGGTCCATGACCAGATGAACCTTGCGCAAACTCAGAAATTCCATGTCTGCCAGCACGTTCTTCACAGTCTGCACATCACTGATGTTGCCGGCGAGCTTGCGGTAGTAGAACGGCAAATTCGATTCCTGACCAAACAACAGCGCCAGATTGAATTGCGGCAAGCCGTCCTGCTCTTTGTTCATCCCATACTTCACTTGCTGCAGGCCTTCTGAATAGCTAGAAATGGAGGTCGTATCATA
>NZ_JAKGAP010000103.1 GCF_021532375.1 Paenibacillus alkaliterrae
CAGATTGAATTGCGGCAAGCCGTCCTGCTCTTTGTTCATCCCATACTTCACTTGCTGCAGGCCTTCTGAATAGCTAGAAATGGAGGTCGTATCATATGCCCAGTACTCATTTTCGATTCGTCTCGCGGCCTGCAAGCGGAAGAAGTCGTACCGCTTCTCTTCCGTGATGGAAGCAAATAGTTCGCTGCTGCGTTGGGAGGGAATGTCCGCGCCATACGGATGACGGTGCAATGAAGCCCATTTCGAAAAGCGGCTGAGCGGACTGTCCGATTCCAGGATAAGGTAGTAGGCGATCGACAGTAACACTTTATAGTCATTCGGAAAACACTTTTGCAAATCGTCGACAATACCTAATTTATCGCCAATCACATCAAATAAGTATGTAGCTCCGTAGAACCATCGAGCGACATCGACATGAGGAACGGGTCCGCGCCGCGCTGCGGATGCAGGCGTTTCCGTTTTCTTTCGGTTCGTCCCTCGCGTGGGGACAATCGTTCCGGTTTTTTCATCGATCCGGCCGATGAGACGCCGTTTGGAACGGGATTGCTGCTTCTCGCGGTCCCAGTAGGAAATGGACTCATAGGCGTATGTAATCCCGGATCGTTTATCTTTTTGACGAATAATCGCGATGGTGTCCCCCTCCAATCCTCGTTATGTATTATAACACATAACGAGGATTGGGGCCAGCGTTTTCTCCAACAAAATCCAATAAAATCAAGGCTTTCGCATCTATTCAACACCGTTCCTCGTTATGGGTTTTGGGAACGCAGGATCGAAGGCTGCGTGATGTGCAGTTGCATCGCTATGGGCCTGCTGCAATTGATCGCCCTATGCTACTCTCCTCGCGTTCCGGGTCTGTTCTTCCGTTACCTGAGAACGCCTTCCAAGACCTTTGTCTCCGAGGCTACCGTGATGGCGTATCTGCGGAAGTCCATTTTTCGCCTGTTTGCTCGCAATTCGCATTTATCAATAACGAAAATAATTAAAAATAAGCAGGAAATGCCTAATTTTGATGAGGATTCGCTGGTTTCTTAGGCATGTAAAACTTTTCACTGTCCAGAAGGAAAGTGAAAAAATAAACGATCGTATTAAGGTTTTAAATCAAATGAATGGATTAGTTCCTCTTGCGTGAACGGAATTTTCCTTCCCCATTGGACGACCCGAACCAAAAAGGGCCTGTCAGGATTTTTCATATGGTAGAAGCCGGGTATACGCATGACTCTTGATAGATTTGTAATCATGGGATCGGAACTGAATTTTTGGGCTAATGCTTTTTGAATAGGAACGAATTTGCTTATGGATCCGCCTTGAATGACCCAATAAATGTGATATCCGTTGTTCGTTTCGATAATCATCGCATTTCTAATGAAGTTCCAATGCTTTTTAAGAAACTCTTTTTTTAATTGTTTGATTCTCTGTTCGGTTCGATGAGCTAAAAGTTGGTACTGGCCTTGTTTATTTCTTTTGATCGTAATCGATTGGATCTGCTCGGAGGGGTTGGATTTTATGGATTTAATTTTTTGCTTCACTTGTTCTTTGGTGTCTAAACGTTCTGAAATTTTGTTTAGATCTACATCGATAAACTGCGCTCTGATCTCTTTAATCTCGCTATCCAATCCTCTATAATTAATTTCCATAAAAACGGCATAACCTCTAGCGTTTTGACTTAGCAAATGTATAGGTTTGTTGGTATCGGAAATGAGACTGATTTGAGGCACCCGTTTTTCTAAAAGCTTTAGAGGTTTTTGCAGCATGATCGCTTGTTTATTATTAGAAGAAGTACTGTATCTATGATTACTGTGTTTAGCGTCATCGACTAAAATAAAATGCAGACGTTCGTTCTCCTTGTAGCCAAGTTTTTTAATAAAATGGTGAGCTTGGCTGGAGCTCCGACGAATGAGATTGGAATATCGAGTTATAACCGGTTTCATTAAACCACATCCCTCTTATAGGCTGGCGTCACACTTTGTTTTCTTATCTAAACAATCATATTCTTGAAAGACATCATAAGTGTAAACGAAGGAACCCATTTCGGCTCTTTCTTGTCCAAGGCCAAGGAACGCAATCCCGATTAACCTTCTGAGACTGTGTTACTTGGCCGTGATGCCCGGGTTTGCCAGCAAGATGGCCTCGGTAGTCTCCCAAAGCTTGGGCAGGAACCGGATGACATCCTCGGCACGGCGGATGAGGGTGTCGGAAGAGGTGATGCCGAGATCGACGATGATTGCGTCAAATGCTGGAGCGAGTGCACATTGCAGGTCCGGCGGGGCGTCTGCGGCCAGAATTTTGTGGCAGCGTGCAAAGGTCGCGACGATCCAGAAGACCGCCTCGCTATGGCAACCGGATCGGATGAGTTCATAGCTTCCATCGATTGCGATCGTACGCGCTGTGGCGGTGATATCGGTGCTGAAGAAGAACGGTGTTTTGACCACAGCCACAGCGGCGTCGAATGTTCGGGTAAGCTCAGCGAGATGATGTTCGACGCGCTCGGGGGTCAGATGAGCGCAGCCGAGCAACTTCAGCAGATCAGGGTAGAGGCCGGCGTGTCCGTATTCTACAAGCACGTCGCGTGCGGCAAGATAGCGGAGCCGCACAGTGGGGTTGCGAAGGGCGGCCACCAGGAGGAGATGGGTGGTCACGCCGGTCGGGAACAGCCACGCCATCACCTGATCGTGCAACGGGGCGGAGGTGTCGATGGCCCGCAGCCCGTTCTCGATCCTCTTCCGAGCGTTCTCGCATCGGCGGCGTACCCACACCCTCTCGGTATAGTGGCGAGCTACCTGTAATTGCAGCGTACGCAGTTGCCCGGTGGGGTCGGCAATGATCGTGTCCACGCGGAAGCTGCCTGCCAGGTGGTAGGACGTCAGAACCTCCTCGATCGAGGCAAGCTGGTTCCAGGACAAATAGGTGGCCTCCACCAGCGTGCCGCGGTAAACGAACTTCCCAAGCTTAAGCGGGGGCTCAGCCTGATCGGTGACGATAACGACGTCGATATCGGAGGCCGCCGGCAACTCCGCGTCATCAGGCAGCCCTATCGTTGAACCGCTGAAATAGGCCCCCAGGAATCCAGTCTCCCGGCTGGCGTGCTGCATGATCCACTCAGCCGCTGCAGTTCGCGCGGACCCAACTCTCATAGACAACATCCTCCTCTAATATTGATTCGTATCGTATCCAGGACTCAAATTCCCGCGCCTCCACCAATTCATGAAAAAAAGACACCTTGATGGTGTCTTATTGCGTTTGGTTATGAATAAGAGATGGATATGTTCAACATGATCCCCTTCCCTGCCTCTGCTTTCTATTTCATTTGTTGGATAATATAATCCGCCGTGCGAATGGAAAGGGCGGCAGTCGTAAGGAATGGGTTTGCAGCTCCGCTTGTTGGAATCATGCTGCTGCCGGCGACGTAGAGGCCGGATATTCCATGAATCTGCCCATACGGATTGGCTGCCGAAGAGGAGGGATCGGTACCGATGCGGCAAGTACCCATATCGTGCATGACCAGCCCAAGGGGCAGCGCGCAAATGGGTTCCAACGTAACCTTCATGGCTTCCGCTGCTTCCTTCATGCCTTGTTCCATTTGCCGGATGACTTCCAGATCCGTATCGCTGAACGAGAATAAAGCCACCGCCTCCGGTACCCCGTACTCGTCAACCTTGAGCGGATTTAAGGCGACTCTGTTTTCATACCGTGATTCCACCACACCCAAAGCGAGAATATCAAACTCCTGGCCGTGCGGAGGGAAACCGCGCATTTGCATCTGATACGGCCGGGCAAACGTACGCGGAATAAAAACCGCGTAAAGACCCGGAATTTGCGGGTAATCGCTGGGGGCGACGTTTGCAGTCGTATAGGCGAAAGAATGGCTCGTTAAGTAATGACCGATGGCTTCCCCGCGAATTCCCGAGTTAAGCAAAATCCGGGGCGTTTCAAACGTGCTCGCGGCCAAGACAACGGCCTTTGATTTCAGGAAATAAGGTTTTTTGTCCCGATCCATAACCTTAAGGCCAGCCGCTTTTCCTCTTTCGGCGTATACTTGAACGGCGCGGGCCTTGACCGCGATGTCAAACGGCCTTCGGTTTGCGGCATCCGCGAGCATCGCAATTGTACTGAACCGAGGAGGAGTTGACCGGTATTCTCCGGGAGTTGTCGGACGGATATTGATCGCAACCGGCTTATTGCCCGCCTCGGGAAAGCCGTTTTGGCGAAGCCGGTTTAGTAGGAACTCGGCTGTTCTATAATAGGACCGGTTGACTTTCATGATTTCCTCGGCAATGTTATAGTACATATTCATCTCTATCGGGGAGACGGGCCATTCCGCAATATCGACAGGAGTCATCCGGGGACTTACCATGCCCCACTCGATTGATCTTCCGCCTAAAGCGAGTAATTGTTCAAAGTTTGTAAGGAGGGGAGATGGAGGCGCCAGACGGTCGGACGGGAAAATCGGAATCGACTCCCAATACAACGGATTGGGCGGTTCGACATTGGCCCAGAGAGGCAGCCAATCGGGCAGATCGAACTTATTTGCCGGCAGAATATAATCGCCGGCTTCAATGACACCGATACGTTTTCCGTTCTCTCCCCACTGTTCGGCCAATCGCCAAAGGACCGAACCTCCTCCAGCTCCGGTACCCACAATAATCACATCGTAGTCTGTTTTCTCCATTTCCTCCAGCGGCGTCCAAGGATAGATAATCTCAGACGAAGGAAGCGGACAAACGGGGATATTCAGTGCCTGATGAGTTGGAACGGATGCTTGCGGGAGGTTAGACGGTCTTCCGTTCATGTTCAATGGTTTCGCTCCTTCCGACAAAAAATCCATATCCTATATTTATGCGGCCATTGAAACGGTATTCGTGTTATGCAGAAAGGCTTTCGTCGCGGACGCGGACGCCGTTTATCACGAGAAGCTGAAACGCAAGCTGCAAGCCGACCTTACATGACTTATGCAGTTCGCAAGTTTAATTGGGAATTACGAGAATCTATGCTTGAATAAGCCGGTCGCTAAGTTAGGAGTAACACATAAGCGAGAAGTTACTGTATAAATCCATCAAAGCGCGCCAAACAGGGCCTAAAAAATGGAACGAACTGCATAAGTCATGGACCTTACAGGTTGGATTTTTTCGTTTCCATCCATTTGCATATTGAGCTGCTGCACCGGTATTGGTAGAATGGGACTATCTATGGGCACGGAAGGCGGCAAGCAGATATGGATGAGAGATTAGGGGCATCGGCGCTCAGGCCGGTAGCGGAGCTAAACTATTTGAATGCGACGAATGTGGCGCGTTACCGGGCGATTATGCGATTCATCTACCTGGAATATCAGCGTTTAAAATATTGGCTGAAGCCGGAGGAAATTTATGAGGGCGTGCAGGCTTGGGGCGTGCTTGAGGGGTATACGCTGGATTACTGCCTCTCCGATTTGGAGCAGCTCAAAAACTGGGGAAACTTAGCTTCAAGGCATGACGGCGGACGGGCTTTGTCTCTGGAGGAATATATGCGCAAGAAGAGCCAGTATCTTCTCACTCCCTATTCCATCGAGATTGAACGGATGCTCGAAGCGTTGGAGAAGGTGAAAGGCTACGGCGGCTCGCTGGAGACAACCTACTTCGATACGATTGCGGAATGTGTTCATTTCATTAGGGAGAGAGCCGATCAGATGCAAGAGGGAGAAGCGCTCCACAATTGGGAGAAGCTTTATTTAGCGTTCAAGACGATGCATGAGAATGCGGCTGACTTTATTGCAAGCATTCACTCGATTCAGGCGGAAGAGATGATGGCAACCGATGGGTTTCTCGCGATGAAGGAGAATCTGGTCAATTATTTGCAGCATTTTGTAAAGAGCCTTCAGCGCAGCGCCTACAAGATTGAGGGACAGCTGCTTAAAGTTACCCCTCATTTGAGAGACCTCTACTTGGAAAATGTAACCGCCGACGAGCTCCGCAAGCCGCGGATCGAGGAGGGGAAGTCCGCGGAAGAGCTGTTAGCCGAGCTTCAGCAGGGCTGGCGCAACTTGACGCGTTGGTTCATAGGAGACGATACGGGCGTCAGTGAATTGACACTGCTTGAGAAAGCGACAAAGGAGACCATTGCGAAGGTTGTCCGCAGCGCCGTTCGTCTGCAGGAGCGCCGCCGCGGAGGCGTAAGCCGGCGGGGCGATTTGGAGATGATCGCGAGGCGGTTCGCTCAGCTGGATCGATTAGAGGATGCGCATAAGCTGGCCGCTTATGTGTTCGGGCTGTTCGAGACGCGTCACCTGCAGGGTGAGGATCGCAGGGAGACGGAGCGCGCCGATGCTTCGACGTGGGAGGAGCCGCCGAATATTCGGCTGATCCGGACTCGCAGCAGGCGGCGGGCGGTGCGCGGTGCATCGGAGCCGATGCGCAGCCATAACGCCAAGCGTGAGGCATACCGCGAGCAGGTGCAGGCGATGCTGGCGGAGGAGCGGCATTTTGTAGAGAAAATGCTTGGTTACGGCTCCGTTCAAATTTCAAAACTTGCCCCCTTAAATGGGAAGGAGCGGATGCGTCTCCTGCAATGGATTGGCCGATGTACGGGAACGGCCTCGCGCGCATTCGTGACGGCCGATGGTTACAAGGTGGCTGTTCTGGTCCCCGAGCCTTATGAAACGGGCCTGCTTCGCTGTGAGGATGGCGAGCTTGCCATGCCGAATTATCGAATTCAGGTGATGAAGGGGGAAGAGGCGCATGGCTAGAGGCGGCACGACGTCCTATGCGATTCGCAGAATGCGGACGAGCAAGAAAGCGGATGCGGAGCAGTGGAATGAACGGCGGCGCGCATGCGCGCATGCTCTCTTGAACCGGCCTTGGGTAACGAAGGACTCAGATGCCGAGATGTTCTATTGGATTAAGGATCAGTATACCGAGCTGAGGGATTGGTTCGCGGAGTATACAGGCTTCCTGTTAATTATGACAAGAACGATGGCAAAGCTGGACAAATCGCCGTTAAAGGCTGAGCCCTGGATGGGCATGGACGGCTTCCGGGAAGCCCGGGATTATGCGCTGTTTGCCTATGCTTTATGGTTCCTGGAGGGGAAGTCTGAGCTGGATCAATTCGTGCTTACCGATATTGTAGAGCAAGTAAGCGAGCAGATGTCGGCTGCCGGCGCTCCAATGGATTGGGAAAATTATCAGCAGCGCTTGTCAATGGTCAGGGCGCTGAAGAAGCTCAGGCAGCTGGGCGTGCTGGTGCATATTGACGGGGATGAGACGGATTGGGCGCACAGCGGGCAGAAAAATGTGCTGTACGAGTGCGAGCCGAGCGCACGGTATGTGCTGCGGCATTTTCCGCGGGATATGCGCCAGTATGAGGAGATTGAACAATTTAATGAGCTGATTGTTTATCCGGAGACAGCGGAGGGAGAGCTCCGGAAGAGGCGTCACCGGGTGTTCCGCAGACTGCTGCTGGAGCCTGCTGTAGCGGATCGGGACTGGCATCCCGATGATTTGTATTATGTCGTGACGCAGCGGCGGACGATTATAGATAATATGCAGTTTATGTTCGGTATGGAAGGGACGCGGTACCGGGAAGGCTTGTACTTCTTCTATCCCGAGCTGAGCGGGGAGTGCGGCTTGTTCCCGACGGCAGCCGGCGTTTCGGACCTTGCTTTGCTGTTCGCGGGAGAGCTGCGGCGCAGGCTGGGCTCTAAGGACTGGTTCGTAACGGAGCAGGGTACGATTGAATTGACACGCACGGATGTGGAGGGTGTCTTGTACACGCTAAAGCAGAACTACGGGGAATATTGGAGCAAAGAGCATCGTATGATGGGGCTTGGCGAGCTGGCTGATGTTTTGACCTTGCATATGTCGGAATGGGGATTAGGCCGCTGGCAGGACCGCTCGGAAGATAATGGCGGGGAGAGATTTGTCGTATCCGCGGTGCTGTCGCGATGGAATGCGGATTATTCGCTGGATGACGAGGATATGGGAGCAGGATGAACGAGGGGAGTGGGAATGTGGAAGGCAATGAGAAAGAAGTGAAACAGGGCCGCTGGCAGATGTCGCGGGCAGGTATTTTAAATTTCTGGTTTTATGAGGATGAGGAGTTTGCGCTTGAGGACGGCAGGCTTGTGCTTCGGGGTACGAATGGTGCGGGAAAGTCGGTTACGATGCAGAGCTTCGTGCCGCTTGTGCTCGATGGGGATAAGCGCCCTAGCCGACTGGATCCGTTCGGCTCCAAGGATCGCCGGATTGAGTATTACTTGTTGGGCGAGAAGGATGAACACAGCGACCGCACCGGGTATTTGTGGCTGGAATTCAAGCATACCGGGAAGGAAATTTACAAGACGATCGGCATCGGCCTGCGCGCCAGACGCGGCGTCACTGCGGTCGGGTTCTGGGGGTTCGCGCTGGAGGACGGCAGGCGGATCAATAAGGACTTTTGGCTCTATGACCGGGTACTGGAGCTGGAAGGAAGCGGGAAGTTTCCGCTGGACCGCAAGACGCTTGAGGAGCGAATCGGCTCTGGCGGTCAGGTTGTGCAGGAGCAGGGGGCGTACCGCGATTTGGTCAATCGCGTGTTGTTCGGCTTTTATGACCGGGAAGCGTATACGGATTTGCTTCAGCTTCTCATTCAGCTCCGCAGTCCGAAGCTGTCTAAGGATGTGAAGCCTACAGCCATCTACGAGATTCTCGTACAATCGCTGCCGCCGCTGCATGAAGAGGAGCTGCGTCCGCTGTCCGAGGTGATGGAGGATATGGATCAGCTGGCGGATCGGCTGGATGAGCTTAAGCTGCATCAGGCGGAGCTGGAGAAGCTGAACCGCAGCTACGAGCAGTATAACCGTTATTTGGCTTACCAAAGCGGAAGCAGGCTGCTCGCAGCGAAAGCGGAAAGCGATGAGGTGGACCGGCAGGTCAGCGGTTTATCCAAGCAGCTGCAAGCGGCGCTCGCGGAGGATGCGGAAGCTGAGGCTGCGCAGAAGGCAGGACGCGAGCGAGCCGTTTCCGTGGAAACGGAGCTTGAGCTGCTAGGACGCAGCGAGGCGATGGAGAAGCAGAAGGAGCTGGAGCAGGCGGAGCAAAGTCTGAAGGATACGCAGCTCTATGCCGACCAGACGCAGAAGCGTCTTGAAGCCGCGCTCCGCAGCAAGGAGACCGCCCGGCATGCTGCCGAGAAGGCTCAGGCGGAGATGGACGAGCAGCTTGGCAATCAGCTGAATGGTCTAGAGTACTTGGAAGAGCTGGCGGGGGATATGGAGTTTGAGCACCATGGCGTCTATCACCGCTATTGGTCGCCTCAGCCGCCGGAGGATGCGGCTTTCTCCGCTGCATGGCGCAAGGATCTCGAGGAGCATCGTGCGCAAATTGAGGAAGCGATCGCTCTTGCAGAGCAAGAGCGTGACGCTGAGCGGAGTGTAAGGGAAGCGGACAAGGAGCTTGGCCTTATGCGTGCGCAGCGCGATCAGGCGGAACGTGTCATGCGCGCTTCGGAGTCCGCGGCCGAAGAGGCTCTCATGCACTGGAAGGAGCGGCTGCTGGAGTGGAAGGAAGGTCTTGGGGAGCTGCAGCTTGGTGAGCGAGCCGTACAGCTGATGTTCGAGGCTAGCGCCGGCTTGTCTTATGAGCAGCAAGCGGTGGAGACGGTGCTGCTTCCGGTAAAGGCGGAAGCGGATGTTCAGACGCAGGCGCTCGTGGTGCGGAAGCTGGAGCGGGAGCAGGAAGTGAAGCGGCTCTTGGCGGAGCGGGAGCAGCTTGAAGCAGCGATGCGCGAGTGGCAGCATTCGCGCGAGCCCGAGCCTGCGCGCAGCGAGGAGCGTGTGCGCACGCGGGGCGGGTATGGCGCAGGGCAAGGCGCGCCGCTGTATGAGCTGTGCGAATTCCGCGCGCATCTTAGCGCTAAGGAGCAGGCCGGTATTGAGCAGACGCTGCTTGCCGGCGGACTGCTGGATGCCTGGATTAGACCGGACGGCAAGGTCGGCCAGGTGAAGGATCGCGACGATGAGGTGTGGATAACGCCGATTCCCATGGACTGGGGCTATACGCTTGCGGATGTGCTGAAGCCTGCGGCAGCGGCCGAGTCCGGCGTATCGGAGCAAAGGATTGAGGAAGCGCTGCGTTCCTTCGCATGGGGCGAGACGTTCGATCCTGCAGCAGAACAAAGCCAATCGGGCAGTATTTTAATTGGCAAGGACTATTATCAATACGGCTCGATTACAGGAAAGGTGGATGTCGCGGAGCGCAAAGCCCAGTACATCGGCAAGGAAGCGAGAAAACAATTTAAGCTGGCTGAGATCGAACGGCTGAAACAGGAGATTGCGCTTCGCGAAGATGAGCTTGCGTCAATTGGACAAGCCATTGATCTGATTACAGAGTCCATCGATGCGATCCGCACGGAAGTGAAACAGTTCCCTCTCCATGAGGAGCGGCATGAAGCGTTAACGGCAGCTTGGAAAAGTCAGTACGACGCATCGGGAAGGTTCCGGTTATACATGGAGCAGGAGAGCCGTATGGGGGATGCTCTTCGTGCAAAGCAAGAGCAGTGGTCAAGGCTGAAGCAAGCTTTAATTGCGCAGACGGCAAAATGGACGCGATTAAAGGATCACAGCTCCCTGCGCGAAGCGGCGCAAACAGCGGTTCGCTATCAAGGGGAGCTGTCTCAGCTGCTCTCCGACTGGCGTTCCTATTCGCAGGCAGCGGTCGGAGCGGCGCGTTACAAGGGGGAAGCGGCCGAGCATGCCGAGCGGGCCGAGATCGAGGAGGAACGGCGCGATGAGCTGCTGGATAAGCAGTACGGCTTCAAAGTTAAAGTCGAACAGCTGCGCAAGCTCATGGATGAGCTGGGCATTAGCGACTTGTATGCCCGAATTAGCGGGCTTAAGACGGAGAAGCTTGAAATAGCGGGCGTTCTGGAGCGGCTCGTGCAAGCAAGAACGGCGCTTGCCGAGCGGCTTGGCGGTCTTCGCCAGCGCCAGCTTCATCTGGCAGAGCAGGAGAACGAGCATGCGGAGAAGCTGATGCGGAGCGAACAGGCTTTTCGGGCGGAGCTTGCGCTGCAGCTGATTCCTGAGCTTCAGCCTAGCTCCGATCGCGAGTATCTGGGATTGCCGGCAGCGGAATCCGGCAGCCGTGAGCAGCTTATGCGTGCCTGCAAGGGGCTGACAGCCGCTCTGGAGCCGAGTGTGTCACGCTCTAACAAGGAGCGGCTTGGCGGTATTTTGCAGGATCATTATAATGCGACGAAGCATCTGCTCGGGGAATATGTGATCGAGACAGAGATCAGCGAGCAGGGACGCATTACAATCATGTCCATGCGGGATCGAACGCGTCCGCAGAAGCCTGCAGCTTTGCTGGCCGAGATGAACAGCCTGCTTGTCGAGCAGCAAAATTTACTAAGCGAGAAGGACCGGGAGCTGTTTGAGGAAATTATTCTTAGAAGCGTAGGCAAAGCGATTCGCCAGCGCATTCAAAGGGCAGAGCTGTGGATGAAGACGATGAACCGCCTGATGGCGGAGCGCGATACGTCAAGCGGGCTTAAGCTGCAGCTGCAGTGGCTGCCGAAGGCGGCTCAGACCGAGCAGGAGCTCAACAGCGACGAGCTTGTTGCGCTGCTTAGACGCGATGCCCATTTGCTGCATGACGATGAAGTGGAGCAATTGATCACGCATTTCCGCTCGCGTATTCAATGGGCGAAGCAGGGGGCCGCCGAAGAGCGGGAGACGCTTCGCAAGCATTTGTACGATATGCTGGATTACCGTTCCTGGTTCCAATTCTCGCTTCGTTATAAGAAGGGGGATGAAGCCCAGTACCGGGAATTGACGGACTCCCGGTTTAACGTGCTCAGCGGCGGGGAGAAGGCGATGTCCATGTACATTCCGTTGTTCGCAGCGACCTACTCCCGCTATGCGGATGCCGGACCCGATGCGCCAAAAATCATTTCGCTGGACGAAGCCTTCGCCGGGGTGGATGATGAGAATATTCGCGATTTGTTCGGCTTGCTGTCGCAGATGGATTTCGATTATATGATGACATCCCAGGTGCTGTGGGGCTGCTATGATACGGTGCCGAAGCTGGGCATCTGCGAGATTTACAGGCCGAAAGATGCGGATTATGTAACGTTGTTCCGCTATCGGTGGAATGGCACAACGAGAGAATATGTCCCGAACGAGAATGGTCAGGGCGAATCCGATGGATAAGGAATCTGCGCTGAGTGAAGCTTTCCGCCGTTATTTTGCGCAACCCGGTTTCAGTCGATTTCTTGCCGAGCTTCGAAAGCGGCATGAAGCATCCCAACTGGGCGCCCGAGGTTATGTAACGCTTTATGATCTGTCTGAACAGGAGCGGATTACTCTGGATGGGTTCTACGGAACCTATACAACGGCAGACCAGCTTTCTGCCAAGCGTTATTCGGTTGCCAAGTTCGCCCGGCTGCTGTTGGAAAGCCGATTTGCCCTGACGATTCCGCAGCTCTTTCAGCTTTTAGAGGGAGAGAGCCCGATGACGCGGGGTGAGAGGAGGGCGGCAGCGGATATGGAATGGAATGAGCTTATCGACGAGGCATTAGCTTGCGGTAATTTCACGAGGTCAGCTTATCATGAGAGGGTAACGGAGTGGACAGAAAGTCTTCGTCATGAACAAACCTCGGGCGCACGCATACTCAGAAAGCTGTTTGCCGGCTCGCGCGTTGCTGCTTCGGAGTGCTTATGGCAATGCTTGCAGGCTTTAATGATGCTTGCAGATGCACATGTACAGGCTCGTTCGGCGGATCAGCCCGCCGCTCTGCCGATTCGCCTGCCTGTACTGGCCGCGCATGCGACTGGCGATGCGCATGCTCTGGATTGGAAGTTTCCTGCCGGACGATTATTTTGGTCGGCTATTACGGAGATCTATGGAGAAGACATTTACTATGACCGTCATCATGAAGCAATGGAAATCATGGAAGTGAAAGAGGCAGAGGCAACGGTCACGGACAATATGCCGCGCGCGATCCTCATTCGCGAAGGCTATCGATGCGCCGGGGTTGCCGATGATGATGTATCCTCGCAGGTCATGCTGTTTGCACCCGGCTGGCTGCAGAGCTGGGAAGAGCGAATACTGACGCTTCGGCAAGTGGAGCGGATATCGGCGGAGGATCTGAAGGAGATACGCCCGTCCGCTATTTATGCGGTAGAGAATCCATCCGTATTTGCGGTATTGGTGGATCAGGCAGCTTCATTGAATCATGCTGCGCGGAGCTCTAATACCGTTGGCGCTCACGAAGCAAACAAGCTGCCCGTACTGATATGCGTGAACGGACAGCCTAGCGTGGCGGTGATCAGAATGCTGGAGCTGCTTTGCGAGGGCGATACTAATCTTCCTCTCTACTATTCGGGGGATCTGGACGTAAAGGGACTTGATATCGCTCAGGGACTGCAGCAGCGGTTTAAGCCCTATTTTCACCCGTGGAGGATGGATAAGGAGCAATATCAGCGCTATTCGAACAGGGGCATTCCATTGACGGAATCGGAGCGGGAGCGCATCAAGTTAACGGTATATCCGTGGGATGAGTGTCTGTCATTAGAGATGGCGAGTGCGGGTGCGAAGCTGCATCAAGAGCTATGGGTTCAGGAGCTTGCCGCTGATTGGATCAAAACATTTCACCATTTCGATTAATGATGCCTGAAATTTCAAATATAACGATTTATTGAAAAACCTGACCTCGATCGGTCAGGTTTTTGTTTTATTGCTCTATTTTATCTGATATAATATATAAAAAGTTATAAGGTTATTACTGTAGTCAAGTCCTTTCTATTTGTAAATGGATTTCATTTAAAAATGGATCGTTATTTTGCGGTCGAATTTATGGTTAATATCGCAAATGGTGAATTTTCTGTAGAAGATCTTTCACATATTCTTGAAAAGCATTCCGTTGAAAAGTAATAGGGGTCTTCATCATCACTCTCTACTTATATCATGAAAAAGAGCACCACGAGCGGCAATGTCATTAAGATAAGCTCAAAGACAAGGCCGGGAATAAAAATGGAATCCGAAACGGCATGGAAAAAAAGTCCTGTGCCGTTTGTTTTTTGTGCCAGCAAGGAAAAAAGCGCACAGCAAACAAAGCGGATGGAATATCCACTTAAAAAAATGTTCATGTGAACTGAACTATGCTACTCTGTAGACGAAGCTAACAGTTGATTTCGAACGGATTTTGCGCGTATTCTTCTG
>NZ_JAKGAP010000104.1 GCF_021532375.1 Paenibacillus alkaliterrae
AGCAAGGAATGGTGAAGCCGAAACAAGTTAAAGTTTGATCATCTTCGAAACGTCCATTTTAGAGTAAATGGCAGCAATTTAAAGCAATTCTACGATTGAAATCGAATAAGAGGTGCAGTGTCCACAATAAGGGTGTTTAACCGAAATCCTTGAACTTCTTCTCTTGTTTTTTGAATAATGTTTGAAAGTAGCATTGCTTCATTCATCCAATAAACCTCCATAATGATTTAGTCGGGCAAGAGAAGCCCCTTTACATTATGTCGGAAAAAATTATCCGTAAGTTTTTGGTCTAATACCCTTATACGAACGGGATATATTCAAAACTTACGGATAACAAAAAGTTGAGGATAATTGAGCTTATTCAATATTACGGATAATACGAACTTCAAAGAGGATTCCATGTCGCCGCTGGCTTTAATCCTGATCGGTCAGCCTAGCTTACGCAACCAGCTTAAGTCGAGGCATTTGGACGCCATTGATCAGCGGATCCAAAACAGGTACCAGTTCCAAGGGTTCTCAGAAGAGGAGACGAGGGCCTACATCCAGCACCAAGTCAGGGTATCTGGGTCTGTGCAGGAGATATTTTCGGAGGAAGCGTTGGTCGCGATTCACCAATTTAGTCATGGTGAGCCTAGAAAGATTAATACCCTGTGCAGCCAATCTCTATTAGATGCATTCATTCGTGAAAACAAGATTGTTGGTGAAGCGCACGTCCACCGAGCCATGAACGAGATGTAATTCCGACACACATCTAGGCTGAATACTGTCGGTCAGTGGCAGTGCGGGTGCCTGTACGTGAGTTGCTACGACATTGCCACTGGCCGTTCATCCGACAAGGAGACTGGCTGCGGACACCGTACGTTATTCAGAGAGAAAATGGGATATTCAGGGGACAACAGATACAGATCTTTCACAATCATTTATTGCTACATTTGAAGGTGAAAAGTATACGTTGCCTTTAATTGAAGTGATACGCAGCATTCTAGCACCTAACCGATTTTTGTTATATCAACTATTTGAACCGAATTCCTTCCCGCTGTACTTTTTTAACAAAATTGAATATCAGAAATTACACTTTGAATTCACCTCGCTTTATGCAATTAAATATACACGTCAAGAATATTTACTTCATCTGGCTTGGTTAATTTCACATTCGGATATTAGACAAGTGTTTGAAAGTATCGAACCTCATTACTTGAATAATGGAAGTTTATGTTTTCTTGGACATTTAAGCAACCTATAAAACTTAAAGTTCTAGTTAAACCTAATCTTTATGGATATACCATTCTTCGAGTGTTGAGTGTGACGAATAAACATCTACCTTTCGAGGAAATTACATTTACGCATCCTAAGCTACACAATCATCAACGGTCGAATGAACCTAAGAAATACATTCTGTTAAACAAAAATAAATTAGATAAAAGTGAAGAACTTGAATTGAGTGAAGACTTTGATGGGACGACCAGTGATTTTGATGATGTGGAAATGGATAACTAAAGTCACGAGTACACATTTAAACCGAAAATTACGAAAGTACATAAAAATATTGATAAGCAGCGTTCATATGAAGATGAAAACACGAAGATTTACTACTTAGATGACCAAGGCAAACGGTCAACTGCGGATATTGGAGGTAATAGATTGGCCCGTGGCCTAGAACACAAAACAGGCTCTTCGCTACTAGCAATTATTTAAGGGTAAATTGTCACTTTTTGCTTCCAGAAAACCTATGAAAACCCGGGTGAAAAAGGGGATAGGGGCCCCGACGCGAGAGTTACGGTTTGAGGGAAAAGTTCAGTTTACCGGCAAGCAAGTAGACGAGCGCAATGATGTTTTTATCGGAGCGGTAGCCGCGTGCTTTTCGCTTCGCGGCTTGGAATAAGCTGTTAACACCCTCTAGCAGTCCATTTGTTAACTTGGAGGTGAACCATCTCACAACGCCGTCGTAGTGTTTTTGTAACATCTTCGCGATATTAACCATCGGTTCTAGTCGGCAACGCAGTCCCCATCCAATCCAATCCTGAAGCACGGCAGGAGCTATGGCTGCAGGGTACTGGTAGATCTTCTGGAGACACCAGCGCATGCGGTAAGCCTTGGCCGAGTCGAGCTCACAGTCCTTAAGCTTATCCAATTTTTCCTTCTGAGCGGGAGTGAGATTTTCCTCATTCTTCAGCCAAATGTAACGCGTATCCTTCAGCATTTCGCAGCTTTTTTGTTCTCTGCGACGCACTTCATCCACGGCTTCGTTCGCAGCTTGAATGACGTGGAATTTGTCAAATGTAATTGCGGCGTCAGGAAAGTTCTCTGCCGCACCTTTCATAAAAGCCGGCGATATATCCATACACAACTCCGTTACCTTGGTCGCTTCTCCGCCCTGCGCTTCAAGACGCGCTTTACATACGTCCCAGGTGCTCGAATCTCGCCCAACGGTGACACAAATGACATTCTTTTTCTCAGGATCCATAAAGATCGTGATATAGTTATGGCCTCGCTTCGCTGAAGTTTCGTCGGTGCTGATCTTTGTCACATAAGACAGGTCTTGTGTGGACATGGCGTGATCAACGTAGTAATGCAGGATGCGCCATAGCCGTGTATCGTGTTCATCGACAAGACGAGCTACGGCATTCATCGGCATATCTTTAGCCAGCGTCATGATCAGGGCATCGAAGTGAAGTGTAAAGTAGTGCTTGGGTTTGTCCAGTGCCCATGGTACATTAACGCGCATCATACGATTACACTTTCCGCAATGCGTCTTTGGAAGTTCAGCATGAATGTAGCAGGGATATTCAAAGAAATTAAGATGACGCCATGTGCGATCTTTATCCGCAATGCCGATAACAGGTTGATTCTCCGCTCCGCAATCTGAACATGCGAACAGAGCACGTTTTCTTGCCTTTACATACACATCCAGTTGCTTGATTTCTAGATTGAAATCTGCCCGATCAACGTACCACGGTTCCGGAATATGGAGAAGTCGTTCAAGCATTTCGTTGCTTATGTTTGCGGTAAACATATGAAAACACCTCATCCTCTACTGGTCTTTTATTTTCCAGTATTAACATGTGTTTTAATTGTTAACGGCGAGGAAGCATTTTTTTTGCAGTATTGGACCAGCAAACCTTTGCATGCTTCGGCATACAATGTAATTATCATTCAATCCCGCAGGGAAGTGACCCCGATTATGCTCGTATTTATCTTGAATACGGATCATCACGAATTAGCACTGACGCTTACAGAACATAGTGTCCGCAAAACGCTCGCGGATGCCCAGGTGATTTCCGTGCATGCCGATTATGCAGATGTAATGAACAGGGAAATACGGGAAGACTCCGGCACATTTTTCATAACCCTTTTTGCGGGTGAACGGATCGCCGATCATTTTCTTGAAGAAATGCAGGGCTGGCTCCGGCATCTTCCGGGCGATTCAGCAGGAATCGCCTTGATGCCAATGATTTCGGAATCAAAACAAACGATATCTATTCCAAGAGGGCCTGTCATTTGGCGAAAAGAAGCCATCCTGACAGGAGATAATCCAGGCTTCTTAACAGCACGGCACCTGCCGTTCGAGCACTATATACTGCTTGAAATGCATTTTCGGCTTTCCCCAACCTGGCATTGGAACGAAATACGGACGGATTCTTGGAAATGCCGGCATAACCAAAGCGCCAAATGGAAGAACATCCGGGAGGAATGGAATTGCTTATACCCCATTTTGGCCGCTAAGCCTTCAGCCGGGAGTTCCAGTGACCATCCATTGTTCAGCGTAGTGATCTGCACGTACAACAATGCCGGATATTTGGGATGGGCTATCCACAGCGTACTCGTTCAAACTTTTCCAAAATGGGAGCTCCTGATTGTTGATGACGGGTCACAAGATGATACGGCGTGCATACTAGGGGAAATTACCGATATTCCCCATGTCTCCATCCTTCGCAATGAGGTGAACCGCGGGAAAAGCTTTTGTTTAAATCGGGCGCTTTCAGAGGCTGCAGGTAGTTGGCTGGTGGAACTCGATGCGGATGATTGGTTGACACCCGACTGCCTGGCTGTCTTTGCGGATAAACTGAACGACATAACGAAGCAAGGGGCTTATTACGCCGATCATTACGAATGGTTTGAAAGATCTAATAAACAGCTGGTATTTCGCAAGAAAAAGACCGCCCTGTCCACGTTTTCGCCAGAAATGCTGCTCGAGCAAGCCTATCCGCTTGCTCCGAGGTGTTATCATGTTCAATCGTTGAAGGAATTGGGCGGTTGGTGGGAATCAGACCCCTTTGGAGGCCGATTATACGAAGATTTTCAAATGCTGATTCGAATATCCTTGAAACAACCTGTTCAGCATGTTGACAAAGCATTGTATCATCGGAGACTCCGAAAGGGCAGCATGACAAGCTCTAATCACACCTGCTATGAATCATGGAAAAGCTGGTTTCATTCCGTTATAGAACGTGGACAGGGTTTGAAAAAAAGCGAATCCGAACGCTCTGATTACAAAAGTTAGACCGGAAGAATGCGTACGAATTCAATATTAGCTTCCAATACGGTGACTTGCCCACCAGCCGAATATGCATCTGGAGCTTGCTGTACCGTAAAGAAACCTTCGCTTACCCCGGACAATGTACCTACAATAAATTGTGTGGTCTGAAAAACCTCGACGGAACGGCCGATAAATCGTGCCAACGCTTGAGTGAAATCCATGCCAACTTGCACCTCGATTCATAATATTAGATAAATGAATTAATTTTAGTAATCGGAATGAGTACGATCGCGCCGGTCGGTTCCAGAACTGCCACGTAGTCAATTCCTACTTCAATTAATGTTCCTGAAATCGTACCGGCATCGGTCTCGATGACGATAGGGGTATTTAAGCGGGCAAGCAGAGCTTCCCGGATGCCCGGTCCTGGAACCAGAGCGCTGACCTGAGCCTGTAAAATGTTAACATCGTTACGAAGCCGCGAAATTGCTGCGGAAAGCCTATTAATCCTTCTCCGGAACACTCTTGTAATTCGTGCAATCTGCTGTCTCAGGCGCCTTAACTGTTTCAAAAAAGAATTCCTGGTCTTCTTTTTCTTTTTCCGACGGCGGCAGAATTTTAGCTTTTTATGCGGAGGACAAGGGAATTTTTTTATTACTTTACATACACTCACTTCTTATTCTCATCTCCCTCTGGTTTGTGTTCTTTGTAATTTATGCAGAACGAATAGGGGGGGAAGCTAGTCTATACGAAGATGATGAAATCACCTAGACAAGCAAAGACACATTAACGTTAACCATAACACCAAGATTGCCGTTACTTAGGAATGCTCGGAATCTATGCTAAGAACAAACGCCGTGCCCTTCGGATCGCTGCTGTCATATTAGTAACAATCGAAATTATCTAATATCAGATCCTGACAAGGAGGGCCTATTTTTGCGAGTTAAAGCTGTCATTATGGCGGGAGGGAAAGGTACCCGGTTCTGGCCATATAGTCGGTCTCATTTTCCAAAACAATTTTTATCTATACGCCATGAAGGAACCTTATTGCAAAATACCGTAAAGAGATTGAGATTATTTCTACCCGTTGAGGATATTTATGTAACTTCCCTTCATAGCTATATACCACATTTAAGAAAACAGCTTCCCATGATTCCTGAAAAAAATCTAATAGCTGAACCTGTAGCGAAGGATACTGCCGCCTGTATCGGGTTTTCAGCTCTCAGGCTGATGGAGGAGGAAGATTCGGTTTTAATTACGTTACCCTCTGATCATTATATCTCCGATCCGGAAATCTACTGCCAGGCGCTGCAAGCAGCAGTCCATAGGGCACAGCAAGAAACCTGCGTCGTTACGATAGGAGTCAAACCGACTCGTCCCGAGACAGAATATGGTTATATTAGAGTTTCTCAGAAGACGGCCTGCGACGATAATGAAATTATGCCGGTTCAACAATTTATTGAAAAACCAAGAATTTCCGTAGCACAAAACATATTTGTGGATGGGCAACATTATTGGAATACGGGTGCTTTTATATGGAAAATATCCACCATATTCCAATTATTGAAATCCCATATGCCGAACTTATATGAAAAACTATTGCAGATAAAAGAAGTGATAGGACAAAAAATGGATTACAATCAATTTTACAATATTTATAGTGAGATCGAAAAACAGTCCGTAGATTTCGGCATTATTGAAAAATGCCGCTCTATCTATATGGTACCGGTTCAATGCGGATGGGACGATCTGGGGATATGGGATGCGCTTGAACGAACTAACGAAAAGGATCATCTACAAAACATCGTATTCGGGCTCCATGAAGGAATCGATACCAAAAACAATGTGATTTACGGGGAATCCGATCAATTGGTCGCTACCATCGGGATAGAGGATTTGCTAATTGTCTCGACAAAGGACGCACTGCTCGTTTGCAGTAAAGACCGTACGAAGGATATAAAAAAATTATATGAATTATTGGATCAAAAAGGTTACAAAAAATATCTATAACATTCCGTCCTGCGATTATCATATGAAACTATTAATGGATACGCTTGGACTATTGACTTCAATTGTGGCAGTTTAATTACAGGTGAGCTAGATCAAAGGGGATGCCAGCTATGAATAACTTGGATATTGTATACGTTCTGGAATCAACAGTCCTATCAGGAGGAATAAAGAACGTATTTGAACAAGTAGATCGGTTGGCTGATCTTGGATACCGTACTCAACTTTTCGCCCTAGGCGATCAACCTGCATGGTTTCCGTTAAATACGAAAGTGCGGAAGTTTCCCAATTATGCGATGATGCAAAAAGAATTGAAAAGTATGAATGCTATAAAAATAGCGACGTGGTGGAAGACCTTATCCATCGTTTTGAATAGCTGCGACCCCCGGCAAGGGGGGCGAGGCATCCCTTTCTATCTTGTCCAGGATATAGAAGAAAGTTATTACCCTCATTGGCCCGCCATGCAGGAGAAAGTCCGTCAAACTTACCGAATGCCGGTGCATTTGTTAACGATAGCAGATTGGACTGCCAAGCAATTGGATCAACGTTTCGGGCGAGAGGCGACAAATATCTCCATCGCAATCGATTTGAATGTTTTGAAGCCTAATAGAACTCGAGAATATGATCCAAACCGAATTCTTGCCTGCAGTCGAAAAAGCCAGCATCTGAAAGGTTTTCACGTAACGGTGGAGGCTGTTGAGGAAGTGTATCGAAAACTGGGCTCATGTTCATTCGTTACGTTCGGGTTGGAAGATCCTCAAATCTCCGAAATTCCACACATTCATTATCATGGCCCGGATGATCGAATGGTTGCCGAACTCTACGCAAACTGCGGCGTGTTTGTTCAGACGTCTTTTCACGAAGGGTTCGGCCTTCCGATATTGGAAGCAATGGCATGCGGCGCACCGGTTGTCGCAACGAATGCGGACGGCAATGAAGAGTTTTGCCATGACGGGTGGAATTGCGTTCTGGTTGAGAAAGGAGACGTGGAAGGGGTCGTTCGGGGAATGCTTCGGGTTCTGACCGATCGCGAATTTGCGGATTACCTGTCCGTCAACGGAAGGGAAACCGCCCGAAAGTACACGTGGACAAGAGTATTGCAAAATTTGGACGATGTTTTCAGCGGATACTGCCATCCGTAACATAACGGGAGGGCTGCCGGATTCTCCCCTATTAAGGGCAAACGCCGTGACGATAAGTGTACAGTTGACATATTGATATTGCAGTTAGCCTAATTTTCCAGTATTTAAAGGAGGGAATTTGCAACTTGAAAGCTTTAATCACGGGAATCACCGGCTTTGCCGGCAGCCATCTGGCCGAGTATTTATTGTCTCGCGGAGACGTTGAAGTTTATGGAACGTACCGGCTAAGAAGCCGAATGGAGCACATCCAGCATCTATTAAATAAAGTAGAGCTTGTGGAGTGTGAATTGAAGGATCCCCATTCCGTGAATCGAATGATCAATGAAATTCGTCCCGATTTGATTTTTCACCTTGCCGCTCAAAGCTTCGTCCCCACTTCATGGAATTCCCCTACGGATACGTTAACCAACAATATTGTCAGCCAGGTCAACATCTTTGAGGCTGTCCGAAAGTACGACTTTGATTGCAAAATTCAAATCGCTTGCTCCAGCGAGGAATACGGGATGGTCTATCCGGAAGAAACGGCCATCAAGGAAACGAATCCGCTGCGGCCGTTGAGTCCTTATGCAGTAAGCAAGGTGGCTCAGGATTTTCTCGGCTATCAATATTATCAAAGCTATGGGATGAAAATCGTCCGTACCCGTACCTTCAATCATACCGGCCCGAGACGGGGGGAACATTTTGTTACTTCTAATTTTGCGAAACAAATTTCCAAAATTGAATTAGGTTTGCAGCAGCCGAAATTGTTAGTTGGCAATCTCCAAGCGAAAAGGGATTTTACCGATGTAAGAGATGTTGTGAGGGCGTATTGGTTGTCTCTTGAGAAAGGCGAACCGGGTGAAGTTTATAATATCGCAGCCGGAACGGCAGTTACCATCGATGAAATGCTTCAAACATTACTTTCGTTTACGGATGCGGAAATTGAGATAGAAGTAGATCCAAGTCGTCTTCGTCCATCCGACGTGGAGATCTTATTGGGGGATTCCTCCGTGTTCTCGGAAAGAACCGGTTGGGTGCCGGAGATTCCGTTCGAGCAAACGATGGAGGATCTGCTGAATTATTGGAGGCACATTCAGCGCGAAAGAAAATAAGCGGAGGGAAAACGCTATGAGCAACCAAGAATTCCCCCTAGTGAGCGTGATTACCCCATCCTATAATCAGGCTGACTTTATACAAGAAACGATCGACAGCGTCTGGGCACAGGATTATCCCAACCTTGAACATATCGTAATTGATGGGGGCTCCACGGACGGAACAGTTGAAATTTTAAAAAAATACACGCATCTCGGGGAACGGTTTCGTTTTATTTCGGAGCCGGACCGCGGTCAATCCGATGCGATAAATAAAGGATTAAAAATGGCAAATGGTGAGTTTATTGGTTGGTTAAACTCGGATGATACCTATTTGCCGGGGGCGATCCGCAAGGCTGTAGATGCTTTAAGGGAACATTCCGATTGGGCCGTGGTTTACGGAAATGCCTATCATATAAACCAACATAATCAAATTCTTAATCCTTACCCGATTAAACCATTCGACCGGAAACGTTTGTTTGAATTTTGTATCATTTGCCAGCCCGCCGCTTTCTTGCGAAGAAACATATTCGAAGCGGTCGGGGGCGTCGACGAGACCCTTCATTTTTGTATGGATTACGATTTATGGATCAGAATCTCGAAGGATTATCCGATCGGATATATAAATGAGGACCTGGCGAATTCAAGGCTGCATCCATCCTGTAAATCTGCTCTTCGAATGGTGGATACGGGGCTGCCGGAAATCATTAAAACAAGCATCAAACACTTTGGGACGGTTTCCAACGACTGGCTCTTCCATTATTTAAAGCATCATTCAGAAATCGGGGGCTTATGGTATTTGAACTTGTTTAAATCGAATAAGCTTTTTGGCAAAACGCCTGAAATCTCCCGCCAGAATCGATATCCGGATAAGTGGGTTTCTCCCCGGTTTCATAATACAATCCGAATTCATCCGCAATTCCCGCTGCACATGTTATTGATCCAAGGAATCAATGATATGTTTGATGATTTGCAATGTACCGTATTCGTCAACGGGCTGCATTCACGGAGCTGTCCCGTTGCAAAGGGGCCTTTTGTCCTTGAAATACCGATCGGCTCTAAAGAATCGGAATGCGTTGTCGACATCTATAGCAGTAAACAAATTGTTCCTTTCGATCTTGGCATAAATGAGGATACAAGAGCGATATGCTTTCGCGTTGATGACGTGATTCCATTATCATCGGAAGAATATAAGTTTTATAAAGAATTCCAAAAAAGGCCTCCTTATCTATTAAACTGGCTGTACCGAAACAGACGGCCTACTCCTTTATTATGAGATACAGCATTCCGTAAGGAAAAGGGGGTGAGAGCAGTGGATTTGCGGGAAAAACGAATTGTGGTCACGGGCGGGGCAGGCTTTTTGGGCAAATACGTGGTAAGTCAGTTATTGGAGCAGAATTGCAAACATGTTTTTGTACCGAGATTCCGTGAATTCGACTTGAGAAGAGAACAAGACATAACCCGGATGCTCGAGGTCTATAAACCGGAGGTCATCATTCATTTGGCGGCTGTAGTCGGAGGAATAGGCGCGAACCAGAAACATCCGGGAAAGTTTTTTTATGATAATTTGATCATGGGCGTTCAATTGATGGAACAATCGAGGTGCTTCGGCATCGAAAAATTTACGGCCATCGGAACTATTTGTTCGTATCCGAAGCATACTCCCGTTCCTTTCCTCGAAAGCGAGCTGTGGAACGGGTACCCTGAGGAGACGAATGCTCCATACGGGTTGGCCAAGAAAATGCTGCTTGTTCAATCAGAAGCTTACCGGAAGGAATACGGATTCAATTCCATTTATTTACTGCCGGTTAATTTGTATGGTCCAGGCGACAACTTCGATTTGGAAACCTCTCATGTTATTCCTGCCATCATTAAGAAATTTTTCGATGCAAAGAAGAAGGGTGAGAATCGAATCGTTCTCTGGGGAACCGGCAGCATTACAAGGGAGTTTATTTACGTTGAAGATGCGGCGCAGGCCATCATTAAGGCGACCCAAAATTATAATCGCTCCGAGCCGGTCAATATCGGATCCGGCCAGGAGATTTCCATAAGGGAGCTGGCGGAAACGATTAAGCGGATGACCGGTTTTCAGGGCGATATCGTTTGGGATGACAGTAAGCCGGATGGGCAGCCCCGCCGCAGATTGGATACACACAAGGCCAAAGCCTATTTTGATTTCGAAGCGAATACGGATTTGCTGACAGGACTTAAGAAAACCATACAATGGTACCGGGAAGCGGAGAATGCCGGATGAGGATTGGAATCCATTTACTAGACCTTATTCCCGGGAAAATTGGCGGCATGGAGCAGTATGTAAAAAATTTAATCTCGTATTCGATAAAGCAATCTGATCAATGCGAGATATTCCTTTTTTTAAATAAACATAATTTGGATGCATTCTCTGAGCGAAAGGACAACGTATTTAAAATTTTGATCGATGAAAAGGAAGACAGAAGCCCCCAGCTTCACCGCTGGATTCAGGATTTAAACTTGTCTGTCTGGTTTTGTCCCTTATTGGTATTGGAGCCCCTCGATGTAAGCATTCCGAGCGCAGTCACCATTCCGGACATTCAACATGAGTTTTATCCCGAATTTTTCGATCCTCGTATCCTGCAATGGAGACTTAAAAAATATCAAGTTTCAGTAGAAAATTGCAGCGCCGTCTTAACCCTATCGGATTATTCAAAGAAAACGATCATCGAGAAATATAAGGTTGCGCAAGAAAAAGTGCATGCGATCCATTTGGATTCATCCCAAGAATTTTACTTGAATCATGATGAAACGATGAACCGGAAGGTCGTACGAAAATATCATTTGCCGGATCAATACGGATTTTATCCGGCTAACACGTGGCCTCATAAAAATCATTTGAATTTGCTAAAAGCGATCGATATTCTTAAGAAAAAGCACAACATTAAAATGAAAATCGTTTTTACCGGCTCTGAACAGCAGGAATATGCGTCGATTACAACCTTTATCAAAGAACATGATTTGTCCGATCAAGTTTATTTTCTAGGATATATTCCACAGGCAGAGGTGCCCTACATTTATAAAAATGCAAGCTTCTTAGTGTTTCCTTCCCTGTACGAAGGATTCGGGATTCCGCTGGTCGAAGCCATGCGTACGAAAACGCCGATCATTTGTTCGAATTCCGCAAGTATTCCTGAAGTTGTCGGAGACAGCGCGCTGCTGTTCGATCCCAATGACCCTGAGGAAATCGCTTTAAAAATGCTGGAGGTTCTGAATGATACTACCCGGTCGGAATTAAGAAGCAAAGCTGTGAAACAAGCTGAGAAATTTTGTTGGGAGAAATGCGCAAGGATAACATTGCAGGTTTTTTCCGAAATTGAGGTCCACTGAAGGACTTTCCCCGGTATTCCACGGAGAGAGTCCTTTCGTTTTTTTAAAACTGGAATTTCTTTAATTTCCTTGCGAGCTGCTCAACGTGTTCTTCATGATATACGTCCTCATCCTTGAATGGGGGCAATTGTCCCTGATTTTTGTGAAAATAACAAACCCCATCGACGATAACGGAGCGTGAATGAAGGTGGCTTCGAACGATTGTTTCACCGCAATAAAGGATCCAATCAAAATGCGTTTGCGCAAACAGGTCGAGACGGTTTGTGATATAAAACGAGGGGCCGACCTTGCGAATGCCATTTATAAGTCTGCCGTTAAACTTATAAATATGTGCTATGACCAAATAGTCGTCTTGAGCAGCCAACGTACTCGTTAGATACTGCCAGCGTTGTTTGATTACAGGCCAATCTTTTTCGCCTAATACGAGAATGCTCGTTTTATCTGCTGCTTGGAAGACCGTTTGCGCTATTGCCTGAGGCTGGAACGAATCAAAAATTGTCGCCGGTGTTTTCACGTGCCACGTTTTTCCCCATTTTTGCTCAAAATAAGATTTATTTTTATTCCATAATGAACGGTACTCCCCGTCTTTCAACTGCTTAAAACTTACACTGCCGTGGTGATAAACGAAAGTATTTTCGATGATGGCCATTTTGTATCCGGCTTGCTTAACTCTTTCGCAGTAATCGTTATCCTCAAACATACCGGTTCCATAATTGGCATCAAGCTCACCCGCCTTCTCATACACTTCCCGTTTAATGGCCACGCAGAAAAAGACTAAGAAATCGGTGTAGCGCCAACGTCCTTTATAAAATTGATAAAAATCGTCTAACCAATCGGGATCCGCACCTCGCACAGAATCGCCGATAAAATGGTCGAGCCTTTGGTCGTTTCCGGAATAATTTGACATGGGGCCAGCCATTCCGAGATCGGGATTTTCCATAAGCGGCCGGATTAACCGGGAGATCCATCCCGGCGTAACGATCGTATCGTTATTCAATAGAATAAGGATGTCACCTGTTGCGGCCTTGCATCCAATCGTGTTCCCGCGTGAAAAGCCCGTATTTACCGGAGAAAAAATAACTTTGATGTTCGAGTTCTGGATTTCGGAAAGCCTTTGTTTCGTTTCATCTGATGAGGCGTTATCAACAATAATGATTTCAACATGAGGATATTCATTATCGTTTAATAAGCTATCTAAGCATTGCTTTGTATACCTCCAACGATTATGCGTAATCACGACAATACTGACTTTCGGAAACAGACCGGTTTCTTCCAAGAAGATCCACCCCTTCTTTTACATGGTATGAGTGAATACAAACTGGAGACACGGCAAATATTTATGTTCATGGTTTTAATGATAGTGGTGGATCTTATTTATTATGTCTTGAAATATCCCCCCTAGGGGGATATAATAAGGAGCGTATTTCCACCTTATGTAGAGGAAGTGAAGCTAAATGCCCGCGACTGTTCCTCTGAAAGACAAGAATATTCGAGAAAAAGTAAAGATCATATTGGCGCTAGGTATTCCAGCTGTGATAGAAAACTTTCTTCAAACCATTGTTGGTTTCGTAGATACGTTGTTCGTTGCAAAATTAGGCTTAGGAGAAGTTGCGGCGGTAGGAGTAAGCAATACGATAATTGCTGTCTATTTGGCCATTTTCCTTGCGATTGGTGTAGGCAGCTCCTCTCTTATTGGCAAAAGCATTGGTGCAGGAGATTTGGCTAAAGCTCAATCGATTGCACGGCAAGCGACATGGCTCGCCATATTAGCCGGCCTCTTATTCGGAATTGTATCTCTTTTCTTCGGTAAGCGTTAAATCCTGCACACATGGAAGTAAGATCCGTTTCATGAGAATATGAATGTAGCTCTCACGCGAGGAATAGACGTGGGTCAAGAGACAGGAGATGCCGAAGAGCCCTCCGTTATACAGGGAGGGCGGTTAGCTTACGTTATTTTGAGAATAATCGGCAGATGAGCGGCAAGGACGCCGACCAGGGGGCCAGCTT
>NZ_JAKGAP010000105.1 GCF_021532375.1 Paenibacillus alkaliterrae
TGGCGATACGCTTCTCACCCGCTTGGCGGGTTGACGTTACATTTCTACCGTCATTGTCGGTAAGATTCACGCCGTCATTTTACGTGAGCGGCAACACTATTTCACGGAGCTGCTTCCAAATTCACCGGGGATGTCCACAACGATCTATTACAACGGGTCCATTATTGGAAGGTTAGTGGGAAGTTTAGGCGGCGGTATCATTGCTCAGTTTGCAGGGTTTCGTGACGTTTATTGGGTGTGTCTGGCAATTGTAATTGTCTCGTTCTGTATCTTATGGAGTATAAGACCCCATAAGGATATTGAAGTAGCCACTTGATGCCGTTTGATGCGAAACGCCAAGCATACGAGCAATTTCACTTGTAGGATAAGATTTAACATCAGCAGGTTTTCGGATTACTCTAACGAGTCTGATTCCTGCCAATGTTTTAACCAACACTCGTTGGGCATGTGAAAAATATTCCTCATCCATAAATTGTTCATCAGTTAATTCTATCACCGGCATATCAATTAGCAAAAGAGCATCCTTTATCATGTTGTAGGTAATTATGTTCTCTTTTAAGTTTGAAGACGAAAAGATGTTTTTCGCGTAATCCTGCTGCCGGTCTTGCACTTCTAATACATCTGTTAAAGACATATCCATCACCTCTCACCTCGATCCTATCATTAAATTAACCCAAAATAAATATATTTCAACACTAAATCAACACATATCAACATTATACATATCATTTATTTTGGACATCATTGATATTGAACCTTACTTTCTATCAGTAATTTGATCAGCTTTCCTCAGCATGAAATACATTTTGGAAGGAAGATATACATATGAGTAAGAACAACGAACAATTGGAGCAGAACATTAAAGAATTGACGTTGCTGCTCTTATTTTTAACATCGTGGGCGGAAAATGAAGGCCTCGAAAAATACCGTCGCAGTTGGAAAGGGTACTCTTTCGACATATTGAATGAACTGTTGGAGGAAAGGTTGATTTTCGGAAGTAACCGGTCAAAATCGGTTTATTTCACAGATGCTGGAATAGAGAAGGCTAAAAAATTTGCTTCAAAATATCTTTGTGTTACGGATTGAAGTCAAGTTAGCACATTCGATGATTGGGAGCGAGAAGTTACTGTACAAATCCATCATAGCGTGCCAAACAGCCCCGACCTTATAGGTCGAGGCTGTTTGAGTAAGTATTTTTCTAATACATCCCCCGAGCCTCCTCCCACCAGCCGAAGGAGATAACGGAGGGCGCGGGATGGTCCATAGCGCTGGTCAGGGTGAAGAGGATAGCCCTGCCGGGTCCGATAATCCAATGGCCGGCCTTCTCGCTGGATACGGTCGAATAGGCGGGAATGACCCTCGTTGATACGGGGACCGCTTCCAGCGCGGACGTATCGAGATGGCTGCCGAATTGGATTTGTCCCTGCGGCACAGTTTTGGGATGCATGGCCAAATTAGCCGTCGAAACCTCATGCGACTGCTTGCCGTGCTGAGGCAAGCTGGAACAGAAGCAAATTTGCGAGACAAGATTGTCGTCTGACAAGTTGCTCAGCACATACACGTCGAAATACAAATGAACGCCCGAGTGAGGGGGATTGATCAGCGCACCCCATGTCCGATTCGAATCGGTCGGATTAAGCTGATCGGTCTCCCCCAGAAAATATTTCCCCTGGAGCGATTTAATATGCGGATTCGTTAAATTAACGACACTGACAGGCACCTGCGGGTACATCGCTTCACCGTCCTTTATGACATGCGTATATTCCACCATATGATTGGAATTTCGGAACATGCCTGCTTATCGGCCCGGCGATCCAATGCAATCAGAAAAGTTACTCCTTCGAAACGTGACTGCCCCAAATCGCAACGCCCTCGTCAGATAAGGCGCTGAACGTCATCACGCAGCTTAGCGTGCCTTCATTCCACCCGCGCAGCAGCGAGCCATGATAAACGGTGCCGTCAATAGTGAGATCGAGCGTGATATCGCCGGTGCTTTTCCAAACGCCGCTTGCGCTGCCGGAAATTTTGCCGTCTTCGCCAAGCTTGATCAGGCTGGCCTGCTTTACTTCGGCTGTAATGTCCTTGCCGTGGTTCACGAATTTGTATTCGCCGGCGATTTGCTCCGCTGGAACGCTCTCTGCCGTTTCGCCCGCATAACGATGCGGTGCCGCGACCGGCCAGCCTTCGCTGTTCATCAGCATCTGGTGAACGCGCACCTCATGCCCCTCGCCGCGGCCCGGGAAGCGGGTATGGAAGATGAGAAACATTTTGCCTGTGTCCGGATCAACGTAGGTTGAATTATGGCCTGGCGATGCGTAGCCGGTGCCGATATTCGCAATTTCCCCATCCACATTATTCATTTGAAAGTTGCCCATCAGCTTGACCCCGTAAGGAGCGATCGACAAATCGTCGAACAGCGTCCCGTAAGCGCCGAAAGCATCGATCATGTCCTTGCCTTCCGAGTCGAGGAAGGGGCCGTCCGGGTTTTTCGAACGCGCGACGCGGATATTGTAGCCGCCGTCTGAGCCTAAGCCGCCATAGGAGAGGAACAGATAGTAGTAGTCCGTTTCCTTGCTGTACATCATATAAGGAGCCTCGATGCGGCTGTGATTATTGCCCAGCAGCTTCTTGCCGTAGCCTTGATCCGGGTAAGGCAGGCCGGTTTCCGGATTCATTTTCATAATAAATATACCGCCGGAATACGAGCCGTACACCATCCATAGAATGCCTTCTTTATCATAAAAGACATGCGGATCAACTACGTTTGGATGAACGGTTGCGTCATAGACGGTGCCGTCCTCGCTAATCTCATTCCACATGCCGGATTTCAAAATAATGCCCTTGTCCTTGTACGGGCCTTCGACCTGATCGGCAACGGCATAGCCGAGTACGGATCGCGGCGAATCGCCCTTGCACATGCTGTAGTACATATAAAATTTGCCGTCCGGCAGCTGAATGACGTCGCCCGCCCAGAACGTATCGGTCTCGGCCCAAGCCAAGCCCTCGCTCATTTCTGTCAGCGCGTCGGGTATGATCGGATTCCCCTCGTAAACGTTCGTATTGAGCTGTTCCCACGACATCAGGTCGTTTGACTTCGCCACAGCGAGGTGGGATCCGAACACATAGAAGGTGCCGCCGACCTTTATAATTGACGGATCATGGACCGAGGCGTCGGCGAAAATAGGCTCCTGCGCTGCAATCGCTTCCGTTTTATTCGTACTATTATCCGCCGCCTGCGACCCGTTCTGGGCCTGCGTCTTCGCATTTCCCTCGTTGCCGCCGCTGCAAGCGCCCATGAAGGCCAGCAGGCATACGGCCATCAACGCTGTCATCTTTTTTTTCAAAATCATACTCCCCCTTGGTCGATTTAATTTATTCATATAAATATTAATCGATTAATATTTATATTATAGTAAATGTCAAGCGGGTTCACAACTATTCGTTTTCTTTTTGCGCGGCTGTTGGTATAGTAGGCAAACAAGGCTAACAGACTCGTTTCAAGGAGGGATAGACATGGCGTTTCGCAGCCTGCTCCGGTTTCTATGGAGCAAGTCGATCATTCGCAACATGTTGTTTTCTTATCTCGGTATCAACCTCATTTTACTGTTTTTGCTCGGTCTCGTTTCGATCCGGGATTCTACCTCGACGCTGACGAAGGAGATCATAGCCTCCCGCTATAAAGTGATGGAGCAGGCCGCGCGCGGCATCAACTTCAACGTGGAGGAGGCCAAGCGCCCGCTCGTCCAATTTGCATCGCATTCGTCAGTTATTGCTCTCATGAATCCAAACAGCGCGATCACTCTAGAAGAGAGAATTCAACACGAGCGCAGCATTGCGGAGCTGTCGAAGGGCGTTACCGCCCTGCAATCACTTATTAGCGACGTCCTGATGCTCGGCACCAACGGCTACGTCAACAATTTGGACAACCGCAAATCGCTGCAATGGGACTATCCGTTCCGGGAGCAGGAATGGTATCTCAAGGCCGTTTCTGCAAGCACTAACAGAGGATTTATTCCGTTATTTCTACACCAGCAAAACTACTATACGCAGACGATGATTTCCAAATTCAACAGCCAAACGTTCTCGATTGCTCTGCCGGTAAAGGGCTACTCGCAGCAAGTCATAGGCACCGTAATTGCCAATCTGGATCTGCAAAAGGTCAATGATCTCTTCGAATTAAGCGCCACCGATCAGGACGGGGAAAATATATTTATGATTGACGGGCAGAATACGGTCATCGTTCATCCCGATGCCGCCAGAATAGGCGGCAGCATCCGCTTCGAGGGGATTGAGGCGATCCATGCCGCCGAGTCGGGCAGCTTTGTCTCGACGATCGAGGGGCAGGAGAGGCTCGTCGTGTATCATCCCACTTCGATCAAAGGGCTTCGGCTCGTCTCGACGGTGCCGATGTCGGAAATTCATGCGCAGGCGGGTCCGCTGAAAGCGACGCTGGCGGGTTTATTGTATTTGTGCCTGCTGCTGAACACGCTCATTTCTATCATTATCACCATTCGGATTTCCAGGCCGTTCAGCCGACTGCTCGTCACGATCGACAAGCTGGGGGAAGAGAGCTTGTACGTCGTCCCCAAAAACTACAAATACCGCGAATTAAATTTGATAGGAAACAAATTCAAGGAGCTGGTCGGCCGCATCGAGCAGCTGGTCAAGCAAAACTATGTATCGCAAATCGCGCTGCAGGACGCCCAGCTGAAGACGCTCGAGTCGCAGATCAACCCGCATTTTTTGTTCAATACGCTGCAGCTGCTGCAAACGGAAATCGTATGCGGCAATACCGACGATTCCAACCATATGGTGCTGTCGCTTAGCGGACTGCTTCGTTATTCGATGAAGCGGGATGAGGAACGGGTAGAGCTGGCTGCCGAAATTCAGAACGCGAAGGATTACCTGTATATCATCAATAAAAAATACGACGACGGCATACGGATTACTTTTGATGTAGAAGATGCGGCGCTGCTCAGGAGCGGCACGGTCAAGCTTATGCTGCAGCCAATTATCGAAAATGCGATTGTCCACGCTTTTCGCGAAAATCCGCAATCGGCCTGCATCCGGATCAAGGTTGCCGCCGTGCGGAGGGGGCTTTGCATATCGGTATCGGACAACGGCGTCGGCATGACGAAGGAAAGGCGGCAATGGCTGACGCGGCGGCTGACGGCAGCAGGAGATTCGACGGGCAGCATCGGGCTGAACAATGTCGACCGCCGGATTAAGCTGACGTTCGGCCCGGCATACGGCTTGCGCGTAAGAAGCAGGCATTTGGAAGGGACAACCGTCTATATCGTACTTCCGGGCTTATCATAACGAGGGAAGAGGTGGGGAAAAATGAAGCTACTCATAGCGGACGACCAACTGTCGCTGCATAAGTTTCTGAATAAAATGATCGACTGGACATCGCTTGGCATTACCGATGTCACCCATGCTTACAACGGCAGAGAAGCCGCTGAAATGACGGAGGCTATCGGGCCGGATCTGCTTATTATCGATATTCATATGCCGGAATGGAATGGAATCGAAGCTCTGAAGCGGATTCAACGGCTGGACAAAAAGCCGAAAACGATTATTTTAAGCGCCTACGACCAGTTCGAATATGCGAAAGAGGCGCTGCGGCTCAATGTGTCGCAATATATGCTAAAGCCTGTTGATGCGGCGCAAATGAAGGACGTGCTTACGGAATTTATTGGCGACATTCGCAAGGAGACGCGGGCGCTGGCCATTAGAGAGCTGGAAATGGCGATAGGAGTGGAGCATTATTCGGAGCCTTGCCTATCGGCCGTAAAAAGGGCGTTCGAAGCGCATGGCCTTTGTTCGTTTGCGGCGATAACCGTCCGAGTTCCGAGATCGGAGCGGTCATGGCCGGATTTGCAGTTGGAGACCCCTGAAGAAATGGAGCTGTTTCCGCTTGCAACCCGCGAGGGCGGCGAGGAGCTGCGGCTGCTTGCCGGCCTGCGGCGGGAAAGCGATGACGCATGGCTGCTGTCTCAGAGTGAAGGCTGGCTGGCGTCATGGCGGAAAAGGTACCCCGAGCTTTCGTTTGCGCTCGGCTTAAGCGGAATCGAAGCGGATATGGCGCTGCTTCCCAAAAGAATGGAAGAGAGCAGAGCGGCGGCAAAACAAATCTTCTATGAGCCGAACGCCGTATTCTGCTACCGGGAGGACGGTTTCGCCGACGGAGCCGTTCTGCGGGACGTCAGGCAAGAAGCGCTGCAGCTTGAAGAGAAGCTGCGGAAGGGCTACGACACTGAAGCGATGCGCGAGCGGATTGACGAATTTCTGTTATCGGCTAAGCAGAGAAGAGTGGAGCCGGATGTGGTCTGCGAGCTGTCGCATCGTTTGCTGTTTGTGTTTTGCGGCAGCGCAGCGGGAACGGAAGGCGATGAGCGGGATGAGTTCATAACGCTGCAAAGCTTTCGCCACGCCTGTTCGACCTTCGACGGGCTAATGGCGGCGGTCATGGAGAAAGCGGGGGCGCACATGTCCGACATGACAGCGGCATTGCCTCAGCATGCATGCATCCGCCAAATTAAAAAGTATGTCGACGCCAATTGCGAGGCGGACCTCTCGCTTCAGACGGTCGCGGACCGGTTCGACATCGACAGATTCCGGTTAAGCCGTGAATTCAAGCTCGAATGGGGCGAGAACTACTGGACGTACGTGACGCGCATCCGCATGGAGCAAGCCGCCGCCTACTTAAAAGAAACGAACTGGCGAAACGGGATGATTGCCGAGCGGACGGGCTATTGCGACGAGAGCCATTTCAGCCGGGCTTTTAAAAAACATTTTGGCCTTTCTCCGAGGGAGTACCGCAGCGCAGCGGCCGAACGCAATGATTGACAACTTTTTGCGCAACGATTTGCATTCAAGAGCGGGGGACAGTTGCTTACAATAGAGCATGTAAGTGCTTACAAAATAGCTAAAGGGGGATACAAAGGTGAAAAAATGGGCTGGTTTAAGCATGGCCTTGGTTCTTGCCATTACGTTGGTCTTGTCCGGCTGCGGCGGAAATAACGCCGAATCGGGCGGAGAAGGAAGCGGCGGCCAAAGCGCGGACAAGAAAGTGAAGCTGAGCATTTTATCATGGAATAACGAGAAAGAGATGAAGCCCGTCCTGGATGGGTTCACGGAAAAATATCCGAATATTACGTTCGATTTCCAAACCGCGCCGCCGGTGAAGGATTATATCGCCAAGCTGCAAACGATGCTGCTGTCCGATACGGCGACTGACCTGTTCATCATCGCGGCGGAGAACCGCAACGAAATTATCGACGGCGGGTATGCGCTCGATCTGACGAACGAGGATTTTATGAGCGTGATGATCGACGGCAACAAGCCGATGCTCAGCAAGGACGGCAAGACGTACGCATTCACGCAAACGGGCTGGGCGGGCGGATTGTTTTACAATAAGGACTTGTTCGCGAAAGCGGGAGTCGAGGGCGTGCCTCAGACTTGGGATCAGTTCATTGACGCCAGCCTGAAACTGAAGGAAGCCGGCATTATCCCGCTGTACGACAATATGCAGGATGTCACGACGATTCATAACGGCCTGTTCGGCAACATGACGCTGACGGCGAATCCGGAGTTCGATACGAAGCTGTTCGAGGACCAAGCCACCTTCGCCGAGGGCTGGACCGAAGTGTTTAAAATATGGAAAGAAGATCTCATCGACAACAAAATTTTGACACCGGATATGATCGGTCTGACGGGCGACCAAATCGTCAACGAATTCGCACTCGGCAAAGTGGCGATGTTCCCTGGCGGTCCTTGGAACATTAACACACTCGAGGAAACGAATCCGGAATTGAACTTCGGCATGATGGCTATTCCCGGCCCTAATGAAGCAGGCGGCAATTATTTCGCTGGCGCGCCGGGCGTAGGGTTCGCGATCAACAGCAAAACGAAATACAAGGAAGAATCGCTGCTCTTTCTGCAATATCTCGCCTCGCCGGAAGGCTTGAAGGCATTCGAGACCGGCACGGGCGCATTGATTACAGCAAACGGCTTCGAGGGCACCGTTCACCCGGTGATGGAAAGCGCTTATAACGACGGTCTGATGAAGAGCAAAGTTTATTTGCCGATGGTCTCATGGAGCCGCCATCAAGAGGCGCTGCGCGGCCAGTTCGTGGTTTCGATCCAGGATTTGAGCTTTGGAAAAATTACGCCGGAGCAGGCGACCGAAGCGCTGGACAAAAAACTGAAGGAAATGGAAAACAAGTAACGACAGCTAAGGGGAATCGGGGCTGCCCGGTTCCCCTTTCCGGAAAGGAGGCAGACATGGGCAAGCTATTGCGGCAAATGAAATTTCAATTGTTTTTGCTTCCGATTTTGCTCATTTACACGTTATTTTCGATTTATCCGCTGCTAAAGTCGGTCCTGCTCAGCTTTACGAATTTCGACGGCTACGTGAAGACCTATGATTTTGTCGGCTTGAACAACTATATGAAAATTTTTACGGACGACGCGCTCGTATCCGGCATCTCGTTCACGCTGCTGTTCGCCTTCGCGAGCACGATTCTGATTACGGTTCTGGCCATTCCGCTCGCGATCATGCTTGATCAAAACTTTTGGAGCAAAAATGTTCACCGGGCCATTTTCTTTTTCCCGTCCATCCCAAGCGGCTTGCTTCTGGCCTATATATGGGGCTTTATATTGGCGCCGATCTCCTCGGGGGTGTTGAACGGCGTGCTGGAAGCCTTGTTCGGAATGGGGCCGCAGCCTTGGACGTCCGACCCGGTGCTCGCCAAGGCTTCAACGATCGTGATCACCGCATGGGCGGCGACGGGCTGGCATGCCGTGCTGTATTTGGCTTTCCTGCAATCCATATCGAAGGACTATTACGAGGCCGCGGCGATCGACGGCGCGACCCGCTGGCAGCAGATCCGGTTAATTACGCTCCCGCTGCTTGCGCCCGCGATGACGATCAGCGTCATGCTGCTGCTGACAGGCGGGTTGAAGGTGTTTGAAATTCCGTTCGCGTTGACGCGCGGCGGTCCCGGCTTTGAGACGCATACGATAACGCAGGTTATCGTGCTGCGCGGCATTTCCGAGACGCAATACGGTCTCGCGTCGGCGATGTCCGTCGTCTTTTTTCTAATCGTGCTGGCCATCGCCATCTTCCAGGTGAAATTTATGCAGAAGCGGGAGGAGAGAATCCAATGACCAATGAGAACCGAAAGAATTGGCTGCTGGACATCCTCATGCTTCCCATTGGCGTCATTACCTTCTTCCCGTTTTATTTGATCATAGTGAATACGTTCAAAAGCATGCAGGAAACGGCGCTTAGTCCGATGGCGCTGCCGAAGAAGTGGGTGTTCACCAATTATACGACCGTATTCAAGGAGACGGAGCTGCTGCGCAGCTTCAGCAACAGCTTGACCATCACAGTCATTTCGGTGCTGCTTATGGTGATCATCGGCGCGATGGCCGCTTACCCGATCGTATTTAACCCGAATCGCACGAACAAATTCGTCACCGTCTATTTGCTGGCCGGCTTCATGATCCCGTTCCAGACGACGCTTATACCGCTGTTCCAGCTTATGACCGACCTGCATTTCATCGACCGCTTGTACGGGCTCGTTATTCTGTATATGGGTGGCGCGGTATTCGTCTTCTTCTTGATGATGGGTTATATGCGGACGATCCCGAAGGAGCTGCCGGAGGCGGCGATCATCGACGGCTGCGGGGTCGGAGGCATCTTCTGGCGCATTATATTTCCGCTGTTGAAGCCGATCACGGTTACGAGCATCATTTATCAGACGATGTGGATTTGGAACGATTTTCTGGCGCCGATGCTGTTTCTGAACTCGAAGAGCAACTCGACGCTCGTGCTGCTGGTGTACTCGGCCAAAGGCGAGTTTTCGGTAAATTGGCCGCTGTTCATGACGCTGACCGTCATTACGCTCATTCCGATCTTTATCTTCTTCATTGTGATGCAGAAGCAGATCGTGAAAGGGATCGTAGGCGGAGCCGTGAAAGGGTAGCGCGTTTAGCGGTGGAAAAAATAAGGCTGTTCCCGGGTCGGTTGACCGGGAACAGCCTTATTGCGGTTTATTCTGCTTTGGCCGGTTCCTCGAACGTCATGCCGAGCGTGTCTACCGTTACTTTTTTCATGGAGATCGGTTCGATGGACTTGCCATTCCCGTCGGTCGTCGGTTCAGGCTTGTCGTTCGGGCCTGTCGCTTGATTCACGATCTCGTCGACCGCTTCCATACCTTCCGTCACCTTGCCGAAGGAGGCGTATTTGTTATCGAGGGAAGGGGCATCGGCGACCATGATGAAGAACTGCGAGCCTCCCGTATCCGGCTGGTTCGTCCGTGCCATCGAGAGCACGCCGCGCGTATGCTTCAGCTTGTTCTCGAAGCCGTTTTCGCTGAACTCGCCCGTGATGCTGTAGCCGGGGCCGCCCATGCCGGTTCCTTCCGGATCGCCGCCCTGAATCATGAAGCCTGGAATTACGCGGTGGAAGGTAACGCCGTCGTAGAAGCCTTTTTGAATCAGGGATATGAAGTTGTTGACTGTATTGGGAGCAACCTCCGGGTAAAGCTCGAGCTTAACGGTCTTGTCATTGCTCAGCTCAATCGTGACAACGGGGTGCTTGTCCGGTCCAAGCAGCTCAGGGCCTTCCTCTGCGGGCGACTCAGTTGGAGCTTCCGTTGGCGGAGTTGTGCTTGTATTGCCGCCGTTGGCGGAACCGAGGCTATTGCCGCCGTTAATGCTTTTGCTCGCGCCGCAGCCTGAAGCAATGACGAGCAGCGCAAGCATAAGGAGCATCGCGATCCCGAAACGTTTATTTTTCATCAGCATAGTAATATCCTCCTAGAAGTTTGGCATTCACCTTTAATATCCATCTAGTATAATAGCATATTGCTTTCATGGAATGCGAATTGCGCGTGCGGCGGCGTGCGAGGGGGAAGTTAGCGGATAAATAGAAATAAAGTATGGCCTCGTGAATATAATGTAATTACTAGAATTTCGATTATAATATAATCAGCAAAAATATATTAAAGGGGTTATACAATGGCGTTTCTATTTCCGGTCATGGGCTTTCTTATCTTGGACTTGTACTTTAATCTGATTCCCCATTTGCTCCCTTCAGGTACGGTTTTCTGGCTGCTGTATGCGTGCTTCTTCTTTGTGCTTGCGCAGCATGTGTCGAAGCTGACCGGCCTCCGCGGACTCGCGGATCTGGGGATCAAAGCGCATTTTGGATGGAAAAGAAATCTGCGAATCGGCTTTATATATGGCGCCGGCATTTGGGCGGTTATGTATGCGCTGCTCGGAGTATTTGGCGATTTTCAAGTCATAGGATTCAAAAAGCCGCCGGAGGCTGTTATTTTTTTAATAGAAGCGTTTGCGGGGATATTTCTGATCTCGCTCATCAACGACCTGATCGTGAGAGGCTTTGTGTTTGCTCATTTAAAAGGCAAGATTCCGAGTGTGGCGTTACTGCTTCTGTCAGCCGTTATCTACGCGCTGGATGATGTGTGGCTCGCAGGCTTCAGCATCCAAAATACCGTTTTCTCGGTTATTTTAGGCTTATCGCTGGGCTATGTGCTTCTCAAATCCGGCTCCATCTGGATGAACACGGGCATCCATTGGGGGCTCAACATGATGTATAGCTTCGTATACGGGATTCCGGGGAGAGAGGACGCCAAAGGTCTGCTTCTGACCAACCCTGCCGGCGCAGGTGATTCCTTTCTCCTCGACAATGCCCATATATTCGCGGCTATATTGCTGTTTATCATTATTTTCGCTACGTATAACCGTTTAAGAATAAATTCTGCCGCCGAACACGTGGATTTCGACTAGAAGCCGTTTCTTTACGATACGGCGGGCTGCTTTCTTTTCCAGAGACGGTAGGCGAACAAGGATAGAGCGAGGAACGCGCCGTACACCAAGATGGTGAAGATGACGCTTCTCGGATCCGTCATGACATTGTCGCCAACTGTCGCGAACAGCAGCATCGCCGGAATTTTGCCAAGCGACGAAGCGACCGCATAGGAGGTGAACGAGACGCGGCTCAGCGCCGCATACAGGTTGACCACGATCGAAGGGATAAACGGAATGAGCCTGGCGAACAAAATGGTTAGAAAAGCGTTGCGCTCGAAGAGCGCCGTCAGCTTTTCGACGCTTTTATAACGTTGGAGCACCTTGGTCCCCCACTCCTGATATCCGTACCTTATAAACAAAAACATGAGTATGGAAGCAGCTGCGGAGCCGGTCCATGTCACAATCGCTCCCGGCACAGGGCCAAGCGCAGCGCCGATAACTCCCCCGACCACGGGATAAGGGATCACGGGAAACAGAGCCATGACGGTCGCCATCATGACGACCAACGGGATATTATCCGACTGCTGGAACCACGCTAACAGCGCCTCGCCGTATCGATAAATTACAAATGCAATGCCAACATATAAAGCGGCTAAGCTTAGTTTTTTGATCATGGGAACTCTCCTGGCAGGTTTAATAGTGTTGAACTTTAATCATACCAGACTTGCGTATGTTTTTCTGCACAATGTAACTTTTTGCGAACGATTTTCGTAAGAAGGCTATCGCGCTCTAAAACAAAGGTAGGGATCGGTATCGGCCGAGCGCGGAGGTGGTGGAGTTACTGAAGAAGTTTAACGTTCGTGCAAAGAAGGCTGCGCCCATGGGTGCAGCCTTTCATTCTATTATACAGGTGTCGGTTGGTTCAGCAGCTTCCGTATATGGCTTTCGATTTGCTCAGGCGTTTTGGTTGAGCCGAAGCGCTTCAGCACGTTGCCGTTTTGATCGACGAGAAATTTAGTGAAGTTCCATTTGATGAACTTGGAGCCTAACACGCCGCGCGCCTCAGACGTCAGATGCTTGAAGAGGGGGTGGATATGGCTGCCGATCACATCTGCCTTGGCGAATAAGGGAAAGGTTACTCCGAAATTGATTTGGCAAGCCTCGGCAACCTCATTGTCGTTGCCGGGCTCCTGGTTTGCGAACTGACCGTTAGGAAATCCTAGAACGGAGAAGCCCTGTTCGCGGTACTTGTCATGCAGCTTCTGCAAGCCTGCGAATTGGCCCGCAAAGCCGCATTTGGTCGCTGTATTTACGATCAGCAGTACCTGTCCTTTGTAAGGCGCGAGTGTTCCGGCTTCTCCTTTTATCGTTTCCACTTCGATATTGTAGAGAGACATAATGAAAACCTCCTATAATTAAAAATACATTACGATGGAGATCGATGAAGTTCCGGATACCATTTTGACAGTACATTATCTATGTGAATTCGCCTCTCCTGCGAATGTTCCTGCAATATGATCAGCCGTGCGAATAGCTAAAGCGACTGTGGTCAACGTGGGATTGGCCGCCCCGGTAGTCGGCAATACGCTGTTGTCAGCAACATAGAGGCCCGAAATGCCGTGAATTTGACAGTTTCGGTCCACGACCGAAGTGCTTGAATCAATGCCCATTCGGCAAGTCCCCGCTTCGTGATAATCTGCTCCAGGCGGTACAAGGCATACGGCGGGCAAATCGTCGGTTGGGGTTAACAGGGCTTGCATAGTTGAAGCCACTTTGTCGACAGCTTTGCGCATCTCGTCAATAACTGCCCAATCTGCCGTGCTGTAGCTGAAGCGAACCTGAATTTCCGGAACGCCGAATGCATCTTTCCTGCGGTCATCCAAATACATAAAGTTCTCATATCGGGATTCTACCTTGCCAAAAACGTCAAATTCGACTTCCTCCTCAGCGATTTTAACATCTTAAGCCAGAAGTCCCCATCTTCTTAGCGCTAGCGAAAGGTGGGGATGAATGGTTGATCTTTTTGGTTAAAAAAACAAACATACGTT
>NZ_JAKGAP010000106.1 GCF_021532375.1 Paenibacillus alkaliterrae
GCCTCCGGCTGCACACGCCATTCATTGTCCCTCATTAACGTCATCCTTGGCAAGAAAAAGCCGCCCGTTTCCCGATAGGGGAACTGAGCGGCAACAAAATAGCTTAATCCGTTGTCCAAGTGTTTCTATTTGGCCTTTTCTAAATAGACTGGTCATATGTTTCCTTCAGACGCTTTATGTCAGCTTTGGGAGGAAAACCAAACATACGAGAATATTCACGGCTAAACTGAGATGCACTTTCGTAGCCTACCCGGTAGGCAACCTCAGAAGCATCCGCCGATTCCGTTAATAATAGGCGCCGAGCTTCTTGCAACCGAAGCTGTTTTTGGAATTGAAGAGGGCTCATAGCAGTGATTTCTTTAAATTGTCTATGTAACGAAGAAATACTCATATTCGCTATTTCGGCAAGTTCTTCAATCCGAAAAGAACTATCATAGTTATTCATTATCTGTTCAATAACATCTTTGATTTGATGGGTTGAGCTTCCCTCCATTACAATTTGCTCCAAAGTAATTCCATTCTGACCTTGCAGCACCCGATAAAGAATTTCCTTCGTAAATAGTGGAGCAAGCACCGGAATATCTTTAGGATTATCAAGCAAACGAACTAACCTGATGACCGCATCTAACAACGATGATTCCATCTGGCTGACAAACATAGCTCGCTTAGGAATTTCTTTCGGTTCAACTCGAATTTCAGAATCATGTAAAACCTCTAAGATCTGACTCGGTGTAAATTCAAGTTTGAAACCCAAATATGGAACATCGGGAGTGGCATCAGTGACTTGGGCGGTAACTGGCAAGTGAACGGATGCAACAAGGTAATCGCTAGGACTGTACCTAAAGCGCTCCTGTGCCAGCCATACCTCCTTTGCCCCTTGAACTATCATACAAAAGGAAGGCTTGTAAACTCCGTGGCTTTGTCCGGCCGCATTTGAGACACGCATGAAAAATAAGGACGGAATAGCAGTTGGGTGAACACCGTCCTTTTCTGAATAGCGCTCAATGATTTTGGCGAGCTCATTCTGCTGTTTAGTAATTATTTCAGACATTTGATTCTCCTTGTTCCTATTCTTTATTGTTCAATTATAGTCCGTATTCATTTGTTACATAAGTGGTAGTGAGAGGATTAGGCAAACATTTGGCACAAATGGGATAACGGACTCTTTGTCATCTGGTGCATAATAAGGATGAGAAGGGGGGAGCGATGTCCAACGTCTCACTGGGCAGATTAAATCGATTTAAACATAATTATTGAAAATACTGGAGGATTTTATATATGCAAAAAATAATTTTGAACAATCGTGTTGAGATGCCTATACTCGGTTTTGGTGTTTTTCAGATTGCAGATCAAAATGAATGTGAACAAAGCGTTTATGACGCTATTATGGCAGGATATCGGCTGATTGATACCGCTGCCTCTTATCTAAATGAAGCAGCAGTTGGCAGAGCGATCAAACGGAGTGGCGTGACAAGAGAGGAATTATTTATCACTACGAAACTTTGGGTTCAGGATGCTGGTTATGAGAGTACAAAAAAAGCCTTTGAAAAATCACTGGAAAGATTGCAATTGGATTATTTGGATTTGTATTTAATTCATCAGCCATTTGGCGATTTGTATGGTTCTTGGCGCGCTATGGAGGAATTGTATCGTGAAGGAAAGGTCCGTGCAATTGGCGTTAGTAACTTCCAGATGGATCGTCTGATCGATTTGATTATTCATAATGAAGTAGTTCCTGCCGTAAACCAGGTTGAAACACACCCTTTCAACCAGCAAATCGAAAGTGCGAAATTCATGAAAGAGAACAATGTTCAGATCCAATCCTGGGCGCCTTTTGCTGAAGGAAAAAACAACTTGTTCCAGAATGAGGTATTGGTATCCATAGCTGAAAAGTATAATAAATCCGTTGCTCAGGTGGTTTTACGTTGGTTGACACAAAGAGAAGTTGTTGTGATTCCAAAGTCTGTTCGTAAAGAAAAAATTATCGAAAATTTCAATATCTTTGATTTTGAATTAAGCCATGAGGATTTGGAGTCGATTACTACGTTAGATACGAAACAGAGCCTGTTCTTTTCACATAACGATCCTGAAATGGTGAAATGGATCGGTACCCGTAAACTTGATATCTAACAATCGCTATTTCGAAAGATCACCGACAGGTTCTAATCCAGGTATTTATTAAGCAAATCTGCCCGTTAGCGGAGCAAAGGGCTGCTGGGTGCAGCCCTTTCCATTATTGAACTATCGTTCCCGTTAGCGTAATCGTCAGATGTCCAATGAAACAAATTCCTCTCCCATAATTTTTTACACGTAAGCGTCTATACATATTTTTTTCATAATGATAACGTACCCTTCGTAGACGGAATAACATCGCCTGTTATCCTAATTGCTTTCTTCAACGCATCGCCGAATGCCACAAAAATTGCCTCATTTATATGGTGTGTATTTCTGCCGTATTCCAAATTGATGTGCATGGTTATCCCGCTATTATGCGCTACAGCGAGAAAAAACTCTTCGGTTAATTCGGTTTCAAACTCGCCTGCTCGTGTTGACGGCATTTCCACGTTAAACACTAAAAAAGAGCGATTAGATATACTCAAATCCACTAATGCTAAGCTCTCATCCATAGGTATACGCGAACTACCATAACGGTTTATGCCTTTTTTATCCCCTATAGCCTTTTTGATTGCTTGCCCCAAGCATATTCCAATGTCCTCAACCGTGTGATGCCCATCTATCTCTAAATCACCTTTGCAATCCACATTTAGTTTTATTCCTGCCCTAAAAGCAAAAAGCGTGAGCATATGGTTAAAGAATCCAATTCCCGTGTTGATGTTGCCTTCACTGTATTCATCGAGATTAAGCTCCAGTTTAATTTCTGTTTCTTTTGTTTTTCTGTTAATTAATGCCTCTCGCACCATAACAAACTCCCTTCTTAACTGAGGTATTGCCTTTTGGTATTGCTAGCCGAATGAATTCGATTAAGACCACATCCTTTATCACTTTACTTCTCTAATATATTACAGTAATAAAGTGATAATGTAAAGTTATGTAAGTCGGTCAGCCACGCTAAACTGCCAGTTAGCGGAGAAGGCTGCCATTCTATTGCTGTCGGCAACCTTCTCCTGATGTTTATTGAGCAACAATTATCCGTTAGTGCAATAATCAAGACTTAATATTATAAGATAAATTCAAATTCAATTTCGTGGCGAACAGGTAGCCTTTTAATCCAATCAGTGGTATCGATGGCTTTATTTTCCGGGCTTCAGTGATGGCATTTTGATGAACTGCCTTTATGTCAAAGCCTCTTTTTTGATAAAAGCGAATAGCCTTTATATTATCATTTGAAGTGAGGAGAATATTTTCTCTGGATGTGATCAAGTCGTATAAGTGCGGAAAAGATTCCCGATTCGTGGCTCTATCGTATAAATCCGTGAAGGTATCCGTCATGCCGTAATAATCCCAATATCTCAAGGCTTGCACTGTGGCATCCCTCCTTATTAGAGGTAATGTTCCCACGTTCTTACCCGATCGGTGCAATTCACGTTTGGAAAATGATCGTTCTTTTCAGTTAGACTTGGGGCTTTTCCTCCGCTCCCATTACAGGAGATTCTTCGGTCGTGCACCTACCCTCACAAGGATAAATGCATTTCGGCTTTTGCCGTATAGCAACCACTTCGGGTGACAGCCCTTATTGCAGCGTTCATGGTTCCGTCATTCCCATCCTCGGTTGTAAAGTTAAGATTAATCTTGTAATCTCCTGCTTTTCACGCTGAAGGCGCTTATAGCAGAACTTGTCGAGCGGTACCCGTTAATTGAAGAACATTTACCTATGTCGTTACTTTACTTTGACATTCGCCATGTCAAGGCATCCCCAACAAGAGTGTTGAGGCATGTAAAAACGAACCCAAAAGGCCTTAAAACGCAAATATGAGCCTCTAAGGGATATCCTATTTTTTCTATTTCCGCCAAAAAGTTAAACAGTCTGCCTTATCCAAAATATTGAACTCGATCATTTTCTCAAGTAATGAGAAATCAACCGGACTATCCCACTGGATACGTACCAACTCCTTGCTGTGATCATAGCCAGCCTGCACAATTTCATCAGAAAAATGATTAATCCCTGCCTTTTCAGGGGCAACAGCCAAATGATGTTTGGCTACGCTAAAGCCAATAATAAATGTGCCGTGATCGGTAAACATAGGCTGATTCCACGCAATTTTTGGCATTAAATTTGGAAATTTCTTAGTTACCCAATCCAAAATTTCTTCCGTTCGGGCCCGATGTTGCGGGTTATCAATACGCGCTAAATATTCTACAAAAACTTCCATGTTGTTCCCTCCTAAAATATAAGTTATGTCATTCAGAGAAGTTCCTCAAACCCATTCGTCGTTAAAACTCCTCACAGAACCGCTAAGACACTTGTCCCCGTTAATTGAAGATAATTATCAAGATAGCTATTGTGTATTTAACTTCGATCAACGCACCGGTAAGCTGCAGCGATTACTAACCCGTCTGTTCTCGGGCGGGACTTTCCGCTAAGGACCGGTCTGCATAAGTCGCCTTCGGCCTTCGGCGGCCCGTTGGCCCGACCAGCCATCGCCCGAACGGCAGCTTTTCCAGCAGACTGGCCAAACCGATCGCACCTGCCACAACCAAGATAAACGTAATCAACGCCGCCGGCAGATGAGACCCGCTGAGCTGCATGGGCCGCGTTACCACGCTCACCAGCATGAGCACAAACGCGTGAGCCAGAAAACCTCCGAACGAATGCCGTCCGATAAACCGCAGGATGCGGTAAAGCGCACCTTTCAGTCTCTGCAACATCAGCGCGAACCCGTACAGCAGAAGCAGCTCAGAGACGATGATCAAGAAAGTGGAAGGCTTCAAATAGCTGGAAACCTGTAAATTCATTCGCTCCGCCGAGAAGCGCAGAACATCGTAACCAAGCCAAATATACGCCCCGATGAACACTAACATCGTCCAACCCATCGCATCAGCCGCAAACGTCCGAAACCTGGCCAGGCCGAAGGCGCATACGCAGCCTATCAGGAAGTAGAATACGTACATGACAAAATAATAAGAGCGGTACGTGATCAGCCCCGCCCAAAAGCCGCCCGCGGAAGCGGCCCAGCCAGGCATTTTGTAATAGGACAGCCACAATAGCGCGCCGTACATCAGGCCGAGCGCCACGGACGCCCACGCAACCCGGTGGAATGATCTCCCTTCCGGATGAGGGTGTAGACGCTCGCGGAACGGTTCGATCACCTTGGAGAACAGCGGGAATAACAAATAAAACTGAAAAATCATAATGATAAACCACAGATGGTAGCCGTTGGTCGGCTTTACCAGCTGCAAGAAGATATTCGGCCAAGCCGAAGGCTGCATTAGCTTGGAGCCGATAACCCCTTCCACCGCGATCCAATAAATAATCGTCCAGCATAGAAAAGGAACAAAAATATCACCGAACCTTTTTCGAATAAACGAACGGTAGTTCAGCTTCCCGCTGTAATTGTAAAATAGGATGAGACCGGACAGGAACACGAACGCCGGCGTGCCGAACCGGGTGAAATGAAACAGCATCGCCAGCATGATCGAGTCTGCCGGCATGATGTCCGGCCGATAAATATACTCCGCAATGCAGTGCTGAAGCGTCACCGCCAAAAAAGCAAACGCACGAAGAAGCGTCACTTCTTCGATCCGTTCTTTTTTCTGACGAACCTCCGGCTCAGACGCCTTCTCTTCGATTCCCGCTTGCAGATTTTTCATAGTTCCCCCTCTATTCTAAGAAGCAAAAGATATTTCAGATTATATCGGACAAACATTAGAGGAAGATGAAATAGGGTAAATATAAGCCTCCCCTCCGGCAGCACGAACTGGTCGAAAAACGCCAGTTAATTGGTCTCAGTCACGCTCTATTCATACATTTAACGGGAAAATCAGGCGGTATTCACGGGTATTATTTCCTAAACAAACCAAAGAGCCATTGCCGATTTGGCAATAGCTCTTTGGTTTGTTCGTTGCTGCGGCTGTTAACGGTTTGCCAAAATGGCATCTATTTCGCTCTTCAGTAATAGATATCTATGCACGCTTCTCAATATAGGCACCTTAGTCAGCTTGTGCTTGTCCACGTATATCTTCATCTGATCCTTTGTTAGACCGAATAAAGCTCCCGCTTCAGAAACCGTTAACACCTCTTCTTTGCTCGTCGCATTGAACGTTTTCTTCACTTTCTGATTCCAGTCCTCTGATAAATACATACACACGCAACCCTTCTTCTTCTCAACCAACGATCGATAACGTCGTTATTTATCCATTATACCACTAAACGCAAGCCCCTGGCTTCCAGAAGACATGCTTATAACATCCGTTTCAGCAGATCGGTTTATTTATTTGCCGCTATTTAAGACCATAGCGTTGTATTCTTCATCCATGGCGGTTAATATATAGGTTTAACGTAGTATGGACGGCAATGATATGTACGAGCTTAATTTTCACAATGTCTATCCCTTCTTCAGGAAATGCCCGTCGAAAGTTATCAAAAAGATGAAATTTCTTCCCTTTTCTCCTTTAGCTGTTGCTAATATGGAAGCGCTATACTACTATAAAAATGAAGTAAATCCAATAAAGAAAGTTGGTTTTATCGATGAAAGAAATTCCGATTCCGTACGTCCGCAGCAATCAAGTCGGCATCGTCACTATTATAATGATCGCAATCGCGCTGCAATTGCCTTGGCTCATCGCTGCGCTATGGTTCATTCAAACGGCCGGACTCGTATTTGGCCCGAAGGCTAATCTGTTTATTCTGATTGCCCGTCCCTTCCTTGCCGGCCGCATCGCTTCCGCCGACACGGAAGCGGCAGAGCTGCAGCGATTCAATAACTCGCTCGGCGTAGGTTTTCTGACCTTTTCGCTGATAAGCTTTGCGTTTGGCTGGACACTCACCGGTTACCTCTTCGCAGGCATGATGGCGGCTGCCGCTCTAGTGGCTATCCTCGGCTATTGCATCGGCTGCACGATGTATTTCCAGTACAAGCAATTCCGTGCACGGAGATTGAAGCGTGACTAACCAGGCCTGCTAAAGAAAAAAATGGCTGCTCCGCAAAGGATAAGATTCCCATGCGGAGCAGCCATCTTTCGTTTTCCGAAAAACCCAGTCTATATAAATTAAACTAATTAATCATGCGAGATCACGGCTGCACCGGCAGCATGAACCGGAAAAACGCCAGCTAATTGGTCTCAGACACGCTCTATTCATGCATTTAACGGGAAAACTAGGCGGTATTACGGGAATAATCTCTTCAAGTCGTCAAACTGACCACATTAGCGGGACAAATTCCAGTTAAGCTAGATTTACTCGCATAGTTTATCCAGCACACCTGGCTTATACGCCCGGGCAAGCAGATGGCAGCGGCAGTCTGCTTTTTTCATTGAAGTAACGGGCAGTAATGTGTAATAATATATCTAAATCGATTGAATAATTATTCATATAATTGTATTATTATACTAAAACGATGTGGGGGACAAAATGGATAATAAAGTTATTGAAGAACTATCATTGAACAACTGGCAGCCATTATCTACTTTACTTTACGATGGATGGGTAATGCGATTTTCAGATGGTTATACGAAACGTGCTAATTCAATTAATCCTATTCATATTTCGACTTATGATTTGAACCTTAAAATCCAAGAATGTGAAAAGATATATTCAAGCAATAACCTGCGCACTACATATAAAATAACTCCCTTTGTTCACCCTGAAAATCTAGATGAAGTTTTAGAGGAAAGAGGCTATTCTTTAATTGATTTTACAAGTGTCCAGACCTTAACGTTAGATGATATCATCGAACCTTCATTAAATTCCGTAAACATAGACGAGAATCTAAATGTTGAGTGGTTAGATAATTTTTGTAGACTTAATAATATCGAAGAAAAAAATAAGTATACGATGAAACAAATGTTGACCAATGTCATGACTAAAAAAAGCTTTGTATCGCTTTATTATAAGGAACATGTGATTGCTTGTGGTCTTGGGGTTATAGAAAGGGAATACATAGGACTTTATGATATCGTCACTGATATTAATTATGAATACTCCCGCCACTTACCTTTGCTGTCGCTTCGGATGAAGTGGGGGTTTCTGATGTCTCAACCTGACTTATCTCAGGATGCTTAACATCCGTGGAGTTGACACATTGACGGATCGGTGACCGTCCAACCCCTCTATCCCATTAGCATCTTTGGCGGAGGCTTTTGGGAATACTTTTCGCAAAATATTGGCCGCGCCGTTCACGTCGGCATGAATCAAACCCTTCGCGCTCTGGTACAGCCCGCGATGAATCCGCGTCCCCGAGAAAGTCCAGGTGCCGCTTTCTTCATAATGTGGCAGCGGATCGTGATCCAGAAAGCTGGCTTTCGAGGTGTACGCTTCTTCGGTCGGGATGACCGCGATCCCCTGTTCAGCCGCTTTGTATTGGATCATCGATATCAGCAACTGATGAGGAACATGACAGAACGATTGATTGTTTCGCCGTCCGATCGCAGGCGCTTGCTTCCATCCGTCGTTATGTCCAATCACGATCGTGCCGATGTGTTGCTCCACAGCCAGCTTAATGATGTGATGACTCGCTTTGTGGAACAGGTCTTTGATTCTGCGACGGCGCTTTAGATGCAATCGTTCTAATCGTCTGGACGTATGAACACCTTCGCGCGGCTCTTTGCCTTGACGCAGGATTCCTGTATAATGGCGTCCAGGTGCATCTGCATCGTGTCGATCACGTGTTGCTGCAAGGGCTGAAGCGGCTCATTCTGCTGATAGGCGGTAAACACTTGCCGGATAAAGAAGTTGGTCGTGTTATACATGTTTTTGGCATGCTGACAAATCTGCTCCAAATACGCATATAACCGATGACCAGGCTTAATCCACACTTGCTGGGTTCTGTATATCGTCTTTGATTCTGACATGACTTCACCTCCATTTCGCACACTAAATACAAACATATGTTCTATTTATATTTTACCGCACGTGGGTTGGAAAAGGAAGAACATGTTGTGAGAGATTTCAAGAAGTCGCCGATTCACCTCACCACTTGCAGAAGTGGAAGTCCTCTCGGCGGGAGTGGATAGAAAATCAGAATATGATCGTGACGGGAGATGTTGGATATCGCTTGACGGTAGGGAAGTTTTTGAAGCATCGACACGGAAGTGGATTGAAGACCATCGTAAATATATCAATATGTATTACGAAGACATTATAAAAGAAACAAATCGTAAAGGCATATATTCAACAATGTATAACGTAAGGGCTGAGGCAATAATAGATCGGTCAGGCAAACTCAACAAACGGGAGTAATGTGCCATACTAAATAAAGGATATTTGTGGTAAATGTAGAATTTAACAATCGTGTTGTATACATAAAAGTGGAAAAAATGGCGGGGTTGATCATTGAAATCGATGCATACTAAAACTAAGAGGGTGTGGAGATGTTTGTAACGATATCAGCAACAGTATTCTCTGCTTTAATTGCAATTGTAATTCTTTTTCAAATTGCGTTAGCGGCAGGAATGCCTTGGGGAAGTTATGCGATGGGCGGGAAGTTTCCTGGAAAGTTTCCACCAACGATGCGTATAGCCGCATTAATTCAGGTTATTATTCTATCATTAATTGCCTCAATAGTACTAATTAAGTCTGGTCTCATATTTCCTGATTGGTCTTCGTTCACAGAAGCAGCTATCTGGTTTGTTGTTGCTTTCTCGGTGATTGCTACATTACTGAACGTAATTACAAGGAGCGTTTGGGAGAGGAGAATTTGGGCACCTGTGTGTTTGCTAATGCTCATTACAAGTATTATCGTAGCCATTGGTTAATCGGACTATAGCTCATTATCGTCCATAAGACATTTTCCAAATCTGGTCTGCTATGGATTCCATTCATCAATCGTTTTTGATTCGATTGAATGCTTTTTGAAGCTTTTCTCCATACTCCGTTTCAGCGAAATTGGGGGTTTGCGTTTTCGAATCAACACCGCTGTAATAAAGAACGAGATAATTTTGTGCCTTATAGACAATCGGGGAATGGGAACTGAGAAGTTGTTGACGCTCTTGAAAGTGTTTTTGCCCAAGTTCCCGTCTTTCTTTGGAACCAAAGTCATAAACCAAAATAGTTTCTAAGGTGTTATCAAGTTTATAACTGACGGGTGTGATACCATCAAGTATAGAAATATCAGTGTTTTTTTGGAGTTCAGTAATGCCGATTCCTTCCGAACCAATAGCCTCAGCCAATGATGCAGCCTTTTGCTGTTGAGTTGAACAAGCAGTTAATAGTAACAAACTCAAAAATGTTCAACCCACCCGACACCGTTCATGAAGCAAGCATATGTAAGACGCAGGAAATATGAAAAGGTTGCAGTTTCGTCCAATCAGAGCAAAAATAAAAGCGGTCCACATTCCCATCCATGTTACAGCTAACTTCATAAGTCTTACAGGAATGTTTAACTGAACAGGCTACCGAATTTTCGGCAGCCTATTATCATTGCACAATCATGTCCCGTTAGAATTATTCATATAGTATCCAATTGTTCCGGCAGCGTTGCCCAATTATCTTCGATCCAATGCATTTCTTCGATAAACCGGCCAAGTAATCCACGCAGATCGCTTTCAGAACGAACCTCCGTACGAAGCCACCAGATGGATTCGATCAAGTAAAGCATGCGCATAGCCCGGGGGAGCATGCCTTGTGACACTTCCGAATGTCCACGGTACCCATCCATAAACGCTCGAGCTGTCTCCATCCGCATCTGGCCGTCCCGCAAAGCCCCTGACAAGACTGCACGAGCCACATCGATTTCCTGGTACGCCATCGTCATTCGGTCAAAATCGACAATGCCGGCCAACCCCTGCCCATGCAGCAAAATGTTATCCACCCACAAATCCCAATGCAGCCATCCGGTCGGACATGATTCAAACATACGAAAATCCACTGATTTTACAATGGTCTGTGACCGCCTAAGCCACTCCATTACAGTCTTATCTCCCGCCTCTTGCGCCTTTTCCCAGTTGCCCTGCCACTCTCGCAGATAGACGTCCCTGTCCGGCTTCCAGGCAGGCTTGTCTAACGGCGGTACGGATCGCAGCCACTTATGCATTAGCCCAGTCGCCACGCCTAATTCAAACATTTGAGCGGCATTCAAGCAACCAGCTTTAGAGGTATGTCCGTCCACCCAATCCAGCACCGTATAAAATAAACCCGACGGCGTTTCCTGTATGAACTGCCCGTTGTAAAGATAAACCTTTGGGCACGGTATTCCGGCTACGCTCATCCCATGCTGCAGTTGTAGCGTCTTCTCGATCGCGCTTCTTCTCTCAGGATGCGTATGCAACTTGTATCGCTCCGGGTTATAATACTTTATAAATAACGGCCCGAGGTCCGTTACCATCTTCCACTTGACGTTGAGCCAGCCCTTATCGATTGGCATCACTTCTCTCACGGATAGTCCGAACCGATCCTTTAAATGAACCACGATTTCCGCTGCCCAACGCTCTTTCACATCTTGAGTCATATGGCGGCAAACATATCCTTTCAGCGATTATTTATTTAATTCTTCTGCCTTTAGATCGCTTGTCCGAGCCTGTCATATCTTCTTTTTACAAGAAGTAGCCCTTTGAATCTAAGGCACTTCAATGGCCCGCCAATAAAAATATCTGATGCAGGTCCCCAGATGATCGAAATCAAGCATTCAGAATTTTAGTTTACAATTCCCCTGCCCACTCTCTATAGAATCGTTTTACATAGTCCTCCATGTAAGTATGCCTCTCCTCGGCGATACGCCTAGCTGATTTAGTATTTATGAGGTTTTTCAGCTTTAACAACTTCTCGTGAAAATGATTAATTGCAGAGCTTTTCTCATTGCGATATTGTTCTGGGGTCATGGTTCTGCGTGGTGACAGCTGCGGGTCATGAATAGGATGGCCTTTCCAACCTGCGTATAAGAAAGTTCGGGCGATAGCAATAGCTCCAATGGCATCGAGTCTATCTGCATCTTGAACTACTTGTCCTTCAAGGGTACTCATTGGTGAATTTATTCCTGCATTGTAGGACATCGTTGAAATTATTTCCAAGATATGCTCTTTCTCCACTTTGGTAATCGGCTGCTCATCCAACCAATGTCGTACTTTGCTAAGTCCAACTTCTTTCGATTCATTCAACTTCTCATCAGCTACATCATGCAATAGAGCAGTCATTATGCAGATGAAGACATTAGCGTTTTCTTCGTGAGCCAAATGATTGGCCATCTGCACTACTCTATGAATATGCCACCAATCATGACCGGTCAGATCATTTTCTAATTGTGATTTCGCAAAGCTTCTAGTTGCTAATATTACCTGTTCATGCTCTGAGTTTATCTCAATTTGCATCTAGAATTCTAATCCCCTTTCAATTGGAACTAAATAAGCTTTTGTTCCCTTATGATTTATTCGCGATAACATGTGTATAACCTCCTAATAATATTGAATCCAGATCTCCATGTAATCTCCACTCGATTTTCGGGTAACTGATTCACCCAGTTGTGTCCGATGTGAAGTGATAGTTCCATCATGAGAAATAATAAAAATTCACATGTTTGTGTTCAAATCAGTCAAACTGATAAGATGTATTCATGTCCATTTGCTCCTTAAAAAATAAAGAGGTAAAGGGATTCAATCCCCTTACCTCTGCCACGGCGAATTCACGAACCCAATAATGCCCATATTTAGCAAAGTTGCATCTTTCATTTGAATCTCACATTTGATTAAACGCTTGACTGATCAAATGATCTCGATATGCTAGATCCATCGCTGCAACGATTCTTTTATTGGGTTTACTCATTTTGGGTTTGATTTTCGTTTCGTTTTTTAGCACATTGAAGGCCATTCGTTTTACAATCACTAGATTATGGTACGCTGCCTTGTCGAGGGTTTTATTGTGGTCGTCTCCAAATGTCACATCCAGGCTCCAATGCATACTTTCAACTCCCCAATGTTTCCTAGCTGCCCGTGCGAAATCGGCCACGTTGTCAACGCTTCCGATGAAATAAGCCGTTTCTGTCGTTGTTAGAGTAGGGTTCGCAATCATCGTGACCTCGCGTTTCACCATTCCAATCCCCATCAATTTGGCCCAGTCGGTCTTTGCATCGATGATCCCATCCAGATCCGTAGTATACCAATAGGTACGTCTCTCCAAGCGCCCATGCCCTTTTTCAAGGGTACTGTGCATGCGGATCGCCTCTCCTTCGGCATCACTTAATGTCCCGGCTTGTTCCGCGATTTTCTTTTGAGCTCCCATGGCATCAATGGTCACAATACAGCCTTTGATCATCAATTGTTCCAGCAGGGCCGGAATAGCTGTGAT
>NZ_JAKGAP010000107.1 GCF_021532375.1 Paenibacillus alkaliterrae
CTGTCTCTTGACCCACGTCTATTCCTCGCGTGAGAGCTACATTCATATTCTCATGAAACGGATCTTACTTCCATGTGTGCAGGATTTGACGCTTACCTAACAATCATTTTAGATGATTATAGCCGGGCAGTCGCTGGATATTTTTTAACTTTTGAAAACCCCTCTGCTATACATACATCTTTGGTCTTACACCAAGCAATATGGAGAAAAAATAATCCCGATTGGCAAATATGTGGTATCCCCGAAATATTTTATACAGACCATGGAAGTGATTTTACGTCCAACCATTTGGAGCAAGTAGCAATTGATTTAAAAATTAATCTAGTCTTTTCTAAAGTCGGTGTTCCAAGGGGGCGTGGGAAAATAGAGAGATTCTTTTTAACCATTAATCAATTGTTTCTACAAGATCTACCCGGTTATTTGGGAAATCAGACTAGCAATTCACTTCTTACCGTTAAAGAACTAGATGAAAAGTTATTAAATTTCATTATATATAACTATCACCATAGGGTTCATACCACAACAAAAAGAGAACCCATACATGCATGGAATAATAATGGATTCCTTCCCAACATGCCTGAAAGTTTGGAAAGTCTTGATTTATTATTGTTAAATGTAGCAAAACCAAGGAAGGTGAATTCTGATGGGATTCACTTCCAAGGGTTGAGATATATAGATACAAACCTAGCTGCATACGTTGGTGAAACAGTCATTATTCGTTATGATCCAAGAGATATTGCAGAGATACGAGTGTTCTATCAAGATAAATACTTATGTACGGCTATTTCTCCTGAAATCTCCGATTATACAGTGGATTTAAAGGATATTGTGTCAGCACGAAATAAAATACGGAAAAATCTAAAGAAGCAACTTGATTCTGGAAAAACTGTTGCAGAAGAAATTGTCTTGTCAAAGCAAAAAGATTTGGAGGAAAAGCCGAATAAATCAAATTACAATAGGTCAAAACTTAAGAGGTATTTCAATGAATAAAACACAAAAGTTTATTGAAACAAAAGAATATAAAAAATTTGCAGAGTTTTGTGATGCGTGTATCAAATATAAATATATAGGAATTTGTTATGGATTGCCCGGTGTAGGAAAAACATTATCCTCAAGATATTATTCAAATTGGGATTCCATCGAAAAACAATTAGCTTATAAACCAGGAAACGATGCAGATGAAAAGATACTTGAAGCTAGAACGATTTTTTATACAGCTCCAGCAGTACGAGCGACTAAAATGACCGAGCAGATCAATTTTATTGGATATAGAATGGATAAGGTAAAAACTGCGTATAAAGTACTCAAAGAGGGGGCAAAAGAAAATTATCCCGCCAATGCTTATGAAGATATCGACTTGATTATTGTCGATGAAATAGATCGATTGAAAGTGCAAAATTTAGAACAACTCAGGGATATCTTTGATCGAAATGATATAGCCATGATATTAATTGGAATGCCCGGTATTGAGAATCGATTAGCGCGATATCCCCAACTCTACTCCAGAATTGGATTTGCTCATGAATTCGCTAAACTTAGTAAAGATGAAATCCATCATATCTTGGAGTATAAATGGGAAGAGTTAGGACCTTTAATAAAACTTGAGGACTTTTCCGATTATGAAGCAATAACCAGTATAATAAAAATTACTGGTGGGAACTTCAGGCTTATACAGAGACTGTTCACTCAGATTGAAAGAATACTTGAAATAAATAAGCTTCAAACGATAACAACAGAAGTTGTTGAAGCCGCGCGGGACAGTTTGGTTATCGGTATCAAATAGGATTGTACAAAAGCTATCAAATAATGAAAAAAAGATGGCTTTTAACATTGAACTTTTAGTGCAAAATAGCGCTTGAAATAGGTGCAAAATAACTCCTAAAGTAACAATACACCAAATTGACCAATGTTTCAGTCTATTAAATCGTCTAATATTCAAAGTGTATTAAAGATACCAATCGAAGGTTTAATAGACAAAAGAGGATTGGAAAATGGCTAAAATTGGATATGCACGTGTTTCGACTTCCGATCAGTCCATGGATTTACAAATCGATTCTTTGAATGATTCCGGATGTGAGAGTATTTTCGAGGAAAAGGTCTCCGGAAAGAAAAGTGATCGACCAGAGTTAGCTCGCTGCTTGGAGTACTTGCGTTCCGGGAATACATTAGTCATCTGGAAATTGGATCGACTTGGTCGGACGACAAAGCAGTTAATCGAGCTTTCGCATGATCTAAAAGAAAGAGGAATCAGTCTGCAGATCATCACTCTGGGAGTAGATACTAGCACACCAGCGAGCAAGCTTTTTTTCGCTATTATGGCTGGTTTAGCTGAAATGGAGGCAGAGACAATTCGAGAGAGAACCCAGGCCGGCTTACAAGCTGCTCGGGCTCGAGGTAGAAAAGGAGGAAGACCGCCATTGGATAAGAGCAAAGTTGAAATGACGGGTCAATTCGTAACAGCAAACGGCAAAGCAAATCTTTATGCTGGTAAGACACAGCTTTCCTTACATTTACGGACATTGGCCAGTAAAAAACCAATAACGATTAAATACAGCATGATAAGAGCTTCTATTCAGCTGACCTATTACGCTAGAACCGTTACTTGATTTGAACTTGAGCAATTCACAAAAGGAGCAAACAGCGCTTTACTCGGGATTTTAATTGAGATTTTTGGTAACCAGGGCAAGCTTCATAAAACGCCTAAAGGATTGCTGCGTCTCACACCGGGAGGTGCCTTTTTTTATATTCATGATGAGCTGCTGGTTTACAAATTATTATAATGCCGATAACGCAGCCGAAATATTGGGGACTTATAGTTCTAGTGGGGAGAAAGCAACAAGAATAAAGATAGAACCCACAATAAACCACATGGGAGGAAAAGAGAAATCATGGAGCATTGGTTTAAGAAACGATTGGCAGTTGGGGTTGTAATTACTTTATTTGTAATGGTGCTTGCTGCATGCGGAGGCTCGAACAACAAGGCGGCCCAAGGAAGCGTAGAGGAAGAAGAGCTGACTTTGACCGAGATTGAAGCGAAAGCGAAGGAAGAAGGAACGGTCGTAAGCGTAGGGATGCCGGATTCGTGGGCGAACTGGTTGGATACTTGGAGCGATATGAAAACCAAATACGGAATCGAGCACTCCGACACGGATATGTCCAGCGCCGAGGAGATCGCTAAGTTTGAAGCGGAGAAGGATAAGCCTACCGCAGACATCGGTGACGTGGGTATTGCTTTTGGACCGGTTGCGGTAGATAAAGGCGTTACTCAGCCATACAAATCCTCTTACTGGGATGAAATTCCGAGCTGGGCGAAGGATGAAGACGGACATTGGATTGTTGGCTATCAGGGCTCCATCTCCTTCCTGACCAATGCGAGCCTTGTTCCAAACCCGCCTAAGAGTTGGGAGGATTTGAAGAACGGTACTTATAAAATTATTGTCGGTGACGTTACGAAGGCTGCGCAAGCGCAAATGGCGGTACTTGCCGCTGCGATTGCTTTTGGCGGAGACGAGACGAACATTGAACCGGGAATTGCTTACTTTGAAGAGCTTGCCAAGGAAGGCCGTCTCTCCAATGCGGAAGCTTCACTTGCGAACATTGAGAAGGGCGAAGTGGAAGCTACGCTTCTATGGGACTTCAATGCATTGAATTATAGCGATCAATTGGGCAAGGACAAGTTTAACGTTGCGATTCCAACTGAAGGCAGCGTTGTAAGCGGCTATGCGACGATTATTAATAAGTATGCACCGAATCCAAATGCGGCAAAGCTGACCCGCGAATATATTCTTAGCGATGAGGGTCAGATCAACCTGGCCAAAGGCTATGCAAGACCGATTCGCGACAGCGTGAAGCTGCCGGACGATATAGCGGGTAAGCTGCTTCCGGCAGAAGATTACAAAAACGTAAAACCTGTAGGGGACTACAAAGCGTGGGAAGAGACTGCGAAGACGATTCCGCAGCTGTGGCAGGAACGTGTACTTGTACATTTGAACTAATTGAACGAGTACGGGGTTTATGGCGGAACGCTTTCGTCTTCGAGTCGAAGGCGTTCCGCACCCTATTTGCGGCGAAGAGATGTAAGCTGTACGGCCAAGAGAATGGTTGCAGTCGTTTACGTTTTAACGAGGGAGTGAAAAGGTTGAAACGGAGAAATCGGTTTGTTATGTTGGGGCTCGTTCCCTTTGTTCTAGTTATCCTTGCATTTCAATTCGCTCCTCTGCTGTCTATGCTGACAGGAAGTATCAGGCAAGAGGACGGATCGGGCTTTACACTCGATTATTACGTGTCGATTATCCAAAGCGCTTATTATATGAAAGCCGTTAAGAACAGCATTCTTATTTCCATATGCTCCAGTGTTGTCGGCATTGCTATCGGTCTCGTGAGCGCCTATTCCATTACAAGGTTTGCGCCGGCGGTTCGCGATCGGCTGCTGATGCTCTCTAATATGACTTCGAATTTTGCCGGCGTCCCGCTCGCCTTCGCATATATCATCCTGCTCGGAAACAACGGGGTTTTCACCTTGCTGTTCAAGCAGTGGGGCTGGAGCGTATTCGGCGATTTTAACTTGTACAGCTGGACGGGGCTCGTTCTCGTATATGTCTACTTTCAAGTGCCGCTCGCTCTGCTTCTCTTATATCCGTCTTTCTACGGCATACGGGATCAATGGCAGGAAGCGGCCTCGCTGCTGGGAGCAAGCCCGTGGCAGTTTTGGCGAACGGTCGGACTTCCTATTTTAACGCCGGCTATTTTCGGGACATTAGGCATTTTGTTCGCAAATGCGATGGGCGCTTATGCGACAGCCTACGCGCTCGTTGGAGGCAATTACAACTTGCTTGCCATTCGAATCGGATCCTTAGTCTCGGGCGATGTCGTCAATCAACCGCAGCTCGGAAGCGCATTAGCTGTCATCTTGGCGCTGACGACGCTGCTGGCGGTGATCCTGAATCATCAAATGACAAAGCGGGCCGCATGGTTTTCTTCACGGCATACACTTAAACAAGCGTCTAGACGAAAAAGCTTATATAGACGTTTTACGGAAGCGAAGGGGGAAGCGGGATGACGGCACAAGCAAAAGCAGGCTGGATGCACCGTAACCTCATGCTGCTGCTCATGATGTACTTGCTGCTTCCGCTGCTGGCAACCGGTCTTTATGCGTTCGCGAAGGATTGGCAGGACAGCTTGCTTCCCGATCGCTGGACATTCGAATGGTTTGGCGGGATGTTTCGGGATATTCGCTTTCTGGATGCGCTATGGACATCCTTTTATTTATGTTTGATTAGCGTTACGCTCAGTCTGGTTATTATGCTGCCGGCCGTATTCGTAATAACGATATATTTGCCGCGGTGGGAATCGTTCATGAAGGGAGTCGTTGTACTGCCGTATGCTGTTCCTGGCGTAGTAGCGGCTGTGGGGCTCATCCGTACCTATTCCTCCGGTCCAATCGATATTGCGGGAACGGCTTATCTGCTGATCGGAGCCTATTTCATCGCCATTCTTCCCTATATGTATCAAGGCATCCGCAATAGTCTGCTTACCGTTTCCGCGGTAGAGCTGCTGAGCGCCGCCGAACTGCTGGGAGCGCACCGCATGCGTGCGTTCGTTACCGTGATTTTGCCTAATATATGGCCTGGCGTAATCGTGTCGACGCTGCTATCCTTCTCTGTCTTGTTCGGTGAGTTTGTGCTTACGAACATGCTCGTTGGCGGACACATCCAGACGATTCAAATCTATTTGGTTCAACGCATGAATGAAAGCGGTCATTTGGCCAGCGCAATTGCCATTTCGTATTTTGTTTTTATTTTGCTCCTGTCGATGGTGCTGATGAAGCTTGGAAAACGGATGAACGGAGGTGTGCGGGGATGAATGACTATTTGGAGCTGCAAGCAATCCGCAAAAACTTTGGGAATACCCGTGTACTGGACAATGTGGATTTACAAATTCGCGAAGGGGAGCTCGTAACGCTTCTCGGTCCTTCCGGCTGCGGCAAAAGCACGCTGCTTCGCTGCATTGCCGGTCTTGCCGATCCGGACAGCGGACGAATCCTGCTCGAAAAGAAGGATTTGACGCAGCTGCCGCCACGCAGCCGCGAGGTCGGAATGGTGTTCCAATCGTATGCTCTATTTCCTAATCTAACCGTGCGCGAGAATATGGAGTATGGTCTCAAAATGCGCAGGGCTTCGAAGGACGTCATGCGCAGACGGTCGGAAGAGCTGCTGGCCCTCGTTGATCTGGAGGATAAACGCGACGCGTATCCGCAGCAGCTCTCCGGCGGTCAGCAGCAGAGGGTAGCTCTGGCCAGATCGCTTGCGGTACAGCCTAAGCTGCTGCTGCTCGATGAACCGCTCAGCGCTCTCGATGCAAAAATTCGTAAAAACCTGCGAACGGAAATACGGGAAATCCAGAAACGGTTTAAAATGACGACGATATTCGTTACGCATGATCAGGAAGAGGCGCTTACCGTATCCGACCGTATTTGCATCATGAACAAAGGAGTTATCGTCCAGGACGGCATTCCCGAAGCGCTGTATAACTCTCCCCGCACTGAGTTTGTCGCACGGTTTATGGGCAGCTATAATGTGCTGACAAGGTCGGAAGCGATGCGCCTATTTGATCGATTAGACTGCATGGAGGAGAGCTTCGCCATTCGCCCGGAGTCCATAACGCTGCTGAACGAAGCCGAAGAAGGAAATGACCGTAAGGATAGGGTGCAGGTAGAAGGTACGGTTCAATCCGTATCCGTTCTCGGTAATATCATCCGTTACATCGTTCAAGCGAAGGATGTCCGTCTGACCGTCGATATTTTAAATGATGGCCGTTCGCTCCGGTTGGGGGAGCTGAGTAACGTCTGTTTGGCGTTAGATCCTTCTCAGCTTTTGAAGCTGGAGAAGGAAGGAGCCTAGAGCATGTCCATTTTAGCGGAAGAACGAAAGCGGGTCATTATTGAACAATTAAGGCTGGAAGGTCAGGTCAAAGTGCCGGAATTATCGCTGCGGTGCGCTGTCTCAGAAGAAACGGTACGGCGCGATCTCGTCTTGCTGGAACGGGAAGGGACCGTTAAGCGTGTTTATGGAGGAGCCGTTCTAGTGAAGCCGACAAATCAGGAGCCTCCATATCTGCTGCGTCAAAAAGAAAAAGCCGAGGAGAAGGCTCGCATCGGCAAAGCTGCTGCAGCTTTAATCGAGTCCGGAGACACGATCGTCATTGATGTCGGAACGACAACCCTGGAATTAGCGAAGGCCATTGCAGGGTGTGAGAGGCTGACGGTACTAACCAATTCCATTGCAGTTGCCTATTATCTCATGCAATCCCTAAATGAACGCCGGTTTTCCGGCAAAATTATCGTGATCGGCGGCGAGTTGAACCCGGAGCAGCAGTCTTTGTCCGGCGTGTCCGGGGAGCAAGCGATGAAGCAATTTCGAGTGGATAAGGCATTTATTTCGATTGGCGGCATATCGATTAAACGGGGGATCAGCGATTATGATTTGGGCGAGGCCGGTATGTCACGGCTTATGGTGGAGACTGCCGCACAAACGATTGTGCTGGCAGACGATTCGAAGCTCAATAAGGAGGCCTTCATCGAAATTGTTCCTCTGCGCCGCGTACACACTATAGTAAGCAACGTTCCCGCGCCCAAAGAGTGGCTGCCTTTAATGAAGTCTCATTATTTACATTGGATAGAAGCGAAATGAAAGGCGGAGCGATAATGACAACAACGGCAGCTATGCGCAAATTAATTGTAGTTGTATTAGACGGACTGCGTTACGATGCGGCCCGCAAGTATTTGGGCTATATGGAGCATCTTGCAGAGAAAGGCGAAGTATCCTGCTATCAGGTTCGTTCCGAGCTCCCAAGCCTTTCGCGTCCGCTCTATGAAGTATTGCTTACGGGTACGCCAGCCTATCGAAATGGAATCACGGCGAATCACATTGTCAGGCTCAGCCAGGAGAAGAGCGTATTTCATCTCGCTTCCGAGGCGAATTTAACAACGGCTGCCGCCGCCTATCATTGGGTCAGCGAGCTGTACAACAAAGCTCCCTTTAATCCGCTGACGGACCGTCATCAGCATGATGAGTCGAGACCTGTTCAGCACGGAACGTTCTATTTTGAGGATCACTATCCAGATAGTCACTTATTCGCGGATGCGGAATATTTACGGACGGTCCACGACCCGGATTTTCTATATATTCATTCCATGAACATCGATGATATAGGACATAAGTTCGGCGGGGAGAGCAAGGAATACGAAGCCTCTGTTCGGGCTGTTGACGGTATACTGGCTGCTTTGGTCCCTATGTGGATGGCACAGGGCTACCGCGTTATCGTTACTTCCGATCATGGCATGAATGCTGCCGGACAGCACGGCGGAACAGCGGCTTCCGAGCGGCTAGTCCCGCTCTATATGAATGGTGAGCCGCTTGGGACTCAAGCGGATGAGCAGGTTTTTCCCCAGCTGGGAATCGCCCGTTTCATGTGTGAATGTCTGGGTATAGCTCCGTCTGAGGCAATGGCATTGAGTATAGAAAGCGAGTTTTTATATCGGGTTGGAACGGCTGGAAAGGCAGAGGGTATAAGATAATGAAGGTTGATTTGCATTTTCATCTGGAGGAAGGCCCATATTCCATACGGTGGTTATCGCGCACCTTGCAGGCGCTTGCTCTCACGGAGCCTCAAATAAGCAATAGGAAGGGTCATTCTCTGGATTTAGTCGAGTATTTGGCGAGTCGATTAGACTGCCGAATGCGCAGCGGAAGCTTCAGCAACGATTGGTTGGACCGATATTTGACGACAGGCCGTTCGAGGGGGATTGAGTGGTTTGGCGTCGTCGATCACCTGTATCGGTTTAAGGAGTGCCGCTCCTATTACGAGAAGCATATGCTGCTGGACGATAGTCCGGTCGGAAGGCTGCAGCAGCATTGGCTCGATCAAGTAAACGTGGCTTCGTTGGATGAATTCGTTACGTTCGTGACAGAGGCGAAAAAAAGCCGCCCCGGCCTGCTGCTCGGAATCGAAGCCGACTTCTTCCCGGGCGGCGAGTCTGAGCTGGGCGCCTTGCTGGCAGGCTATGACTGGGATCACGTTATCGGCTCGGTGCATTTTATGGAAGGCTGGGGCTTTGACAATCCGGAAACGAAGGACCGGTTTGCGGAGCTGGAGCCCATGGAGGCGTACGGCCGTTATTTCGGGCTGCTTAGGCAGGCAGCCGCTTCCGGCTTGTTCGAGTTTATTGCCCATCCGGATAACCTGAAGGTATTCGGCTTCCGGCCGGCGAACGAAGCGGATTTGCTTCCTTACTATCGTCAGTTCGCAGAGGATTTGATTCAATATGGCGTCGCTACAGAAATCAATACCGGACTGGAGTACCGCTATCCGGTAGCGGAGAGATGTCCGAGCCCGTTGTTTCTTTCTGTGCTTGCCGAGCATGGAGTTTCAATCACCTTGTCGTCCGATGCTCATTTTCCCGACGATATCGGAACGCTGCTGGATGAAGCCAGGGATGCTGCGCTAGAAGCAGGCTATAAGGAATTGACCGTATTTCACGGACGTAAGCCTCACAAGCTTCCGTTCTAATAGGAGAAATAAATAAGCAAACAGCCATTCCGCGTAGGGAATGGCTGTTTGCTTATTTTCAATAGAAGGGGTAATCCCAGCGAAGCTTTCATGAAGTGCCAAATGACCTTCGTATCACACTTAATGGCATTATGTGTGATTGAGAGAAACCCGAGAATCCTTTCCCAGAAAGGGAAGTAAGCAAATACGCTAGTTACAGAAAATATTTTTTAGCTTTAAACAACACATAAGGCACAAATTTGATCTATATTTGAGTGATTCAAAGGGTTGGCACTTAGTTACACCTTCGCTGGAATTACCCCTAATACGACAACTATTTATGCATCGGCTGATATTCATATGATGAGAGAGGCGCTTGAGAAGGTTAATGAGGGAGGAAGTGAGCTAAATAGTAATATTCCTATGTGGCAAGATAATGAAGACATGATTCTAACGTTGTGCGGCTTGAAGTAATTTGAACTAAAACATTATCCGTAAGTTTTTGGTCTAATACCCTTATACGTACGGGATATCTCCAAAACTTACGGATAACTAAAAGTTGAGGATAATTCAGTAGGAATCGAAGTTCCTGAAGCATCCCTTCTGAAAAACGGTGGGCTTCATCCAACACAATGATCGGGATTTTCTTGTCCTGCTCATACAAGTTCAGCATCAGGGCTTGGTATTGCCGTTTTGCCTCGGTGGAACGGATCGCGGGACTTACACCAAATCGGTCTAACACTTCCCGGTAGAACAGCTTCGGAGACAGACCCGAATCACAAATATACTCGTATCGGTACCGCGTAGTTTCCAGACCACGAAGTAAAGAACGTACTGCTGTTGTCTTACCCGTCCCTGCTTCCCCAGTAACCATGCACGCATGACGGTGCTGGACGGCAAACTCAAGTCGTGCCAATGCCTCTTGGTAAGCATTTGACGCATAACAGTTCTTAGCGTCAATCTCCCTTGTGAACGGCATGTCCTTTAAGCCGAAGAAACTTAGCATCCGCCGTCACCACCGTTCTGCCGTGCTTTGAGCTGTGCGAAACGTGTCGTACCAAGTTCAGCACGTTTTTTTGCTTCTTGCTCTTGCTTGAGTTGTTCCACATAACTGGCCACCGGTGTTGGCAGATCGGGTTTCGCTTCGTCAGTTGGCAGCTTCGAATGCCGCTGGCTGCGTAGTTCTGCCGCTTTGGCATCGGCGTAACGCACTCCATCCTTCCAGATTTGAATATGAGTCAGGTCAAAGGGGTTGTACCTCACCTGTACTTTGCTGCTCCGCAGTGCATCGTCCACATCATACCGGTTTCCTTCCACCTCAATTACAGCGGTTTTTCGGACTGTTCGTTCCTCCTCCCACAGAAACAGGGCTTGTAGTTCTTCACGGGACAATCGGCGAATCGACTGGATTGACGCTTCAAAGCGCGTCTTCGGTGTTTGTTTCGTCGTTCTATGCACCCGCTGGTCATACGCTTCAAGCCATGAACGCAGGTAGATGTTCAACTGCTCTAGCGTCTGGAGTTTGTTTTGTGCGATGAGCAAATTCACTTCACCCGTAAAGCTAGAGTCTACAAATTGGAAGAATTTTTCAATTTCGCCCTTGGATTCTGGCGAATAGGGCTTCGCATGAAGCAGTTTGGTACCCATCCGCGCACAGACAATAGAGAGCTGCTTAGCGTTGTACACGGACCCATTATCGCAGTAAAAGATACGGGGGACGCCGTGCTTCAATACCGCCTTCATGAGGCAATTTTCAAGGCGCGGATAGCGCTCTTCGAAAAAGAACTCCGCATGCATAATTCGCCGTGAGTGGTCATCGATCAGGGCAATCAGGTACACTTTCCGGCGCTTGTTCGGATCTTGGGGATCTGGAATCACGGTCGTGTGCTGCGTATCTGCCTGCCAACAATCGTTCGGCTCATCGTGTTCAAAGTGCCGGAACGCCTTGGTGACGTTAGCTTGACGTGCCAAATCCTTCTTGCTCACCCCTTGCTCTTGAAAATACCGAGCAAGGGTTCGGGGTTTGAGCATTCCGGGCAGAAGCGGATTGTTCTGGTCTATTTCAAGCATACGAATAATGGTTTCCACGCTGCGGCTCGGTAGTTCATGGCGCAGTGAAAGAGCCATTGACAAAACTTGCGGATCTAAATCGTGCAAACTGCCTCTTTTTTCACGTGTCTTCGGCTTTAAGGCTTCAAATCCACCGCCTTGTTCATACGCCTGCAAATAACGCTCGAGGGAGCGGATGCTGATGCGTGTGCTGACACTGTAGGGAATGGTGTACGTTTGCGCCGCCAATTCACGCAAAAGGGCATAGCGATGGCCGGGAGCAAGCTTTCGTTGCAGCACCGGCGCAATGACGCCAAAGCGGAAGGCCGCAATTTCCTGAAGCTGCTGGTCATTCATGGGGACATTAACCTCCTGGGATATAGAAATAGACTGCAGTCCCCATTGTCCCATGCTCTATCCAGTGCCGCGACTGACACATTCCGTGTAGGCGGTCACTGGAGAATAACCCATGGTTTCCCAAAAGTGCCTCATTCCCAGTGATCGCAATCACCAGTAAGCGCTTGGCGGAGCGTGTAGGTTGAGCCGGTCCAACCATCTGCCCGGACGAGGCATTTGTTCCCCGTGCGCCGTCAAATTAAATAGGAGAAGCAACTGCGTTTCCTGAGCGAGACTACCCTGCCAGCGATGAAACTCGAGTAGAGCCTCCTCCCCCGGCAGCGTGGACAAGGTTCTTTCACGTATAACACGGAGCCACTGCTGCCACTTTTCTTTCATACGTTTCTTCCATCTCCAGAGTGTTCGGATCGAAACGATAGAGGATGCCCATGAAGATAATCGTTCTGCTAACAAAGGGAGTGGCAAGCCCATCAGGAGCAGACGTGCAAAGAATTCCCGAATGTGGTTGGCAAACCGCGCCCAAGGTATGATAAACGAGGGGATAAGAGAATGTGTCCGATCACAGGTTGGGCAACGCATACGCAGGATTGTGACCTTACGAAGCCGGCGTTTCCATACAAGGGTACGCTCTTCATAATCATGTCTGCGCATCACTCTGCCGCAACAAGGACATGCAGCTTCAACTTCAATTGAACGGATTTCCAGATTGTACGCATTGAGGCGCGGGGGGTATTCCAGTAAAATAGACATTGGTTGAGGTCATTTGTCCCGAGTAGCCGCCAAGCAAACAGGGGACAAATGGCTTTCCTTTCTTAAAATAATAGAACCGACAGCGTTGTTGACTGCTCTATTACAGTCTTATACGCTGTCGGTTCTTTTTTCCCTCTGTCTCCGCCAGAGGGAATGGCTGGAAGCCCCTCTTTCTCTTTCTTCCAACGTTCGGCAGATTGTTCTACTCGCTTCATTCCAATGACGGTAACATCAAATCCATGAGCTTCAAAGATCTCTCTTGGGGTTTTGCCTGTCATGTATTGGTCAATAAATAACTGCTTAAATTCATCCGCGTAGGTTATCGCTTTATCACTAACTTTGATTACGTATCTATTCTTTGACAGCTTCTCACGTTCATCTTCCGTAAATCGCTTCTTGCTCAATCTAATCCCCTCCGTTGTTTCTTCAGTATACAAAAAGGTACCCATAGCCTGAACACCTTTTTTTAAAGTGTCCAGTCTATGGGTACCAGTGTACTTTTTTATCACTCGCCTGCGTTCGGTCCTCTCCGATGAGGAATGGAGCGGCTTAACCTACGTGGCCGACAGTGCGCTGGCCACCATGGACAATTTGCTT
>NZ_JAKGAP010000108.1 GCF_021532375.1 Paenibacillus alkaliterrae
ATTAAATATCTCATTTTCCGTCATCAATGGTATCTCCCTTCAGGGTTCTACTACAATGATTGACAGCAAATAGTCATGCTAAACTGGGAAGAACCTCTTTTTTACCGGATGCATAATAAACTGTACTCGGTATACTGGGATTTGTTTACCGAAGAATGTTGGGAAAAAGCGGAGAAAGAGTACGTAATTACGCGAGAAAACATGCGTATTCTGGAGCAAAATACGATTGATTTTGTTCAACCGGGGGAAATGCAGCCTGAACGCGACCACAATTTCCAGGGCGGTAATACCGGAGCAGGCACCATACTTAACCGGGCGTATCGTTATACCAGCATAGACGGATGGTTTGAATTCGATATTCTCGTGAATGACGTTCCGGTAACAGACGCGGTCGATGGCGTGAAGGAAATGAATAAGTTTTACAATGTGAATTACAAGATCCCGGAAGCGAGCATTGACGGGAAAAACGTGGCGAACGTTACTTTCCGAGCCCATGCAGGGCGCAGAATACGGGAAGTATTCGGATTGCGCATAGTAAGGGAATGATTCGTATGAAATTTCAAGATTTCGTCTATCAAAGACCCAGTATACATGATCTGGAAAAGAAAATAGTTGGATTCATTCGCCGGTTCGAAGAAGCTGAAAGCTATGAAAAGCAAGTTTCCATCATGGAAGAGATCCACGAGCTGCGAACTGAATACGAGTCTATGTGCGGGATTGCTTATATCCGGTACACGATTGACACAACCGATCCGTTCTATAAGGCCGAGCAGGACTTTAACGACGAATCCAACCCGATTTACCAAGGCATCGTCACTCGTTATTATAAAGCTTTGGTCGGTTCCAAATTCAGGAGCGAACTGGAGCAACGATGGGGCAAACAGCTGTTCCGTATTGCGGAAATGTCGCTTAAAACATTTTCGCCGGAAATCGTGGAGCTGTTGCAGCGGGAAAACAAGCTGTGCAGCGAATATACGAGCCTGATTGCATCGGCGAAATTCGTGTTCGAGGGAGAAGAAAGGAACTTGCCCCAGTTGGCTTCCTTCGCCCTTTCCACCGACCGGAAAACTAGGAGGAAGGCGCTTGAAGCGAGAACTTCTTTCTTTATCGAGCATGAGGCCGAGCTGGATGATCTATTCGATCAATTGGTTAAGGTAAGAACGGAGATTGCCCATAAACTGGGTTACAGCAATTTCGTCGAGCTTGGATATGCCCGATTGAAGCGGTCGGACTACAGCGCTGCGGATGTGGCGAACTTCCGCGAGAAGGTCCGGAAATATATCGTTCCGATAACTTTGAAATTGAAGGAGCGTCAGCGGAAGCGAATCGGGATCGATTCGCTCCGGTACTACGACGATTCGTTCAGCTTCAAGACCGGAAATGCGAAGCCGAAAGGCGATCCCGATCAAATTGTGCAAAACGGCAAAACGATGTATGCCGAACTGTCTCCCGAGACCGGCGAGTTTTTCGACATGATGATCGAAAACGAGCTTATGGATCTGCTCAGTAAAAAAGGGAAGGCCGGCGGCGGCTATTGCGGGATAATCAGCAAATACAAAGCCCCATTTATATTCGCCAATTTTAACGGCACTTCAAGCGATATCGATGTGCTTACGCATGAGGCGGGACACGCGTTCCAAGTCCTCTGCAGCCTGGATTACAAGGTGCCGGAGTACGAATTCCCGACTGCGGAAGCCGGAGAAATCCATTCGATGAGCATGGAGTTTTTCGCTTGGCCCTGGATGGATTTGTTCTTCCCGGAGAATGCGGATAAGTACAGATTCAGCCATATGAGCGATGCGCTGTTTTTCATTCCCAACGGTGTTGCGTACGACGAGTTTCAGCATTTCGTTTATGAGAACCCGAAAGCTTCTCCTGCAGACCGGAAACGGGCTTGGCGCGATATCGAGAAAAAGTATGTGCCGTACCGCGATTACGAGGGCAACGACTTTCTGGAAAGCGGCAATCTTTGGCTGCAGAACGGACATGTATTCTGCCTGCCATTCTATTATGTCGATTACACCTTGGCGCGCATTTGTTCCGTTCAGCTTTGGAAAAAAGCGAGCGTGGACCGTCAAGCAGCGTGGTCCGATTATATGGCCTTGTGCAAAGCGGGCGGCAGCCGGTCGTTCTTGGAGTTGCTCGAGATTGGAAATCTCGTTTCGCCATTTTCCGACGGATGCGTAGAAAGCGTAACAGAGGACATCGAGTCATGGCTTGATCGCATTGATGATCAGAAGCTGTAATGAAGAACGGATGGGTTGAGGCCGATGAATGAACGATTGAATAAGCTTTACGAAATCGTTCGGCTCAAAAAAGCCGCGCGGCTTGTTGAAGAGGTGCTTCGCGAGCTCTTGGGCGGCGGACGCCGGTTCCACCAAGCTCGATTAAGGATGGTAGATCATGAAAAAAAGACTGGTAGACGTCGTGTTACTTATGGCGGGTTCGTTCCTATTCGCATTGGCCATTAATTTGTTCGTGATCCCGAACGAACTGGCCGAAGGCGGAGTGACAGGGATTACGATCATACTCTACTACTTGTTTGAGTGGTCCCTGGGACTTGTCAATTTGATTATTAATTCGTTTTTGCTGATCATAGGCTATAAATTTCTGGATAAAACGACGACGGCCTATACGATACTGGTGGTTGCCTTCAACTCGCTCTTCCTGCATTTGACCGAAAGCTGGACGATCGCCTCCGACGAAATTATCGTTAACGCGATATTCGGCGGCATTTTTTCGGGGTTCGGCATCGGCATCATCGTCCGCGCAGGCGGCACGACCGCCGGGACGGTCATTCTCGCCCGAATCGCGCATAAGTTCCTCGACTGGAATATCAGCTACGCGCTTCTTTTTTTCGACCTGCTCGTTGCCTGCTCCTCTTACTTCCTGATTGGGGCGGAGAGGCTGATGCTGACGATCGTCATGCTCTACATAGCGACGAAGGTGATGGATTTCATCATCGAGGGCGTGAATCCGAAGAAAGCCGTCACGATCATTTCTACAAATCATGCTGAAATCGCCCAGCAGGTCAACGTTCTGATGGACCGCGGCGTGACAGTGCTGACCGGCTACGGGTATTATACGAAGGTGGCGAAGGAAGTGCTCTATATCGTGATCAACAAGCAGGAAATTTCACAGCTTAAAAAAATCGTGAAGGCCGCGGACAAGGACGCTTTCCTCACCATACACGACGTTCGCGACGTGTTCGGCGAAGGCTTCGTGGAGTTATCGAAATAAATTGGTATAGGCAGTCTTGACGAGAAGCGGAAGCTCTCGATCCGGGTTGCATTTTTTTATAATGGGGGCGAAGCAGTTGAAGCGTCATTGGAAATAATTGTTCTATAAAATGGCAGATAAAATGTTCGACTTCGCTTTCTCGATATAACAATATATCTCCAAATCCATTCCATGAACTTTTTGAGTCGGATTTTCAATATGTAACCGTTCAACGGCTTTTTCGATTTCAGGGTCCCCATTGTAAAATAAGGTTTGCGACTCTGCCAGAATTTTGGCATACCCTACAATCTCCTGGTTTTCTGAAGGTATGCCCACTTCGAATCCCGATATTAATTTTGAAAGGACTCGATTTGATTCTGTATTTCATATTTTATAATTCTTCCTGGCTGAACTGCTCCATTTTCCTCTTTAACTTTTCTTGTTGTTCAGATGTGATGCAACGGGGCAGGAAAATGGACTCGTTATTATTTGAGATATGAATGTGAACTATCCTGTCTCTTACATAGAGGATGGAGAGTCGAACACGTTTGGGAGGTTCTTTGCAATGAAATTAGTTCATCTCAGCAATCAACAATTCGCCAGCGACAATTACGCAGGAATTTGTCCGGAGGCGTGGAGCGCCATGGAGATAGCCAACAGCGGCCATGCGGCAGCTTACGGTAATGATAATTGGACGCAGCGTTCGTCGGATTGCTTCCGTTCATTGTTCCAAAAAGAGGATTGCGAAGTGTTTTTTGTATTTAACGGTACAGCGGCCAACTCGCTGGCGCTTGCGTCGCTCTGCCAATCCTACCATAGCGTCATCTGTTCCGATTATGCTCACGTTGAGACGGACGAATGCGGCGCCCCGGAGTTTTTCTCGAATGGTTCCAAGCTATTAATTGCCAATACGCCAGACGGGAAGCTGACGCCTGAAGCCATTCGTGAAATTGCGGGCAAGCGGAAGGATATTCACTATCCGAAACCCCGTGTCGTTACGATTACACAGCCGACCGAAACAGGACTAGTCTATACGGTGGATGAAATCAAAGCCATCTCAGCGGTATGTCGGGAGCTGAATCTGCGCCTGCATATGGACGGGTCTCGGTTTGCGAATGCCTGCGCATCCTTGGGCTGTGAACCGTCGGATATAACTTGGAGGGCTGGCGCTGACGTGCTTTGCTTCGGAGGCACAAAGAACGGTATGGCCGTTGGCGAAGCCATTTTGTTCTTTAACCGTGATCTGGCCGAAGATTTCGATTATCGATGTAAACAGGCAGGGCAGCTGGCATCTAAAATGCGTTTCTTATCCGCGCCGTGGATCGGCATGCTGGAAGGAGGCGCATGGCTGAAAAATGCGCGTCATGCCAATAACGCCGCACAGCGTCTGGCCAGCCAGATTGAAGACGTGCAGAATATTAGACTTATGTTCCCGGTAAACGCCAACGCAGTGTTTCTCGAAGCACCTGACTATGTATTGAATAATCTTCGAGAGAAAGGCTGGAATTTCTATACCTTTATCGGCGGCGGCGCGAGATTTATGTTCTCTTGGGACGCTAGTCTGGATAGAGTGGATATACTGGCATCAGACATTAGGGAATGTGCCGTTGAATGTCGTCTTTAGTACGCATCCGGAATTTTGTGCAATAGTCCAGCCCCTTCGGAGCACGGACGGGGGTGCAAATCGAAGCGATCTTGAGAAAATGAAAATACGGCCCTGTCGCTGAACGTACATTCTATCGATTTGATATTCACGGATATTCAAATGCCATTATGGATGGCCTCGAATTTATGGAACATCACTAGCGTTGCATAAAATCTAAAACTCGATTGGTCAGAAAATTAAGAAAACGATTTTTCAACCTAAGATCCAAAAGGTCGAGCAGCTCTTAAAGGTAGCTCTGTTCATTTGGGGATTTTATGTATTTATGTTCATGTGCGTCATTTAACCTTGCTTTATGAAGCTCAAGAAGACTCGATCCGTCGTCGGCCAGCAGATGTTCGGGTTGGCTTTCATTTCATTAGCTCTAACCACTTTGAATAAGGCTTCCAGAGCAACGCTTTGAGCCAGCGAGTTAGTTGCAACAAGCTGTGTGCGACTTTCGTTTCCATCTTGACGAGTACGAGCAAACAGAACGCAATGAGTGAAATCCAGACCTGGTTGTACACGGCGCGTTCACTGGTGCCGTAGAGATGCTTGATCTGCAAATGCTGTTTCATCCACTTGAAGAATGTCTCGATGGCCCAGCGGCTACGGTACATTTCACTGATTTCATCGCAGGTGAGATCGAATCGATTCGTCACCAGAAAGAGCAGGTTACCCTGTGAATCTTCGGTCTGAATCATCCGCAGCGTATGCTTCATCTTCTTCTGCTGCGAGCCGATTCGGACGAGCACATCGGCGGAAACGCCGCTGCCCTCCGGGACTTCCAGCTCCTGCAAAGGTTCGATATGCGTATTGTTCTTGAGGCGTGTCACGAAAAAGATACCGTCAAGACAAAAGCGATCAAATGCCGCATAGTCGATATAACCGCGATCAAAGATATACGTCACGCCGGGCTCATGAACGAGCTCGTTCATCTGGGTACGGTCATTTTTCTTGGCCACGGTTACGGTTGCTTTCTCCGGGATGACCTCTTGTTCGCCAACAAAGGCCAAGCGCATATGCACTTTGATGTCGGCTTTCGTCTTGCGGAACCGAGTTATTATCACATAAAGGATTAAGAAAATACAAATATCCTCCACCTATACAAAAATGTTCGAATTTAATTTATACGTGCTCTTCTTTATACTTAATATATAAACGATTTGTAAAAATGATGGAGGGTGAGGGCATGAAAAAAACTAAACGTTTCGCAGCATTAGCTTTATCAACAGTTCTTGCAATGACAGTATTGCTGACAGCCTGTTCAAGCAATGAAGAATCTCCCGCAAATAAAAACGGCACCAACAAGACCGAAGAGGGAGAACAAATTACGCTCAAGTTTTCTTTCTGGGGCGCCACAATCGAGAAGAAAACGGTCACCGAGGCGCTTGAGCGCTTCGAGAAGAAAACGGGAATCAACGTCGAGCCTATGCACATTCCTGCCGATTATATAACCAAACTGACGACAATGGTGGCAGGAAATGTCGCGCCCGATCTGGGTTACATGACCTCCGGGAGCGGGCTCAGTTGGGCTGAGGACGGCAAGCTGCTTAATCTTTCTCCTCTGATGGAAAAGGATCCCGATTTCAAGAAGGAAGATTATTTGGATCAAGTATGGTATGAGACAGAACCTGGAAACATTATCGGGATGAGCATATCCGTTCAAGGATACGGACTCATGTATAACAAGGATATGTTGCTTGAAGCCGGGGTGGAGCTGCCTCCTACGGAAGCGGACAAAGCCTGGGATTGGGATACGTTTATCGAATATGCCAAGAAGTTAACGTTGGATGATAAAGGCCGGAATGCGCTGGATCCGGAATTTAACCCCGATAAAATCAAACAGTTTGGTTTCCAATACGATCCTTACAATATGATGGCTGCGGTTGTCTCCAATGGAGGTAACTTTTTAACGGAAGATGGTACCGGATTCGGACTTGCTCAGCCTGAAGGTATCGAAGCCATCCAAAAACTTGCTGACTTAATGTATGTGCACCATGTTTCGCCTACCCCTCTTCAAACGAAGAGTCTCCCGGATATGGCACTGCAAACGAAAAAGGTCGCTATGACCGTATCCGGCAACTGGGCGCTTCAAGCATTTGCCGAACAGGAATTTAATCTGGGCGTAGGAGTCCTTCCTAAGCTGAAAGAAAGCAATACCCTTCTTGACGGCGCGCCAATGGTCATCTTTAGCTCGACGAAGCATCCTGAGGAAGCATGGTTACTTTATAAATATATGGCTGATCCGGAGCAGGTTCTGCCGCTTATTGAAGGCGGATTATGGATGCCGCTCAAGAAAGACTGGTACACCGATCCGGAATTGATCAACAAATGGGCAGCAGGAAATAAAGCGCATCCGGAAGGCTATACGGATGCGTTCATGAAGCAAACGCTTGAAAACGGCGTTCGGACTCCGGGCTTTGAAGTGAAAAACCTTGCCAAGATCAATGCACTTGTCACCCCGGCGCTTGACTTGGTTTGGACGGGCAAGCAAACGGCCGAAGAAGCGTTAAAAGGCATTGAACCTAAAGTGCAACCGCTTATCCAGGGTTATTACGGCAGATAATCCTTGTTTAGGGCCGCAGTGACGCTGCGGCCTGATCTTTGACCAGAATACGAACAAATACGAACAATTCATACGATAGGGGGGATTCTTATCATTCGCAAACGTCGTCGTATGGCTGCGGCTGGCATACTATTTGCGCTGCCAAGCATTCTCGGACTTACGCTTTTCACGATTTTACCGATGTTGACCAGTCTCATCCTTAGCTTCACGGACTACCGAACCGTTAACACGCCTAAATTTATTGGTTTCGATAATTACACTCGACTATTCGATGGAACGGATCCATATTTCTATAACTCGTTATGGGTAACCTTCAAATATGTTATTCTACGAGTTCCTCTCGGACTTGTATTCTCGTTTGTGGCGGCATTCTTGCTTAATTTGGATTTTATCCGCGGCAAGTCCATATTTCGCACGATATTTTATCTTCCGGTTATCGTCCCTGCAGTAGCGTCTTCCATGATTTGGATTTGGTTGTTTAGTCCTGATTTAGGCTTGTTCAACAGCTTTCTTGAAGCGTTACATATTCCGACGCTGAATTGGCTTTATTCAGAGAAGACGGTCGTTCCTTCCATTGTCATTATGAGCCTTTGGGCAATGGGAAGCACGATTATTATCTTCCTGGCCGGTTTACAAGGAGTGCCAAGATCGTTGTACGAAGCGGCGATCGTGGACGGTGCGGGAGCATTGCGCAAATTTTTTAATATTACGATACCGATGATGACGCCGATTATTTTCTTTAATTTGATTATGGGTTCGATTGGAGCGTTTCAGGTATTTACGGAGGCGCTCATTATGACACAGGGAGGCCCTAACAACGCCAGTCTGTTCTATAACTACTATATTTACCGGGAAGCCTTCCAATTCGGCGAAATGGGACATGCCTCTGCCATCGCCTGGATACTCTTTATGATCATACTCATCGTAACGGCGATCTTTTTCCGCACATCCAAGTCCTGGGTGTTTTATGAAAGCGAGGTATAGCTTGATATGCAGAAGAGCAGGCGCATCTCTCAAATTATGGTTTATTCGATTCTCATAGCAGGAGCCGTTTTTTGTCTCTTGCCTTTGTTTTGGCTCATTCGCAGTTCGATGATGACTTCGCTCCAAATTTTTGAAATGCCTCCCAAGTGGATTCCAGAACCATTTCAATTTTCTAATTATGCAGAAGCGCTTACATCCATCGATTTTTTCAGGTTTTTCCGCAATACGCTTATGATTACGGTTGGTTGTCTTGCGGGTGCGCTTATAAGCAGCGCGCTTGGCGCATACAGCTATGCACGGCTGAACTGGCCGGGAAAGAACCTGTTTTTTTCGCTGCTGCTTGCCAGCATGATGCTCCCAGGCGCGGTTACATTGATCCCGACCTTCATTGGTTGGAAATTGGTCGACTCAATTAATACCTATTGGCCATTAATATTGCCGGCATGGTTTGGATCGGCGTTTGATATCTTTTTGTTGCGCCAATTTTATACGAGCATTCCGAGAGATTTGGACGAAGCCGCATATGTGGACGGAGCGGGGCCATTGACGATATTCATGCGAATTATCGTTCCCTTGTCGAAGCCTGCCTTGATCGTTATCGGATTGTTCTCCTTTATGAATTCATGGAACGATTTCATGGGACCGTTGGTTTATTTAAACGAGGAGAAAAAATACACATTGGCTCTTGGTCTTCAGATGTTCCAATCGATTCATAGTGCGCAGTGGCATTTATTAATGGCGGCTTCTACCGTAGTCATATTACCAGTTATCATCGTGTTTTTTATAGGACAGCGTTATTTTATCGAAGGTATTACTTTAACCGGTATGAAAGGATGAGAATGGGATGAATGCAAGCATCAAAATCAAACGGGAAGCTCATCCGTTTCAGTTAAGCGAGGTTACGCTGCTTGACGGTCCATTTAAGCATGCGATGGAAGTAAACCGGCAGTATCTATTGGATCTTGAACCGGACAGACTGCTTGCCAGATTCAGGGAGTATGCGGGATTAGAGCCTAAGGCGCCTCAATATGGAGGCTGGGAATCGGAAAGCTTATCCGGGCATACGTTAGGCCACTACTTTTCCGCGTGCTCGATGATGTATGCCTCTTTGGGGGAGGCGGAATTTAAAGCTAGAGTGGATTATATAACGGATGAGCTCGAGCTCTGCCAGAACAAGCACGGCGACGGTTACGTTTCCGGAATCCCGGGATGCAAGGAAGTGTTTCTGGAAGTCGCATCCGGAAATATACAATCCAAGGGATTTGACTTGAACGGAGCGTGGGCGCCTCTTTATACGCTTCATAAATTATTTGCGGGACTTCGAGATGGCTTTAGAATGACCGGCAATATGAAAGCTTTGTTAGTGGAAAGAAAGCTGGCAGATTGGCTTGAAGGCATTCTTTCTTCATTGTCTGCCGAGCAGATGGAAGAGATGATGATTTGCGAATATGGCGGCATGAACGAAGTTTTGGCTGATCTTTATGCCGATACGAACGAGCCGAAATATTTGCGGCTGGCGGAAAGGTTCTGGCATAAGCTTGTATTGGATCCGCTGGCCGAGCACGTGGATTGTTTGCCGGGTAAGCACGCGAATACTCAAATTCCTAAGCTCATCGGATTGGCGAAAGAGTATGAATTGACAAGCGACGAAAAACGCCGCGATACGGCCGAGTTTTTCTGGGATCGGGTCGTTCACCACCATTCCTACGCCAATGGCGGGAACAGTTTTGGCGAATATTTCGGCGAGCCGGATTCCTTTAACGACAGGCTGGGGCCGTACACGACCGAAACCTGCAATACGTACAATATGCTGAAATTAACGAAGCATATGTTTGAGTGGAAAGCGTCTGCTAACGAGGCGGATTACTATGAACGGGCTCTATTTAACCATATTCTTGCCTCTCAAAATCCGATAACCGGAAGTCTGACCTACTATCTGTCGCTTGCGATGGGCGGGCATAAAATTTTTGACGATAAGTTCGAAAATTTTACCTGCTGCATCGGCACGGGCATGGAAAGCCAATCCAGCTACGGGAACTCGATTTACTTTAAGAGCGAAGACAAGCTTTATGTGAATCAGTATATTCAGTCGAAAGTAACGTGGAAAGAAAAAGGGGTCTCGCTGCTTCAGGAAACGCAGTATCCTGCAAGTGACCTTATCATGCTTAAGCTTTCATGCATAAATCCCGTTTCGTTTAGCCTTCAAATCCGGTATCCCTGCTGGGCGGTGCAAGGCATATTGATCGAAGTCAACGGTGAAAAAATAGAGACTGAAGCAGTACCGGGTTCGTTTGTCTCCATTAACCGTCTATGGTTGGACGGCGATGCCGTTCGCATCGTCATCCCGATGTCCTTGCGGCTGGAGACGATGCCGGATAACCCTGACCGGGCTGCTGTTTTTTTCGGTCCTGTCCTGCTCGCTGGTGACCTTGGGGCTAAGGATGATTCTAACGCTTTGGATTTTCTGTATACGCCTGTCCTGCTTGCCAAAGGGAAACGGCCTGAGGAATGGCTTGAACCGGTGCCTGATAAAAAGTTAACTTTCGCCATGAAGGAAGCCGGCTATCCGCGTAACGTGGAACTAAGACCGTTCTATAAGATGTACGACCGTTCCTATTCGGTTTACTGGGACTTGTTCACGCCGGAAGGCTGGGCGATAGCTGAAGCCGACTATAAGAAAGTCATGGAAAAGCTGAAGCTGCTGGAACAGTGCACGATTGACTATACGCAGCCGGGAGAAATGCAGCCTGAACGGGATCATAATTTCCAAGGAGACAGTTCGTCCCGTGTCGGCATGTTAAACAGGAGGCCATTCCGCACGGCGGGCCAAGACGGCTGGTTTTCGTTTGATTTGAAGGTAAAACCAGAAAGCGAAATGATGTTGATTGTTACCTATACATCGGCGCAAGAAATGCCTAATTGCGTGTTTGATGTGTTCTTAAACGGGGAACTGCTGACTAACATACAGGAAGGTTTTGCGGAAGAAGATAAGTTCTACAATGTGAACTTTCCGCTCCCTTCATCAGCATTAGACGGCCAAGAGAAAGTCAACGTTATGTTTAAAGCTCGAGAAGGAAAACGGATCCGCCGCGTGTTTGGCTTGCGGATGGTAGACAGTGATCAATATAAGAAACTAGGTGTACAAATTGATTCTTAATTTCTTACCCTTTCATGAAAAAGTATTTTATGAACGGGATTTGGAGCGGTTAAGGAACAAGCTCCGGGCTTAAAGTCTGCATAAGGAGGCGATGCCGCAAGAGGCAAGACAATAAACCATTTCCATGGACGAAAAAAGTTACTTTGAGGAGGTTTAAAGATTGAGAAAATGGATGTCCCTAACCATTTGCATCACTATGATCGTTTCTTTATTCGCCGTTTCGGCTGCGCAGCCTGTACATGCGAAAAATGCTGTAGCAGAAGGAGCGATGATCGAAGACATTTTCGGAAGAGCGCTCAATGAATACGGCGTTGAGCTGGTAGACTGGCAAGGGTACATTGCCAATCCCTATGTGAAACTGTCCGTAACTCCTCCCGCGGATGCCGTGTACCCCGTAACGATTGATATTAAGGCAACAGGAACTTCACGCTTGATGATGGACAGGCCAAGCACGCTCAGCGCTACCGGCGCTGAAAAAACGCTAACATTCGAGACTGCGGACGAGCGTAAATACTTCCTGCTCGAAATTCATCCGGACCGGATCGGCGGTTATGGTGAAATTGAGAACTATACGCTTGAGCTGTCGGTAACCGATGCGAATGGAGCGGTACGTTCGCAGAATACGCCCATCCGCGTATTGGACCAGGATGACGACAAAGAGCCTGAAATGCCTTTAAAATTCGACTACAGGTTTGATACGATCCAACCGTATTTTAACGACGCTGCTATCCGCGATGCTAGTGAACAGGCGTAAGTATTCAGTGAACCCGCTTAAATCGGCTGGGTTAAAAGATGCCGGAACTTCTTATGAAGTGGATACATGTAAACATCTTTAACGGGTAAAGCATATTCTTTATTCGTGTCGAGTTTACCCCGACCTTTGGTAACGCCAACCCAAGTCCAGTTGGCCGCTTTGTAGCAAGTACCGGCGAATCGATCTTTCTCAACGAACGTTTCCAAGAGTACAGGGGTGTAACCATACGTTTGCTGCCAATCGCCAGGCAGTTGTTTGGCGCACAGAGAGAGGATACGTGAAGCGAGATTTTTGACGTTAACCCAAGGGAAAATTAAGAATCGGGAATTGCCCACGATCAAGTGCAACTGTTTCTTCCGAACTGGAGCAGGCCACCCGATCCACGTGTCGCGCGGCTGTACCTTCCAAGCGGCAGCAGAAAATCCAATGGCGCCAAGCAAGCCATGGGAGGACTGGATGAAGTAGCGGATCTGGGCGCCGGGTAGCGGCGTATACCCGAGGTAATGGTAGCGTTCCATGAATTCGTTCCACAACAATGAATCTCGTTTGTTGTCGATCCGGACGAGCGTAAGGGGGCCGAGTGCGCCAGCCGAGGATACAATGGGATCACGCGGTTCCCCGTCCAATGTTAGGCGAGAAAACTTCTTTGTAATTGTCAACTGAAAATTCCCCCACATGAGCATTTAAAACTCCCCCACCTGTGAAAAATAGCACATACCATCTGAGGGTTATCCACAGGCGGG
>NZ_JAKGAP010000109.1 GCF_021532375.1 Paenibacillus alkaliterrae
CCATCCTCGGTTGTAAAGTTAAGATTAATGTTTTAATCTCCTGCATTTCACGCTGTTAGGCGCTTATAGCAGAACTTGTCGTACGTACCCGTTAGCCGATGATACACTTTTCCTTCTTGCCTTGGATCGTTCATATCGCTAAAATATTCAAAAAAAGTCCCTTGATATCTTTCGTTATTCATCCTTATCCCTCCGAGAAAGCTACTAACGCTTAGCTTACCTCATGAGAGCGATGTTTTGAAAGCGTCTTATGTCACTGCCCTCTGTATTTGCACCATTCTACTTCCCGAAGCCGCATGCTGAAGAACCAATATTTGTTTGATTCTCTCAATATGTATCTTCATGAATTCGCCGTGAGTCCTTGAATGACCGTTTAGGTAAATATAATAATTATATTAAAAAGTGGAGGGACTTTATGATGAAGAAGTACACATTCCTATTAATTGCAATGTTATTATGTTCTACGGCAGTATTCAATTTTACAGCTAGTACTGCACCAAGAATTGACGTTATGGTTGTATTAGATAGTAAAAATATGGAGTTTAATCCCAGAGCATTTTTAGCCAATGGGACCACAATGGTGCCCTTTAGGCAGCTTTTTGAAGAATTAGGAGCCACAGTATCGTATGATGAAAAAAACGCGGTCTATAAATGCTATTAAGAATGGAATTGAGATTGAATTGACGATAAATTCTTTGAAAGCATATGTGAATGGAAAAGAATATACGCTTGCTCAATCACCAGTTACTGACGGAAACGAAGTAGCGTATGTTAATCTGCGATTTATTAGTGAGGCTTTAGGTTACCAAGTTCATTGGGATAAGTCTACACTTACGGCAACCATCACCTCTTAAGTCGTCGTTACGTTGTCAAGCGCGAAAGAGGACCTATGCTCCCTAAGTTCCCGACCTGTGAATAAGCACCTGTTTCCTGCGGAAACAAAGTGCTTATTCACAGTTAATCGCCATGCGTGGCGCACATAAACAAAAGCCTGCTTTCCGCAGGCTTTTGACATCTTTCTTATTTGGATTGTTCGAACATCCAATCAATCGCTTCTTGCGTGTTGTATGCAGGCACCCATGAAAAATGGGCCATTGGCGCAACAGGCATAGCAACATAACCGGGTTCATATTCTGTATATTTTACTTTGGTGCTTCCTATAGCTTTAAGTGCAGCCACCATATCTCTCGTACCGTTAATCATGAATTCAGGCATATAAAGATCGATCTCCCCTGCAACTTTAACGACAGGATCATCTGCTGCATGGAACGCCCAAATGGGCATATCTTTGATGGCTTCAACCTTGGTTAAGTCACCGCCGCCGCACACGGGCATAGCTGCCGCAAACAAATCGGGATTTCTTTGAATAAAGCCCCATGTTCCGAAGCCGCCCATGGAGACACCCGTAATATAAATACGATCGGGATCGATTAACGGGTTGCTTGCAACGGATTTGATCAATTCAAGCGTTGTTTCGTATACATTCTTTTCCAGCCATAATCCGCTTTGAATTAAAGGATTTTGCGGCGCTAATACGAAGCTTGGATTTTTAGCTTGATTTTCGGCTGACGCCCAAACTGTCGCACCCGTATTTCCAAGCAATTGCGCGACACCATTCGCGCCCCGTTCACCATTGCCGTGAAGGAAGATGACGAGCGGGTATTTTTCGCCAGGTGCTGTTTCAGGCTCATACAAACGATAATCCAGTTTGTTCCCGGCTTTGCTTGTGTAAGTGAGCGCTTTGAAGCTGTCTACAATCGCGTTGGCTTCGCTGCCGCTTTTTTGCTTCGACCCTGAAGCGATCTTCGTTCCGTCCGCTGCAGTGATATCTGCTAATTGCGTTACATAATAGTTGAGCTTATACAGCCTGTTCTTGCCTATTGCAAAATCGTAAAGCATGGTTCCTGCATTCATGTCCTTGGCAGCATCCAATTCGATAATGACGTACTCACCCGTTTTGCTTGCTGGAGCGGTCGCAGCCGAATCATTGGTATAAACCTTTGTAACGGTTCTTGCCGCGGTTACTTCACCTAATGTGGCTTCAACCGCATAAACCGTCGCTTTCAGCTTGGAACCGTCGACGGGTTTGCTATATTTTATCGCCATCGCAGTTACCGCTTCACCAAAAGGCCTTGTTTCCTTAATTAGGGTAATATCCTCATTAGCAGCTATGCCGTCGGATATATTGGCCAAATACCCTAAAATACTTGCCAGATCGATAATTTTAACAATCTCCGCACGCGATATAGCGCCTTGCGGCCTAAATGTCCCATCTTTATATCCGCTTATAAGCTCCTTCTCATACATGGTATTGACTGCGTTTACTGCATAACTATGTATCGCTGCTGCATCTTTAAAAGTCGTCCAAGCCCCTTCTTGAGCTTCGAGTTCAAGCATCTTGTAAAATAAGACAATGGCGTCTTCTCTTGTTACGCTTTTATTCGGCTTGGCTGCTATATTGCCGGGGACATCCGTAAGATCAGCAACGGTTTTACCCTGTGCGGCTAATAAGCGGTTAGCAATGGCTGTCAATTCAGCCCCGGTTATTGCCTTGTTAGGACGGAAGGTCCCATCGCTGTAGCCATTTATCGTACCTTTGCCGACCCATTTCACTATAAGCTGTTCAGCCCAATGACCCTTGATATCCTTTAAGCTCTTTTCTCCTCCTTCTGCCAAGGCTGGCGATGCTAAACCTATTGAACTTAACATGAAAACCGCAGCTAAAATAACCGTTAATTTATTTCCTATCTTGTTCATTGAATGCAATCCTTTCCCTAATCAGAATGTTTTTGTGGTACCGCTTTCTTGCTAGTTTCTAATATACTTTTAGCGAATGTAAATCAATACACAAATACATTTCACTTTCTATGCTGAATTTAGCCATTTTTATCCGTTCAGAAGAACACTGCTTTGTTGAGGATAAAAATCTGCTATAAATAAATTAAATTTTTAAGATTAAAAAAAAGACTTTGCATATGATTTGCAAAGTCTTTCTGTTATATTCCGCTTATCTTAATAAGCTGCACCTCATGCGGCGTAAGCGTACAGTCCAATATAAGATTTTCCTGTACCGCTATTCTATCCACCCTATAGACAGGCTCAGAAGCCTTGGACAAATAGGTCAACTCTTCTGTTCGCATATCGTGAGGCGCACCCATCTCCAGCCATTTATCAAAGGCACTTCCTCCGCTGCGGCTGATTGTATATTTACGGATAGAGTATTCGCCTTTATTCATGCCGTTTAAAATCAAACGGAATTGTTCCGTCTCATTTTTGCGAAACACATGATAACGATTGTACTTGTCCATGTGAGTGACATGGCGATGACGGTACAGCTCATCATAATGACAATAATTATACAGCAGTATTTGCACACCGTTATGGTCTCTTGTAATAAAGTAGCCATCACCCTTTTGAATAAGCCTGTTTCCTAAGCCCCGCAGCAGCAGCATCGCATTGAAGCTGCTTTTTCGAATGCTGTTATGAGTAAACAGTCCGAAGCCGCCATGAAATACATCCCTATACAGCGGAACTTCCTCCATGAAATCACTAAGGGTCCAATAACCAAATGCCGATATCCGATCATAATTTTCGGCTATATTTTTTGCAATAAACGCAGATTTGTAGCAAGTATCATTGCACAAGTCTCTCTGCCATATGTTTGAATTCCATTCATCAAGCACAATTTCTATTTTATCCAATGCATATTCCTTCAGCTTCAGCTTCACTTTATCAATTTCATGTGCCAAAAAAGCCTCATCACTGCTGACTATGAATGAATACGCCTCATCATGCTCGATTAGCTTAATCTGGCTCTCTTCCTCTTCAGGCACACAGGAATAACAACGCATGGCAATAAAGTCCGGTATGCAATTCCGGCTGATGCCGAATTCCAATAAGTCAGGTTTACTCGGACCTCCGACTCGCAGCTTATTATCGATTAATTTGATGGTTCTGTACGTGTTTTCATATAACTCATTATATTGTTCCTCTTTATAATAGCCGTTATTAAACGCAAGCTCGCTGTTCCACAATATAAAATACCACTCTCTTACGCAGTCATCACCATATCGATTGATGCAATGCTTAATCAGTTCCCCTACGAGACCGTTCCATTTTCCCATATCTTTAGGCATACTCATAACGGAAGCGCGAATATTTATTTTGTTTGGAGCTTTTGCGAGCTGGGGCGGCATAAAACCAAGTTCAATATAAGGCAGCATGCCTATTGAAATAATAAAATCAAGCAGCATGTCCACATAGATAAAATTCAATTCAGCGTTACCGCTCCGGTTCTCTTTATAAACCATCATATCGTCATCTAACAGTCCATGAAAACGAAGATAACGGAACCCGACCGATTTCTGAATTTCCATGAGCTGATTCTGTATCGCAGCATTCAAACCGTCTTTTGCAAAGCCGATATTAATTAAATTTCTCCATTTATGAAATAATTTTTTTCCTTCCGATGATACATCCGCTTCGATATGATTCAAACGAATAGGTGCAGCAACACTCGGTATCGTTACTTCCTGTACCTCTGCATATTTCAAAAGAGCGGCGAATGTATCGTAGGTTTTAACATCATGGATTTCCGCTTCTTCCTGTAATGAAGAAAATTCAGGATTAACGTTATGCTTCTTTCGGAACTCTCCCGGTGTTATCTTATAGGCATCTCGAAAGTACGCGATAAAAGAACTGACATTTTTAAAACCGTTGTTATAGGCAATTTCTGTGATCGTGTGATCGGTACGGGACAGCTCCGAGTAGGCATGATTCAACCTGACTAAAGTAATATATTGCGTTAAGGTCATGTTCATATATTTTTGAAACATCCGTGATAAATACTGCGGGGTCAAAAATTCTTTTCTTGCAATCTCGCTTAAAACAATTGCACTCTGATAATTCTGGTTTATATAATTTGTAATACTTTGAATGCGGGATAATCCATCCTTCTGCAGATTCGCCTTATCCGATTTTATAACCCTTGAAAAATACCGCACAAGAACACCGAGCAGACTAAAGATCTCGCTGTACATGTCAAGCTCAAATCTCGACTCATTCTTAAACTTGTAACGAAAAATAGTTGCATAGTGATTACGCAATCCATTTAATTGCTCTTGATGATTCTCAGGCGATAGAAAGGATTTGCAATCGATATACCTGTCTTGAAACGCGGGATAGATTTCATAAATGAAAGACGTCGATATCATCATGGATACAAAGTTAGCACTCGGTGACGGATGGATATGATGAATTTCATAAGGATTAATAACGATCATATCCTCGGGCTTCATTGAAAGCTCATCATTGCCCACTCTGATACGGATCGTTCCTGAGAGCACAAACAATATTTCAAGACTGTCATGATGAAAATCATTTTCTTTTCTATCATTTAGAATAAAATAAACGTTTTGACGTTGGTTATTCTCTTTGAGCTTGTTTGGATTTACTGCCATAAACAGCTCCTCACTCATATATGTCTTTTCGAAAATAATGATATCGTAAAAAGCACCTGTTTGCTATCCTTATAAAGGATACCAACAGGCGCTTGCTAACTATGTATATCAATATGTAATATTGCGTTCTTTAAATACTTTCATAACGACGCCCAGTGCTCCCAAAGACTTCGGAAATCCTGCATAGGGAATGCAGTGCATGATGGCTTCAACGACCTCATCCGGTGACAGCCCGACATTGAGGGCGGCGTTTATATGGAAATCAAGCTGACCTTCCGCTCCTTGGGTAACCAAAGAGGAAATGGTTATTAGCGATCTTTGCTTCAAATCAAGTCCAGGACGCGAATAAATCGACCCGTACGGAAATTCGACGATAAGCTTCGCCATGTCGGGACTAAATTGCTTTACACGCTCAACCGTATCCTGCAAAATTTCCGGGCTTACCATCTTTCCTAACATCTCTAAACCTTTCTCATAATTCGTCTCCATATATTCCTCCATTACCTTTAATCCAAGCTAAGCAGCCTGGTTAGAATAGGGGGGATCTCAAGCGGGTCTACCATGACCTCAATAACCGTGGTGATGTCAGACTGTAAGGCAGAATGTACGGCCTCCTTGATGTCGGCTGCGTTATGGCAGCAATAGGTTAACGCCCCCATCGACCGGGCAAACTGACTGACATCAAGCGGTCTCTCATAGACCGCCCCGACGGATCGCCCTGTATTATACGACATTCCTTTATCCACCATGTCTAATCGGCCGTTATTGAGAACGAAGAAAATGACCGGAGCTCCATGGTTAACCGCTGTCGAGATTTCTGTGCCATGCATCATCATACATCCGTCGCCGGTTATACAAACGACATGACGGTCCGGACAGGCAATTTTCGCTCCAATGGAATATCCAATCGCTGCACCCATCGCAATAAACACTTCATCGAAATAGAAGGTGCCGGGTTCGAGTATATCGAAATGCTGGACCGCATAAAACGAGTGGCTTCCGGCATCCCCAAAGAGGATAGCGTCATTGGGAAGCGAAGCGCGAAGGGCTTTGAATGCCGTCACAGCAGATAACAGGGCTTCCGGATTCATATCTGGCTTATGCCCTCGGATCGGCAGCATTTCATAATCTCTTTCCGAAGCACCGCTCTTCTGAATCAATTGGGCCAAGTTGTATTTAATATCGCCAAGAATAATCTGAGTAGGAACCTGTACAGATTTCCCTGCAAAAGTAAGATTGTACTCGAACTGCAGCATATGTTCAGGATGCATTTCTGATGTAAACCCGGATAAGGACATGTCACATAATTTGCTTCCAACCACGATCATCAGATCGATTCCGGATTTCAAATATTCCGTTGCATGCTTGGATCCGCCAAGTCCGTACCCTCCTAAGTACAAGGGATGGTTCGTTTGGATAGCGCCCTTTCCGCCCGGTGCCGTGACCACCGGGATACGCCAATGCTCTGCCATGATACGCAATTCTTCATACGCCTCCGACATAATGGCACCTTTTCCGAGAAAAAGGACCGGTTTCTTGGCCTTATCCAGCAAAGAAATGGCTTTGTCTATGTCCGGTGATACCACTGGTGAGATATAGTCCGGCAAAGGAATATAAAAGGGCTCGACTTCCTCCATAAGCACATCAAAGGGGATACATAAATGAACGGGACCCTTTTCTCCCGTATAGGCTTTTTCTACCGCATGTCTAAGAAATAAAGGGAGTAAGTCCCCTCTCTCTATACGTGCGCTAAACAAGGTTACCGGTTCGAACATTTTGACCAAATCCGTTCCAAACTGGCTTGAATCCTGACTTAAAGCACGTCCAGTATCTTGCATCGAGGGCTGCCCTGTAATGAATAGAACAGGGAGCTGAAACTCTTTCGCCTGCCCGGCAGCAGTGATAAGATTGGTTCCCCCCGGGCCTGAAGTGCCAATCGCTACGCCAATGGTTTTTTTGCCAAGCGCGTATCCCGAAGCTTCGAACCCGCATCCGGTTTCATGACGGCCTAAAACATATTGAATCTCTTGGTTTTCAAGCTCCAGCATAAGAGGAGAGATCGATTTCCCTGGAATTCCGAAAACATGCGTAATTCCCCAATTCTTAAAATGTTCGACTAAAATGGTATATACCTTTTTTTTCATCATTTCACCTTTACTAATCAAATTTATTCACCTGTACATTTAGTAAATAATTGTTCGATTTGATCTGCGGGTAACGGCCGGTGATAGTAATACCCTTGAGCTTCACGGCACCTCAGTGTTCTTAAAAAGTTTAATTGGTCCTCTGTCTCCACACCCTCTGCGATCACATCAATCCCAAGATTATGGGTCATCGAAATAATCGTGGCTACAATATCCGCATCATTCTTGTCGGTCATTATATCTCTGACAAATGATTGTTCAACCTTCAGTCGATCAATAGAGAACAACTTTATATAGTAAAGATTGCTATAGCCTGTTCCAAAATCATCTATACAAATTTGTATGCCCAGTTTCTTCATTTCTCCAAGCACATCAACAGCGTATTCAACATCCATCGTCATCGATTCTGTAATCTCGAGTTCAAGATACCGTGGATCATGGTTCGTTTCGGACAGAATCTGTTTAACGTTGTCTATTAAATTACGTTTTAGAAACTGGCGGGTAGAAAGATTGACCGATATTTTCATTGGGATGAACCCTTGTTCGATCCACATCTGATTTTGCTTACATGCCGTTCTGAGCACCCACTCTCCTATCGGAACAATAAGTCCGTTTTCTTCCGCAATAGGAATGAATTTGGCTGGAGGAACTAAACCGAGGACCGGATGGTTCCAACGAATAAGCGCTTCGGTTCCAATAATTTCTCCTGTTTCTATATCCATTTGAGGCTGATAGTGCAGCACAAATTCTTCGTTCTGCAGTGCTTTACGCATGGAGCTTTCTAGCGTAAGTTGTTCGATGCCAATGTTATTCTTGATCGCTTTGAAAACCGAATAGTTGTTTTTCCCTGCGTCTTTGGCCATATACATGGCAATGTCAGCATGCTTCATCAGCGTTTCAGCATCATCACCGTGATGCGGATAGAAGGCGATACCGATACTTGCCGTAATATAAAATTCATATTCTTCAATGACAAACGGCGCTTCAAACACCTCAATGACTTCTTCTGCAACAAGAATGGCATCGTTATGCCCCGTGATCTCCTGCAAGAGGATTGTGAACTCATCCCCGCCCATTCTTGACACGATATGATTGGAAGGCGAGCAGCAGTTCCTCAAACGCTCAGCAACTAGTTTAAGAAGAGTGTCCCCGTTGTTATGTCCCAGGTTATCATTGATCTTCTTGAAACTATCCAAATCCAGAAACATGATGGCAAAGAGACTCTCATTTCCCTCTGAAGACTCTAATAAATTCTCCAGGTTTTGCGTAAAAAATCTTCTGTTCGGCAATCCGGTTAAATCATCGTGATATGCGAGGTGATTGATTTGTTTTTCCGTTTTAGAACGCTCCGTTATATCACGAAACTGTGCAAAAGCACCCATTATCTGTAAATTTTCATCATGGATAGGAAAGGCATCAAATAAACAAACGAGTGGTTCTTCTTGTTTCTTTTGCGTAATGCTCAGCTCAATATCCTCGTATTCTACCCCGGTATGAAGAACCTCTTGAATGAATTGGCTTATTTGCAGATCCGAAATAGGTTTTTGTATCACATCTTGTTTCTTTAAATTGGTTATAATTTCAGCAAATTTATTATATTCGGTAATATTTCCTTCTCGATCTGTAATGATAATGCCATTTCTTGTCGTTTCGATTACGACTTGATTCAGGATATGCAATCTTCTATTTTGCTTTTTTAAGAGCAGCTCCCTTTCAATCGAATCTACTACCGTACAAAGCATGGCTAATAAAAAAGAATTATGCTGATCGATGGTTGTCATAATCGTGATGGTGCCTAATAAATTACTAATATCGGTATATTGAAACGGAACGGAATAACAAGCACTAGCTTCCAAGAACTTATAGTAATGATTGCCTCCGACAAGCTGAAAGGGCTTTCGATGCTGCAGCGCCAAGTTTATACTGTTTGTTCCTGCTTCGTTTTCTTTAAAAACAAGGCCAACTTTAATCCCTGATTGTTGGACAACATTTTTTATGGCTTCATCTCCGGCCATCTCCAATATGCAGCCATTCTCATCCGAAATCATAATAAGCAGAGGATGACCCTTTATTAATTCCAACATTTTATGCACAAAGAAATCAATAACAGACAAAATTTCTTCGTATTCGTGTCGCTTTTGCTCTAATACGGCATTAGAAAAGAAAGTGGAAAATGATGGAACTGCACAAGGATCAATGCCTAGTTTCTCACACCTTAATTTCGACTCCGCAATCCAAGGCTCGTTATTCATCTTACCCCTCCTTTCTGACTTGAAAGAATACATGCAGCACTTATAAAAAACCTATAAAATCTATAAATATACCTATTATTTTCATTATGTCAACGAACGTCGAATATTGTCAATTCATTTCTTTGTGAAGAATGTCACCGATTTCGCTTCCACCGCCCAACAGAGTTATTTTCACAAATAATCTCTCCGTTCTTCCAAAATTAATTCATATTCTAAAATTCATTATGTACATATTATCCTATCCAACTGGTTACAAGCCAAGATCTTTCTCTGTAAAGACGTGCTAATACGGATGCTGCTGGATCTGCCATTTATAACCACACTCCAATGTAGTTCTTTACCTTGTTTGTAACCCTTAGTTGTTCAGCATATTCCAATAATCGATTCACATTGTGCTGATTGTCTTTTATATAACGTTGAATAGCTGTGTTAAAAATTTCTCTATCCATTTTGTTGAAGTATCGCAGCACATCGCAAATGGTTCGATCTCTGTCGTAAATGCGAATTTCTGTATTTGCAACTTCTAAGAGAGAGATACCTATGGCAAGGATATTGCTTTCTAAATAAAAAGGTTTAACTGGAGGGTATGCAATGTTAAAAATTGATTTTGAAGTATTCTTGTCTACAGCAAGTTGCCATGTTGCGGGTAGCCGATCCGAGTAACCATAATAAGAAAGCGCACTCTCCAAATAAACTATAGCGTTCGGAAACAACTTTGTAATCAGTGTTTCCTCCGGCAATAATTGCTCAGATAGTTGATATGCTCCCTGTTTTATTTTTTCCAGTACACCTTCATTGACCAATTGCAACAATTGGCGGCTGGATATACCCAGAGCACGCAGTTCAGCCGTCATCATGACACCATTATGACCATAGAATTGATGTTTAATCTCAGCCAGCGTCAACAAAAAAATGCACCTCCATATCCGCTAACTAACTAATTAAGCGGATATTTTGGTGCAATTATCACATATTTTTATCCTTTAATCAAGCGATGCTCGTTATCTCAATACTCCCGATATAGCCTTACCACGCACTCCACATGTCTGGAATATGCACTGTAAACAATAGCTGTAGTCCTTTATCATTTTAGCCTTTCAAGTATATGCGGTTGCAGAATCATCCACGCTAATGGGAAGAAAAGCCAAATACCTGACAAAGGAGAGAGTATTACGCCCATCAGAGCAAATATGAGTAATCCCCATCCAAGAAAGGAAGGTAAAGGCCTTTCGTTTGTCCGCAGTATACTTTGCCAGTGGATGCCCATTCCAATCCAGAAAAAACCTATTATCACAAACCATAACAGAAAATTACGATCATACTCCATGTGAACCGTGTTGATTAGTCCATCGTTGATGATCTCTATTAAAATGTCTTGACCGAGCAGCAATCCAACAGTATTATGGAACACACCAACAGCTACCAAGTACCAGCCACTGTACTTCCATATGTTTTTCATTTTTGCTTTCCTCCCCTTCCCTGAGTCAGACTTATATTAGCGGTGTTTGTCAAGATAGTTGTCGCGAATATATGAAAATAAGATAGCTATGTTTAAGCTTTTTGCTCAGCTTGAATAGGGGTCGCTTTTTCCGGA
>NZ_JAKGAP010000011.1 GCF_021532375.1 Paenibacillus alkaliterrae
GGGGATAGCCTAATCCATATATTTGCCCGTTAGGGTGAAGTTCTTAGGAATCCCCTTCTTCAAAAATCAATTGATTTTAAGAAGGGGTAGTTCAAAAAATCATTTTATCCAAATATAAGGAGAAAAAAATGGCATAACAGGTACGGCTTAAAGGACAGTCGAATGATATTCGACTGTCCTTTTCTCATCCTAGTATATACTTAGAAATTAACACCGGTTTCCTTTGTAGCCCAAGACTTTCTCCAAGAGCGTGTTACTGCATAGAAAACAAGTGTCGAAACTAATACGATAGAACCAACAACAAGAAATCCAGTAACGTGAGTGCCTGTCGATTCTTTTAATGGACCGAGTATATATTTAGGAAGCAGAAATCCTCCTAAGCCGCCCGCAGCACCGACGATTCCAGTAACAACTCCGATTTCCTTGGAGAAACGTTGCGGTACAATCTGGAACACTGATCCGTTCCCCATACCGAGGCATGCCATCATAATACTCGTATAAACAAGCATAACGAGGAATGAACTTGGCATTGTAGCAATCGCGAACGCACATAAAGTAATAATACTAAATAATAGGGTCAAGAATCGCATTCCGCCAACTTTATCCGCTATCCAGCCGCCTACAGGCCGAAAGAAACTGCCAGCTATAACGGTAATGGTAACCAGGTAACCAACCTGTATTTTGGTTATTCCGCCTGGATTTACACCATCGCCATACACATCGTAGAAGAAAATGCTGAAGTAGCTGGCAAACCCGACAAAACCGCCAAATGTAACCGCGTAGAAGATGGAGAACCACCATGTGTCCGCAAATTTAAATACACTGAGGTAATCCTTCAAAGTTTTAGGTGCAGGCGCATTCGGAGCATCCTTGACTAAAATCGCAAAAATAACAATGACAATGACCAAAGGTATAATTGCCATTCCAAAAACATTGTGCCATCCGTAAGCTTGCGCTAGCTGCGGTCCGAAAAATGTAGCCAGCGCAGTACCGCTGTTGCCTGCTCCGGCAATCCCCATCGCCAGACCTTGATATTGTGGAGGATACCAGCGGCTGGCCAAGGAAAGCGATACGGCAAAGCTTGAGCCCGCGATACCGAGCAAGAACCCTATAGATTGAATTTGAAGCAAGCTGGTACCGCCGAGCCAACCCCAGAGAAGGGGAATGGTGGTAAGCACCATCCCGATAAGGCCTGCTTTTTTACAGCCTATCCGGTCCGCCAATATCCCCATCGGTATCCGGAAAATAGAACCGCCCAAAATGGGGATTGCTACCATGGTAGCTTTCTGGGTATCCGACAAACCGAAATCTTTAGTAATGTAGAGCGATAAAGCTCCGCAAAACACCCAAATCATAAAGCTTACATCAAAATAGAGGAAAGATGACAACAAACTTGGGAAATGACCAGACTTACGAAAACTTTGTGCTTCCATTTTTTATGCCTCCTTTAAATGATAAACCACTGTTCTCTTTTCCCGGCTAAATTGGAGCTTTGGCTGGGATCATTCGCGTTCGATGCTGCTGTTATAATCGATTTTTTACAACCGCTCTGCTTATTTCTTCGTAAACCCTCCATTTCTCGGCAGTAATTGGGCAAAAAGAGGCCGACTAACAGAACCGCATAAATGCGAATTCAGTTCATCGGCCTCATTGCCATAACAGCCACGCCGTCGTGACTGATTTTTTGAAAATCCATGTAAAATTACAAAAAGCCTATCCTTACACTATGTTATTAGGATAGGCTGCATTGCCGGGAGTTAACACATCATTGTGTCGTTGAGCTTATGGAATTACTATAAATCGCTTTTTGTTTCATGTCAACAAATATAACATAGAAATTGAAAAAAATAATTTTAAGGTCTTTATGCAGGGATAAAGCCTTCTATTGTTAGGTTACATAACACGAAATGCTATTGATTCCAAAGATATTGAGAAAATAAGGTCATGCAGAAGAGATATTATGTTACATTTACTTTCAACCGTCGGAGCCGAGTCCAGCATCAAAGACGGCATCTATCGGCCGGAATACCGATGTAAGCGTTAAGGTGACGGATTCGAGCGGCGATTCGATGGATATTATCTCTAATGCTGTAGACCGTGAACCGCCGCTCGAATTGAATCCGGCGGGCGAGACCGCTTTTAGCGAGGGAGCAGAGGGTAAGGTCAAGGAAAAAGACGGAGAGTACTTTGTTACCGATGCTGAGGGGATGTTCCCGTATCATCGTTTCAACTTTAAGCTGGACAAGGCGCCTGCGGCGACCGACGAAGTGAAGGTTGTATGGGAAGGGCATTCCCTGCCTGGCCGGCAGGTCACGATGTATACCTTCGCGGGGGATATGGTGCGAAATAAGCAGATCCATGTCTTGATCCAGGATCTTCTGCTCGATTATATCGATGTGAATGTCTATACCCAAGATACTACTGGTACGCCGATGTGAAGGACGCTTACGGAGGTCATATGGTATCGGACATTTGGTCCTTTTCGACAGGAATCTTCGGCAATCCGAAAAGCAAGTCATCTAAGGATTGATGGAATTCGAATAAATCGCTCCTGCAATATCCGGTATTTCCATGAAAAAGCGGGCGGATACGTCTTTTATATATGAATTTAGATTATACGTTCTCCGTACCGGTTGAGTCCTATTCCAGAACGCGGCATTTACCGTTTCGGGTCTCATCGCGTTGACAGGCTTTAATTGGTTTTTCGAACGCGTATTATTCTAGCCGCTCACTCCGGTCACCGAGATACAACCATGGAAAGGGAGCACTAGGAATGAGCGCCTTATGCTGCGCGCAGCCACTCAAGCGGTACTCTGGAACAGCATTCTATTGTTCTCGCACCATGCCTGCCATTCGGCATTGGGATTACGCTGCGGGCGTTTCTGCTGAGGAATGCCTTGCTGCAGCGTTTCATTATTAAACTGCCTATCCGGTAAGATGGATAACGATCGTTTCTCGACAACGTGTGCTTCAAACGAAAAGATTAAACCAAGACAGGCTGTACCCGTATTTGACGGCTTACTATCGGTTTGAATGATTAGCTTCATAAGATTCCAGAAAAAAAGGAAAATCGTTCTCATTTTTTTATTCCTCCCAATCGAATAATAGGTTAATCATGTTTTGCCAACAACATATCAACGAAAGTTAGAAACATCAATCCCGTTCGGGTGCCTTAAGCAGTGCTCTGGAATAACATTTTATTGTTCTCGCACCATATCTGCCATTCTGTGCGAGGGTTGCGGTTCGGGTGTATATGCATAGGGATAAGTTGCGGCGGCGGATCGTCATGCTTCTGCCTGTTCGGCAGGATGGATACCGTGTGTTTTTCCGTCATGTACGCTTCGAACGAATAAACGAAACCAAGACATGCGGGCTTACCCTTATCAGACTGTTTTGTAGGGGTTCGTTTGTCTACCATCATCAGTTTCCAGATGAATAAAATAATAGCTATCATTTTTCCATTCCTCCCAACCTAGTATTAAGAGTTAACTAGATTATACCAAGCTTGAATTGGAACTTCTGTCGAGTTGTGGTCTATGCAAATAAAAATATTTAGACAAAAATCTTCGTCCGTATATCGGCGCATGGAGCGGGTTTAACTCATTTTATAGGATGGCAGCATAGAAGGGTTGGTCGTATTCGCAACAAAAATCGAGATCTTGATGTAGGAATGTGCTGTAACATTATGTTGGAAAAAAAGCAACTTAAGCTCTATTATGCGCCGCCGACCTTAAACAGGGCTCCAACACCCCGCGGATCTGAAATAGATCTAAAAACTAGCTCTATTACCTCCAAGCCAACCCAAATTGCAAATATAGAGCTAGAAATTAGCCCAATTACCTTCTGGTGGAAAGCAGCAGGGTGTGATAGAATCGAGACAAATTGACAGAAGAGGTGATCTGCTCTTGATAGGCCGTAGCGGCAATCCTACATTGAAAGACCGTACTTTTGATCAAAAGGGGAGTTATTCTTTACAAGATGCAATGACGATCGAAGGTACCGTGAATAAGGCGTTCATAACGCTGGCAGTGCTCCTTGGAGGGGCATTCGCCGCATGGTCTATGTATGCCAACGGTCAGAACGTGTTTCCTTATGCTATCGGCGGTGCGGTCATTGGATTTATTCTTGCTCTGGTGATCAGCTTTAAACCTGCGGCTGCTCCGTACCTGGTGCCGGTATATGCGGTATGCGAGGGACTCTTCCTTGGAGCTCTCTCCGCGAATTACGAATCGCTTTACAATGGAATTACGCTGCAGGCCGCTTTATTAACGATGTGCGTGTTCATTGCTTTGCTTCTGGCTTACAAAACCAGATTGATAAAGGCGACGAAAAATTTCAGGCTCGGCGTTTTTGCTGCTACGGCAGGCATTGCGCTAGTTTACTTGCTGAGCTTTGTTCTTGGCTTTTTCGGCATCACGGTTCCTTATCTGCACGATAATAGCTTGATCGGTATCGGCATATCGCTCATTATCGTCATCGTCGCAGCGCTGAATCTCGTTCTTGATTTCGATTTCATTGAAACCGGCGCGCAGCAAGGCGCTCCGAAATATATGGAATGGTACGGGGCATTCGGCATGATGGTTACGCTGGTGTGGCTGTATATTGAGATGCTCCGCCTTCTCTCCAAGCTGTGGAGTCGAGATTAAAGTTATGGTAAAAGTATCCGACTGAAAAAAATTATAGGGGCAATGGATTGAAGACAAGTTTGGTGTATTATGGCAAATCAGTATGGAGCCGGGTACTTCTCAGAAATAAATCAAACAGCCTTCCCGTCAGCCTTTGCTGCAGGAAGGCTGTTTTTTTGTTAACGGTCTCCCAAAATAAAAGTAAAAACAACCTTCTATTCAAATATAGAAGGTTGTTTTTCATTTTTCTGAATTTTCTAAACGATTTCTTTATATTTTGATGACATTGCAAACGACAGGTACAAACTGAATGAGCGTCTACCGTTAGAAGCCCAATTGTACAGTCGTTTTAGAGAAAACCGGTATACGATCAGACAAGCTTTAGACATTCTTTTGTACAAAGGCGTCATTCGTTCGCATCAAGGCAAAGGTTATTATAACCGGATTCCGAACCTTCCAAGCCATTTACCCTACGGCGCTAGAGGCCAGTTATTTAAATGTACCGTCGAACATTACTCTGCTTCATATTGAAAGCGTCATGGGGGATGGCGATATGCGCCTGGTCAAGGGTAAGCTCGCGTTAATTTCTGTCGTTATTGCAGCATTGGCACTGTCCGGCTGCGGGAACTAGCTTAAGCGGAGAAAATACGGTGCGACCTTCCGATTCTGCGCGCTTCAATAATATGCTCGTAGTCCTCCAGAAGTTTGTCGAACACGCTGCTCCAGGAACGGCTAAGCGCCAAACGCCGGGATTCGCGACTGTATGCAGCGAGCTGCTCCGGGTTTTCTGCCCACATGGTAATCGCTTTAACAAAAGACGCCGGATTGCGGGGCTCACAAAGCAAACCGCTACGGCCGGGTACAACAATTTCCTTTACTCCGCCGGCGTTGGCTCCGATCACCGGCAAGCCGGATGCCATGGCCTCAAGTACAACGTTCCCGAAAGTTTCGCTGCTGGACGGAAAAACAAACATATCTGCCGAAGCGTAGAGCTGAGCCAGTTCTTCGCCATGCTTGTAGCCTGTAAACGTGACATTGGCGGTTGCCTGCTTCTGCAGCTCCGGCTGATTGGGGCCTTCCCCTACGATGAGCCAATGAATATGCGGTTTCAAGGATTCGGGCAGCTCATGCATAACGACGGAGAGCGTATCGATATCCTTTTCGGGTGCTATGCGCCCAACGTAGAGCAATAACAGCGGAGCTGTAATGCCGTATCGCTCACGGACCGACAGGCTCCGTTTGTCAGGTGTGTATTGCTGGCAGTCTACACCCCTGGACCAAAGGCGCAGCCGGTAAAACCCTTGATCGCGAAGCGTATCTATCGTTTCATGAGAAGGAGCGAAGATGGCATCGCACGAACGATGAAACCATTTCATGTAGGACCAATAGAGGGGGACCATTCTTTGCATCCGGTAATGTTCAAGATATCGGTCGAAATGAGTATGGTAAGATGCAGCATGGGCAATTTGGTGCTTTTGGGCAAAGCGGAGTCCGGTTAGGCCGATGTTGAATGGAGTGGCCAAATGGAGCAAATCGGGTTTAAAGGATAGAAGTTCATTGCGTATAGCCGCCATATTGGGCATGGCGAGCCTGCATTCAGGGTACAGAAAGAACGGTATGCTTGCAATGGGGCGAACCGGGCTGGCGTAAGCATCTTCTTGGGGACATTTCGGTGTAAAGACGAGATGCTCAACGCCGCGCCGCTGCAAATGATCGATTAACCTTTGGAGTGTGCGAGCAACACCGTTGATTTGAGGAAGAAAGGTATCGGTAAATAACGCAAGCCGCATCAATATTCCTCCCAACACTGTTTTACCTATATCGTATCAGGCTTTCGTTTGATGGGGGTTAACGTTATGTTAAGTAAATAATAAGATGTTTGGGCATAAGCTGAGCCTGGGTAGGACTAACTCCGCCGAACGATGCATATTATTCAAAAGTTGGGTAAGTGAAATAGGGTCAACTTTTCATACCAAGGAACGAAAGGGAGTGAAGCTTGAGCATGTATAGGCAGAGTGACCGAGCTGCAAATTTGTACAACGAATGGATTCCGCTTACACCGCTGGAGGATATGGAGCGAACGGAGTACGATGTGCTTATTGTCGGATCGGGAGCGGGCGGTGGCGCCGTTCTCTCACAGTTATGCAAGCAGTGGGGGGCAAATGGGAAAAAGATCGGTGTCGTAGAAAAGGGAGGGCTGCTGCTGCCCACCCACTTTTATAATATTCCAACGTATACACTGCCCCGATTCAGAAGCTACTTCGATAAAGTATCCACACCGGTCAACCAAACCTTGTTCAGGGAGCTGTTCGCACTCGGCGGCAGGACGCTGGCCTGGCAGCTAGTAGCGCCGCGAATGCCTCCCTCCGAAACCGTGAGCTGGCCCGTGCCTGCAAGGGAATTGTCCTTTTATTACGCTGCCGCCGAACGGGCCATACGAGTTACTCCCTATTATCAAGAGGGCTCCTATTATACCTCCATTCTGCTCGACAGGCTTCATTCGCGCGGTTTCCCGCACGCGGTCCCGATGCCGATCGCCGTTGATCGCGAGCCGACAAAATATGGGCAGCTTCATTCCAATGCCGCCTTTAGCTCCATTATTCAATTTGCCGAAGCTTTGAACCGAAGGCCCTATGATTTAGCCGTAAATGCGCGCGCGGTGGAAATCATCACGGATAGAAAGCGAGTGACAGGCGTTAGAGTGATGTCGCCGGACAAGAAATCTTATATTCTTAAAGCTAAGACTGTCGTATTATCCGCAAGCACATTTGAAAATCCGCGTCTGCTGATGGCTTCCGGCATTCCGGGTCGGGCCATTGGACATTATCTCACCACGCATTCACTTTTGGGATTAACCGGATATTTTGACCGTCGGCAATTTCCCGAGGTGCTCGGCGCGCTAGGCATTTTGATCCCTGGTCAGGCCGGCCATCCTTATCAAGTGATGATCGGAGGCCCGCCGGAGGAATATAACGCCTATCAGCAGTATCTGGTTAAACCTTTGCAGAATCAATTAAGAGTGGTAGCCGGAGCATTTGGCGAGGTCGAATCCCGTTTTGACAATCGGGTTGTACTGGACATGGCGAAACGCGATGAGTACGGGGTACCGGACATTCAGGTTCACTTTTCCTACAGCGAGAAGGATCAAGCCGTTATTCGGCAAATGAGAGCTGGAGTGAGGCAGCTTTTTACGGCTATGCAAGCGACATCGGTCGAACAAGTAGAAGGGCCGGTAATCGAAGCTATTCATGATATGGGAACGTGCCGGATGGGGTATGATCCCAGTACTTCTGTAACCGATCCGTACGGTCAAGTCCATGGCGTATCGGGTCTGTTTGTAGCGGATAACAGCGTGATACCAACCAGCGGCACCGCGAATCCAACGCTAACCACTGTTGCTTTGGCTATTCGTACGGCGGATTATATCATTCAGCGGCTGAGGTAATCCCAGATGTTGGTCCAGACTAAAAAGGTAGATGTAATTTCGTCCAAGCAACAAGCTAAAAGCACTTGTGTATAAAACAAGACTTATCAGATTCATATTGCCCGATAGGATGAAATTAATATGCATAAACAGGCAAACAAGTATAGATGGAATCGTCAATAACCCTAATAATATACTTATTCCTACGATAACTTGCACAATCGGGATGGCATAATTTAAAAATCCCACACTTTCTAAAGCGATATTTTCGAGAAAATATTTGTAGAATTGTGGGACATTTTCATTTTCCAATGAAAGAAGCAAGTAAACATGGGTTACTCCTCCTGTTCATTTGAAAGCGAAAGCTCGATATATCTATATGTGTAACTCACTTAAAAAGTTTCCCTACTGCAAAAATTTTACCACGAACAAAATAATTGTAAATAGTAAAATTTGAAGTGTGTAATTCCCATGAAAATCTATGTAGCGGATGAGTGGGAGGAGGAGCGGCGCTTTGGAGGATATGTCAACAGTGGGAAGCAATCATAAAAAAATCGGAGTTGTCGGGTGAGCGTGAAAAAAGGATCTGTCCCAAAAGTTATTGCTGATGACTTTTGGACGGACCCTTTTTTACTTGTACATTTTGTCATATTGTTTTGTAAGAATAGCGGACATTTCTCCAGCGATTACAGGGCGGCTAAATAAGTATCCTTGTGCTTCGTTACACTTGCTCTCTTGAAGGAAACGAAGCTGCTCCTGCGTTTCGACACCTTCCGCAATCACTTTTAAATCCAGGTTGTGTGCCATAATGATTATGGTATGAACAAGTGCCGCATCTTTTGAATCCGTAAAAATATTACTTGTAAAAGACCGATCGATCTTTAAGCTGTCGATGGGGAAAAGTTTCAGATAGCTTAAAGAAGAATATCCTGTTCCAAAATCGTCAATGGATAGATGGATACCCATTGATTTTAATTTTTGCATGGTAGAAACAGCATACTTCGAATCTTGAATGATACTTTCCGTTAGCTCAAGATCAAGATATTGAGGATCAAGTCCCGTTCTCTTTAACGTTTTACTAACCGTTTCAACTAAATTACTTTGTTGGAACTGACGGGAAGAAATATTAACAGCCATGCGTAAAGGGGGATATCCCTGATTTTGCCAACATTTATTTTGACGGCATGCCTCATAAAGTATCCATTCACCTATTGGGATGATTAATCCTGTTTCCTCCGCCAAGGGGATAAAATCAGCAGGGGGAATATTTCCCCACTCAGGATGTTGCCAACGGATAAGCGCTTCTACACCAATCACTCTGCCGGAAGTGACATCAACTTGAGGCTGATAGTAAACCTTAAACTCATCGCGCTCCAATCCTTTACGCAACCCAAATTCCAACTTCATTTTTTTGGACACCGCTTCATTCATATCAGGAGTGTAAAACCGGAAATTATTTTTTCCTTGCTCCTTCACACGGTACATGGCTGTATCCGCATTTTTGATCAAGGTCTCCATATCCAAGCCATCGGATGGATACAAACTAATCCCAATTGACGGGGTTACAAACATCTCATGTTCGTTAAGTTCAAATGATTGAGTGAATTGATCGACTATTTTGTGGGCTATTTTCGTAACCTCATCAGCAGTCGTGTTGGGGAGAAGGACAATAAACTCATCTCCGCCTTGACGTGAAATGGTATCCGCTTTATCTAAGCAGGCATGGATTCGCTTGGCAACTTCAATTAATAAACGGTCACCCATGGCATGTCCTAACGTGTCATTGATATATTTGAAACGGTCCAGATCGATAAACATAATCCCGATGTTCTGTTTATTTTCTCTCGCCTGGTCCAATGCTTGTGTGAGACGATCATTTAATAAATGACGGTTCGACAGACCTGTCAAAGGATCAAGGTAAACCATTTGATTAATTTTTTCTTCGGCTTTTTTACGTTCCGTAATATCTCGTATGCTGCTGCTGAAATAGGTATTTTCTTCCTCTACCCACGTGGCGAGAGAGAGTTCGATTGGAAATTCGCTTCGGTCTTTCCTTAGTCCTTGTAATTCAACCGTTTTTCCAATGATCTGTGGTTTACCTGTGGAAATGTAACGTTCCATACCTTTCCGATGAGCGGCTCTGTATCGTTCGGGTATAATGATTTGTATATTTTTGCCCAAAACTTCTTCTTCCTCATATCCGAAAATGAGACGGGCTCCCTTATTCCAGGAAATAATGGTGCCCTTGCTGTCAGCTAATACAATAGCATCATTGGCAGATTCAAACACGGATCGAAATTTTCTTTCCGACGTTATGGAGTGAGATTCAAACCGTTTATCGATAAAAATGCTAATGAACACCAATCCTAATATATATAACACACCAATTCCAATCAAATAGGCCAGCAGCGTATTATCGAATGATCCCGGCAAGCTAATTGGATGATGATCGTGTTTGAACGTTGCTGCCGACATTCCAGTGAAATGCATACCTGATATGGCGATTCCCATAACGAGGGCACTTCCTGCTTTTCTCCGCCAAAATCCCGGTGTGCCGGATTTTTGTTGAGCCCAAAATAATAGCTGCAAGGCTGCTAATGAAACGACATATGCGATTATTGCAGAAAGAACCCATAAAATTGGATTATACTCAATTGTCGCCCTCATCACCATGGCTTCCATCCCGATATAATGCATGGAAACAATGCCTGTCCCTATAAAAAGTGCACCTATGAAAACTTGGGATATGCGCATTGTAGGTTGGCTTACTATATGTAAAGCTAGTCCTGATGCTAAAATCGCAGGAATAATAGAGAAAATAACCAATGATAAGCTGTATGTTACCGGGATAGACAAATGAAACGCAAGCATGGCAATAAAATGCATAGACCATATGCCCATCCCCATCGCGAATGCTCCGCCAGATAACCATATGTATCGAGCAAAACCTTTTGCTTTATGTATTCGATTGCCTAGATCCAACGCAGCAAATGAAGCAATGATTGCAATAATAATAGAAAGGAATACGAGGGGCAAGTGATAGGTGCTTGAGATCGTTTCCATAATAGTTGTCTTATGTCTCCTTATTTGGAATCAAACGTATTATAAAATCTGACATTCACAATAAACTAGTTCATTTGAACTATACCATGATTTTCTAGCGATGACTAACGATATTATTGAAGTGGGTACGCTATACCGCCGGCAAACGGCCAGAAAGGCGCTCATTGTATCCTAGGGCGGGCCGCTGCACCATTGTGTTATCCAATCCTTTTACCCCACTTACAAATTTTAATTATTATGATTTTGATGATACAGATTCGAGAACGTAATGATTTTATTCCATACCAGAAAGAGCCTGCGGAGAGTGATCCGTAGGCTCTAAAAACCATGATCGTTCATTGAAGAGGATTGTTTTGATAAGTCATTGCACTGGATTGTGCCTGTTGAACGTCATGTTGTTCCTTCCTAACTTGTTGTTGTGCTTGCAGTACTTGTTGGATATTCGTTTGCAACTGTTGTTCTGCTTCTCCGCGAGCTCCGCTGCCTTGCTCCGGGCAAAAGCTGCGGTTTGGCTTTATGTAGCTCAAGTAAGCACAATTGAATAAGCTAAGAGTAAGAAGCACGGCATGCAGGCTTCAAAGGGGGAGTTCACTTGGACGTGTGGAAACAAAGTTATGAGCAGCTCATCTTCCTCCAGGACCGCTCTATCGGATTAAAGGCAATCATTGCCATTCATAGCTCGAAGCTTGGTCCTGCTCTCGGCGGCTGCCGGATGTGGCAATATGCCAGCGAAGAGGGTGCCGTTTTGGATGCGCTTAGATTAGCGAAAGGAATGACCTATAAATCGGCAATCTCCGGCCTTCCTTACGGCGGGGGCAAAGCCGTAATCCTCAGCCATCACGGACAAGGCTCGCGTGAGATATTATTTCGGGCGCTAGGACGGTATATCCAAAACTTACAAGGGAGCTATATTACCGGCATGGACTTGGGGACTACGGTTTCCGATATGGACTGGATCCGTCTCGAGACCTCCTATGTGACGGATATATCCGGATCGCTCGGAGCTGTGGACGAGTTAACCGCTAAGATGACCGCTTACGGGGTGTTCCTGGGAATCAAGGCGTCGCTTAAACGTGCTTATGGTTCCGAAACGATGCAACATAAAGTCATTGCCGTGCAAGGCTTAGGCAAAGTAGGCTATCAGCTTTGCCGCTATTTGAAGCATGCAGGTGCCCAATTAGTCGTAACGGACGTCAATCCAATGCTGGTGAAAAAGGTTGTCGGGGACTTTGAAGCAAGCCCGCGTCAGCCGGACGAAATTGCGGCCGCGCCCTGCGACGTATTTTCCCCATGCGCCTTAGGCGGCATCTTGAACGATTTCACCCTGGGGCAGTTGAGCTGCCGAATCGTTGCGGGGGCCGCCAATAATCAATTGGCGGAAAGCCGGCATGGCGAGGAGCTTCATGAGAGAGGCATTTTGTATGCTCCGGATTATGTTATAAACGCAGGCGGCATAATCGTAACGTCGTCTGAGCTGAATGGCGGGGATGCTGCATTAGCACAGAAGAACGTGGAGAGAATCCATGACACGCTGACGAACGTATTCAAAATAGCGGATGCAAAAGGAATCTCGACAGCGGCAGCAGCCGATTGGATCGCTGAGCAGCTTCTTGATAGGTGAACGCTAACGACTAATTCCACTTTGTCAACCGAATAGCGGCAGCCAGGGACATGTAAGTTATGCCGGTGGCTGCCGCTGACTTCATTGAACTAACGTCGCCAAAGAGATTGTGGTAATCCCTTGAATTAACTTGGGCCATTGGTTTATGTACGTTCTGTGGCTTCTTTTTGGCTTTGATTGCATTTCAAATATTTAAGCTTGTCCGTTTGAACCCAGCGGCTGTTTGGAGGAAGAGGGCTCTTGCGAAGCTGAACAGTCAATTCATTTAACAGTCGTGCAAGGGCGGATTGTTCGGGTTCGGTAATTTGAAATTCGAAGCCGTACTGAAATAGTTGATCCTCCAGCTCATGCTGCCAAACGATGAAGCCGTGAAAGGTCAGCATTTTACCAACAATTTCGGTTGCGAATTCAATAATGATCTCATGATTGACAGGAAGCTTTACGACGGACAGAAAACGTAAGCCGCCGAGCCCAATGTCCTCAATGATGACCTCGGTTTTACCTAATTCCAACCGTTTGTCTCTGATCTGAATAATGGTCATGTCCGAGCTTAGTCCAAACGGAAAGGGGACGCGAAAAAATTGACGCTGATTGTCGAAAAGACGCTCCCCTTCTTCCAGGGAGGAATGATAGTGCAGCGTGCCGCGTTTTAATAATTCCCCCATCTTGGCGGCAGGTACAGGCTTGCTGTACAAATAACCTTGCACTTGATCGCAATTCATTCTGCGCAGAATATGAAGCTGCTCTTCCTGCTCGACTCCTTCTGCGGCCACGAGAATATGGAGACTTTTGACCAATTGAATAATGCTTTTGATAATAAAATAGCTTTCGGAATCGACGCGCAGGTCCCGAATGAATGATTTATCGATTTTTATCGTATCCACCTTGAAATGCTTCAAATAAGAAAGGGAGGAGTACCCTGTTCCGAAATCGTCCAAGGAAATGGAAATGCCCATTTTTTGTAAATTCTGCATCGTTAAAATAGTGGATTGATCATTATCCATCAATATATTTTCGGTAATCTCAATTTCCAGCCAATGTGGGTTTATATCCGTTTCAGCTATGATTCTATTCATATGGTGAATAAAATCTTTGCGCATAAACTGATGGGCCGATATGTTGACGGATACGGAAACGGAAGGCAGTCCTTGCTCCTGCCATGCTTTATTTTGCCTGCATGCCGCTTCGATGACCCATTCTCCGATATAAATGATGAGTCCCGTTTCCTCGGCCAAAGGAATGAACTCATCCGGAGAAACTAGCCCCCACTCGGGATGGTTCCAGCGAATAAGCGCTTCCATGCCGACGATTCGGCCCGTATTCGCGTCTAGACGGGGCTGATAATATAATTCAAACTCGTCCCGCAGCAGCGCTCTCCGGAGATCCTTCTCCAGCAGGAATATTTTATAAGTCTGGATATTCATGGACGAGTGGTAAATCTGATAATTGTTTTTTCCTTGCTCTTTGGCGCGATAAAGCGCGGTATCCGCATACTTCATGAGCGATTGAGCATCTTCCCCGTCATTCGGGTATAAGCTGATACCGGCGCTTGTTGTCAGGTACAGCTCGTATTCGTCCACAATAAACATATGGTCGATGGACTTAATGATCTGCTTGGCTATATCTACGGCATCGTTTAGTGCAAGCACATAAGGAAGCAGCACGGCAAATTCATCTCCGCCCAGCCTGTACAGCGTCCCTTTTTCCTGCACGCATTCCGCCAATCTGTCCGCGATTTGCTTGAGCAGCCGGTCGCCGACCGAATGGCCTAACGAATCGTTAATGTATTTAAAGCGGTCCATGTCCAAATAGATGACGGCCAGCTTTTGCTGTCTGCCTCCTTCCACAGACAAGGCTTGGTGCAGTTCGTCTTTAAACGAGCTGCGGTTAGGAAGCTCCGTCAGCGGATCATGGTATGCCAAATATTGACTGAGCTGCTCCGCTTGCTTTCTTTCCGTAATATCGCGGCCAACGGTTACAAGCCCCTTGCGGCTGCCGTCCGAATTAAAAATAGGGACCTTAACCATATCGTAGACGCTTGTTTGCCCGTTCGGAGCGGTAATGCGGTCTTCATAGCGGGTTAACCTGCTGGATTCCCACACCTGTTCATCAGTGCTTGAGCATTTTGACAGGGATTCCGGACTAATGCTGTAATGCTCCGCTATTTCATCATCGTTTTTCCCTGCATAAGAGTCATCGTCAAGCTGGAATAAGGACAGGGCAAATGCGTTGGCCTTCAGCCATCGGCCCTCTCCATCCTTGAATTGAATGAAATCCGGTATGGCATTAATAAGCGTTTCGGTATAAGCGGGATCAGGCATAGGAGATGCGGAGGAGGCATGAACAGGTTCATTCTTGCCGGTCGGATGGTTATCTGATCCTGGTTCCGTCATGTCCAGCAGCGTACCGATAAAATGAGCAGGTTCCCCGTTTTGATCGTAGAACAAATCCCCAAGGGCGTGAACTGTCCGCACCGAATCGTCCGAAAGCAAAAGGCGATGGATGAGGTTGTATGGGATGCCCTTATTCATGGCCTCGCTCAGCCGCTCTTTAACGATGGCCTTGTCATCAGGGTGGATAAAGTCCTCTAATAATTCGGAAGAGTCAAGATGCTCACGGACAGAAATTCCGAATATTCGGCATATTTTACCGGATAAGACGACTTTATTCGTTTTTAGATCGATATCCCAGTTGCCTAACAAATCAGACGTTGCCTGTCCATTGCGCTGCTCGATGGAAGGCTGGAATGCCGGCTGTCCGCCTTTTGTTGAGCGAAATAATTGCAAAAATGACATGATTACATCTCCTGATATTTTTTATATATAAAAAAAAGCAACCCTGCCCGAAAGGAGAGTTGCTTGATTCACGAATATTCGTATGGATCAGCAACTGGCTGGCATCGTGTACCTGCATACACTTTAGCCCCTATAGCTTTGCGTCCTCATCTTTCAATGAGTTTGCCTTTATGAACTTATGTCATCAATTGAATAGGCAAAAATACCTAATCCATCTTTACAATACAAATAATAGTAGAAATATGTCGAAGAATCAAGTGTTATATTTCGCGACAGCGACTTTTGGATTATGAGAAAGCTAGGCAAAACGACCTCAAAACACTTGAATGGCAGGTCTATCCTCGTTCTTTATGCTTACCGCCTATTCTTGCCATTCCTATATTTACAGTAAGAGCCTTCTTCTGCTAGAATGGCTACAGTTAATTGTTAACCAACATTTTTTTAATGTGGTTAACATATCGAGGAAGCAACGGAGGGGGAATCTTCATGGCTACGCGTTCTGAACAACTGGCTGCCGCCGATCAGTCGTATGTATGGCATCCTTTTACGCAAATGAAAGACTATAACAGAGTCGACCCTCTCATCATCGAACGGGGCGAGGGAGTTATGCTTTATGACATTCATGGACGCGCTTATTATGACGGGTTCTCGTCGGTTTGGCTTAATGTGCATGGGCATCGGGTACCGGAGCTCAATCAGGCGATTACGGACCAGCTGGCGCTTGTCGCTCACTCGACATTGCTCGGGATGGCGAATGTGCCGGCTATTGAGCTTGCAGAGAAGCTTATCGAGATCGCCCCGAAAGGATTAAAGAAGGTGTTTTACTCCGATTCGGGCGCAACCGGCGTGGAGATTGCTTTGAAAATGGCTTTTCAATATTGGCATAACAAGGGAATGCGCGGCAAAACGTCGTTCGTCACCATGAATCAGGCCTATCACGGAGACACGATCGGGGCGGTCAGCGTAGGGGCGATTCCGCTCTATCATGAGGTATTCCGGCCTATGCTGTTCCCTTCACACGTCATCCCTTATCCGGATGCTTATCGTCAAGGAGGTCCGGAGGCTGCGGCAGAGGCTGCTCTATCCGGCTTGAGGCTGCTATTGGAGACGCGTGCGGAATCGATCGCCGCTCTTATCGTGGAACCGATCGTGCAAGGGGCGAGCGGCATTATGGTCATGCCGCATGGATGCCTGAGCGAAATGGCCGCTTTGTGCCGCAAGCACGACGTGCTGTTTATCGCCGACGAGGTAGCTACCGGCTTCGGAAGAACGGGCGCTATGTTCGCCTGCGATCTCGAGGAGGTAACGCCGGATTTGATGGTCGTTGGGAAGGGACTAACCGGCGGCTACCTGCCATTGGCGGCGACATTGGCGACGGACGAGGTGTACGGCGCCTTTTATGCCGATTACGAGGAGCGGAAAACGTTCTTTCACGGCCATTCCTATACCGGCAACCCGCTTGGCTGCGCCGTTGCTTTGCGGAGCTTGCAGCTGATGGAAGAGCGAAACCTCGTCGAAGGCGTGAAGGTAAAAGCAAATCTTGTCGAGCAGCGGCTTGGGCCGCTCGCCGATAGGCGCCACGTCGGCGATATTCGGCAAAAGGGATTGATGGTTGGCATTGAGCTCGTTCGCGATAAGGTATCCTGCGAGCCGTATGACTGGAAGGAGCGTATCGGCGTTCGCGTCTGTCTGCGGGCGAGAGAGCTTGGGATGCTGACGAGGCCGCTCGGCAACGTTGTCGTGTTTATCCCTCCTCTGTCGAGTACGGAGGCTGAGCTTGCTTCTATGGTCGATATTTTGAGCGAGGCCATCATTAGCGTTACCGAACAGGGGTGGGGGGCATGAGTGAGGAGACGTCGGCCCGCGTATTTCGCGGCCTCTTCGTCACCGGCACCGATACCGGCGTCGGAAAGACGGTCGTGACGGCGGCTCTTGCCGCAGCTCTTCGGGCCGAAGGGCAGCAGATCGGCGTCTGGAAGCCGGTGCAGACAGGCACGGCTCTCGGTGCCGGCGTGACGGATGCGGAGCGTCTGCTGCAGAGCACGGGAATTATGGAGAGGCCCGAGGACGTTGCGGCGTTTACTTTTCCAGAGCCGCTTACCCCTATGCTCGCCGCCAAGCGGGCAGGCGTATGCCTGACGCTCGACGGATTGATGGCGGCAGGACAAACGATCATGAACCGCTATGATGCCTTAATAGTCGAAGGAGCAGGCGGAGTCGCCGTTCCTCTAACCGATGACGCAATGATGGTGGATTTGATGGCTGAGCTGCTCATGCCGGCTCTTATCGTAGCCAAGTCCGGCCTCGGTACGATTAACCATACGCTATTGACCGTTGCGATGCTTCGGCACCGGGCTATACCGATTGCAGGAATCGTTATGAACGACGGAGAGCAGGCCGTATGGAAAACAGATCCGAGCGTCGCATGGAATGCGGAGCTGATCGAGCGCTTCAGCGGCGTGAAGGTGCTCGGCCGTTTTCCAAGCTTGCCTCGGTCGTCTCATACGCATATGGAGATACTCATTCAAACCGTTCGCGAGACGATCGATTTATCGCCTGTCAGACAGGCGCTTGCTGTTCAAAATAGGGGAGGTTGTTAAAGATGAACACGATAGCTGCTGAAAAGGATTGGCTGAAGCTGGCCCGGAAAGCGCTGAATGGGGAGCGTTTAACGTTAGAAGAAGGGATTGAGGTATTAGAAGCCGACAACGATGAGGTGCTGCCGCTGATGCAGGCTGCGTTTGCGGTACGGAAGCATTATTACGGAAAGAAAGTCAAGCTTAACATGATCATTAACGCGAAAAGCGGCCTGTGCCCGGAAGACTGCGGCTATTGCTCGCAATCGATCGTATCGACGGCGCCGGTCAAGAAATATACGCTGCTCGATAAAGAGACGCTGTTAGCCGGAGCGCGCGAAGCGATGGCCCGCAAAGCCGGAACCTATTGTATCGTAGCGGCCGGGAAGGGCCCGACGGACAAAGAGCTTAACCAGGTCGTCGAAGCGGTGCAAGAAATCCGCTCTACAATGCCGCTTAAAATATGCGCATGTCTTGGCCTATTGAAGGACGACCAAGCGATGAGGCTTGCCGAAGCCGGCGTACACCGCTATAACCACAACTTGAACACCAGCAAAGCGAACTATCCGGCGATTACGACGACTCATACCTACGATCAAAGAGTTGAAACGGTAGAGAAGGTCAAAACCTACGGCATGTCCCCTTGCTCCGGCGTCATTATCGGCATGGGCGAGACGAATCGGGAAATTGTCGAAATGGCCTGCGCTCTCCGGGAGCTGGACGCCGATTCAATACCGGTTAACTTTCTGAACGCGATTCCGGGAACGCCTCTGGAGGGTGCGGGCCGTACTCCGGCGATGAAAGCGCTGAAGGTGCTGGCTTTGTTTCGTCTCATCTGTCCCTCTAAGGAAATACGGGTGGCAGGCGGCCGCGAGGTCAATCTTCGGACGCTTCAGCCTTTGTCGCTGTACGCCGCGAATTCCGTCTTTGTAGGCGACTATTTGACGACGGAAGGCCAGGAGGCTGCAACCGATCATCAGATGATCGAGGATCTGGGCTTCGAAATTGAAATGTGCGCACTATAAGGGGTATGGACCAATGATGGACTGGATGGAAAAGGAACTTGCGGCATTGACCGGGGAAGGGCTGGAGCGCACCTTAACCTGGCATGCTCCGATTACGGATAACCCCGGGTATCTCTTGCGCGAAAACCGAATGCTTCTGGACTTATCTTCAAATGACTACCTGGGGCTAGCCGGGCATTCCGCAGTAGTTGAAGCCATGCGCCAAGCGCTGTTCGTTGAAGGAGCAGGATCCGGCGCCTCCCGGCTGGTGACCGGCAATAGGCGGCCCTACCGCGTATTGGAGGAGCAGCTTGCTGCCTGGCAGCAAAGCGAGGCGGCGCTTGTTTTTGGAAGCGGCTATATCGCGAATATAGGTGTCATTCAAGCGCTGGTTAGCCGGGATGACGTTGTTTTCAGCGACAAGCTTAACCATGCCAGCATCGTGGATGGTATTGCGCTCAGCCGGGCGGAGCATGCGAGGTATCGCCATAACGATATGGAGCATTTGCGCTCGTTGCTAAACAGGCATCGCGATAAACGGCGCAAGCTGATCGTGACGGACGCCGTCTTCTCCATGGACGGAGACTGCGCACCCTTGCAAGAGCTGGTTGCGCTGAAACGGGAGTATGGAGCGATGCTTATGGTAGACGAAGCCCACAGCGGCGGTCTGTACGGACCGCGCGGAGAGGGACTTTGCCATAAGCTTGGGCTGTCAAACGAGGTGGACATTCATATGGGTACATTCAGCAAGTCGTTCGGCGTGTACGGCGCCTATGTCTGCGGCAGCCATATACTAATTCAATGGCTTATCAACAGAGCCAGGCCGCTCATTTATTCGACGGCGCTGCCGCCTTCCGTTATAACCGGCATTTCGCAAGCGCTGGCTTTGGTCCAAGACGAGCATTGGCGCCGCGAGCGGCTTAGCGCAGCAAGCAGACGGTTTCGTTCGATGCTCGGCGAAGCCGGATTTGAAATCGGCAGGGGCGATTCGCCAATCATACCGATTATTGTCGGCGACAACGCTAAGGCTCTGCGGTTCAGCAGCGCTCTCGAGGAAGAAGGAATAGCGACTGTCGCTATTCGACCTCCTACGGTTCCGAGCGGCACAGCACGCATCCGCTTTTCCTTGTCGGCAGTCCATTCCGATGAGGATTTGAACCGTGCGGCCGCAGCCATTCGCAGAATCGCTATTGAATTAGGCGTGCTGCGGTCATGAAGAGGACGGATACAGTCGGCACAATACTGTGGTTCACCGGATGGAGCATGCCGCGTACGGTTTTCGGCAGCCTTCAGGTTTTGTTGCCGGATTATAAGCATGTTTCGTTTGAGTATGGAGAGGTCGAATCGGATGAAGAGCTGTTAGCGCTGGCGGAAGCACAGGCAAGAAGCATTAGGGAAGCTGCAATGGAGGGGGCGGCTCTATATAACGGTACATATAGACCGCTGTTAATTGGAGGCTGGTCGCTCGGAGGCTTGCTGGCATTGCACCTTGCCGTTAACGGATTGGCGGACGGCCTTATTTTGATGGGGGCTACAGCAAGGTTCATTCGCGAGAGAGAGGAAAGCGAACGGGGCTGGCCGGATGTTTATGTCCGGCAGATGATTTTGATGCTCGGAAAGGACCGGCAAGCCGTAGAGGAATCCTTCCGGCATAGACTGCTGACAGCAGAGGGATCGAAGAAAGAGCTCGTTGTGAAGCTCTCTCCTATCGGCAGCTGGTCTACGGCGGCGCTCATTGCGGGTCTCCAGCTGCTTCGAAGTACGGAGTACCTTTCCCGTCTGCCCGGCATTCATTGTCCGGTGCTGCTGATCCACGGAACCAAGGATACGATTTGCCCTTACGGGGCGGCAGAAGAAATGGCTGCCCTGCTGCCGCACGTCGAGCTGCTAACGATAGCGGAATGCGGGCATATGCCCTTTCATGGAAGAGAGGAAAGCATGGCGGCGGAAATAAGGAGATGGTGGCATGGATGCAAAAGCAAGCTCGATCAGCCGTCAATTTAATCGCAGTGCAGCGGGTTCTTACGATGTTCATGCGCGCGTGCAACTGGTCATGGCAGATAAGCTTGCCAGCTCTCTCCGCGGTCGGAACGGAGCGGCAGGCGCAGCGGAACCGGAGCTGCTTGAGATCGGCTGCGGCACCGGCATTTTGACCGAAATGCTGCTGCGGAATTGGCCCGGTTCTTCGATCACGGCACTTGATATTGCCCAGGCAATGATCGAAGCTGCTGAACGTCGTATCCGCTCTATTGGACAACCGCATGGCATTCGCTTCGTGCTTGCCGACGTGGAAGCCTGGGCGTTTGAAGCCCCGCAGTCCTCGTTCGATCTCATCGTCTCGAATGCTTGCTTTCAATGGCTGAGAAATCCGCACGATACGCTAATCGCCCTTAGGCGGCTACTTCGTCCGGGAGGAACGCTTGCATTCGCGACCTTCGGGCCGGATACGTTCCGCGAGCTGCACGAGTCCTTCGCGGAAGCCTACCATGCTAGCGGGAAGGAGCCCCAGCGGCATGGACTTTCCTTTCAGTCGGCAGCCGATTGGCAGACGATGCTAAGGGAAGCGGGCTTCTCCTCCACGAAATATGAGCGTTCCCTTGAAGTAGAAACGCATGCTTCCGTTAGGGATTTTTTGAATGCTGTCAAAGCGGTCGGAGCGAACGCTTCAGAAGCCGCACCGCGCGGACTGGGATCCCGACAGCTATTTACGAAGATGCTTAAGCGGTATGAGGAAAAATTCGGCATACCGGGCGGCATTGCCGCTTCTTACGATATTTTTTATATTCACGCAACGTCTCCGCTCGATCATGAGAAAAGCGCGACCCTGCCATGCATATCCAGAAGCTAATCTTGCGCCCGCTCCTTGTTTAAAGCATAAAAATCTGGGACAATAATAAACAGATTGATAGCTTTGAGCTTGAAGCTTTGGAAAGAGGGCATCGAATGAATATATCATCCATTTATGGATTAACATTAGAGCAATTGACGGCATGGCTTAACGAGCATGGGCATAAGAAGTCTCGGGCTGCGCAGGTGTGGGATTGGCTTTATCGGAAGCGGGTCACAGCATTTTCGGATATGGTTGATATAAATAAGGATTGTATACAATTATTATCGGATCATTTTGTTATTCAAACGTTACACGAGAACCTGAAGCAGGAATCGGCGGACGGAACGATTAAGTTTTTATTTCATTTACAGGATGGCAATTTGATTGAAACGGTATTAATGAGACATAAATTCGGCTTGTCCGTTTGTGTCACAACGCAAGTAGGCTGCAACATCGGGTGCAGCTTCTGTGCGAGCGGCCTGCTGGCGAAGAGCCGCGATTTGTCGAGCGGGGAAATCGTGGAGCAAATTATGAAGGTTCAGCTTCATCTGGACCAGGCGGGCAAGGATGAGCGAGTCAGCCATATCGTCGTGATGGGGATAGGCGAACCTTTTGATAATTTCGAGAACATGACAGACTTCATCAATGTGGTGAAGGATCATAAGGGGCTTGCGATCGGCGCAAGGCATATTACCGTTTCAACCAGCGGTCTGGCAGGCAAAATCGTCGAATTCGCGGACAGCGATCTGAACGTCAATCTCGCGGTTTCGCTGCATGCGCCTAATAACGAGCTCCGTACGCGGATTATGAAGATCAACCGTGCCATTCCAATCGAGAAATTAATGCAATCGATCGATTATTATTTGGAGAAGACGAATCGGAGAATTACGCTGGAATATATTTTGCTAAAGGATGTCAACGACCGAATGGAGCATGCGCTTGAGCTTGCTGACCTTGTCGGAGATCGGCGACAGCTCGTAAACGTGAATCTGATTCCGTATAATCCGGTGGATGAGCATAGCCAGTATCAGAGAAGCGAGCAGGAATCGATTCGCTTGTTCTATGATACGCTGAAGAAGCAGGGAGTGAGCTGCAGCGTACGTCTCGAGCACGGAACGGACATTGATGCGGCATGCGGACAGCTAAGAAGCAAACAAATGAAGAATGCTAACTGATTGGGCCTTTGGGCTAATTAGTAAATGACAAGGGACAACCGGAGGTTGTCCCTTGTCATTCGGCGCTTTATCCTGTATATAAATCCACTAATTTTGCTAGTGCGAGCTCCAATCGGTGCTCTATCCTGTATAAATCCACTAACTTCGCTCATGCGTCTTAGAATTTTCTAGGCGTTCTAAGGAGCTTTTAAACTGGCATGATTGTAATGTACGAGCAGCTTGGGCTTACAGCCTTTTCAAGGCATGCGCTAAGCCAGCATTTTCTCGAAAACAATAACGTCGAACCCGTCGACGACCGTGGGGCCTTTCTCCGCGTAGCCGTTTTTGATGAACATTTTGCGAGCGCCATGTTGGCTCGCCAGCGCGTCCAAATAAATATGCTTAAAGCCGAGCTCCACGGCGCGCTGCTCCAGCTTGGTCAGCATGAGCTGGCCATAGCCATTCTTCTGATAGCTCGGGTGTACGCGAAGTCTCTTGATCTCCGCTTTATGCTCATCAAGCCTCTTAAGACCGCCCATCGCAATGACATTATCCTGTTTCTCGGTAACGACCAAAAATTCCCCGCCGTTCTGCAGGTATTGTTCTTCTATGTGAAAAATATCGTGATAATGCTGATGCGTAGGTTCAACTCCGGCCTCTGAAATGACGAGAAGATGGACCCTCCACACATGATCATGGTCTACTGTGGAATATTGTCTAACGTTTATCATGAATATCTCTCCTTCGCAACTTCTATGTTATATAAACTAACACATAATCCCGAAAAATCAACCCTTTTTTTACAATAGTGTCATTTAAGCAAATTATCGATAGAAAATCATGCAAAACTATTGACTATTTGAGCGAAATCTATAAAATAAGAAGTATTCAAATTATTAAATGTTAAGTATTATAACATAAATTATACAGTCTTATGGACATTGTAGTCGATATGACGAAGGGCAATGGAGCCCTGCATCCGAGTATGCGCTTTTATACCTCTTCTTTGGTATAAGATCATAACGGGATGCAGGGCTCTTTGTTATTCGGAGGAGGAATGCACGATATAATCAGCTGTACGAATGGCTATCGCGGCAGCCGTAAGGGATGGAGTGGTGGCGCCAATGAAAGGCAGGACGCTGTTGCCCGCGACGTAAAGGCCGGATATGCCGTGAATCTGGCCATAACGATTGGTTACGGAGACAGCCGGGTCATCGCCCATGCGGCATGTTCCGAATTCATGGAAATCGGCTCCCGGAGGCAGCAGGCAGAGATCCGGCTGTCCGTTTCGACCGGTTAAAGGAATGCCGGCGGCTTGGGCGATTCGAGTGATGCCCTCCTTCAGCTGTTCGATGACCGCGTGGTCCCGTGCTGACGGATCCCGTAAGCTCGGTTTGCCGGTCCAGAATATGAGGATTTGCGCTAAGAAGCTCAGTTAAATGGATCTAATATTGTTTGTCTATAGCTTCGATGGTATCGTCTTTGCCGGTGACAAGAACCCTCAAGCTGCGCACTTCCGATCCTCTATATTTATGTGCAATTAAACCCGTCTAATGACAAGGCTCCCCAGGCTTTGTCTTAACGGCACATGGTCACCATTAAGGACTGGGCACATATTATAGAAGTGACACGGATAGTACGGAGGAGATTACAACTATGATAAAAGCGTTTATTGGCAGTAACGAGTATCGTGAAACAAGGGCGATTCGCTTGACAATCTGGAATGAATATATAGACGAGAAGGAAATTGCGGAGTCAGCTGCCATTTATCCTCGAGGCATGCATGTTGCGCTTGCCGCGGGCTTGGCGCCTTATGGTTTCCGAATTCACACGGCAACCTTTGAGGAGCCGCAGCATGGGCTGACCGAGCAGGTCCTCAATCATACGGATGTGCTCATCTGGTGGGGGCATGCGGCGCATGATCAGGTCAGTGATGAGGTTGTTGAGCGCGTTTATCAGAGGGTGCTGAACGGCATGGGGCTCATTGTCCTGCACTCTGGGCATTTCTCCAAGCTGTTTCGCAAACTGATGGGGACGACTTGCGAATTGAAGTGGCGGGTAGCGAAGGAGAAACAGCTCTTATGGATCGTGAATCCCGCTCACCCCATTACGGCGGGGGTTGGGTCATACATCGAGCTGGAGGAGGAAGAGATGTACGGTGAATTTTTTGATATTCCCGTGCCGGATGAGCTTATCTTCGTAGGCTGGTTTCAAGGCGGTGAGGTCTTCCGCAGCGGCTGTGCCTTTTATCGCAGACTGGGGAAGATCTTTTACTTCCAGCCTGGTCACGAGACGTATCCTACTTTTTATAATCCGCAAATTTTGCGCGTTATCGCTAATGCGGTGCAATGGGCTGCATCAGCGCATGGGGCAGCGCCCGTATTCGGATATTCTCCGCCGATTTCGCATATTGACGAAAATTAGGTTAAAATAGAGCAAAGAGAGCAAATGGGAGCTGTTAACATGTCAAAAGATGAAGTTATTTTAACCAAAGAAGGCTTGGCTCAATTAGAGGCGGAGCTGGACGAACTGAAATATGTGAAGCGCAAGGAGCTGGCCGCCCGGATCAAACTGGCGATCAGCTATGGCGATTTGAAGGAAAACAGCGAGTACCATTCGGCCAAGGAAGACCAGGCTTTTATGGAAACCAGAATTCTCATTCTCGATAAAATGTTGAAAAAAGCCCGGGTCGTCGATGCGAAGAGCCTCGACCTGTCAAAGGCCGGTATTGGGTCGGTCGTCGTACTGAATGATATTGAATTTGCCGAGAAAATCGAGTACAAAATTGTAGGTACGGAAGAGGCAGATGTCAATGAAAATAAAATATCCTATGAGAGTCCTCTCGGCAAGGAGCTCATCGGAAAATCAGTCGGCGACATTATTCACGTTAATGCGCCGGTTGGCGTCATCCAATACGAGCTGCTTGAAATAAGAGCGGTATAGGCGTTAGAACGAATAAGAAAGACATCATTCCTTTGCGAAGCAAGGATCGGATGTCTTTTTTTGTTTGCTCATCGTACGTTAATGCAAATGATGTCATTGTTTGATGAGAAAATATTAACCTCCTCTGGGACCGTAGAGGGATGCGCGCTAACACTTCGTGTGGCAAAGTAATACCTATACGCAAGAACAAGGAGGAAGATATTTATGAACTTTCATTTCTTTGTAGGTAACGACAACGGAAACAGCGAGCACGACCTCATTATTGACGGCAGGCTCATTCAGCAGCCCAATGTCAATTGCACGGTGGACGAGCTCCCTTGGAGCGAAGAGCAATCGCCGGAAAGCTTTATCAAAAATTTGCAGGATCAACTGGTCGTCACGATTGATTCGCCGGCTGCCAGACCGGGCATGTACTATGTCGGCAAGTTTGCTCTGGAAAGCGGCGAAATTCTCGATAATTTGCAAATCGGAATCGATCTGAAGAGCGATATGGACCTGCCGGTCATCAACACGCTTGCCCAAATTGCGGCGATTGCCGTACAGAAGGCTTATGAAGAAGAGAAACAAATTCCGGAGCAAATTGACGTTGAAGTAGACATGGCGACGGCTCTGCCGGTTACGCAGCATACGGATGAGACCTCGGCGAAGTTCGAGAAACGTTTTACCTCCGGCTCGCATCATGTAACGGTTCATCTGGGCATTCAACGTGTCGGGGTGAAGATCGTTATTCCATTCGCGAAGGTGGTGCCGGAAGCGACGCCCGTCATTTTTACCCTGCAGAAGGATGGCGAGGGGAACTGGCGCGAGGGCGATATTTTCGAGGAGTTTCTGAAGGAATACGGCATTGAGAAAAAGTTCAACGGCAGTTATTTCAAAGACAAACGAATTCTTCATGTGGATATCGGGGACGGCTCGACCGAGTATCCGATTACGGAGGGCAACAAATTTTTGCGTCAATTTGTCCACGGCAGCCATCATGGCGCCGGTTATGCGATCGAGGAAGCATTGGACGAATTTAATCGTTTGATCCATTTGCCTAATAGCCCGCGTCAATTTTTCAGCGATGTCATCAAAAATCCGAAGCATAAATATCATGCTCGCGCGCTTAAGACGCTGAGAAGGCCGCTGGAAAGCCAAGTAAGACAAATCGTGCAGAACGTGAAGAGACAGCTTACGAAGGCGCGTAATGAAATCGATCTGATCTGCGTATATGGGGGAGGAAGCATTCTTATGCGTTCCATCCTCTATTCCGAAATCAAGGAGCTGTGCGCCGAACGCGAAATGCAGCTGCTGTATATCCCGGCTGACTATGCGGTGCAAATGAATGCCATGGGACTGGACGCTTTTGTACGGGGCAAGATTTACGAGGCTTTGAAGAATAAGGCCGCACAGCCTGTATAAATGGCAAGCATGCGCAAACTATGGGATTTCGGTAGGTGACTTGAGTGAAGAAGACGAAACAGCCAGGTGAAAACATTAGTTTAAAAACGAAAAAAACGGAAGATCCATTGGTGATGCAGTGGCTCAATGCCCAATCGAATCTCATGGATTCCCTTCGTTATTTAATCGAGAAAGAGATTTTTCAGAATGGTGTCCGCAATTTGCAGGCTTTCGTTCCCGTAGAAAGGAACGTCTTGCAAGGAGGCGCGGGTTCTGCGCTGCCGCAGGAAATCCCGTTTGCCGGACCTTCCTCAGGCCAGCGGGAAATGGCTGCAGCCGTGGAGGAAAACAAGGAGAATATGGCGGAGCCTGGGTTTGAGTCTATGCATGAGCCTAAGCAAGAGCCTGTATCCGAGCCGGAAGAAGAAATTGACGATGAGGACATCGATGCTTGGAGCTGATAATAGAAACATCTCACGCGAGTTATATTTAGTATTACCTAATATGACTAGATGACACTAAATAGTACTAAATAATATCCGGTATTATTTAGACACACTAAGTGAGATGGAGTGATGTCGAACAACACATCAAAATTCGGAATACCGCTAATCCCAAACAAGGGGGTGGCGGTATTTATTTTTCATCAGAAGTTACTGTTGCATTAAACATAATCGTATGTGATTAAGGGAGCACAAGAATATGGTTGATCAAGCTCTAGAAAGGCCACTAGAAAAAAAAGAGGAGGGCAGTCTGCAGTCTGTTCTCCTCTTTTCCATATAGCTTAGTATGCAAGCGCGAATAGACCGTGAATATGCGACAGGTAACGAACGTTGCTCGCTTCCTTCATAAGCGTCGCAGGCAGGCCCTTCAGCTGTGTAGCGTTGCCGCCGATTGTGCCGACCGCGTCTTTGCGGCCGAGACTTCCGAGCGTACCGGAGAATACCGGCACAAACTTATCCATCGCGCCGCCCTTGATTTGAGCCGCCAGGTTGCAGCCGACTGTTTCACCCATTTGCCAAGCAAGCTGAGCCGTTGGAGGGTATGGACGATCGCCGCCCTCCGGGAATACGACTGCGCAATCGCCGGCTAGGAATACATCCGGATGCGAAGTCGATTGCAGAGTGGAAGTAACGGTAGAACGGCCGCGGTCTTCAGCAAGGCCGCTGCTGCCGACAACCGGGTTGCCTTTAACGCCGCCTGTCCAAATAATCGTGCTGGACTCGATTGTGCGTCCGTCTTTCAGGGAAACGGAATTTTTCGTCGCTTCCGTAATGGCAACGCCAGTAATAAAGTTTACGCCGCGTTTCTCAAGGCTTGCTACTGCGCGCTCAATCAGATTTTTAGGGAAGATTGGCAGAACGGCAGGTCCTGCTTCAACGCAATATAGCGCCACATCATTGAAGTCGATACCTTTGCTGCGGCAAACCTCAGGCAATTTATCGGCGAATTCGCCGACAAGCTCGACGCCGGTCAAACCTCCGCCGCCGACAACGATCGTTGCGTCAGCTTTGTTGCCCGATTTTTTGTAAGCGTCCAGCCGACTTTCGACATGCGCGCGAATTTTGTTGGCATCCGCAACGGATTTTAGGACCAGGCTGTTCTCTTCCAGGCCCGGGATCCCGAAGTAGTTCGTTTCACTGCCAAGAGCTACGACCAGAGAATCATACTTCTGTATTTGGCCGCCAGCCAAAACGACTTGCTTATCGTTCGGCTTAATTTCTTTAACCGAGTCAACGATGATATTGATCTTTTTATCGCCGAGAAGCTTGTTAAGCGGAAGCGAAACGGCTCCTTCTGAAATCGTGCCGCCTGCAAGCCGGTGCAGCTCAGTAATGATTTGGTGGGTAGGGAAACGGTTCACGATTGTGATTGCCGCTTCAGCTGGCGTTAGGTGCTTGCGTGCCGTCATAGCGGTAAGAACGCCGCCATATCCGCCGCCCAGAATTAAAATTTGCTTCGACATGTTTATCCTCCATTCGTTCTATGGGTGTTCCGTTATTATGCTTTTTCGTTTTTCCGTTCAGCTAACACATTCAGGAACGCTTGCGCGAAACGGAGCGTTTTTTGAACTTCCGGATCCTTCAGCATTTTCAGCATGGCGAACAGGCCAACCGTTGAACCAGCAGCCTCTTGCGAGCGCTCGCCTGCTTCTATTGCAGCTGTAGCGATGCCTTTTGCTTTCTCCTGAACCGGCTTGACGAATTCACCGATACCTTGGGCGAAATCGTTGATAAGTACTTTATCCGTTGCGATGTTTTGAGCAAAATCGTAAGCCTTCGTCATAAGCGTGACCATCTCGGCCAACTTCGGCAAATTGTCCACCAGCACAGTCAAGGACTGTTGAACCTCTGGCTTCATTAGTTGATCAAGAATGTCCAGCGTTTGTTTTTGCTCGGCAATGCTCACCGCTACTTCTTGCTCGGCAGATAGTTGTGACATAAGAGAATGTCCCCCTTTACGTAAATTTAAAAGTAAGTTATGGTCTCAATCGTGTCAGCCGCTAAAGATTCAGCTAAACCCCAAGAGATTGTTACACTTTTCACATAGTTTTCCGTTAAGACGTTCGATCAGATGCGACAGACTACTTGTGACTGTAGCGGGGGCTAAGAGCATTAGCGAAAATGACAAAAACGGATCTAAACCCATTGTTTCTATTCTACATCGTTTGGTGCAAAATGAAATAAGAAATTTATACATTTCGAAAAAATAATGATCGGAGATTTATTGTATACTCGGAAATAGAAAGCAGGTGACCTTATGCAGCCATTTACAAAGCGAGTAATTGAGATTATAAAAGCAATTCCTGAGGGCAATGTAATGACCTACGGGCAAATCGCGGCACAGGCGGGAAGCCCGAGAGGTGCGAGACAGGTGGTTCGGATTCTTCACTCGCTAAGCGCTGTACATAGCCTGCCCTGGCATCGGGTCGTTAATGCAAAAGGCGAAATCGCGTTGCAAGAGGAGGAAGCCCGCTTTATGCAGTCGTTCTATTTGAACAATGAGGGCGTCGAAACGGATGAAGCCGGGCGCGTGAATTTAGAGCGGTACCGCTATATCGATACAGAGCAAGCATCCGATCCGGACGCATTGCAATAGGCCTTGCTCTTTCTCTTAGATGGTGCTTTATACGCGCGCTTGCGAGTTTTGTTATAAAATTCTCATAAAGCCTAAATTGAATCCCCTTATCCGAACATTTATTATAGTATAAACCATATGGAAAGGAGAACATGATGATGACCAATGAACTTATAGCAGGCAATATTCGCAATTTCACGGTTTCAACGGAAATCTTTTTCAAACCTAACTTGGATATTTATTCGCAGATGATTTATATCGTACTCAGCTCAAGCACCGCTGATTCCGCTTCACTAACGATTAACGAGGTCGCAAGCAAAGGCCGGATGACAACGAAGCAAGCGATCAAAGCGATGCAGGCTCTCGTCGACGAGCATCTCATTCCACATAAATTGTTCCGCAAAATGATCGGGGAATTCCAGGATGACCGGTTGTCATGGGCGGCCAAAGGGTTGCTCACCTACTGCAAGGAGCATAGGAATATTACGATTGCCGAACTGCTCCAGCTGTCCGACCAGTCCGGGGAGAACGAGCAAAGCATCCGCAAGGCGCTTGTCGAGCTGGACCGCAACGGATATTTGGAGGACTACCCGGAGCTTAGCAAAATCGCGAATTAATCAGGCTAAAAAGATCGGGACCGGTGTTGCTCGTTTGAGGCACCGGTCCCGATTTGCTTATTGAATGCTCAATCGCTCGAGCAGCGCATCTCCGTTTTTACCTACTTTGACATAGGCGAAGCGGGCGTTTTGTTCGGTCTCTGTGCCGGTGCCCTCCGGTACGAAGTAGGTTTCTATGCCGTAGTAAATGCTTGACCAGCCGCTTACGGTTCCATTTATAAGGATCTCCTGAACGGCCAGCTTGTCGCCGTTCTTATACAAGCGATCGAAAACATACACGCCGGAAGCGTCCGGACGAAGCACCACCTTGACGCGGCTTAGGCCCGGGCGCGACTCGAGTTCAGTCATAACCGCAGCCGGAGGCGTAGAGATACTATAATTAAGCGTGACATAGTCGCCCTGCAGGAGCGATCTTGGATCCAGCGGCTCAATCTGCAGCTTGACCTGGGCTCCATTTGCCAATAAGGATTCGCTTGCTGCCGTATGGTAACCGATATAGCTCAGCTGAAGCGCAATGACGATTGCGATCCAGAGTGAGCTTTTTCGCATATATGGCTGAAACCCTGCTGCTTCGGCTGGCTCGCCCGCCCGTGCCCGATAGGCGTAAATATAGGTTGCTGCAATAAAGACAGTGCCTAGGAGAGCAAGCGTGATCGATTTATGCATGAGCGTCCACAGCAGATCGTAGTACTTGAAAGCGATATAAACGAACCAGAACGTGAAGCTTACTGCGGCTTCTAAAGCTTGGCTGCGGCGGACGAATACGAAAGTCATTCCCGTAACGACGATGAAGTTGATGATGTTGAACCATGTATTCGAATGCGGAAAAATATCGTCCATAAAAGTAAGCCATAATAAGAACAGCAGAGTAAAGAACAGTCCGCCCTCCCGCACATGCTGCCGCAAAGAGCCTTCACGCAGCAGGAGGCGGCCGGCATAGATGACAGCGTTCAGCGTCGCAAGAATTAACACAATAAACGCAGCGGCATGCTGCACCGATTGGAAAAGCTGGAACAAAATAATTGCGATATTGCCGTTAATAAGCGTATAAATGAATAGTTGCTGAGCACGTCCGTCTAACCGAAACCATCCTCCGACAGTCAGAAGAAGGAACATAACCGATAAGGCCGTCATGTCGATCCAGACGATGGACACCATTCCAGCCGCATAGCCGATCATCAGCACCGTATACCGAATAGCCGGATTCAGGCGCGGCAGCAGGATAGCGGGAATGACGAACAACAGAGACACGGCATAAAGCGTATGCTGAGGCTCGATTTCTCCCGAGGCCATAAATACGAGGCCGATTAAGGAGATGCTGCCGATGAGGACGCCAATTACCGTCACGATGGTCGATGCGATTTTGCTGACGACCACGCTCTTCTTCTCCTCGGATTGCAAATCCGCAGCATTTTCTTCCGTAGAGGACGGGTTATTGCCGAGCTTGTTTAAATAACGGAAGAAAAACACATTGCCGGTAAGCAATAGAGCGACGAACACAAGCCCCAGAATGAAGAAAGTTGTAGACGCATGCTCCGACATGAGCTCGATAAATCGGATGACCGCAAAAGCGGAGGCGGCCAGCGCATTTAGGGTCAGCATGATTTTGTCCAAACGTACACGGATAAAATAATAAAATCCAATAAGAATGGCGGCACTGCTTGCGATATTCATTGTTGCGTCATATACGTTATTCTGAAACGTTGTCGATAAGATTAGCAACGAGACATGGAATAGAACAAAGCTTGCTGTCTTGACCGGCGCTGACCGCAGCCAGTTGTTCTCCGCAACAAGGAACAGAATCAGATTAATCGCAGCGAATAAACCGCCAATCCATAGAAGCCGCTCCTCGCTGTGCATGAAAGATAAGGAGGAAGGAAAGAAGTATTGCCACAAGGTCAAATGAATGAGAGCATACGTTAATAGATAAAACGGGTTGTAGCGCGTTATTATAGCAAACAGCAGCGCAGGAATGGACCAGACGAGGAACAGCTCGTACGTATCGGCATGGGAATTATAAATTTGATTGAGCAGTGCGACCGAAGCGCCGAATGAAATACAGCCGCCGACGAGAAAAATGGCGGATAGAAACGAATGATGCCCGAGCATAAATTTCATCTTGGAAAATAGGAAGGATACGCCGTAAAACAGGACGATCATGCCTGCGGAGGCGAGAATTTTATCGGCACGGCCGAGACCGTTCCAATTGGCTGCGAAAAAATAAATGATGGCTGCAAGCAGCAGGGAAACGCCCATTAGAAATCCGACTCGCGTGACGTTTAAACGGACCATTGCATTCACTTGCCTTTCTTGTTGGTATGTCTTGTATTATAATAGCCCGTTAGGAGTGCAACTAGTACTCACTTTATGTAGTACCGCTAGCCGCGAAGCCTTTTCGGGTATAATGGAGGATGTACGAATATGAAACGGAAGAGGTTTATCGATGAGCGAGAAGCAATTTAACCAATATGGATTAAGTGAGGAAATAGAAAGAGCGCTGGAAAGCTTGGGCTACGAGAATCCGACCGAGGTGCAAAGCGAGGTGATTCCCGTGGCGCTCGAGAAGCGGGATCTCGTCGTCAAATCGCAAACGGGCAGCGGCAAGACGGCCGCGTATGGCATTCCGTTATGCGAGCTTGTCGACTGGAACGAGAATAAGCCGCAGGCATTAATTTTGACGCCGACAAGAGAGCTTGCTGTCCAGGTCAATGAGGACATTACGAATATCGGGCGCTTTAAACGGATTAAAGCGACGGCCGTGTTCGGAAAGTCCCCCTTCCATATGCAGAAGGCCGAGCTGAAGCAGCGTACCCATATGGTGGTGGGAACGCCGGGCCGCGTGCTGGATCATATCGAGCGGGGAACGCTCGCTCTGGAGCGCATCAAATATGTCGTGATCGATGAAGCGGACGAAATGCTGAACATGGGCTTTATCGAGCAGGTGCAGGCCATTATGAAGGAGCTGCCGGTCGATCGTGTAACGATGCTGTTCTCGGCTACATTTCCGCAGGATGTGGCGAAGCTGGCAGATCAATATTTGGACTTGCCCGTCCATATTGCGATGAAAGCAGCCGGATTAACGACAGCTGCGATCGAGCATGCGCTCATTGAAGTGAAGGAATCGGATAAGCTGAGCTTGCTGCAAAATGTACTGACCGTCGAAAATCCGGACAGCTGCATTATTTTTTGCCGGACGCAGGAAAATGTCGATTATGTATTCAGAGAGCTGGCGGAGCTCGATTATCCTTGCGATCGGATACATGGCGGGATGGAGCAATATGAGCGCTTCGAGGTGATGAATGCTTTTCGGAGAGGCCAATTCCGCTATTTAATCGCAACCGATGTAGCGGCCAGGGGCATTGACATTACCAATATTACGCATGTTATTAATTATGACATCCCGCTGGAGAAGGAAAGCTACGTGCATCGCACGGGGCGAACGGGCCGGGCAGGGCAATCGGGCAAAGCGATTACCTTCGTGACTTCCAAGGATAGCAGGCGGTTATCCGATATTGAAGGTTATATCGGTTTTGCGATTCCGCGCGTTACGGCTCCGTCTGAAGCGGCTGTCGAGGCGGGGAGGGAGCCGTTTGAACGGAAGCTGCAAATCGGGCCGATCCTAAAGAAAGATAAGCGGGAGCAGCTTAATAAGCAGATTATGAAGCTTAACTTCAATGGCGGGAAGAAGAAGAAGTTCCGTGCGGTCGACTTTGTAGGGACGATTGCCAAATTAGAAGGGGTAACGGCGGACGATATTGGCATCATTACGATACTCGATCATGTCACGGACGTCGAAATATTGAATGGCAAAGGGTCGCTGGTACTCGAACTGATGAAGAATACGACGGTCAAGGGCAAGCTGTTAAAGGTGCGTAGAGGGAATAAGTCCTAATGGCCGACAGGCTGACTGTACCAAGAGCGCCGCCTGCTTCCTAATGAAAGCAGGCGGTTTCTTGTAAATAAAGCTATATAAGTTGAACTAATCAATCTCGCGAGTTCACGGCTGCTCCGGCAGCACGAACTGGAATAACTCCAGCTGTCTCAGACACACTCTATTAAAGCAACCACCACTCACCCAAATTAGTCTAGAAAATAGATCTAATCCGATCAAACTAACCCATTCAGCCAACTTTGGTCTAGAAACTAGCTTTAATACGTCGCACCATCCGCTATTCGCCCTCAAAAGCTCACTTACTCGCTGATGGAGTAAGTTTAGCGGGATCTTTTCCAGTTAGATTCGTCATTCATCTCGCAGGAGCGAAGCTATTTTGTCAACATGCTTAATAGGACCTGAAAAACTATGCTAACATTAGTTCAACTTATATAGCCTATTAGAGAGTTGCCGCTGCTTGCAAAAGAGGAGATAATCGCTCACGCGTTTACAGCTGCAGCCACCATACGCCCGCGCACTCGGGCAGCTGCACAAGCTTCCGGCTGGCTACGCGGTCTGCGAGCTCATCGCTGAAGAAGAAGCGGGTAAGCTGCTCCGCCTGGAGCGTGTTGTCGAATTGGTAATCCGTACGAATCCATTTATGAGAGAAGCCGTACTCTTGAACCAGCTCGTCGTAGTAAGGCTTTAGAAACTCGGGCGGATTTGGCGTTTCATAGCCGGTACCCATCGTCTCGAAAATAATAATCATGCCTCCCGGCCGCAGTACGCGCATCATTTCGTCCATGACATCCCTAATGTTTTGCTTCCAGTTAGGGATATTTGCGCTGCCTACATAACAAATGCTTCAAGGCGGAAACGCATACATGTTATTTTTGCTTTCTCAATACGAACCTTGGGTAATGGGCTGATTCGCCTAGTCTTGGGCGATAGGTCATATTTGCAAAAGGGTTCATTCAGCTGATTTGAATCAAAAACGACATATTGTCCATATGTTGATTTCACCTGGCAATACGAACGAAAACACGGCCTGTAAGCGGTTTCCGCGACCCTCCAAAATGACATATTTACGGTTGATGCGTTTATTGGCTAAGCTTTGTGTAAGCGTTAGCAATCACCGGTTCCGGCATAGAACGCATAACGAAAGAAACTAACTTCATGAGGAGGGGGTGACACTATGCAGGAAACGAAAAGAATCTTAACGGGCAGCGCGCTGCCGGGATTGGCGAAGGGCAATAACAAAGCGTGGAAGAGAGTTCTGCAAAATTGGGAACTATATCTATTTATAGCACCTGCATTTTTCTACTTTCTAATTTTCCATTACGGTCCGATGTACGGCATACAAATCGCGTTCAAAAACTTTATCCCTACCAAAGGCATCTTCGGAAGCCCTTGGGCCGGCTTCGACCATTTTATCCGTTTCTTTAATTCTTATTACTTTTGGGACTTGCTATGGAACACGCTTAGTATTAGCTTGTATGAATTGGCAATCGGATTTCCGCTTCCCATCATTCTGGCGCTGGCCTTTAATGAGGTGAAAAACGGCTTCTTCAAACGGACGGTTCAGACCGTAACGTATGCGCCTCACTTTATATCTGTCGTTGTTATGGCTGGTATGATCATTACGTTCTTGTCTCCCTCAACGGGGATCATCACGCACTTCCTGGAATGGCTTGGATTTAACGCACCGCAATTTCTGACGGATCCGAGCTGGTTCAAGACGATGTATGTGTTCTCGGGTGTGTGGCAGGGCGCCGGCTGGGGTACTATTATTTATTTGGCAGCGTTGTCCGGCGTTGATCCGCAGCAGCATGAGGCGGCGATTATCGATGGAGCATCACGGTTTCAACGCGTTCGCCACATCAACATTCCGACGATTGTCCCGACGATGACCATTCTGTTGATACTGAATATGGGGAGTCTGCTTGGAGTGGGATTTGAAAAAATTTTATTGCTGCAAAATCCATTGAACATGGAAGCATCGGACGTCATTTCGACTTTCGTATATCGTTCGGGGCTTGTAGATGCCCAATACAGCTTCTCGACGGCGGTCGGCTTATTCAATTCGGTCGTTAACGCGATCCTGTTAATTGTAGTGAACCAGATTGTACGCCGCACCAATGAGAACAGTTTGTGGTAGAAGAAGGGGGTGAGATCTATGGTTTCCGCCGTAAAAGAAACCGGCAGAGATAAAGTATTCGTTATTTGCAACTATATTTTTGTATTTCTAGCCTTTATTGTTGTGGCATATCCCGTGCTGTATATGATCAGTGCTTCGATCAGTGATCCGAAGCTGGTCGGCTCGGGCGAAATGTGGCTGTTGCCGAAAGGGATCACATTTGAGGGCTATGAGAGAGTGTTCCAGAACTCGAGTATATGGACGGGCTACGGCAACACCATCCTATATACGGCGGTGGGGACGCTGATCAATCTGTTCGTAACGCTGCCGGCAGCCTATGCGCTTAGCCGCAAAGATTTTGCGGGACGCAACTTTTTTATGGGCATGTTCATGGTGACCATGTTCTTCGGCGGCGGCCTTGTGCCAACTTACTTGCTCGTCAAAGAGTTAAACATGGTGAACACGATGTGGGCGATCATTATTCCTTCGGCCGCTTCGATCTGGAACATCATTGTATCCCGGACGTTCTTCCAGTCCTCGATACCGAAGGAGCTGCAAGAGGCCGCTCAAATCGACGGGTGCACGAACATGCGGTTGTTCATCAAGATCATTCTGCCGTTGTCGATGCCGATCATCGCCGTTATGGGGTTGTTCTACGGTGTAGGCAATTGGAACAGCTACTTCTCGGCGCTTATTTATTTAAATGATGCTGATAAATACCCGCTGCAGCTTGTCTTACGCCAAATTCTTGTTCTGCAGGAAATGTCGGCTCAGGGCGGGGGAGCCATGGATGCGTCGTCAGCTGCGGCGCTTAACAACAAAGCGGAGATCGCCGCGCTGGTCAAATACGCAGTCATTATCGTGGCAACCGTACCCGTTATTGCGATTTATCCGTTCCTTCAGCGTTATTTTGTGCAAGGTGTCATGATTGGTTCCGTTAAGGGCTGATCTTGCTCATAAATGATTGAAAGAAAAGGGGAGAAGATTCGATGAAAAAGCTTCGCAAAACATCAGCATGGTTGTTGTGTCTCACTTTGCTCGTGTCATTATTGGCAGCTTGCGGTTCATCCAATGACGAGGGTGCTGCCGGCGGTACAAATGCAACAGACGTTTCCAAGACGGCTGAGGATGTCAAGAAAGAAGGTTTTCCGATTGTTAGCGAGCCGCTTACGTTGACAATGATGTCGCAAGACGCCGGCGTAGCGGACTGGAATAAAATGCCTGTTCTTCAAGAGATGGAGAAATTGACAGGCATCAAGCTGGAATACCAAAACTCGCCGATTGACAGCTTCGCCACCAAGAAAAACCTGGTATTTGCCAGTGGCAATTTGCCGGACATCTTCTATGCTGCGGATCTTAAGCCCGCTGAACAAGTAACCTACGGCAGTCAGGGCGTTCTTATCCCGCTTGAAGGTTATATCGATAACGGTTATGCGCCTAATCTTAAAAAGATTTTTGACGAGAATCCGGATATCCGTAAGTCGTTTACAACGCCTGACGGCCATATGTATGCGCTTCCGAATATCGATTTGGCAGCGGTCTGGTATCGCAGCCCGATGTGGTATAACGGTAAGATTTTGAAAGCCCTTGGAGTAACCGAATTGCCTAAGACAACAGATGAGTTCTATGCCTTTCTGAAGCGTGTCAAAGAGGAAGATCCGAACGGCAACGGGAAGCAGGATGAAATTCCGCTTACTTCCGTTAAGCTGGACGATTTGCGTATGTTCTTCCTTGGTTTCTGGGGCATTTATAATGAGGTCATCTATGCCGATAAGGATGGTAAAGTGCACTATACGCCGCAAGAAGAAGGCTACAAAGGTTATTTAACATTTTTGAATCGTCTGTGGAATGACAATTTGCTCGACCACGAAACATTCTCGCAGACGGCTGATCAGAAGAAAGCCAAAGGGCAAAATAATCAAATTGCCGTGTTCAATGACTGGTTTCCATACTTTACGCTTGGCGGCGAACCAAGTGGAGACAACCCTATGATGACTCCTTTGAAGAGTGAAGTAGCCGGATCCCCAGTCTATGGCAAGCATCCCGGTATTTCTGCGAACGGTACCTTTGCCATTTCGAGCAGCAACCCGGCACCGGAAGCGACAATGCGTTGGATCGACTACCTGTACAGCTATGAAGGGGCCACACTGTTCGCTCAAGGTCCTGAGAATTTACTGTGGAAATATAAAAACAAGGATACGCACGAGAAAGAATGGCTTCCGGTTCCCGGCGGCGTGGATCGTGAAGAATACCGCGGTACGATGACACCGAACTATGGTATCCTCACCCCCGGTATGAACGACACCGAGCTTACTAAAGGACTTAGAAGCGAGTTCGACGCATGGATTGATAAGGAAAATGCGGAGAAGCTGACTCCAATCGGCAAAGCGCCTTTCCCTAACGTTTATTTAACGAATGAAGAGCAGTCCGAAGCTACCGCTTTGTTGTCCGATCTGAACACATATGTGATTCAGATGGAAGCGAAGTTCGTAACAGGCAATGAACCGCTCTCTAACTGGGATACGTATACGGCCCAAATCAAAAAAATGGGCGGTGACCGTATTGTGGAGCTTTATCAAGGCGCATACGATCGCTGGAACGAATCGAGTAAGTAGCAACACTTCGCCGTCCTTTTGAATGAACTCAAAAAGCCAATATACCCGGTCATGCTTCATGATGATCGGGTATATTGGCATCGTATATAATTATTCTTTTTCGAGATCTGGTTCCGGGTCTGCCAGACCGTTTTCCGAGTTCAGCTTGCGGTATTGGCCCGGAGTAAACCCGGTTTCCTTCTTGAATTTACGGATAAAGTTAGGTGTATCGAGGTAGCCGACGCGTATAATGATGTCCTTTAACGGATCGTTCGTTGTTTTCAATTGATGCATGACCTCTTCCAGCCTTTTTTGCCAAATGTACGGAATAAAGTTCTGGCCCATCTTCTCCTTGAATGAACGGCTGATATGCGACGGCGAGATGGCGAACTCGAAGGATATCGTCTCAAGACTGAGCGTATGATCCATAAAGTGACTGTCAATGTAGGCAACTACCTGATCCATTAGTGAATGTTCTTCCTTCTTCGTATCACGCTCAACCTGCGTGCAGATTCGGGAAGCCAGATTCAGAAAACTGCGTTCTAATTCATCCAACGAATTGAAAGCCATATTTGGTGCAATTTCCTGCAAAACGTTATGGATGCCGAGCTCGGATGCGGTCTTCAGCATCGTATTCAGAACGTCAAAGCAAATGCAGCGGATGAGCAAGGTGGAAAGCTCCGAAGATTGCAAACTTCGGATCGTAGGACTGATCATTTGTGCCGCCACATCATAGCTTCCCAGCTTCAAGCTTTGCGAAAGCTTCAACAGCACGTTATTAGGAATCCAGTAGGTTTGGTCCGGCGCATAAGACAGCTTCTCGAAATAAGTGACCGTACCGTGCCCGGTTGACAAACGAAGCTCGAATGCGGAACAAGCTTCAATAAAGGACTGATTTAACTGGTCCGGATTCGAGTAGCAGGTCCCGACGCCAATCATCGGGGTCACATCGGACATTTCGAGCATATGGCTGCGTGCCGCTTCGACAATATGACGGATCTGAGTGAATTCCTCCATAGCGCCATCTAGGTTAAAGCTGACTATGAGTGCGAGCTGGTCCAGCTGCGGGAGCTCGACGCCGTAGGCATGCGCAGCCAGCTCCGGAAACTCAATCCGGGCAAGCAGCTCGATCATTTCTTGCCGGCTTTGTCTGTCGTCCGGATGAACATCTAATTCGACCCATCCGATGACCATCACGAAGTGACGGGAACGGTCGAATTGGAGATCGAACGCTTCCAGGAGGTCGGGCGTCATGCTCCGGGCGTTGCCGTATTTCAGCAGCATGGACAAAAAGTGGTTACGGGCATAGGGCTCTTGCAAATCCACCCTTGAGCTGTAATCCTGCAGCGCTGTCCGGATACGCTCAAGCTCGTTTCCGTTCGGAACGGAATCATTTGCCGAACGGCCCGGATTGGATTTGGAGTTCGCGAATTCCACCAGCATGGATATGGGCTGGTATTGCATTCTGGCAAGCAGGAGCGCGATCGCGGCGCCCGCAAGGACGACGATGCAGAACAACATGATGATGAAGCTGCGAACATGCAGGACGCTGCTGAAGAACTGGGCGCTCGGCATCAATGTCACATAAGTCCATCCGTTTACCGCGGATTTGACAGATACGAGGGAATGCGGTTTGCCGTTTAAGGTTTTACTGTGTATGCCCGGGGACAGCTTAAAGAGCGACTTGACCTCCGCATCCGTGAGGAATTCGCCTTGGCTGTTACCGGTCAGAATTTGGCCGTTGTTATCGAAAATATAGGATAATCCTTGAAAATTGCCGAGAATCGAATCGATTAAGCCGGTTAGCTCGGATTCTTGAATCAAGTACATGACCGTGCCGTGCGGATTAGGGCTGTTCGGTGTGATTGGAACCAGATAAGCCAATATCGATTGCTGCAAGTAGGTGTTTCGATTGACAAGATCGGCCGGACGCATGGATGGAAATACGACGCTGTTCAAATCCTGGATGAAGTCTGCTTGCTTCCAATTGTGAAAGCTGTAATTATTGGCAAACACGTCAAGACTCGACATTCCCTTGGAAGAGTAGATTTTCTCATCTCCGTGGAAATACAGGAACATTTCGCCAATGATAGAGCTTGTTGCTTTGTACTGATCAAGCGCTTGAATAGCTTCTCCGCCGAAATAGGGATCACGGACCCGATAAGGGGTCAGCCTTTCGTCATAGGTGACGCGGGAGGCGATTTCGCTCAGCTCTTTCATACGGCCGTCAATAATATGTTTGGTTTGCGTTAATTGATTGAGATGAGATTGTTCGACCTCTGACCTCAGGTTGCTGACAGCGTTCTCATATATAAATACGGTAATGAGGACTAATGGGAGAAGCAAAATGAATAAGTAAGACCAGATATATTTTAAAAATAGTTTGGATTTGAAGTAATTCCAATTCATTTATTCTGCCTCCTGTTATTTACGATGTTGATGAGTTTTTCTATGAATCGTATTTTGATTGAGGTTAATAGTTAATAGACTAATGATAACAACAAATCTGCCGTTTGGACATAGAGCGCGCAGTATAATATTGCTGGAAGATAAACTAGGAGGAAAAAAGATGAATTATAGCGGAGTGCCGGAGCCGAATATTGCATTCGCTCCCAAATCTTATATTTGCAGACGCGCGGCCGGACCGCTCCTACTGGACGGCCGCGTGGATAAACCGTTCTGGGCGGAAGCGGAGTGGACGGACGATTTCGTCGATATCGAAGGGGATCTCCGTCCGAAGCCTGCGAAGCGAACCCGGACGAAAATGCTATGGGACGATAACTATTTCTATTTTGCGGCGGAATTGATGGAGGATCAGATTTGGGCGACGTTGACGGAGCGGGATTCGGTCATCTTTTACGATAACGATTTTGAAATTTTCATTGATCCTGACGGAGACACGCACCACTATTATGAGTTTGAAATCAATGCGCTGAACACCGTATGGGATCTGCTGCTGGTCAAGCCGTATCGCGACGGGGGGCCCCCGGTTAACGGCTGGGATATTAACGGACTCCAAACGGCCGTGCATATTGACGGCGAGTTGAATCGGCCGGGCGCGGCTAATCGAAAGTGGAGCGTTGAGGTGGCTATGCCTTGGACCAGCCTGCGCGAGTGCGCGCCCGAAGGCCGCCCGCCGGTAAAGGGCGAATTTTGGCGCGTCAATTTCTCGCGCGTCGAATGGCGCGCAGAGGTCAAGGATGGCGAATACCGCAAGGTATTGAATCCGGACACGGGGAAGCCCTATCCAGAGGATAACTGGGTGTGGTCCCCGATGGGAATTATTAATATGCATTATCCGGAATTATGGGGATATGTCGTGTTTGCCGATGAGGACGGTCCAGAATCGTTTGAACTGCTGCAGGATGAACGCATCAAGTGGGAATTGCGCAAGCTTTATTACCGTGAGCGCAATTACTTTGCAAGCAGCGGTCAATTTACAACGGACGAGAAGCTGTTAATGGGCGACGGGCAGTGGAGCATTGTGCCGGTGATCGAGACGACCGGCAGACTGTTCCAGATTTCGGCGCCGTCAACGTGCGGGGGCGCGACCTTTTATATCCGCGAAGACGGAAAGCTGTGGAAGGAGTGAATAGGAATGACCGAACAAACCTCTGTGTTCTCGTTAGATGATCGGTCGATGGAGCAAATCGAACGGAAATTCCGCGAGAAACAGCATATCGCGCAGGCCAGAATAGGCGGACTGTTCGAAATATTCCGGGAGGAATTGACCGCAGAAGAGACGTGGGCGCTTAAATTTTTGTATGCGTATATGCCTTTGAATGATTTGGCCGATTACGACGGTCCTTTATTTCTGAGCCATGTCCGCCGAACGCTGGACATCCGCAAACGGGTGCCTTGGGGGAAGCGGGTTCCGGACCATCTGTTTTTGCATTTTGTGCTGCCTTACCGGGTAAATAGCGAAAATATCGAGGATTGCCGAGGTATCCTGTACGACGAACTGGCGGCTCGCACCGCGAATCTGTCCATGGCGGAAGCGATTCTGGAGACGAACTATTGGTGCCACGAGAAGGCGGTTTACATTGGAAGCGATTTGCGGACGATCTCGCCGCTGACGATGATGAGAACCGCGCGGGGCCGCTGCGGCGAAGAATCGACTCTTGCGGTCGCGGCGCTGCGCAGTCTGGGCATTCCTGCCCGGCAGTGCTATACGCCGCGCTGGGCCCACTGCGACGATAACCATGCCTGGGTAGAAGCATGGGCGGATGGGCAATGGTATTTCATCGGCGCATGCGAACCGGAGCCGCGTCTGAACCTTGGATGGTTCAGTCCGCCCGCCCGGCGGGCGATGCTCATCAACACGCGGGTACCCGCGAACTACCCCGGGCCGGAGGACATTACGCTTGCCCACGAATGGTACACGGAGATCAATCTGTTGGACGGTTACGCGCCCGCGCGAACGATCACGGTTGTTGTGAAAGACGGGAACGGGCGGCCGGTTGACGGCGCCCATGTACAATTCCAGCTGTACAATATGGCCGAATTAACGCCGATCGCCGCACTGCCGACGAACGAGCGGGGCGAAGCCTCGTTCAAGACAGGATTCGGCGATTTGGTAATCCGTGCGGTGCATGCAGGCGGGTGGGGGGAAGAGAAAATAACCGTTGCCGACGGTGAACGCTTCGAAATCGTTCTTAACCGGACGAAGCAGGAGGAAGGGACGGCAGACTTTGATATGGTTCCGCCGCCGGAACGGGGAGACGACGCTTCCGATCCGGTATCCGGGAAGGAGATGGAGCGGCACAACGGCCGTATCGAAGAAGGGACAAAGATCCGGAAAAGCTTCGAGGAGACCTTCGCCGACGAAGCGCAAGCGACGGATCTTGCCCGGATATTGGGCCTGCAGCCGGAGCGGGTATGGGACGTTCTGCGCAAAGCGCGCGGAAATAGCCGCGAAATGGCCGCTTTCCTGCAGGAACGGTCGCATGAATACGGAGAGTGGCCGCTCCGGCTGCTGGAAAGCTTGAATGAGAAGGATTTGGCGGATACGTTCCGTGAAACGTTGGACGATCATCTGATCGCCTCCCTCTCTCAACGGAGGGATTATCCGGAGGATACCTTTGTCCGGTATATACTCTGTCCGCGCGTACAATATGAAATGATCGGACCGTACAAGCGTTTTTTCCAAGGCGAGTTCACCGATGCGGAATCCGCGTTGTTCAGAGCGAACCCGCCTGCTCTGGTCAGCCGGCTTGATAAGGAGTGGGAGATCAGGGAAGATCTGTCGCATTTGCAGGGCAAAGCGACGCCGCTTGGAACCTTCCGTTTGAAGAAGGGAGACCGTACCTCCTTCGCTATTATGTTCGTGGCGATCTGCCGCAGCATAGGAATCCCGGCGCGGCTGCACCCGAGCGAACGGAAGCCGCAATATATGGCGGACAGCGGCTGGAAGGATGCGGTATTTGAGAATGGATCCGGGCGGCAGCCGGAACGGAAGGACAGCGGCAAGCTGCTATTGCTGCGGGATACCGAAACGGCGGCAGAAGCGCCGGCGGCCTCCTATTCCGAGAATGTCACGATTGCCCGGCTGGAGAACGGAAATTATAAAACGCTGATCTACCCGCACGGTAAATCCGATATGTATGATGAGCCGTTCGAAGTCGAGCAGGGATCTTACCGAATGACATCGGGCATACGTCTGAAAGACGGAACGGCGCTTGTACGCTTCACTTATTTTACGGTGTCTGCAGGCGAACTGACGCAGGTGCCGCTTACATTCCGCCAGGCTCCGCTTCACCTTCCGGTGCTTGGTTCCGTCGACCGGCGCAGCACGTTCACACTGCCGGACGGTGGCGATAAGACGCTGGGAGAGCTGGCCGGCACGAACGGAGCGATTATAGCTTGGATCGAACCGGAGCGGGAGCCGTCCAAGCATTTGATTCGTGAAATCCGTGAGCTTGCCGAGGCTCTTACGGCAAGCGGCGCGCCTGTCATTCTAGCGGTCGGTGACGATAAATCGACTGCAACGTTCGATCTTTCCAGTTATCCGGGACTGCCGGCTGACACGATTATTGTTCGGGATTCCGGGTTTGCGTCGCTTCGGAGCTTCATGTCAGATTTCCCGGGCAATGAGGCGGGCTTCCCTCACGTTTTTGTGCTGGACGGACAAGATCAAATCCGTTACAAGGAATCCGGGTACAAGCTTGGAACAGGCAAGGAAGCGCTGCAGGTTTTTTGCGGGGTATGGCAGCAACAGACGGACAGGAGTGAAGCGAAATGATGACGAAGAAATATATTGTGGCGGGTTATGCCGTCGATTCCAAGCTTCCCGGCATGACCCGGGAAGACCTCTTGAAATTGACTCATCTGAATGTGGCGTTCGGCCATGTTCGGGAGGATGAGATCTGTACCGATCATATGAAGCATGTAGACGTACTGCGTGAGATCAAACGCAACCATCCCGATTTGAATGTGATGCTGTCCGTCGGAGGCTGGGGTGCGGGCGGATTTTCCGAAGCCGCTTCAACCGAAGAGGGAAGGGGACGCATGGCCGAATCTGCGGTTCGTATTTTGACTGATTATCCGTTCGATGGCATCGATCTGGATTGGGAATATCCTTGTTATTCTGCAGCAGGCATTCAGTCTAGCGCTGACGATAAGACGAATTTCACGTTGCTTCTGAAGACGATGCGGGAAGCATTGGATCGTAAAAGCGGGCAGGATGGGAGACCTTATTTGCTTACAATCGCTGCGGGAGCCGATCAGTATTATGTAGACGGCACGGAAATGGACCTTGTGCAGCAGTATGTCGATTTTGTCCAAGTGATGACCTACGATATGCGCGGAGGATTTCAAACATTGACGGGGCACCATACAAATCTGTACACGCCGTCAGGGGATTTGTTCCGCATTAGTACGGATTCTTCCATCAACATGTTTATCCGGGCGGGAGTTCCTAAGGAGAAAATCGTAATCGGCGCGGCATTTTATTCGCGTATTTGGCAGCAGGTGCCCGACATTAATCGCGGTCTCCATCAGATGGCCGGGAGCACGGGAGGTTATGGGCCGGATTTCACCACCCTTGCGGCCGATTACATCGATAAAAACGGGTATACCCGTTTCTGGGACGAGGAAGCCCGGGCTCCGTTCCTTTTTAACGGCAGCTCCCTCATATCTTACGAGGACGAAGAGTCGATCCGGCATAAATGCGACTATGTGAAGTCTAATGAACTCGCGGGTATGATGTTCTGGGAGTACAGCTGCGACATGACCCATCGGCTGCTGAGCGCGATCTATCAAGGATTAGAAGAATAACTAAGACGGGCATAATAACGGCATGGCAAACTCACATGATTATAAAACCGTTAGCGGAGCTGCAACGTATACTCCTCTAACGGTTCCATACCGATCACTTAATTCTTTTCTATACGAATCTGTTGATGAATGGGCAAGGTCTTTTTCCGTATCATGAACGTATGGACTAAGACCGCGGATAAACTGCAGAAGGCAACAACCATTCCCATTGGGACCGCTGTTTGGCTGCCATTAATACCAACTAATGGAGCCATCATACCGCCAATTGCAAACTGTATTAATCCTAGTAATGCAGAAGCGCTCCCCGCATTCTTGGATTGACTATTCATGGCCAAAGCCACTCCGCTCGAACTAATAAAACCGACGCTTGAAACAACCAGAAATAAAGCAATCAAAACAGGTACAAGTCCTGCGTCCATTAATGTAAAACTAAATAAGAGCACGCCGCCTGCGAGTAAGATACTTAGACCAATGACAAGAAACCGATTTTCTTCAACTCGACCAGCCAGTCTACCCGTAATCTGCGATGCAATGATTAATCCCATCGCATTTACCGCAAAAATGATGCTATACACCTGTGGCGATACTTGAAAAATCTCTTGTAACACAAATGGCGAGCCTGAGATATACGCAAACATCGCTCCACTAGACAAGCCGACAGCTAACGCATAGCCTATAAACAAACGATCACTTGCTAACCCTTTAAATGTCGTTAACGTCTGGCTGAAACCGCCTTTTGACCGTCTTTCCTCTTGTAACGTTTCAGGAAAACGGAAGATGATCAAGGCTAGCATCAGCATACCTAAAACAAAAAGAGCCATAAAAATCCCGCGCCATGACACATAGTTTAGAAGTAATCCTCCAGCAACTGGAGCAAATATAGGAGCTGCTCCCATTATGAGAACTAACATCGAGAAAATTTTCGTCATCTCGGGCCCTGAGTACATGTCACGAACAGAAGCTCGTGAAATAACCATTCCTGCCGCTCCAGCAGCTCCTTGAATAAAACGTAAAAGAACAAGCATCCAAATCGATGGTGCAAACGCACATAGAATGGATGCAAATGCATACAAAGATAAAGCAATCATTAAAGGCTTCCGGCGGCCATGCACATCACTAAGCGGACCAACAATGATTTGCCCGAACGCTAACCCAAGAAGACATGCGGTTAAACTAAGTTGAACGAGTGTCGTCGTTGTTCCTAAGCTGCTCGTCATCGCCGGAAATGCCGGCAAATACATATCAATGGTCAAAGGACCAAACGCAGATAAAGCACCTAATATGAATATAATGGCTAATCGACGAGACTTTTTATCAACGCTCACGTCGAATTCCTTTGGTTTTTTCATTTTTCCTCAACCCTCTCTTATCCATATGGCTTCATGATAAAGGGTCCAGTTACTGGAGGGTCAATTAGTGGATGGGTATTTGTATTTCAATTAAGTACTCTTCCGGATCATTCGTAATAAATCGATCAATGATCGTCCGTAAGATGAAATCGCCATTCGGATAAAAGTTTTCTTTTTCTAAAAAGTCTAAAACCATCTGATAATAGCGGCCTGCCTCTGTCGTATCCCCTCGGTAATAAATAGTAGCGTACTTTCCTTCCGGAAGCACGGATATCATTTCATGGCTAGTGTATAAATGATCTGCCTCCTCTAATAAAATAAAAATAGAATTATACTCGGAATAGTTCCCTTTTATGATGTCTGTAACCGAAAGAGTAAGTCCTACCTTTCCGATAATAATCGGTGAAACTTGGTGAAACTCCTTCTTTAACATTCTCAATGATAATTCTAATTCATATAGAGAGCGTATTTTGCCCATTACTTGAACGATGGTTCTTTTTGGTACGTTTTTCAAAATAGGTACTCCAATGTCCATCACATCGCGTGTACTTTCTATTTCTTTGATCCTGCTTTCAAATCGTTGATTAATCCGCTCCAATTCCTTGATCTTTCGTTCAGTAAGCTGTTTATGGAATTTAAAAGCTTCTACTAACTCGTTAAGGTTTTTATTTGTAATTTGGTGTTTGATTTCCTTTAGAGGGACACCCAGCGTTTTTAAATAAAGGATAATGTCTAATTGCTCAAACTGTTCAATGGAGTAATAGCGATACTGGTTCTCTGCATCAACCTCAACCGGCTTAAACAAACCTATTTCGTCATAGTACCTTAACGTTTTGATGGGGATATGATGAAGCTTTGATAATTGGCCGATTGTGAATCTTTTTTTCATATTAACACCCGTTTGTTGGATTTATTTTGATTGTATCGTTTTAAGTATATCATACACGACAAAAGCCGCCTTTCAGGCGGCCCTTGGTCAACTCTTTAAATAATCGCCACCTTTAAGATAATTTTGAAGCATTAGCATCGTTAAAGCAACAATAAGCAGTTGACAAAGACCGGTGAATGTATTATCTTAAATTTAAGATAATTGATTTTAAGATATCGGAGGCAAGCAGAGGGGAGTGATAAACGTGGCAGACAAGGCGCAAAATGATTCATTGGATCTCTTTATCGCGCTGTCCAGAGCCAGCCAGTGGGTGAATGCTCATGCCGATCGCGATATACGCAAGAATGGCTTGAACCGGACCGAATTCGGCGTGCTGGAGCTGTTGTATCACAAGGGACCACAGCCTTTGCAGCAAATTGGCGAGAAGGTGCTGATGAGCAGCGGGAATATTACGTATGTGGTCGATAAGCTCGAGAAGAAGCAGATGGTAAGGCGCAGAGCTTCAACGGAGGATAGGCGGCTCATTTATGCAGAGCTTACCGAGCAGGGCAAGCGGTTTGTTGAAGAAGTATTTCCTGCACATACGAGCACGATCGAGAGCGCAGTGAGCGGACTATCGCCGGAAGAGAAGCGGTTAGCGAGCGGGCTGTTAAAGAAGCTGGGGAAATTTGCGCAGGAGCATTACAAGTAGCCTTGCGGCTGTGTAAATCCGCTCCGCTGGCGGTCAGATTTGACCGTCTGTGCTTGTCAATTATCTTAATTTAAAGATTCTCTTAATTGTAATATAAAACATAAAAATGGAGGAATTAAAAATGAGCATCGCATTGGGTTTATTGATCGTTCGGTTAGTTGTCGGGTTGTTGTTCGCAGGGCATGGCGCACAGAAGCTGTTTGGCTGGTTTGGCGGCTATGGGCCAAAAGGGACCGGGGGCTGGTTGGAGTCGATCGGCGTTAAGCCCGGGGTGGCGATGGCTGTCGTTGCGGGATTGATGGAGCTTATCGGCGGGCTGCTGTTCGCAGCGGGACTGCTCACGCCAATTGCCGCAGGTTTAATTGTCATGACGATGCTGGTCGCCATCGTAAAGGTACACGGCCAGAACGGGCTGTGGTCTACCGCTAACGGCTATGAATACAATCTCGTGCTGACAGCCATTGCTATAGGAGTGGCGTTAACGGGTGCCGGAGCATATTCAATTGATGCACTTTTGGGGTAAATAATAAAAAGTTAGTTACAATACTTTTCATACTAATATAAAATAGGGAGTGGACGTTATGACGACGCAAACCGCGGGTATTCATCATATAACGGCTTTTGTGAGAAATGCGCAGCAAACGGCTGATTTCTACGCGGGCGTACTTGGCCTTCGTTTAATTAAGAAGACGATTAATTTTGACGCGCCAGAGGTTTATCATTTGTACTTCGGAAACGAGATAGGAAGCCCAGGCACTATCATTACGTTCTTCCCTTGGGAAAATTCGCGGAAAGGACGGATTGGCGGCGGGCAGGTTGGCGTGACGACGTATGTCGTTCCCGCTGATGCGTTCGATTTTTGGAAAGAGCGGCTGGCGAAGCTGAAAGTTGCGGCCGAGGTAACGGAAAGATTCGGCGAGCGGTATTTAGCGTTTGCCGATCCGGACGGCTTGAAGCTCGAGCTCGTTGCCCGCGCCGAAGGTCCGGCGAGCAAGTGGGCGTTCGGCGGAGTTCCGGCGAGCAAAGCGATCAAGGGATTTGGCGGCGCGATTCTCTACAGCACGTCTCCTGACAAAACGGCAGATTTATTGGCGAATGTGATGGGACTCAAGAAAGTCGGACAGGAAGGCGCTTATGCCAGGTACAAAGCGACGGGAGATTTGGGCAATTTGATCGATGTCAACACAGCGGCAATGGAGCCGGGCCACGGCGGTTCCGGTACGGTCCACCACATTGCTTGGCGGGCAAAGGACGACGAGGAGCATGCGTTTTGGAGAAGCCTTGTTGCCGGCAACGGCTTCCAGCCTACGCCGATCGTCGACAGGCAATACTTTAACGCGATCTATTTCCGCGAGGAAGGCGGCATTTTATTCGAAATCGCGACCGATCCGCCAGGCTTTGCCCGCGATGAAGAGCCGGATAAGCTGGGCGGGAAGCTGATGCTTCCCGAATGGTTTGAACCGCATCGCACGCAAATTGAGCAGTTGTTATCGCCTTTTGAGGTGAGAATATTGGAGGAGGATAAAGGATGAAGCATCTATTTAAACAAGGGACGGATGTAAATGCTCCGGTGCTGCTTCTATTGCACGGAACGGGAGGCACGGAGCGGGATTTGCTGCCGCTTGCAGAACGTATATCGCCGGCTTCGTCCGTACTGAGCGTAAGGGGAAATGTGCTCGAGAACGGGATGCCGCGTTATTTCCGCAGGCTGGCTGAGGGTGTATTTGATCTGGAGGATCTGGTTTTCCGCACCAAGGAGCTCTATGATTTTCTGGACAGCGCGGCAGAGGAATATGGCTTTGACCGCGGCAACCTAATCGCGATCGGTTATTCCAACGGAGCAAACATAGCGGGCAGCCTGTTGTTTCACTACAAAGGGACGCTGCGCGGAGCGATATTGCATCACCCGATGGTACCGATTCGCGGAGTAGAGCTGCCGGATATGAGCGGTATGCCTTGCTTCATCGGCGCAGGCTCGAATGATCCGCTCTGCACGCCGCAGGAAACGGAGGAGCTTGAGCGTTTGTTAAGCGCCGCGGGCGCCGACGTTAAGGTGCATTGGGAGCAATATGGCCATCAATTAACCAGCTCCGAGGTTGCGGCGGCGGAAGCATGGTATAACGAAACGTTTTAATTCAGGGTTAAAGTGTAGGAGAAGGGATAGGAGGTGCAAGCTTGATTTCAATCGATCCAACGAGTCAAAGCGTGCAGGATAACTACAAGCTGCTTATAGGCAGCATTATTCCAAGACCGATCGCTTTCATAACGACGCTTACGGGAGAAGGGGTGCTTAATGCGGCGCCGTTCAGCTTTTTTAATATCGTAACGGCCAACCCTCCCATGATCGCGGTTTCGGTACAGCGCAAGCAGGGCGGCGTACAGAAGGACACGGCGCGTAACGCTATCGAATCGGGACAATTCGTCGTTCACATCGCGGATGAAAGCTATATTGAAGCGATTAATGCGACCGCCGCTAATTTGCCGCCGGAGGAAAGTGAAGTTGCTTTAGCCGGCCTTACGTCTGCACCTAGCGAGAAGGTGAACGTGCCGGGAGTCACCGAGGCGAAGGTGCGGATGGAATGCGTGCTGGAGCAGGCTTTGCCCCTTGGAGGGACAGTGGAATCTCCGGCTTGCGACCTCCTTATTGGCCGCGTAGTATGCTTCCACGTAGATGAATCGTTGTATGAGAACGGGCGGATTCATGCGGAGGGGCTGAAGCCGGTCGGCCGTCTGGCCGGTAACGATTACGCAAAGCTCGGTGAGCAATTTACGATTGAGCGTCCAGTGTAAACGAATAAAACGACTGAAATATAGAGCATCCGCAGCGGATGCTCTATATTTTTTTCTATTTTGGGGGAAGTTATCGGGATTAAAAGGGGGACCTGTTATGGTTTTTTATATCTCGATTGCGATTATCGCATTGTAGTTATGAGTCCAGATGAGGCGGGTGAAGGTATATTAGATCTAGTTTTTAGATCTATCTTCACAGAATTGGTTAGTATGAGGTGTTTAGATCTAGTTTCTAGATCTATATCCGGCGATACCGCCCACATGAGTCCAGTTGAGACGGGTAATGGTATTTTAGATCTAGTTTTTGGATCAATTTTTTCAGGATTGGTTAGTTTTAGGATATTAGATCTAGTTTCTAGATCTATTTTAGGAGATGAGGCGCTATAGTGGACTTTTGCAGTAACTCTGCGGCTGTGGCGCTCGTATGGAGGTAACGGTTATAGTTGCCTTCTTAGCCATAGTCCAGCAATAACAAAAAGAGCTGTTTCCCTGGTCGCGAAACCATGGGAACAGCTCTTTTTAAAATCAGCCTTTCACCGCGCCGGCGACGACGCCTTTGACGATGTATTTCTGCAGGAAGATGAACACGATGATCGATGGCAGCACGGCCATGACCATGGCGGTCATCGCATATTGCCAATCCGATGTGTATTGGCCGACGAACGTGTAAGCCGCGAGCGTCAACGTCTTCGTATCCGGCGAGCCGTTCACCATCAGGAGCGGCAGCAGGAAATCGTTCCAGATCCACATCACGTCAATGATGATGATTGTCGTTGTCACCGACTTCAACAGCGGGAAGATGACGAGGAAGAACAGCTTGAAGCCCGAAGCGCCGTCAATCGTCGCGCTTTCGTCAATTTCCTGCGGGATGCCCTTCACGAAGCCGTGATAAATGAAGACGGCCAGCGGAGCGCCGAAGCCCCAGTAGAGAACGCCGAGTCCCCATGTGCTTTCAGACAGGTTCAAATCCTTTGCCAGCTGCAGGACCGTCAGCATGATTGATTGGAACGGAATGAGCATCGGCATAATGCATAGAAAGTATAGAACCGCGCTCCAGCGCGTTTTCGTTCTCGCGAGCTTATAGGCTGCGATGGAGGAGACGAGAATAATACCCGCCAGTCCCACCGAAGTAATAATAAAGTTGTTTAGGAACAGCTTCGGATAGTTGATAAACGACCAAACATACGAATAGTTCTCGAATACAAGCTGCTTCGGCAAAGCAACGACATCGGTCATCACCTCGCCGAAGCTTTTGAGCGAGTTGTTAATGGCCAGGAACAAAGGATACAGGAAGACGAGCGAGATGAGCACCATCACGATTTCAAGGACGATGCGTCCCGCTCTCGTTTGACTTTGCGTTTTCATTAAGCCTCAACCTCCCTGCGTTTGAAGATCGTCAATTGGATGATCGTAACGAACAGAACCGCAACGAACAGGATGAGCGCTTTCGCCGTCCCGTAGCCGTAAAGGTTGTTCTGGAACGTGTCTCTGTAGATGTCGTAAGCGATACTGTATGTCGTGCCGCCAGGTCCGCCGCCGGTAAGCGACAGAATCACATCGAATACTTTAATGGAGTTCGTCAAAGCCATAAACACGGAAATCGTGATCGATGGCGCAAGCAGCGGCAGCGTAATGCTGAAGAAACGTCTTACAGGTCCGGCGCCATCCACCGTAGCGGCTTCCTTCAAATCACCCGGTACCGACTGCAAGCCGGCGATGTAAATGACCAGGTAAAAGCCGATCGACTGCCAGATGGATACGAGCAGAATCGAAATAAACGCCAGACCCGGCTCACCCAGCCAGCTGAGATTAAAGATGCCCCAGCCCGTGCTCTCGCCCAGCGACTCAAAGCCTTGCATGAAGATGAACTTCCAGATGAAACCAACGATAACCAAGCTAAGAATGTAAGGAATGAAAAATGCAGCACGCAGCCAAGATGACGTTCTCAGCTTCATGTCAAGGATAACGGCAAGCAAGATGGCAAGCACGTTCACCAGCACGATGTACAAAATCGCATATTTAATTGTGAACCACGCAGAATTCGCAAAATTCGTGTCGCCCATAAAGATTTGTTTGAAATTATCGAGACCGACGAAGGTTGGATTCTTGGCAATGCCGTTCCACTTCGTCAAGGAATAGCGTATGGTCATCGCGAACGGGATATAGAAAGCTACGGCGATACAGATTAATACCGGAAGCGTAAAGATGCCGAATTCAAGCTTCTCGCTCCATTTTCTCCCTAATGATTTAAACATTGAAGCACCTCTTTCCTCGCAGTTTGTGTATGGCATCTCGTTGGCCCGCCTATACAACAAATCCGTATCAGCTATAATGTGTATTATAATTCAGCCCGTCACGCGCAAAAATGGATTTTACAAAACAGTTAGGGGTAAAAAGGTGAACCGAATATCAAGCCGCAGGGATGGTGATATGCATCATGAACAGAGCAGTCAAAGCCGTTCTGTCGGTCATGGAGCGTCTTTCGAGAAGACTGGTAAACAAGCTTATTTTGCTTTTCACGACCATTATTATACTTGTGGTGGGGTCATTGACCTTTATTTCCTATCAGATGCTTCAGAAGGAATCCGTATCAAGCAGCATAGCGAGCACATCCAACAATCTGCTGCTCGTTAATCAGAATCTCGAGGAGTATTTGAAGGGGATGGAGCAGCTGTCGCTGCCGCAAATTCGTTATGACGAAATCGTCTACGCGATTAATCATGAATCGGAGGATTACGCCTCGAAAATGTACGTGGAGGATTACCTTCGAGAGCTGTACTATTCCCGGACCGATTTAAAGGCGATTTATTTGTACGTCGTGAAGGAGAAGAAGTACTACGCCGTTACGAAGGAAAATTACAATATTACGGTGCGGACAGGCTCGGATGCGGACATTAGCGAGTTGCCGTGGTACGGGAAGGCGATGTCCAGTCCGGCTAACCGTTCGTATCAGTCATTCGTTCAGCCGGGCAGCGATCCGGGCTATAAGCTGAATACGGAGGACACCTTTATGGCTTACCATCGCGTTCTGCGGTCCATCGTTTCGCGCGAGCCGCAGGCGATGCTTTCCTTTTATTTCGATTCCACGGTGAGAGATGAAATTTTGAGAGACGTACCGTTCAGCGGGGGTCAGCATCTGATGTTTCTGAGCCCGGATAATGAACCGTTTTACGCCGATGATCCTTCTGTTTATGAAGAGATGAAAGCTGCCGCTTTGACGGAAGAGCTAACGGAAAGCGGACAAGGCCCAATAACCTTCTCTTCCGGGGAGCATAAATATTTGATCGTTTATAACGTAGGGGAGCAGCAGGGCTGGAAGCTCGTCAAGCCGATTCCGTATACGCAAATTTACGAAGCGGCGACGACCGCGAGAAACATCAGCTTCTCGCTCGGTCTGTTGTTTCTGCTGCTGGCCGTCATTCTCGTCACCTATTTCTCCAATGCGATTACGAAGCCGTTGAAGAAACTATCCTACCAAATGAACCGCTTCAGCGCCGGCGACTTCGATGCGGAGACGGAGGTGAAAGGGCGGGACGAAATTGCCTATTTGTCGCGCCACTTCAACCAGATGGTGAGAAGAACCAACGATCTGATTAACGAACGGTACAAAATGAAGCTGGTGGAGAAAAACGCGATTCTGAAAGCGCTGGAGGCCGAGATCAACCCCCATTTTCTCTATAACGCGCTTCAAGCGATCTCGACCAAGGCGTTAAAGCATGAGAGGCTCGACATTGCCGATATGGTCGATGCGCTTGCATTGACGCTCCGGTATTGCATTAGCGGCAAGGATATCGTGAGGGCCAGAGAGGAATTAAAGCATATCGGGAATTATCTGTCTCTGCAGAAAGCGAGATTCGGCAGCAGGCTTCAGGTGACGTACGATTGGGATGAATCGTTGATGGAGCTGGAAATGCCGAAGCTGTCGATTCAGACGCTGGTCGAAAATGCGATCAAGCACGCGGTGGAAAAGGTGTCCAGCATGATTACGATCGATATATGCGCGAAGCTTGTAGAACGGCATACCGTGATCTCCGTCCGGGATAATGGACCGGGCTTTACGAAGGAGCGACTGGAGCAGGTGAGAAGTTCGTTCCTCAGCGAGTGGGAGGACCGGGGTAGCGAAGGAGATAGCATCGGTCTCGTGAATTTGAATACCCGCTTGAAGCTGCTGTACGGGGAAGCGGCGGAGCTGGTCATTCGGACGGATAATACGGGTACGGAAATGGAAATGTTATTACCGCGGGGAGGCGTGAGCCATGTATAAGGTGCTCATTATTGACGATGAGGAGCCGCTGCGGGAAGCCATTCGCATATTGGGCGATTGGAAGGGGCTCGGCGTAGAAGAGGTGCTGGAGGCGACGGACGGCAAGATCGGACTGGCGATGCTGGCGGAGCAAAGAATCGATCTGGCGATGGTCGACATGAAGATGCCGGAGCTGAACGGGATGGAGCTGCTGCAAATCATAGAGCGCGATTACCCGGAACTGCTGACGATCGTCATCAGCGGATACAATGATTTTGAATATACGAGGCAGGCAATCCGGTCGAAGGTCGTCGATTATTTGCTTAAGCCGGTTAACCGGATTGATCTTAATCAGTCGCTCCGCAAGGCGGTAGATCTGCTCGATGCCAAGCGCAAGAAGGACAGCGAGTTTATTAACCGCAACATTACGCTCAATATGTCGCTTCCGCGACTGAAGGAAAAGATCTACCAGTCCATTATCGAACGAAGCTTCAAGAGCAAGACGAACGAAGCGTTCTTGCCGCTTATCGGAGCCGACGATCCCGGCAATCGGTTCACCGTCGCGGTATTTCGGATACTCAATTTGGAGCAGGTGAGAAAGCGCCGCTTTCATGAGGATACCGATTTACTGCATTTTGCCGCAGCTAACGTCATCAATGAAATCGCCGGCGACCATTTCGGCGCTTTCAGCTTTGCGAGTCCGAAGCAGGAGCGGGAGATGATCTCTATCTTGACGATGAAGGGCGGATATCCGGAGGATATTGCTTACCGCTCCATTCATCAAATGAACAAGGTGGCGGCAACGCTGGGGGATTTATTCGGCTTAATAGTCGTGGCGGGCATCGGTCCCTCCAGTGCCGACGCCATGGACATTGCCTCCTCCTACGAAGCGGCGAAAGGGGCCATCGGCGGCATCGATCTGCTAAAGCTGAAGAGTGGAGCGGTGCTGGCCGGCGTTGATAAAACGCATGCTCCCGCTGCAAAGGACAATCCTTCGCTGACAAGCCGCATGATGATGATCCGAAGTGCCTTGGAGAGCGGCAGTATCCAAAACGCCAAAACCGTTTTGGGCGATTTCGTCAAGAAGTGGCGAGCATCAGACGGCTTCAGCCTAGGAGATGCGGACCGTACGATTCACGAGTTTATTATCCTGCTCAATGATATGGCGCTTGAGCTTGGCGTTCAACAAGAGCGGCTGCCAATGGGCGGCCTAAGCGGGCTGCGGGCCATCGGCCTGTCAACCGATTTTGCCGCAATGGACGCTTTCGATAAGCTGCTCTGCGATATTTTGGACTATTACAGCGCTGAAATGAGGAAATCGCAGACGGTGAATCAGCCGTTCGACGTTGGGGATATTAAGTCTTATATCGATAATCATTATTTTGAGGATATCAAAATATCGATGTTCGCGGAGAAGTATTTTTTAAGCAGAGAGTACTTAATGAAGCTGTTCAAGCAGCAGTTCGGCTACGGCATTCACGAGTATGTGCAGAAGGTCAGAATGGACAAGGCCAAAGAGCTGCTGGACGATCCTGGCCTGAAAATACAGGATATTTCAGAGATGCTTGGCTACAAGGACAAAAACTATTTCAGCAAGGCATTCCGGAACTATTATTCCGTATCGCCAACCGAGTATCGTGCCGGCAGCAGTAACGGATAAAAAGTGAACAAGCGGCATCACTACACTTTTTTACCCTTAACTATTCACTTATGTACATTCTTATCCTGTTTCTTTTTCCTTACAATAGGCAGCAAGAACAACAATCAACAAGGGAAATGGGGGCATCACCATGAAGAAAAAGATTTTATCGTTATCCGTCAGCATAGCGTTGGTTGTTGGCATTTTGTCCGCTTGCGGAGCCAATAACAATGGGCCTGCGAACAACGAGGGAGCCGCTAATAACGGGGCTGCCGGAGATAAACCGGTTACGATTAATATGTTTACCGCTTCTCCCGAATACACGGACGCTTTTAACGCATACATCGCTGAATACAAAAAAGTAAAGCCGAACGTGACGATCAACCTCGAAATCATGCAGGCCGACTATAACACGGTATTGAAGTCAAAGATTGCGGCAGGCAGCACGCCTGATGTATTCCAAACGACGGCTGGCGGCGATATCGACACCTTTGCCGAATACAGCGCGGATCTGACAAACGAGCCGCTTGCGGCAGCGATGACCGATTCCGTGAAAATCAACATGAGTTCCACTGACGGCAAGGTTCTCGGCCTTCCTGTAAAAGGAAATCTGATGAATATGGTTTACAACAAGAAGCTGCTTGCCGATGCAGGCATTACGGAAGTTCCAAAAACGACTTCCCAAATGGCAGAAGCAATTGCTAAGCTGGAAGCAAAAGGAATTACCCCGTTCGCCAACGCTTATAAAGAGTGGTGGGTGTGGAAGCATATTTTCCAAAACTTCGTGAACACTGCCGCTGAAGATGCGGGCACGACGCCGAAGGAATTGGTTGCTCAGTTCATTGCCGGAGAAACAACGTTCAAGGAACACCCTGTCTTGCAGGATAATTTTTTCAGCTTCATCGATACGACGGTTAAGCACGGCACGAATAAGCCGTTAGAGCGCGACAGCAACGCGGGCGTAAGCGACTTCGCTTCCGGCAAAGCCGCTTTCATGACCGGTAAAGGCGCATGGGATGAAGAAGCCATTAAGAAAATTAACCCGGACTTCGAATTGGGCATCGTAGGTTACCCTGTCAGCGAGAAAGCTGAGCAAAATCAGCTCATCACAGGCGCGGACCAAGCGCTTCGCATCAATAAGGATTCGGCTGCAGTGAACGAAACGATTGCGTTCTTCAACTGGCTGTATACTTCCGATTACGGTAAAGACTGGTTCTCCAGCGTTGCGAAGGTTATTCCTCCAATCAAGGATGCTCCGCTTCCAGACCTGGATATGCCGAAGCAAATGGAAGAGATTTTGAAATCGGAAAAATCGGGCGACCTGACGGTTAACTATTCCCTGGATACGTTCCATCAAAAGTTTGGCGAGCTGATGCAGGCCTACATTGGCGGCAGCAAATCGAAGGATCAGGCAATCGACGAAATACAGAAGGCTTGGATCCAATTCGGTTCTGCACAGTAAGCTTACCCATAAGTGAACCCTTGACTCAGCACTTTACGGTGCTGGGTTAAGCTGTTTATAGACCCTTAAAATCCGGGTGAAAGGATGAAATTGCAGTATGAGTAAACGAATTGAATTAGCGGAAAATGGACTATACCTCGTTTTCGAGGTGACGTATAGCGGAGATGTCCGGTTTCTCCATTTCGGAGCGCAGCCGCTTGATGAAAACATCATACAAGAGAAGCAGAAGCCGGGCTTTCGCCTGATGGAGCTTCAGCTGACGGGGGAGGACCGGGCGGAGTATCACGGGCGGACGCACCGGGCGTCTTACCCGGGTCTTCGTATGGTGTACGATTCGCATAACGACACCCGAAACGAGCTTGGACGTAAGCTGGAGATCGGCTTGCGGGATGAGGTCACGGGATTGAAGGCAGCGCAGCATCTGCAGTTTTACGATGGCGTACGGACGGTACGGAGCTGGACGGTGCTGAAGAACGAAGGGCAAGCGCCAGCCGAGGTGGAATATGTCTCATCTTTCGCTTTGACAGGTCTGGATAAGGAAGGCGAGCGGGATCGCGATGACAAAATGAGACTATACCTCGCCCATAACGGCTGGCAAAGCGAGCTGCAGTGGAGATCGTATACGCTGCCCGAGCTCGGCATGTCGCATTTGATCGACCGCGGCTCGAAGCGGGTATCCTGCAGCAATACCGGCTCATGGTCGGCGGCCGAGCATATTCCGATGGCTGTGCTGTATAACGAGGAAGCGGGTACGAGCTTGTTTTGGCAAATCGAGAATAATGGCTCGTGGCATTGGGAAATCATTGAGCAATCCGATCTGCTTACGGTGCTGATCAGCGGTCCGACGGAGCATGACAATCATTGGTGGCTGAAGCTGCAGCCGGGTGAGGAATTTGTTTCCGTACCGGTTGCGGCAGGGACCGTGGAGGGCGGCTTCGAGCAGGCGATCGACCAACTGACGGCCTATCGCCGGACAATCCGCAGACCGAACGAGGATAACGAGCTGCTTCGGGTTATTTTCAATGATTATATGAATTGTTTATGGGGCGCGCCTACGACAGAGAAGCTGCTTCCGCTTATCGATGCGGCGGCTGACGTAGGCTGCGAATACTTCTGTATCGACGCAGGATGGTATGCGCCAGGCGAATGGTGGGACGGCGTGGGCGAGTGGCTGCCCTCGGAGGAAAGATTCCCCGAGGGAATCAAATTCGTGCTCGACTACATCCGCGGGAAAGGACTTATTCCGGGTCTTTGGCTGGAGCTTGAAGTGATGGGAATCAACAGTCCGAAGCTTGCGGATACGGACGACAGCTGGTTTTTCATGCGCCATGGCAAACGAGTAAAGGACCGCAGCCGTTACCAGCTCGATTACCGCAATCCGAAGGTCATTGCCCATGCGGATGAGGTAATTCGCCGTTTGGTAGAGGATTACGGCGTCGGTTATATTAAGATGGATTACAATATCAATGCGGGAATAGGTACGGAAACAGCGTCTGACAGCGTCGGCGATGGCTTGCTTCAGCATAACCGTGTCTACTTAAGCTGGCTGGACAGCGTCTTTGCGCGATATCCCGAGCTAGTCATTGAGAACTGCTCGAGCGGAGGCATGCGCATGGATTATGCGATGCTGAGCCGCCATAGCATTCAGTCGACGAGTGACCAAGAGGATTACGTGAAATACGCGGCTATTGCAGCCAGCTCGCCGGCAGCGCTGACGCCGGAGCAATCGGCGATTTGGTCGTATCCGCTGCGCGAGGGCGACGATGAGGAAGTTATTTTCAACATGGTCAATGCCTTATTGCTTCGTGTACATCAGAGCGGCCATTTGGCTGAGCTGAGTCCAAGACGGCGCGAGCTGGTGAAAGAAGCACTGGATTACTACAAATCAATCCGCGGCGACATTCCCGAAGCGCTGCCGTTCTGGCCGATCGGGCTGCCGAAGCAGCAGGATGACTGGATCAGCTGCGGCTTGCGCCGCGGTGATCGGATTTACCTCGCCGTATGGCGCATTGCCGGCAATACGTCGGAAATTCAGTTGCCGCTCGAGAGATGGCAGGGTCGTGAATTGACCGTCACTTGCGCTTATCCGGCTGCGTCGCCCGGAACTGAGTCGAAGTGGAACAAGGCGGATGGTATGCTGCATGTCAGGCTGCCTGCTACCAAGACGGCGAGATTATTTGAGCTTCAAGTTAAGAGCTGAACATTTATGTTGTACTTCGGGACAAAGTAGCTTATCAAGAGCTCGGTGCCGATTATTTAGGTTCGCGTGAAAAGACCGTCGATTACTAGGTTCGAAAGATCCAAGAGATAGGATTTCAAGTTGAACTTGATCAATGGAAATGAGAAAGCCAACTCAGCTTCTAATTAGACGACTACTGGCTTTTTTAGCGGCTTTTGTGCAAACGGTTTGTCCGTATTTTTCCTCTAGTTCGGGGAAACGTATGGTTGAAGGAGGATGAAAAGGATGCGCATAAAAATCGCTTTGTGGTTGCTGGCTATTGCGTTGTGTTTGGCCGGAACAGGAAACGCCGCATTCGCCGCCAAGGAAGACGCCGAGCTCCAAGCTGCATTTGTCCGGGGCGGTGATCTGTGGGTTAAGATAGGCAGCAGGGAGAAGAAGCTTGCGGGCGGCCCCCATATCTACGATCCAAAATGGTCGTTTGACGGAGCATGGATAGCCTTTGCGAAGGGCGAGGCGCGACAAGAGCTATGGATCCTTGACATGCGGACTGGGCATGGCAGTCTTGTGTCAGCGGAAGGCGGGCTTAACTTTCAATGGTCGCCTAACGATAACAAGCTAGCCTATCAGACCGGGCAGCAATTGCAATATGTGGATGTGTCTCAACCGAATACACTGCTTGAGACCGCTGAGGGCATCGGCAATTATTCGTGGCTGCCGGACGGGAAGGGCTTCTTCGCCTCCTCGCAATCGGAACTGTTGACCGAAGGCTGGACGCCGATCAGTTTATATCAAATTCCGCTGCAGCAGCTGGGAGATCCGGGAAAATATGTGACGGTTCATGTGCTTCCTAAGCCATCCGATGATTTTTTTGCCGTCGGTACGAGTCCCTTCAAATGGTCCGCGGATGGGCGCTGGATCGCTTTTCTTGCTACGCCTACAGCTTCATTATCGGCTGACAGCAATACGCTGTGCGTCGTATCCTCCGACGGCGTCGTGTTTAGAACGCTGGATCAGATGGTGAATCATGAGCAGTGGTTTGAGTGGGGCCCGCGTGATGCGCAGTTAGCTTATATCGTGGGAGTAGGACGCGAGGCCGGCAGCAATAAAAGACTTAAAGTGCTGAAAGTCACCTCCGGCAAATCCGGGATTTATACGCCGGAGGGCTTCGTCGACAACGATTTTGCATGGCAGGGAGCTGAGCACATCGTAGTCTCGAGAGAGATGGAGCTGAAGCAAGCGGACGGACTGGCCGAGCGGAGTAATCCCCGTTTGCTCACTGTAGAGCTGGCTAGCGGGAAGCAATCGGTAATTACGAAGCCACCGGACGCATTTGGCGATTATAATCCGCAGTCACTGCCGGAGAAGCTGTCTTGGGTGAGAAGCGATTCGAAGACCGCGAATGTCATCGTCAGCCGTCCGAACGGATCCAAAGCGAAAAACTGGCTGACGAGCATCGATCAGCCCGACTCCTATTACGGACAGATGCGCTGGGACAGCGTGCTGAGATTTTTGATCAGGTAAGAAAGCACGGGCTGAAGGAGCAGCTGGCAAGCGGCTGTGGAGGATGGAGTTACTCTTAAAGAAAGCCCGCGGGCGCATCAACAAGTGCGCCTGCGGGCTGTTTTCGTTGTAGAGCACGGGTATGGAAAGAAACCGGGACCCTTTTCCCGGTTTTCATGATAAAGCGCCAAAGCCTCTAAGCATTTAGCCAATCGCTGCGGGCATAGTGCATTCATCTTAGCATGAGCGGTCTCATTGTTCTATATAATTAGGTATAAACTACCTTTTTTTTCGACAGGGTTGGGGGTGAGCGACATGTGGCTGGATTGCGCCATTATAGGCGGGGGACCGGCAGGTCTGAATGCGGCATTAGTGTTAGGCAGATCCAGGAGACATGTGCTGTTGTTCGATCATAACCGGCCTAGAAACGCCGTGACGCATGAGTCTCACGGCTTCATAACCAGGGATGGCATCCCGCCGAGGCGGTTTCGCGAGCTTGCCCATCAGGATATCGCCAAGTATCCTACCGTTACGATTAAGCCGGACAAGGCAATCGAAGTCACGCCTTATTACGGGGGATTTCGGATCAAGACGAGCAACGGCGTATGGTTTCAAGCCCGCACGATTATTTTAGCTGCAGGGTTAAAGGAATTTTTGCCGTCTGTGCCGGGCATCCAGCGTTTTTATGGAAGAAGCCTGTTCAGTTGCCCTTACTGCGATGGCTGGGAGCTGCGGGATAAGCCGATCGCCATCATTTCGGAAAGCGCGAATGCGTTCCATTCGGCCAAAATCGTCTATAACTGGAGCAAGGACATCCTCGTTTGTACGAATGGAGAGAACTGCTTAAGCGAGGCGCAGCAAGGGCAGCTTGAGAGGAAGGGCATACGGGTAAATCGGCATCGCATTAGAGAGTTAGTCGGCGAGAATGGAATGTTAAACAGGATTAGATTTGAAAATAACGCAGAAGTGAAGCGGACTGGCGGCTTTATATCCCCGCGGTGGGATCAGGCTGTTTCTTTCGGAGAAGCGCTTGGCTGCGCGATGACCTCCCAGGGCGGCTTCGTAACGGATGCTTTCGGGCGTACGAGCGTGAGAGGCGTATACGCTGCGGGAGATTCCTCCATCATTGCGCCGACTCAGCTCATTATTGCCGCAGGCGAAGGCAGCAAGGCCGCGATTGGCGCGAATACGGATTTGACGAATGAGGATTTTTATAACTAATTCGGTTACATAAGGCTTATAATTGGGTATTGCTCTTGTATAATCATTAAACTTATTCAAGGCTATGAGTGGCATCGAATAACGATTGGGATGTCGGAATCAAGAACATACCGACGGCTTCTGTATGCAAATGGAATTAGTGTATCTAAATCGACACTATTTCGTTAAAAGTCCTCTTTTCGAGCGAAATAGATACATCTTTTCCATTTGGATAAACAAAAAAGAATGAAACGTCGAAATTAGATACACATTTTCCAGTTATGATCATGCATGCATGCGGCTATTCCTCTCGGTAATCCTCGACAAGAAGCTCTATAGCGCCTGTCTCCGGATGAATGACGAAGCCATGCACCGGAATGGATTTCGGGAACAAGGGATGTTTGCGGATCATCTTCACGCTGTGCATGACACCCTCTTCCGGGCTGTGGAAGCCGCGCAGGAATTTATCCATGCGGATGCCGGAGTTCTCAAGCGTCTCAATCGCCAGCGGATCAACCCCGTATTCGGTGAATTTGCTGACCATAGCCTGCGTATCGAGATTCGTCATCCCGCAGCCATGGTGGCCGATCACAAGCATTTCGCGCGCGCCAAGCTCGTAGACCGCGACAAGGATGCTGCGCATCGCGCTCCCGAACGGCTGGGTCAGGATCGCGCCTGCATTTTTGATAAACTTGGCGTCGCCGTTTTTTATATTCAATGCTTTGGGCAACAGCTCGACGAGTCTTGTGTCCATACATGTGAGCACGACAATTTTTTTCTCAGGGAATTTATCAGTCAAATAGGCCTCGTACTGCTTCTCTTCGACAAACTGCTTGTTATACTCTAAAATATGCGGAATGATGGACATCGGTTTCCCTCCCATTGTGAAGCTTTTTATCTATTTCTATCTATTATTCATAGAAATGCTTGTATAGTCAACTGCCTGCAAGAAGAAAATGCTCGGTTTTCTTCCATCCAATGTAAAGAAGGCGGCATCCCTGATATATAACGGTCGATGCCTCTTCGTGATTAATTGTGCTTCGTCATATCCGACGCATGTATGATATGATTTCAAATAGATAGCAAGAAACTGCCATTTTTAAAAATGATAAATGTTTCATGTTTATGCGAAAGGAGTCATTTATTTTGGGAGATCAGCATTTCAAAGAAACGGTTGAGCTAACCTTGAAGGTAATCGGCGGCAAGTGGAAGCCCGTTATCCTATGCCATCTGACTGAGGGGACGCACCGCTTCGGCGAATTGAAGAGGGAGATGCCGGCGATTACGCAAAAAATGCTAACGCAGCAGTTGCGAGAGCTGGAGGAAGACGCGATTATTGATCGCAAAGTTTATTCGCAAGTGCCGCCTAAGGTAGAGTATTCTTTAACGCAGTATGGATCAACCGTCAAGGAGCTGCTGAATGTCATGTCCGAGTGGGGCGAGAAGCATCAACAGAGGGATGAATAATATGATCAAAAATGATTGGAATCGCTCCGCATAGTACCCAAACGGGTACTGCGTTACATGAAAGTGCGTACTGTTTTTTTTGACTGAGAGTATCTAGAATAAGGGTTGTCAGTCAAACAAAACCTATGAGGAGTGAACGATAAATGAAATTGCAATTAGCGTTAGACCTTGTCGATATCCCGGGAGCCATTGAAGTCGTGAAGGAAGTCGAGCCGTTCGTCGATGTTGTGGAAATCGGTACTCCGATCGTTATTAACGAAGGCTTGCATGCGGTAAAAGCGCTCAAGGAGGCTTTTCCTAACATGACCGTGCTTGCCGATTTAAAAATCATGGATGCAGGCGGCTACGAGGTGATGAAAGCTTCCGCGGCCGGTGCGGATATCGTTACGATTCTTGGCGTAGCGGAGGACGCGAGTATCAAGGGTGCGGTTGAAGAAGCGAGGAAGCAAGGCAAACAAATTTTGGTCGACATGATTGCCGTGAAAAATCTTGAGGAGCGCGCAGCGGAAGTCGATTCCTTCGGCGTTGATTATATCTGCGTTCATACGGGCTATGATCTTCAAGCAGCCGGCCAAAACTCCTTTGAAGACCTTCGTACGATCAAAGCCGTTGTCAAAAACGCGAAAACAGCCATTGCCGGCGGGATCAAGCTAAGCACGCTGCCCGAAGTTGTCGCGGCTTCGCCGGATCTGGTTATCGTTGGCGGCGGCATTACGGGCCAAGCGGATATGAAAGCGGCAGCCGCTGAGATGAAGCAGCTTATCGCGCAAGGATAATGGAACGCATGACGACGACTCCTTACGTTGCTGCGATCTTGAACGAGTTGAATCGTGCTGAGGATCAGCTTGCGGATGAGCAAGTAGAGCAATTGGCGGCTAGCATTACTGCGGCTGATCGCATCTTCGTTGCCGGCGCGGGACGCTCCGGGCTGATGATGCGCGCCTTCGCCATGCGGCTCATGCATCTTGGCCTGGACGCGTACGCGGTAGGCGACACGGTTACCCGGAGCTTTAAGAAGGGCGATCTGTTTATCATTGGATCAGGCTCGGGAGAGACCAAATCCATCGTGCCGATGGCGGAGAAGGCTCGCAGCCTTGGCGGGACGGTCGCCGCTCTGACGCTGTCTCCCTTCTCTGCAATCGGTCGGCTGGCGGATATCGCGGTCCGTCTGCCCGGCGCTCCGAAGGATCACGCGGACAATGAGGAAGCGACGATTCAGCCGATGGGCTCGCTCTTCGAGCAAATGCTGCTGCTCGTATGCGATGCCATTGTATTACGGCTAATGGAGATGCAGGATTTGCGGGGCAAGACGATGTACGGCAATCATGCTAATTTAGAGTAACCAATATGATGTAAGCAGGTACCTGTATACAAGAGACTGCCCGACACGGCCATTTTCGGCCCGCGGGCAGTCTCTTCTGATATATAAGCATGGATAACGGCGTCAGCCGGTGTAGCCTACATCTAATGTACCAATTCAGACCCTATGCAGTTGTAGAAAATATTATTGTAGATAAAAACCTGAGAGGGAGTGGAATCGGTAAAAAACTGTTAGAGCATGTGGAACAATTATGTATCTCAAAATGCTGTACGAAGATTATGTTACTAAGCGGTGCAAATAGGATTGCTGCACATGAGTTCTTCACGAAATATGGATATAGCGGAGTTGTCAGCAAAGGATTTAAAAAATATATTCCGATAACTTGATTCAACTAACGAAGAACTATAGCTTAATAAACATAATGAAAAGGCAGTCAATTTATGGTATGAGAGAATTCGATAGGGGTTTAGAAGGACCCGGCGAAAGAATTCGAGAAAATACCTTTGTCGCCTTCATTCATGAACGAATTGTCGGGTACATAAAAGGGCGCCTTCTATGTATGGATAGGGTATAATATATAGGCAGAAGTAAACCCTAATAAGAGCTTCCTTGTGTTGATATGAAAAGAAAAACCTAAGATACAAAAGAAAAAAGGAGATACGATGACAGAGAAAAAAGCAATTACAGAAACAGGATGGAATTTCGACAACAGTTATGCTCGTCTGCCGAAATCAGTTTTTACCAGACAAGACCCCACCCCTGTACGCTCACCGAAGTTGATCATTCTTAATGATCCGTTGGCAACATCCCTGGGGTTGAACGTCGAGGCGCTGCAAAGCAATGATGGCGTAGCGGTGCTTGCTGGCAACCAGATTCCTGAAGGCGCTCTGCCTCTTGCTCAAGCTTATGCAGGGCATCAATTCGGGCATTTCACCTTGTTAGGGGACGGCCGGGCTCTGCTGCTTGGCGAACAGATCACTCCGCCAGGTGAGCGGTTCGATATTCAGCTTAAGGGTTCAGGAAGAACGCCATACTCCCGCCGAGGCGATGGTCGTGCTGCACTTGGACCGATGCTGCGCGAATACATCATCAGTGAAGCGATGCATGCGCTTGGTATTGCTACCACCCGCAGTCTGGCGGTGGTGACAAGCGGTGAGACAGTAATCCGCGAAACCGGGCAGCCTGGTGCAATTCTGACCCGCGTGGCTGCCAGCCATCTGCGCGTCGGCACCTTTCAATACGTTTCAAATTGGGGCACTGCACAGGATCTCCAGGCACTGGCTGATTACACATTGCAAAGACATTTTCCAGAAGTTGACGCAGATGAGAACCGCTATCTTTTCCTGCTTCAGGAAGTGATCAAGCGTCAGGCCGGGCTGATTGCCAAATGGCAGCTCGTTGGCTTTATTCACGGGGTGATGAACACCGACAACATGGCCCTTAGCGGGGAAACCATTGATTATGGTCCTTGCGCCTTCATGGATGCCTATGACCCGGCAACGGTATTCAGTTCCATTGACATGCATGGCCGCTATGCCTATGGCAATCAGCCGCCTATTGCCGCGTGGAATCTCGCGAGATTTGCTGAAACCCTGTTGCCGCTGCTGCATGAGGGCGAGGAGCAGGCTGTCGAACTGGCCGAGGATGCGATTTCGGATTTTACCGAGCTGTATCACCGTAATTGGCTTGCGGGAATGAGGGGAAAACTGGGAATCTTTAACGAAGAGCAAGAGGATGAATCCCTTATTGAAGGCCTGCTCAATATGATGCAGAAGTATAGTGCGGACTACACCAATACCTTCCGCGCATTAACTTTTGATAAGCCTGAAGATACGGTTCTGTTCGGCGCCACGGAATTTGCTCAGTGGCATGAGCTGTGGCAGGCGAGACTAGCCAGGCAGCAGGAACCAAAAGCCTCCTCGCATCAGTTGATGCGCGTAAGCAATCCCGCACTAATTCCTCGCAACCACCGGGTAGAAGACGCACTGGAAGCCGCGGTGAAACAAGGAGACTACAGCGTGATGGAGCGGCTTCTTGATGTTCTTTCGAGTCCCTATGAGCACTCCCCCGAACAGGCTGATTACTCCACGCTGCCTGCGCTATCAACCAGTCCTTACCGAACCTTTTGTGGTACCTGATATAAATGCATTGATCCTGCCGAAGAGTTCATGAAGCGGTTGGAGAAGTAGACTTTGAAGATTAGCTAATGATCGCCTTATTTCTGCTCTCCTAGAGCAGGGACAGGGCGATTTGCATTTTCTTTTGCCATTCTTATGGTTTATTTCTCCGCAGGTCGCTCCCCTTGAAAATATTGCCCGCTCCGCAGGCCATCGACGAACGATTGCAGCCATTCATAATATTGGACAGCGTGGCGCATTTTATGCAAATCCTGCAAGCACGCCTGCCGCTCGTCATCCGGCGTGTCTAAGCTCAATATAAGCTCCTTCAGCTCCGGCATGACCTCGTTGATAGCGCCAAGCATCACGTCGATCTCCCGCTGCAGCTTGATTGTGAAAAAGTTCTGGAAGGCGTTGAAAAAATTCGTCTCGGCCACGTACAAGTCCTGCCGATCCCGCTTGTCCTCCAATCGGTCGACCATCCTCGATTCCATCAGCGAACGAACGGCGTAGCTCATATTGCTTTTGCTCATATTCATCTGGGTTTTCATCTCATCCAACGTCATCGGCCGATCCTCAAAAAACATAATGCCGTACAGCTGACCAAACGAATAGTTGGCTCCGTACAAGTCCATCGTTTGGGCGATGGCGTCAATGACCTGGCGGCGCCATTTCAGTCTTTGCTCGGATGGGTGTGGCGTTTCACTTGAGGACACGTTTGTCACTTCCTTGACCATAAAGTTCGTTGTTCGCAACATTCATAGTTTCATTATACAAGAAGCAGGAGCCGGTTACGAACCAATAAAATTGCCATCCTATTTACAAAAGCTTTAAGTTCGGTTGATGTTGCGTTAACCATTGAAAACAAATATTTGTGTACAATTATTTTTGTACAGAAATCAATAATAGTTTTAATTACCAATTATTTATCTATTATTAAAAAAATATTGAACGGAGAATATGAAGAGATGATACGAAGAAAATGGATAAAAGATGTGCACGCTTTACTGTTCACGCTGCCGGCTCTTGTGCCTCTCACGGTGTTTTGGCTTGCGCCGCTCGTCTATGTCTTTTATTTAAGCTTCACCGAATGGGATTTCATGAGCCCGGAAAAACCGTTTGTCGGATGGAGCAATTACAAGGAGCTGTTCGACAATCCCGCTTTTTACGACGCGCTTCGGGTGACGCTGCTGTTCTGTGCAGGCAATGTCGTGCCGACCTTGGTAGGCGGCTTGGCGCTTGCTCTGCTGCTGAACTGGAAGCTTGCCGGCTCATCGCTGTACAGGCTGCTCGTTTTTTCACCTTGGGTGACGCCAACCGTAGCGGTGTCGATCGTATGGTCGTGGATTTTCGAGCCGGATGTCGGTCTTGCTAATACGGTGCTGAATGCGCTTGGCTTCGACAGCGTCGGATGGCTGCAGGACCCGAAATGGGCGATGGCGGGTGTGCTGATCGTAACGGTGTGGAAATCGGTTGGCTGGGCGATGGTCTTTTATTTAGTCGCCTTGAAGAATGTACCGTCTGACTTGCTGGAAGCAGCGGCGCTGGATGGGGCCAACGAACGCCAAAAGTTTTTCCGTGTCACGCTGCCGCTCATTTCGCCAACAACGTTTTTCCTGTTCATCGTCCTGACGATCGAATCGCTGCAAGCTTATGACCAAATCAATGTCCTGACGCAAGGCGGCCCGTCGGGGACAACGCGTACGCTGCTTTATTTGTACTACCAATCCGCTTTTGAATCGTTTAACGTCGGACAGGCATCGTCGGTTGCGATCGTGCTTGTATTCTGCTGCGTCGCGCTGTCGCTCATTGCGTATGCGTTCAGCCGCAAAACGGTTCATTATCACTAAATGCTTGCCACGGGAAGGAGAAATGAAGCAACGATGAAAGAAATGAATGCTTCGAATAAGACAAATACAGTTAATGTCACGAAATTGCTTGGAACGGGTTTGCGCCACATCCTGCTGCTGGCGGTTGCCGTCATCATGGCGTTTCCGTTTTATTGGATGGCGACCAGCGCGCTCAAAACGAACGATGAAATATGGCAGTTCCCGCCGACCTTCTGGCCGGTTGATCCGCAATGGGGCAATTATGCCGAGGCGTGGCTCCAGGCGCCGTTCGGCCGTTATATGGCGAACAGCATTTTTGTCGCCGGAGCTATCGTCATCTGTCAAATTTTCAATTCGGCGATGATGGCTTATGCCATTACGCACATGAAATTCCGCCTGCGGGGTGCGTTCACCGGGCTGATTCTGCTAGGTTACATGATTCCAAGCACAGCTGTTTATTTGCCGAGTTATATCGTCTTGTCCGAGCTGCATTTGCTCGATTCCTACGGCGGTCTCATCCTGTCCAACTGCGTCAGCGTGTTTGCGATATTTTTGGTGCGGCAGGCATTTATGCAGGTTTCACATGAGCTTGTGGAAGCCGGTCAAATCGACGGGGCGTCGCATTTCCGCATATTGTGGACGATCGTGGCGCCGCTTACCCGCTCGACCTTTACGGTACTGGCTTTAACAACGTTCATTTCGCAATATAACAACTATTTCTGGCCGATGCTCATTACGAAAGATCCCGACTTGCGGCTTGTATCAGCAGGTTTGCGTGACTTTTTTATAGAAGGGGGTGCATACGGGCTCAAGTGGCCGCTTATTATGGCGGCGAGCGCTTTTACGATTTTACCGTTAATCGTGTTGTTCCTCGTCGGGCAAAAGGCGATTATGCGCAGCGTGAACTTTTCGGTCGGCGTGAACAAAGGGTAATTCAACATTAATTCTAAAAAAGGTGGAGAGAAAAACGATGTTACGAATCAAATCAGTATTGGCGATGTCGCTTGTATTATGTTTTATCGTGTTGACGGCTTGCGGACAAGCCGCGGATAAAAAAGCGGTTGGCAGCTCAGAGCAGCAGCAGACGGAAACCCCGGCGGCGGAGACGGCCCCAAAAGAGCCGGTTACGATCGAATTCTGGTACGGACTGGGCGGCAAGCTGGGCGAAAATATGAAAATCATCATCGAAAAGTTTAACGCTTCGCAAGAAGAAGTCATCGTCAAAGGAGTAGCTCAAGGAGACTACTCCGAAACGTTGAAAAAGCTGCAGGCGGCGATTGCGACCAGCCAAGTGCCGGCGGCCGTCCTGTCCTCCAATGTGGATTGGGCGCGCAAAGGCTTGTTCCAATCGATGGACGACTATATTGCGAAAGATGACGGCTTCAAAGCGGACGATTTCGTACAAACCTTTTTGAATCAAGGCAAGGTCGACGGCAAGCAATATTTCCTTCCGTTGTACGGCACAACGCAGGTGCTTTATTACAGCAAGGCCGCATTCGAGAAAAACGGCGTTAAGCCGGAAGATCTGAAAACGTGGGAAGGTTTGGCCGCAGCCGCAGCCAAAATGACGGTGAAGGACGGCGACAAAACGAAGTTTTACGGCTGGGAGCCGATGTGGGGCAGCGGCAACATGATGGATGCGGCGTACAGCAACGGAGGCCGTGTGCTGAGCGAGGACGGCAAGACGGTGATGATCGATTCGCCGGAATGGGTGCAAGCTTGGGACATGTTCCGCAAATGGATTCATGACGATAAGATCATGCGTATTCACTCCGGCGGCCAAGGCTGGGAATATTGGTACAAAACAATCGACGATGTGATGAAAGGCCGGGCGGCCGGGTATACCGGCTCGAGCGGCGACCAAGGCGACCTCGACTTCAACATTGTAGCGGCACTGGAGCAGCCGGGCTGGGAAGGCAAAGGCGAAGGACGTCCCGAAGCGGGCGCGATTCTTGCCGGCATTCCGGCGAAAGCGAGCGACGAGCAAAAGCAAGCCGCGTATAAATGGTTCACGTTCTTTACAAGCGCGGAGAATACTGCATTCTGGTCGATGAACACAGGGTATATCGCCGTACGTCAATCGGCGTTGGAAGATCCGGCGTTCAAAGCGTACAGCGACAAAAATCCACAGGCGAAGGTTCCGCTCATGCAAGCGTCGCACGCCACCGACCCGTTCAAGGATCCGACGGGAGGAAAAATTACCGATGCGTTAAAAATAGCTGCGGATAAAGTTCAAATCGAGAACGTGCCGGCTGCCGAAGCGTTGAAAGAAGCGAAAGAAGCTGCGCAAAAGGAATTGGACAAAAAATTGCAGGGGAACTAATGTGGAACAAGGCGACCGAGCGGGAACGTTCCGCTCGGTTGTTGTTTGTTTTAGGGTTAACTGTACAAGAATATTTGAATAATAGTGAATTATCGGCATGGTTTTTTATATTTACTAAGTATTATTATTACTTTCTTCTTATCGTTAAAAAAATATTGAACGATAAATGAATCGCATGTTAATATATATAGCAAACGAAATGAAGTGAATGAATGGGGGGCAGCGGATGCCGCATTTGCTGATCGGCAGTAACAAGGTTGAGATAGACGGAATTCTGTTTGATAAAGACGGGACATTGCTTGATTTTGTCGGGTTATGGGGTTTTTGGAGCGAAGTGATGCTGCGCTGCTTCAACAAGCGTTTGGCGGAACGCGGGCTTGAGCTGCCGCCGGATATCGTACCCGCCTTATGGGGGACCGTTCACGATGCGGAAGGCCGAATCGTCGGGTACGACCGGAAAGGCGCACTGGCTATGGGCACGGTCGGCGACATGCTGGCGATCGTCGCTTGGCAGGCCTGCCGTCTTGGATTGTCGTGGGCTGAAGCGATGGTCATCGCCCGTGAATGCAAAGAAGCGGCGGATGCAGAAATCGAGCGGGAACGTCCAGCACGGCCCTTGCCCGGAGCGGTTGATTTTCTGAAGCAGTGCCGGCAAATCGGGCTGCCGATGGGCATCGTTACCGCGGATGAAACGGCGGCTGCGGAGCTGCATCTCGGATGGATGGGCATCCGCGACCTGTTCGATATTGTCGTTGGCACCGACCAGACTGAACGCGGCAAGCCTTTTCCGGATATGCTGCTTCTCGCTTGCCGGGAGTTGAAGCTTCAGCCGTCCCGGGTGGCGGTCATCGGCGATACGAACGGCGATATGGTAATGGGGAAGTCGGCAGGCGCCGCCATCTCTGTCGGACTGTCGGTGTCCCATGAGGGGGATGAGGGCGCGATCCCCGACGCTGACGTTGTCATAACAACGTACGGGCAAATGAGTATTGCAGGTCAAACAGATGAAGGGTGAGAACGTCTTGGGCTGGATTTATTTATCGCTGGCGATCGTGCTGGAATTGTCAGGGACAGTGTCGATGAAGCTGTCCGAAGGCTTTACGCGGTTATGGCCTTCTATTCTGATGTTTTTATTTTACGGCGCGAGCTTCACATTTTTGAATTTCGCGCTTACTTCCATTCCAGTGGGTGTCGCTTACGCTATTTGGTCGGGCGTTGGCATTGTGCTCATTACACTGGCCGGTTTTTTCGTATTTCATGATCGGGTGCCGCTGTCTTCAATGATATGGATTATGGTCATTATTATCGGAATTGTTGGATTGAAAGTAAGCGGCAAGCCTTCATAATTCAGCAGAACCTGAATCGATTACGGGGAGATGTCTACGATATGGAACATTCATACAAAGCGCCGGCAGAACAACCGGTCATTCGCTTCCAGGTCATTACAGATACGCATGTTACGACAGATCCCGAGCATGTGTACAATTTCCATTTCGGCCAAGCGTTGCGCGATATTAAGGCGACCGCTCCGGACAGCATCGGCATTATGCATGTCGGCGATTTGACCGATTCCGGCGCCGATGCGGAGTACGCTGAGGTGCGCCGCATCTGGAACGAGAACAAAGCCGGACTGCCCGATTTGTTGACGACGTCCGGCAATCACGATGTTTCCACAGGGGACTGGCGCGCGCGGATCGAGAACTTTCTGGGCCAAACAGGCATGTCGGGCGCTTATCACGATCATTGGATCAACGGCTATCATTTTATTTTTCTCGGTACGGAAGACGGGACTAACGGATTTGCCGACTTGTCGGAAACGCAGTTGGCCTGGCTCGATGCCAAATTGGCGGAGGAGGCAGCTTCCGGCAAACCGAAGTTCGTTTTCCTGCACCAGCCTTTAATGAATACCGTTGCCGGCTCCTCGGAAACCCAAGGCTGGTACGGAGTCAACCAGGACAAAGAGACGAAGGCGATCCTGGCCCGCCACCCGCAAACGATTTTATTCACGGGCCATACGCATTGGGTGTTCGGCTCGCCCAATACGATCCATGGAGGCAACGGAACGGCGACCATGTTTAACGCTAGCTCGGTCGCGTATTTGTGGACGGACGAGGACGTCGAAAAAGCGGGCAGCGAAGGCTTTTTCGTGGAAGTGTACGAGGACCGCGTACTTGTCAGAGGCCGCGATTTTATAACTGGCACTTGGGTAGAAGAAGCACAGTTTACGGTACCGAATGCATTGGTGCTTTAATTTTTCGTGATGTTGAGTCATTAGTGCAAGCCCCCGGCTTGTTCCTTGTCGGAGCAGCCGGGGCTTTTTTTGATTTTGCTTCGTATGTAAGCTCGCACATAAACACGTGGTGCGGGGTACCCCTGATTCGCTGTGTTGTTTCGGGAAGGACTGATTTACCTTCAAAACCTTGTCCTTCTAGCCTGAACCAACGGATATACGTGCTATGATGGATTTATACAGCAACTCCACGCTCCCAGGACTGCAGCGGTATAGAAAATCGCAACTGCAGTCTGACAAGCTCGCCCGTCAGGGGAGCTTGATTCTTGTGATGCTCCGCTTCAGCACTCGTATCGTCATGCTGCCGTCAGCCGCATGCACTAGATAGCGGCCTAACGAAGCAGCGACAGGTCGAAGCGAGGCACGAGCCCCTCTACGGCGGCACGTCCCAGCAGGGCTTCAATGGCAGCATAGCCGTCTTCACCGAGGTCCGAAGTGAACTCGTTGACATAGAGGTCAATGTGAGACTTGGCCACCTCCTGGGAAAGCTCCTGCGCATGCTGCATCACGTAAGCTTGCGAAGCCTGCGGATGGGTCCAAGCATAGTCAACGGAAGCCTGGATCCAGCCGGTAATCGCCGTGGTATCGAGCGTGCGGCGGGCAATAATCGCGCCCAGAGGAATGGGCAGGCCCGTATCGGACTCCCACCAGCTGCCAAGGTCGGTTAACAGGCTGAGTCCATACGAGGGATAAGTGAAGCGGGCTTCATGAATGACCAGTCCGGCGTCGATGCTGCCATCGCGAACGGCCGGCATAATTTCGTGAAAGGGCATGACGACAATTTCGCCGACGCCGCCCGGGACATGGCGCGCGGCCCATAGCCGGAACAAGAGGTAAGCGGTCGAGCGCTCGCTCGGAACGGCTACCCGTTTGCCGGAGAGCATGGCTGGAGTACTCGTTTCCGCCGGGCGGCCGCTCGTCAGGACCAGCGGTCCGCAGCCTCTGCCGAGGGCGCCGCCGCAGGGCAGCAGCCTGTATTCGGACAATACCCACGGCAATGCGGCGTATGAAATTTTCATTACTTCAGGGCCTTCCGAGTTTGCGGCCCAATTGTTCGTTATGTCGATATCCGCATACGTAACGTCCAGCACCGGCGCGCCGGGGACGAGCCCGTGTACCCAAGCATGGAAGACGAACGTGTCGTTCGGACATGGGGAAAAAGCAATATTCATTGAATAACCTCCCGAATGGCTTTAGTTGCTGCTTCCAAGGCTGCGAGCGCATCGCCGATCCGCCAAGCCGCGCGGTCGCGCGGACCGACCGGATTCGAGATCGCCCGAAGCTCGACCACTGGAATGCCGAAGCCCGAGGCGGCAACGGCAACGCCATGGCCTTCCATCCCTTCGGAAGCCGCGCCGGGCACCCGCCCGGCAAGCGCGGCGGTCGTCTCTGCGGAGCCTGTCGCGGTCGTCACGGTGAGTGCGGGGCCGGTGCAGACGGACAGGCCTGCCGAGTAAATCGCATCATATACCCGGTTGCTCCAAGCCTCGTTCACCTCTATACGCGACGAGCCGAAGCCCAGCTCGTCCAAGCTAAGGAAGCCGCAATCCGGCGTCTCGGCGCCAAGATCGGCGGCAACGATGCTGTCTGCGACCACGAGCGAGCCAATGTCCGCTTTGCCGCCGAAGCCGCCGCCGATGCCGGCGCTTATGACGAGGCGGTATGCTCCAGGCGCCGCGGCAAGCGCCGCTGCCGTACTTGCGGCTGAGGCCGCCGAGCCAACCCCGGCGGCTATGACATGTGCACTCGAACCGCCTTGCAGTCCGCGCTGCACAGCTTCTTTCTCGGCAGCAACGGCAGTCACAATCAGCACGCGGCCTCCTGGTCCGTGTTTTTCCCTGACCGGAGCAGCATGAGAATCGATATCGAATATTTGTGTCATCAGGTCATTATCTCCTTTGGCAAACGGGCTAGCCGATCGTTATTTTACCTTCAGGGAAGCGATATAGCTCCTTCTTCGAACGTGTGTTCAATGCAAACGCAAGCGTAACCGGTCCTAACCGGCCGACGAACATCAGCACGATCAGTATGATTTTACCCGTATCCGAAACATGCGACGTTAATCCGGCGGACATGCCGACGGTACAATAGGCGGAAGTTGCCTCGAACAGTATGGAGAGGAATGATACGCTTTCCGTAATCGACAGGAGCATCGTCCCAGCGCATATGATTGAAAATGCAAGCAAGGTGAACATGATCGCTTGATGAATTTGCCGCTTGGCAATGCGGTAGCGGAACAAGATGACATCCTCTCTGCCACGAATCATGGCGATCATAGCTCCAAGCAGGATCGCGAATGTCGTCACTCTAATCCCGCCGCCCGTGGAGCCTGGACCTGCGCCGATAAACATAAGCAGGACGAGGAAGAACTGGGTGACCTCCCGCAGCATGCCGGGATCCACCGTGCTAAGCCCCGCAGAACGCGCAGTTACTGATTGAAACGTCGCTCCCAGAAATTTGCCGGCGGCAGACAACGGCTGCAGCGTATGAGGGTTGGAAAATTCCAGAGCGAGAATAACAATGGTTCCAATAACGGTTAGCGCGCCGGTAAAGGACAAGACCACTTTACTATGTAAGCTGAACTTTTTAATTTTAGGATAGGTAACCAGCTCGGATATAACGATAAAGCCAATTCCCCCGAGGAAAATGAGCAGCATGGACACCACATTGACGAACGGATCCTCTACATAATGAATGAGACTGCTTGCTCTTTCAGGAAATTGGGCGAACAAATCGAATCCGGCATTGTTGAAGAAGGATATGCTATGGAAAATACCGAAGTAAAGCGCTTGTCCTGCCGGCATTTCCAGCATGAAATAACTGCTGAGCAGCACCGCTCCCGACAACTCTATGACTAAAGCATAGAGCAAAACCTTGCGAATCATGCGGACGATACCTTCCGTAGAGCCGTAATTCATCGATTCCTGCAGCACAAGACGCTCGCGGAACGAGATGCGCTTGCGGAAGAGCAAGGCAAATAAGGTAGCCATCGTCATAAAGCCCAAACCGCCGATCTGGGCAAGCGCGATAATAACGATTTGTCCAAACACGGAGAAATGGATGCCGGTGTTCAGGACGGGAAGGCCCGTTACGCAGGTCGCGCTGGCAGACATGAATAAGGCGTCAAGATAGGGTATGGAGGTGCCCTCCGCGATAGAAACCGGTCGAGATAAGAGCTGTGCGCCAATTAATATAATGAAAATAAAGCCGAAGGCCATGACCTGCGGCGGACTCGGTCTGAACCGCAGTCTGTTGCGTAAAGCTTCTAATTTTTGCATGGCGTCAGCTCACCTGCCTCTTTCGTGCTAGTATGGTTATTTTATTTCGTTAGCATGTACATGAGCGCTTTCATGCAAATGGACCATGTTACGGCCGCTGTGCTTGGAGCGATAAAGGGCGACGTCGGCTTCGCGCAGCAATACCTCAAGCGGCACTTCGGCCGTCTTGGCATCGGTCACGCCGAAGCTTGCCGAGAGCGAGATCGCCTTCGCCGAGCTGTACATCGGGGTGCTTGCAATCTCCCTGCGAATTTGCTCGGCGACCTGTCCGGCCTGCTGCAGCCCGGTGTCCGGCAGGCAAACGGCAAATTCCTCGCCGCCGTAACGTCCGAACAAAGCCTTAGGGTCAAGCTGCTGCTTGCAAATATTAACGATATGCAGCAAGGCAAAATCGCCAACGCTATGGCCGTAGCGGTCATTGATTTGCTTGAAATGATCGATGTCGAACAAAATGAAGGAGAGCGGCTGCTGCAATTGATTAGCCTTCGCGAGCAGGTCCCGGCTCTTGTCCATAAAGGTGGTTCGGTTATAGATGGTGGTAAGTCCGTCAATTTCGGCCAGATGGCGCAGCTTGTTCTTCAGCAAGGTATGCTCCGTGACATCGATCATGACAATCGTCCTTCCTGCCAGCTGACCGTTAGGCTTCAATAGATTTGATGCACGGATTCGGTAGTAGAAGGTTTCTTTCCCGCGAATCCATTTGAATTCCTGCTCGTACTGAAACTCGCTGTCCGGATTGGCATTAAAGGAAAATGCACCGGATTCAGCGCCTCGTTTCCAAATATCCTCGAGCTTCTTGCCGATAGCCAGCGGTGTGAGCGCAGGAATAATTTGTGCGGCCGCGCTGTTGAAGTCCATAATCTGATTCGATAAATTCAGCACCAGCACGCCATCGCGCATGCTTTCGAATATATGCTCGCGCGCGATTGGGGACACGGTGAGCATCCCGGTTGAGAAGATAGAAAAAATATAGAGAGCCGAAGTGATGCACATAAGCATGGGAACGGGATCAATGTCGAGGGGTGTTAGCCCCAGCACATAAGACAGCCCGCCCAACATGGGAAGAGAGATGCCGAATGCCATCGTCGCCATTTGTTTGCGATAGATCGATTTCGTTTTTCTCCAGTACCTCAGCAGTAGAAATAAGCTGGCGAACATAGAGCCGGACGTAAAGCTCCCATGGACGTAGTACCAAAATCCGGGAACGACATCGGTCATCGGAGTTGGCGCATCCGGCCGCAAATAAATCGATTTATAAAACAAATGGTGGTAATCGTTGGTTAAGACCATGAACAGCGTCAAGCATGGAATAACGAACAACCCCCAAGCTTTTTTGGGAGCAGTGAATTTCTCAAGTCCTACATAGTGCATGACGAGCAGTAAGCTTAATGGAGCAATAAAAGGCATTCCGATATATTCGACATTGATCCAGAACCGGATTTCCTGAAGCGTATCGCTGGCCAGCTCGAAGGCGAATGCAAAGGTGTATACGGCCGATAGCGATGTGGACCACATAAATGCATTCATGCCGGAAAAGTTCGTTCTATTGTAGAAAGCATAGATGGCCAGCAGCACGCTAAGCACGCCGGAAATAATGACAATGATCATATATTGAGAGATTAGAGAATTCATAGGCATCGGCATAGATGGCTCCAAATGTTGCGGAATTGTTGGTTTTCTTAGAAGCAGCCGGAGAAAGATTCGAAGGCTACTCAAACATTTTATCATAGGGGCTCGGTTTTCATCAAAACAAAAGGAAAAAGGACAGAAAGGCCGTTTCGCCTTAGCTGTCCGCAGGTAGTGAGATTTCAACGCAGGTGCCTTTGCCAAGCTCGCTGCGAAAGACGATGTTCCCTTTGTGGCCGGCAATGATTTGCTGGCTGACCATCAGACCGAGACCGTTGCCGCTGTCTTTCCTCGTGAAGAACGGCTCCCCGAGCCTCTGCAAATCCTCCGCGGCAATGCCGCAGCCCTGATCGATAAAACGCAGCATAATGGCTTCCGCTCCGGCCCGTGCAAGCTCTACGGTAAGCTCACCGCCGGCAGCCATGGCTTCCATCCCGTTCTTCATGACGTTGACGAAAACTTGCTTAAGCTGATTAGCTTCGCCAATGACCGTGGGCAGGTCGCTCTCAGACGATAATATAAGCTGAACGTTGTTCATCTTCGCTTCCGATTCAAGCAGCATCATTATATCGTTTACGATGCTTTGCACGTTCACAGGCTGGTAGCGGCTGGCCTGAGGCTTGGCGAAAACGAGAAATTCGCTCACGATCATATTGATTTGATCAAGCTCGTTAAGCATGATATCCAGATGCGTCCGGGACAACGAGCCGGATTGCTTCTGCAGCTGTACGAAGCCGCGCAGCGTGGTGAGCGGATTACGAACCTCATGCGCGACGCCTGCCGCGATTTGTCCGACTACCGATAGCTTCTCCGAGCGCCTGATCATTTCCTCCGTCTGCTTACGGGACGTTATATTACGCGAGATGGAAGCAATCGCGATAATCGAGCCCAGCTCGTCGCGGATCGGCGATATGGTAATGCTGATGTCCATAGGTGTGCCCGACTTCGTGTAACGTACCGTTTCAATGTCGGTGACAGAACCGCCGCGCAGCACCGTAGCCTCAAGCTCGTTGTGCGAGCGTTCGTACTCGTCAGGCACATTATCGAGCGGCTGGCCGAGAATCTCCCGGCTGGTCCACCCGTACATCTTCTCAAAGGCTTTATTCACCTGGGTAATCCGGCCTGCCAGGTCGGCAACATGGATGGCATCCGACGTATGATTGACGAAGGATTCCAAGTATTGCTTCGTGCTTCGAAGCTCCTCTGCCGCATCCTTCAGCTGCGATGTATAGTCATGAAGATTATTGCCCATGGTGTCAACGCGAGAGGCGAGCAGCCCAAGCTCGTCCTTGCTCCGGATCGTAATGATTTCTCCGAAGTTTCCTTCGGCGATCGCATTTACTTTTCGGAAAATTTGGTTCAGGCCGCGCAGCATAAAGTCGGCGATAAAATAGCTGACCGCCATCGTGGCGAGAGTGAGTCCCAGCGAGATGAGCGTCTGCAAAAGCAGATGTCGATTGAGCGGCTCCTCGATCGTATCATTGTCAAAGGTAATGCCGATGACATATGTTTTGTCTATGATAATCGGAATGAAAGTTTTTAGCAGGTTTTTACCCTTTACGCTGCTTTTGGCCGAAACAGGCTCGCCGCTTGCGATAGCTTGCTGAATATAGAAGGCATCGTTCTCGGAGTCTTTAAACGTATAGGTGCCGAATGGAATGTCGCGAACGTCCAAATTATAAACGGGCATGCCTTGTTTCATTTTGATAATCGGGCTTTTTCCGAAAAATTGCGGGTCGAAGCCGGTGATTTCCAGCAGGCCTTTTTGGTCTGCCATGATTTTTTTAATAAGAGAGTCCGTACCGGTCGTTATATTGAAATCTTGAAGCGGTTTCGCGCTGACGAACGGATTGATCATATAATTGGTAGTGCCGTCGTAATAGTAGCCCCATTTCCGAACCTGCGAAGGATCCGTGGCGGCGAAGTTGAACGGCCCCGACCAGAAGTTCTCCAGCTTCTGACCCTCAGCAATCGTAACCTCGCCATTATCGAACAGCTGATGAAAGGCGGTATGCCAGTAATCCCATGTTTTGGAGCTGAAATCGATTTCGCTCGGTTCCGATGACCTGCGGGCGATGATATCGTCGCCTTCTCTTTGCCACAGCGTGATATGATCGACGCCGAGCCTCTTGCTAAGCTCTACGAGCTGCTCATTCTTTATGTTATTAATATCGGGATCGAGCAGAAGCTTGGCGGACATAGCGGCAGCTCGGAGCTTATCGCCTATGGTTTTCTCCATGAATTGCACGGCGCTTTCCGAGGTTTCGAGCGTACTGCCGATTTGCCCGGCAATGAAAGCAACCTGCTCCTCAACGCCTTTCTGAATTTCCGCTTTGGTCGAGAAGTAATAAATAATAATGCTAAGAGCCAATATGACGGCTACGATAATGGATATGGAAAAAGATAGCTTAGCTTTAATGGACAACCGGAATTCCCCCCATGAATCTAAGATGCACTTACTACAATTAGACATCGGGCGACAAAATCCTGTTTGGTTTGACATAAAAAAGGGAGAAACCATAAATCGGCTTCTTCCTCCGCGTTCCTGTATGCTGCGCGGTTATGCGCGAGTGAACTGTTCTTCTTCCAAATACTGCTCGGCTTCCTCATACGTTTCAAATGCGGATTCCAGGTTAAGGCCGGCATATAAATACCACAGGTCCTCTTCGAACAGCAGCGTCAGCACGGCATCGTCCGGCCCGATCCAGCGCTCCTCCTGCGGCGGCTTGCGTTTCTTTTTCTTGGCGCTGACCGGCTTCTCGGGAGGTGCGACCGAAAGGGAGCTGATCGACCGTTCGATGAGCGAGCGAAGTTCTTCTTCGCTGTAGTCGCGAATGTTGACGAGCCCTTTATCATCGGTGTCGACACCGTTTATCAAGCCAGCGAATACGTAGCCGTTGCCGCTGCGATGCAGATGATGCACGACCGACTTTTTCTCATGGGCGCTTTCCTCGTAATGAAAGTTTACCCGGCCGAGGGAAACGTCCTTGCGCTGCAATTCGGGAAAGGCTTCAATTATAGCGAGTTTTTGTTCGAACGATAACATCGGTTGACTGGCCCTCCTCAAAGGTTTGCAAAGCAAACCTGCTTCGTAAGCGTGTTCTTAGAATTGCTGACGATGCTTGTGATTATACCATACCGGAGGAGGAGACTGTTAAACGTCTTTTTTCTTAATGAATGGCGGGAGACGGAATCGATTTTTCCCGAATATGCTCGAATGCAACAAATTGCGAGAATAGTTCTTATGAAACGACATTTTACACCTCTTGTTTCCTGCTATGAAAGCGCTACAATTAGAGTATCAAGAGGCAGGAGGTGATAAGAATGAGCCAAGAACAAGAAGTAGTTCAGGATGGTGCGGAAGATGCCGCAGAACTGATTTCGGAAGAGGCTCCAACAGAAGAAGCAGTTGCAGAAATTGAGTCGGCAGAGGCTGTAGGGGCCGATGCAGAAGAAACGGAAGAAGCTGCGGCGGCTGTGGAAGAAGCAGCAGCGGAGGATGCGGAAGAAGAGGAGGCAGAGGAAGAAGCTGCCGAAGAATCGACTGAAGAGCAATAATGATATCTATCATTTTAAATTATAAAGAGGAAGACTGCTTTCGGGTCGTTTCGACGATCTGCTGCAGTCTTTTTTTTGTATGCGCTTCAATAAATATTTCCAATAATTAATTCCTTGTAAAAGGAGGATTCCAGCGTGCAATAGCCTCATGAATGTGCTACGATACCTTGTGCTTAACTTTTCATATATAGAAGAAGGTGACATCATGACAACGGCGGCAGCCGGGAACGGGCAAGGGGAGAAGGAGCAGAAGGGACTAAATCTCTTTTTTCTAACGTGGCCCATATTTTTGGAAATCTTTTTGTTTATGCTGATGGGTATTACCGATACGCTGATGCTGAGCGGAATTTCGGATAATGCGGTATCAGGCGTGGGAGCGGCGAATCAATATTTGCACATTGCCATTTTGCTTCTCGAAGTCATCGGCAACGGAGCGTCGATCGTTGTCGCGCAATATATCGGTTCACGGAAATTTATCGAGGCCGCAAAAATATCGGCGCTGGCGGTTACGCTCAACTTAGTCGCCGGATTGGCGATTAGTATCACATTCGTCCTATTTGGCGGACATTTGCTGCAGATGCTGAATTTACAGGGCGATATTTTGGAATATGCGAAAAGCTATCTCGCTATCGTAGGCGGCATGATCTTCCTGCAGGCGATTATCAACTCGGTTTCGGCTATCATTCGCGTTCATGGCTTTACGAAGGAAGCGATGCTCGTGTCGCTGGGAATGAACATCGTTCATATTGTCGGTAACTATCTGCTTATCTTCGGGAATTTCGGCTTTCCGGCAATGGGCGTTGAAGGTGCGGCGATTTCCTCGGTTGCCAGTCGCTTATTGGCGATTATCGTATTTTTCTGGATGCTGTATCGGATTATGTCGGTGAAAATTGAGCTTCGCTATTATCTTTCCTTGTCGAAGGAATACATCGCGAAAATATTGAAGATCGGCATTCCGTCAGCGCTTGAACAGGTCATGTATCAGGGCTGCCAAATTGTGTTTTTGTATTATGCGACATATCTGGGCGCGGCATCCTTGGCGGCCAAAAATTACGCGAACAACATTTCGATGTTTACTTATTTATTCGCATTCGCGATCGGCATGGGGACGGCGATTATCGTCGGCAGGCTGGTTGGCGCGGGCGAGCAAACGACGGCCTATCACCGGGTTTGGAAAAGCGTGCGCTGGGCCAGTGCGTTTACGCTCATTGCCGTCGCGCTCGTTATCGTATTCCGCGAGCCGCTTATGCGTATGTTCACAGACGATGAGGAGATCATTCGTTTGGGGATAAACGTGCTGCTGCTTAGCATCGTATTGGAAACGGGACGCACGATCAACATCATACTCGTCAATTCCTTACGGGCGTCGGGAGATGCGAAGTATCCGCTGTGGATCGGCATGGGCTCGATGGTCGCGATGAGCTTGCCGCTAGGCTATTTCCTGATTTTTTATCTGGACTTAGGTTTGGCGGGCATCTGGCTGGCGATTGCGGCGGATGAGTGGGTGCGTGCATTTATTATGTTTTTCCGCTGGCGCAGCCGGGCCTGGGAGAAGCATGCGCTGGTTGGACGCGAGCAAAAGGAGACAACGACTGCTTTGCAGTCGTAACGCGGTGTGAAGCCGCCTAAGCAAATGCGCGTAAAGCCGCTTGCTTGGGCGGCTTTTTTATGCTGACCCAGTATAGGGCGCCGAAAGGTGCCGGAGCGGGCGAAGTTACTGGACAAATCCAGTATAGGACGCCGAAAGTGTGCTGAGTGAGACACTAAAAAATACAATTGACAAAATAAAGGCCGCACCATAAAATATGCATATACAAAATAAAAGTTAGTTTATTGTTAAAAGTAAGTAAATGATAAAACAAACCTTAACCAAACAATTATAGGAGGAATTTTAAAATGGCAAAATCCCAATGGACTGTCGACCCCACGCACAGCAGCATTGATTTCTCGGTAAAACACATGATGATCGCTAAGGTAAAAGGCTCGTTCCATACGTTTGAGGCGAACATCGCAGCAGACGCCTACGATTTGACTTCGGCCGACATTCAGTTCAGCATTGACCTGAACAGCATCGACACGCGTAACAGCGACCGCGATAATCACTTGCGCTCCGCGGATTTTTTCGAAATCGAGAAATATCCGGCGCTTACATTCCAAGCAACGGCAATTACGAAAACAGATGACGGCGAATATTCCGTCACGGGCGATGTCAGCCTGCACGGCGTAACGCGCTCTGAAACTTTCGCAGCGGCCTTCGAGGGTGCGGGCAAGGATCCATGGGGCAACGAAAAAGTGGGCTTCAGCGCAACAGGCAGCCTCAAACGCAGCGACTATGGCCTCACGTACAATGCGGCGCTTGAAACAGGCGGCGTTCTGATCGGTGACGAAGTGAAAATCTTCATCGAAATTGAAGCTATCCAACAAGGATAATCGCCATAATTATCCTATATAGAGCGGCTTATCGGGATTTGCCTGATAGGCCGTTTTTTGTTGCCGCGAAGCGCCTTCAGAGTTAGGATAAGGGGAGGGAAAGCAAGTTAGGGGAGATACGACGCATGGAGCAAATCGATGCAAAATATATACGCAACATCGGCATTTTCGCGCATGTAGTGCAGGCGGAGCGGGCGCGCCGGGGCGTTAATCCGCTTGACCAATCGAAATATATATTGTCCGTGCGCAAGGCGCTTTTGGGCTCATAAACGATTCTTTTTTTAATCAACGAAAACAGAGTTTTCTTTACTGAAACCCCTCCGTGTTCATGCACCTTATATCCCGATTTTTATAGGATATAGAAATGACATGGGGGAGTCTGATTCTAATGGCCAGCTCGAAATGGAATCTGCACAAATTTTATAGCCAGAACGCTAGCATTAAGCAATTTCTGCCGGACACGGCTTTGTTGAGCCAAGAGACCTTACAGCAATTTATGGATAAATATTCATCGGTTTATATCAAGCCGGATTCCCGCCACGGCGGAAACGGAGTGATTCTCGCCCATAAGTCGGAAACCGGGTTTTCCTTCACCGCGATTAAAGGCAAGAAGGCAGAGAGCGAGTCGAATGTCAAAACAGTTGAAGAATTGTACCGTAAAATCGTTAAGTGCGCAATCGACGACAAATATATTATTCAGCAGGCCATTTCTTTAGCCGCCATTAATGGCCGTCCTTATGACATTCGTTCTATGATGATGCGAAAGCCAGGAAGCGCTTGGAAATTTTATGGGTACTTCGCCAAGGTTGCAGGGCCTGTTACGATTATCACCAATGTGGGCCGGTCCGGCGGTTATGTAATCACAATTGAAGAAGCGCTGCGCAAATCCCTTGGCTTGACTGATGCCCAGATTGAACAAAAAAAACAGAAAATGCTGGATTTAAGTCATAAAATAAGCAACCGTTTTAATAAGTACAAGGCTTCAACTACTCAGATCGGGATTGATTTTGCCATGGACGAGAAAGGAGATATTTGGATCATCGAAGTGAACTTTGACCTGCCCAATCATTCGGGCAACGCCTTCGGTAAGCTTCCCGATAAAACAAATTACTGGAGAATAAAGAAAATGAAACTATTTTTACGGTCGCTCAAACAAAAAAAGATAAATACCGGCAAACGCAAACAAGGAAAGGGATGACCGTCATGCCGGAAATTAAGCTTGCAGCCGTTGGGGATATCTTAATGATCGGGCCCATTCTCACTCATGCCAAACTTCAGGGCCAAGACAAGTATGATTTCAATCCTATTTTCGAGCAGGTCGCTCCTTGCCTCAACCAAGCCGATTTCGTTATCGGCAATCAGGAAACCCCTCTGGCTGGCAGGGAACCCCTTTATACGAAAAAAAATGCCCGTACCGGATTTTCCATGTTCAATTGCCCGGACGAACTGGCTTCAGCCTTGCGGGATTCCGGGTTTCATTTTTTGACTACAGCCAATAACCACTGCATGGACAGGGGAGAAGCGGGATTGACCCGGACGCTCGAGGTGCTGGATAAACACGGACTGGAACATACTGGTACCTTTGCCGCCAATCCCGGAGACGACAATCACTGGATCGGGGAAGTCAAGGGAATTCGTATGGGGATTCTCAGTTATACGAAATCCACCAACGGTATTCCGCTGCCCAAAAACAAGCCGTGGATGGTGAACATGCTCAATGTCAGAAATCCTGATAAGCTTCTTCAACACGTTCGCCGTTTAAAATGCTTGGTCGATGTAGTCATTGTTTGCATTCATGCCGGAACGGAATGCCGCCCATACCCGAATCCTTCACAGCGGCGTCTTGTTCAATTGCTTCTCGAGAACGGAGCGCATATCGTATTGGGCTGTCATCCCCATGTCATCCAACCGATGTTTACATTAAACGGCAAGTTCGCGATTTATTCTATGGGAAATTTCGCTTCTACCCGCTTATATAACAATTCCAACACGAATTGCGGGCTTATTCTGCAATTAACGATAGCGAAAGAACCCAACAGCCCAATCAAAGTCTCGAACGCCGGCTTGATTCCGACCTGGGTCACCCGACTCAAATCAGCTAACGGCATTCGGTATAAAATCCTTCCAATCCGGAAAACCATGAAGAGGCCGGTACCCGAACAATCAGGCAGCGACCGGGATTTAATGCAGAAGGTGTGGAAGAAAACCTCAGCGCGGCTTTAACAAGGGACCGTGGTTAGGCGATTATTGACGAGCTTATTTCTTGAAGCGAGTATGATCCCATCCGCCTGCCTTGCGGCCTGCCTCAATTGCTGAATGGAATCATGGTCCGGCGGGATGCTGTCGGGAGAATAGAACGGCAATGGTTGTTCAAATAAGTCAAACAGCAAGCTGGCACTTGTATATTCTGGATCGAATACGTTATAATACAAAAAATTAAACATCGGATCACGCCAGTGAAGAGAATCCAACTCGGAGGCGTTCTCGTCAAGGGGAAGAAGAAACTTCCCCCTAAGTTTACCGGACCCGCCCGTTATCGCGGAGCAAGAGGATTAAACGGCTGCGGCTGTTTAGTCAAATTGGGTGGCACCGCGAGTAAGAGCGCTCCTCGTCCCATAGGGATGAGGGCGCTTTTTGTATTTTTTTCTATAGAAAAGGAGCGTGGCGTCATGTTGGACATGAAATGGATCAGGCAAAATCACGAGCAGGTGCAAACGGTGGCGAGACAGAAGGGCATTAAGATTTCAATAGCGGAGCTGTTGGCTTGGGATGAGAAGAAGCGTCTGCTATTGCAGGAGACCGAGAGTCTGAGAGAGACGCGTAACAAGCTGTCGCAACAAATTGGAGCCTTCGTTCATCGAGGGGCCCTTGAGGAAGCGAATCAGATCAAGCAAAGGGTAAAGGAAAGCAATGAACGTTTAGCGGCTCTGGAAGCGGAGCTTGCGGGGGCGGAACGCGAATGCGATGCGCGGATGGCGCTTGTGCCGAACGTCGTTTCGCCAGACACGCCATACGGCAGGTCAGATGCGGACAATGTGGAAGTGAAACGGGTAGGCACAGCGCAGAACTTCGCATTTGAGCCGAAGGACCATATCGCTTTGGGCGAGCTTCATCAGTTGGTCGATATCCCGCGCGGGGTCAAGGCAGCCGGCACCCGCAGCTATTTCCTGAAGGGGGCGGGTGTCCTTCTCCACCGGGCCGTTCAACAGCTGGCCGTCGACCTGCTTCTGCGAAAAGGCTTTACGCTGTTAGAAGTACCTCTAATGGTACGCACGGAGACGATGAACCATACGGGCTTTTTCCCGCTGGGCGAGGACCAGACTTACCGGGTCGCCAGGGAGGATAAATGGCTGGCCGGCACGTCGGAGGTTCCGATGGTCGCTTATTACGCGAACGAGATCGTAGACGCCGAACAACCGATCAAGCTGGCGGCCGCATCGGTTTGCTTCCGAAGCGAGGTCGGCTCGGCGGGCAGAGACGTTCATGGGCTGTATCGCGTTCACCAGTTCGCGAAGGTGGAGCAGGTTATCCTTTGCAAAGCCGACCCGGAGCTGTCGGAGGCGCTGCTTCAGGAAATAACGGCTAATGCTGAAGAACTCCTGAAATGTCTGGAGCTCCCTTACCGGGTCATGGCGGTATGCACCGGCGACATGTCGCAAAAAACGTATAAGCAATACGATATTGAAACGTGGATGCCAAGCCGCGGGGCGTATGGGGAGACGCACTCGTCGTCGAATTTGCACGACTTCCAGGCTCGGCGCTCGAATATTCGTTATCGAGACGAAGATGGCGAGCTAAAGTACTGTCACACGCTCAACAACACGGCAGTTGCAAGTCCGCGCATTCTCATTCCGCTCCTCGAAAATCATCAGGAAGAGGATGGCTCGATTCGGATTCCAGCAGCGCTTCAGCCTTATATGAATGGACTAGAACGATTAATCATGAAGTAAACGCATGCGGCAAGGAGTTCAACGAAGAAAAGGAACGGAATCCATATGATGTATAAAAAAAGTTTATTTTTCAAATTGCTGGTCGGCATGCTCATTGCTGTGGTGGTGCCATTTGCACTATCCAATCTGATCTCGTATAAAACCACATCGGATTCGGTAGAAGAGCAGGTTATCGCGCTCAACCAGAATACGCTGGATATCGGCATGGACAATGTGAAGCGTTACTTGCTTAACCTTACCCAATTGTCGGTTGCGTTCTATAATGATCAAACGCTTATGAGTTATTTGCGGTCTAAGGAAACGGCCCCATACCAAATGCTTTACATTACCGATAAAATTTCAACCTTGCACAACAGCTATTCCGAATTAAAGGCGGTACGTTACGTTAGCGCAGCAAGCGGACAGACGTACATGAACTCGCATTCTACACTGCTCGAGCTGTCCCTTCAGCTGTCGCCTTCGGAAATTCCGAAGAAAGAGGGAGAGAATTGGGATGTAAGCCGAGGGTATGAAGTGATGATGCTTGGCGAGGAGCGGGTATTGGCTTTCCATAAACCGCTCGTCGATTACCCGAGGCCCGCCGTTCTCGGGCTCGTTTCCCTTTATGTAGGACAAACGGAAATCTCCAGCATCATTCGTCCATTGTCCGATGCCCAAAGGGGAGAAGAGGTATTTCTATATATACAAAAGCAATTCGAGCTGCTTTCTGCATCCGGCCGGGAACCGGGCGTGGAGTTTGACGGACCTCAGTCTCAGCCGGAGTATTGGGGTGCGCGCGGATATATAAAGGGAAAACTGGACGGACAAAAAGGAGTATTCGTATACGTTCAGGACCGGTATCAGAATTTACCGTTGTCCCTCGTCAAATTCGTACCAGCTGAAGTTATCAATGAGGCGGCCGAGAGAACCTTGAACTTTACGCTGGTTCTTCAACTCATCGCTCTCTTTTTTCTAATCGTTTTCGCTTCCATTTTATCTTACCGGACTATTGTTCCGATCAAGAGGCTGCTGCGCAACATTGTGCAATTGGAATCGGGAAATTTCCGCGTTAGGGAGACTTCCGGGCGTATGGACGAGATCGGCGTGCTGGAGCAGCGCTTCCAAACGATGGTCGGCAGACTGGACGATTTGATCAACAATGAATACCGCAGCAGATTGGAGCTTACAACTGCAAGGCTCAAAATGCTGCAGGCGCAAATTAACCCGCATTTTCTATATAATGCTTTGCAGTCGATCGGCACGATGGCCCTTCGCCACCGTGCCGACGAAATCAGCGATAAGATCGCCGAGCTCGGCGCAATTATGAGATACAGCATGGATTTGAAGTCGGAAACCGTGCGTCTGCAAAAGGAAATCGAGCATATCGAGCACTATTTGTCCCTGCAAACGGGCAGGTTTAGAAATAAGCTCTCCTACACGCTTTCCTGCCCGGTCGAGGCGCTGTCCATCAACGTTCCGAAGATGATCCTGCAGCCACTGGTGGAAAACAGCATTATTCACGGCATTGAGAGGGGCAAGGGAACAGGAACGCTTCATATCGGCATTGAGTTGGGTCAGGGTCTCGTAATTCGGGTTATGGATACCGGGAAAGGAATCGAACCTGAAGTGCTGGAACGAATCAGAATGAGCTACGAGAAGCGTCAATTACAAGGATCCGATGAAGGCGGTATCGGGCTCCTCAATGTGCTGTACCGATTGCATTTGTCTTACGGAGCGGATTTCGAATGGGAAATTAGCAGCATTCCTTATGAAGCAACCGTAATTACGTTTCGTTTTCCGGTTGAAGCTGGCAGCGAAGGAGGGGAACGGCATTGAAAGTATTGATCGTGGATGATGAAGAACATGTGCGGGAAGGCATTGACCTAGCCGTCGATTGGGAAAAATTCGGAATTTCCGAACGGCTGCAGGCGGAGGATGGCCGGCAGGCGCTCGACTTATTACGGCTTCATAAGCCTGCCATTATGTTTTGCGACATGTGTATGCCGGGCATGGACGGTACGGAGCTTTTGCGCCAGCTGCGTGAGGAATGCTTCGATACACAAGTCATAGTAGTCAGCGGGCATGATAATTATCAGTACACGCGTGCTGCGATTCGGGCGAATGGACTCGATTATTTGCTCAAACCTTTTTCCAAACGAGATCTGGAGCAAGTTCTCGAACAAGCCGTAACGGCTTGGAAAAACCGGGAAATCAATCTGCTGGAAGAGCGGGAAACCGGCTTCAAGATCAAGCGGGCAGACGCCTTGGTCGATGAGCAGAAGCTGGCCGCTTATTTAAAAGGGGAATCCGCCTTTCATGAGGGTGTACGGGGACTGCTGTATAAAGTGGGTCTTTCCTCAGAACGGCTAAGAGTGGCGCTCATACTGCCTTGCAACCGCATGGATCTTGTGGACAGGCGATTTAAGGGCGATAGGGAGCTGTTTGTTTTTGCGGTCAATAATATTGCACATGAAACGCTTAGAGCGTACGGCGCCCATTACTTATGCAGGCTCGATGACTATCAGTGGATTCTGCTGACGGACTTGACCGGCAGCTACCGGTCAGCTTTAGAGCATCGGCGCTGCATGGAGAAGGTAACGAAAGCATGGCGGGAAATTCTGGGGCTGGACGCGCTTATAGGAATAAGCGATTCGGAGGCTGACGCTGCCGGAATTTTGGGCGCGATTGGTGAAGCCCGGTCTGCCTTATTGAAGTCCGAAATAGGGGGAGATTCCGCTAGAGCGGAAATCGCCCCGGGTGAGCCCCCGCGGTTGACGGATCAACAGTTTCTGCTGCAAACCACGCTTGATACCGGCAACAAGGCTTATGCGGCCGAGATTATTCGCGCTTTCGTTCGAAAGCTCCGGCAGAGAGGAACGCTTCGGCTGAAGGATTTGCAGGCCTGCACGATCGAAGCCAATCTCCTATTGGAGAGGGCCAGCCGGCTGATGCATTCAAGCAAGGTGGCGGCGGATCTTCTGATGCCGCTATGGATCAGCAATTTAAACGAATGGGAGAGGACATTCATCCAGCATTGGTGGACCCTCATGGAGGAACAAGGGCAGGGCGGCATGGGCAACCGCGGCGTGGAGGCGATCCGGGAGTATATCGAACGTCATTTTCATGAGGATCTGTCGCTGTCGTTTTTGTCGGAACGATTTCATTTCAGTCCGCAGTATATCGCTAAGAAATTCAAGGAGCTGTACAATACGACCGTGATGACTGCTTTAACCGAGCTTCGGATGGATAAGGCCAGGTCTTTGCTCCAATTTACGGACAAGCCGGTTTCGGAAATCGCCAATTCCCTCGGTTACGACGACGAGAATTACTTCGGTAAAGTGTTCAAGAAACTGCAGGGCGTCTCCCCTCTTCAGTTCCGGAAGCAGCACCGAGATTCATAGATTCCTTTTTTGGGCGAATATATTCCCTGCCCCTGCGCATGCGGAAAAGATACAATCGGAGTGTAAACAAGCTTCATTCTAATTCAAGGGGGATAAAACGAATGAAAAAGTTGATTTCTACGGTCTGCACCATGGCATTGCTTATGATTTCCTTAGCGGGCTGCGCAGGCGGAGGGGATGCTCCGAAAAACAACGCCGCTTCTCCGAACAGTACGACCAATTCAGGTTCAGGGGAAAAAGTGACCCTTAAGCTGCTGCAGTTCAAAGCGGAAATCACCGATAAAGTAAAAGCGATGACTGACGACTACATGAAAGAAAATCCGAATATCGTTATTGAATCGCAAGTGACAAAGGATTACGAAACGATTCTTAAAACCCGCTTCGCTTCCGGAGATGAACCGGATATCTTCATGACCAAAGCATTCACCGACATTTCGGATTGGTCTGACAAGCTTGTCGACTTGTCTAACGAGTCTTGGATGAGCAAGGTATCCCCTTCCGCAGTGGCGGGTATGACGGTTGACGGCAAAAAACTGGGCTTCCCGATTGCCTTTGAGGGTTACGGCTTCATCTACAACAAGGAACTGTTTGCCAAAGCGGGCATCGACAAGGTGCCGACAACGCTGACAGAGCTTAAGCAGCTGAACGAAAAACTGAAGGCGGCCGGCATATCGACTTATGCAGAAGGCTACAAAGAATGGTGGATACTTGGACAGCATCTGTTTAATCTGCCGTTCGCCGCTGAAACAGATCCGACAGCTTCCATCGAAAATATCAATAAAGGCCAGCTGAAAGTCAAAGATATCGCCAATATGAACGGGTTCTTCGATGTGCTTGACTTGACCGTAAAATACGGCAAAGGAGCGGAATCCGTCGGTGTCAGCTACGACAACCAGGTATCCGATTTCTCATCCGGCAAAACGGCCATGATGCAGCAGGGAGTATGGACCATTGATTCCATCATGAAAATCAACCCGGATATTCAAATGGGCATGTTCGCGATTCCGCTGAACGATAACGCTGCTGAAACGAAAATGCCAGTCGGCGTTCCCGGCTATTATGTCCTTAACAAAAATTCCAAGCACGTGGACGAAACGAAAAAATTTCTGACATGGCTGCATGAAAACGGGCAAAAGTATTTGGTCGATTCCTTTAAGCTGATTCCTGCTTTCACCGATCTGAAGACGACGCCGGAGCTCGGACCTTTGGCGAACGATCTGAGCGCCTACGTGGAGAAAGACCAAACGCTTCCTTGGGCACACGCGCTATGGCCGTCCGGTGCGAACCAAGAGTTTGCGAAGCCGCTTCAGGCATACGTGGGCGGTCAAATGACGAAAGATCAAGCTATCGAAGAAGTTCAGAACATTTGGAATGCCCGCATAAAACAGTAATCCATACTTCACCGTGACTATTCGATGTATGGCTTCCGCAAAAGGGGTCATACATCGAATGGTTTATAGAAAGATAAAGGAGACGGACAAGATGAAATCAGGAACGCGTAAGCTATGGACGTATGTGGTATTTGTCGCGCCTGCCTTGTTTTTTTTCACGCTGATCATTCTGGTGCCGTTTCTGCGGGCCATTCTATATTCATTTCAGGATTGGAACGGAATCAACAGCGATATCGCCTGGGCCGGCTGGGACAACTATGCGGCGATTTTGAAGGACACCGGGTTCCACAAGTCGTTTGCTTTTACGCTTAAATTTGTGTTTGTCACTACCATTTTGTTGAATCTGTTCGGATTTTTGCTTGCTTTGGTGCTGAACATGTCTCTGAAAAGCCGTAATCTTCTCCGGACCGCTTTTTTCCTTCCCTACGTCATCGGACCTGTCATCATCGGCTTCATATGGCAGTTCATTTTCACGAATCTGTTCGCGGAAATAGGCAAAGTCACCGAGTGGTCTATGTTTATGAAAAACTGGCTCAGCTTGCCGAGCTATGCCTTCTGGTCGTTAGTCATTGTCACCGTATGGCATTCCGTCGGATATTTCATGGTTATTTACCTGGCGGCGCTTCAGGGCGTTCCGGCGGATTTGCTGGAGGCTGCGGAAATCGACGGGGCCGGAAGATGGAAGCGTATGCTGAACGTCGTGCTGCCGCTCATTCGTCCGGCGATAACGATCAACTTGTTTTTGGCGATTTCATCCGGGTTCAAGGCTTTTGATTTGAACTTCGCCCTGACAAGAGGCGGGCCGTTCGGATCGACGGAATCGATCGCGTATCACATTTACTTGGACGCATTCACGAAGAACTTGTTTACTCTGGCTTCGGCGAAAGCGGTCGTATTCTTCCTTGTGCTGGCGGGTATAACTCTTGTGCAGGTGTCGGTAATGAAACGCAAGGAGGTAGAAATGTGAAAAACGTTCGCTACAACATAAGTACTCTCGGACTCGAACTGCTCATGATTGCGCTGGCGCTAATGTTCTTTTTTCCGCTGTACATGACGTTTATTAACGGCTTCAAATCCTATAACGAGGTCGTGACCTCCGTCGTAGCGCTTCCTGAGGTGTTCCAGCTTGAAAATTTCATCACGGTATGGAAGCAGCTCCAATTTTTCGGCGTGTTCATGAACTCTATCATCATCACTGTCGTGTCCGTAGCAGGCACTCTGCTTATCAGCTCGATGGCCGCTTACCAACTGGTCCGCCGTCCGGGCAGGGTAAGCAATGTAATTTTTCTGTCCATTCTTGCGTCATTGATCATTCCGTTCCAAACCTTGATGGTTCCTCTTGTGAAGGTAGCCAAGGATCTGGGCTTTATCAATTCGCTTCACGGCATTATCATTATGTACTGGGGCTTCGGCGTTCCGCTTGCGCTGTTCCTGTATCACGGCTTCATCAAGGGAATTCCGCGAGAGTTGGAGGAGGCGGCTCACATTGACGGATGCGGCACGTTCGGTGTGTTTTTCAAGATCCTGCTTCCTCTGCTCAAGCCGATCACCACGACAATCGCTATTTTACATTCACTCTGGATTTGGAACGACTTCCTGCTTCCGCTAATTACGCTGAGCAGCAACAGCACCAGAACGATCCCGCTGGCGGCAAACATTTATTTCGGCCAATATACGAATGAATGGCATCTGGCGATGGCGGCTTTAACGATGGCCGTTGTACCGATCATCCTGTTCTTCCTGTTCATGCAGCGGTACATTATCCAAGGAATTACGGCCGGTGCGGTAAAAGGCTAGCAGATCCTAATGTATGTGCAAAAAATGAGGTGTGATGAGTGGGTTATGTGCTGCTGTTCCTGGCGTAACACGCAAAATATTTTCGCAAGGTGACTGCTGCAGAATCTGCATTGCAGCACAAAGTAAAGTGTCCGCGTAATGAGTATAATGTTGTTTTGCTGTGATGCCTGTTTTACCATCCTTTGCCGCACTCTTCCCTTAGCTCAGGAAGCGGAATGCAGAGCTTCCTGAGCCGAGGGGAGAGTGTAGCAAAGGATGGAGAATGGACAAATGCCGCAATACTTAAGCGGAAAAATAAGCAGATAAGCAAAACAGCCACTCCCGTCCAAGGACAGGAGAGGCTGTTTGCGCTTAGAGCACCTGCTCGAGGAAGCGGGCGGCGCGTTCGCTTTGCGGTTTGGTGAAGAACTGCTCCGGCTTCGTCCGTTCGACGAGCTTGCCGTCGTCGAGGAAATAAATCGTGTCTGCGGCTTCGCGGGCGAACTTCATTTCATGCGTTACGATGAGCATCGTCATCCCGCTGTCCGCAAGGCCGCGAATGACGTTCAGCACTTCCTTGACCATCTCGGGATCGAGCGCCGAGGTCGGCTCGTCGAACAGCATGATGTCCGGCTCCATCGCGAGGCTGCGGGCGATGGCGACCCGCTGCTTCTGGCCGCCGGACAAACGGGACGGGTAGCTGTCCGCTTTGTCGGATAAGCCTACGCGAGCAAGCAGCTCCTTCGCTTTCGCGCGCGCTTCCTCGATCGGCATCCCTTTGACCTGAGTCGGCGCGAACGTAATGTTGTCGATCACCGTCATATGAGGAAACAGGTGGAAATGCTGAAACACCATACCGATCCGCTGCCGCACGCGGGCAATGTCGGTTTTGGGGTCGGTAATCGCAATGCCGTCGATTGTGATCGTACCGGAGGTCGGCGTCTCGAGCATATTCATGCAGCGAAGAAAGGTGGACTTGCCTGATCCGGACGGTCCGATCACCGCGACTACCTCTCCTTTTTCCACTGCAGTAGAAATTCCTTTCAAAACCTGATTCTTGCCGAAGGTTTTCGTTAAGTCGGTCACATTAATCACTGCGGCGAAGCCTCCTTTCAAGCATGCGGGCAAACGAGGTTAAGATAAGCACGAGCACGTAGTAAATGGCGGCGACGAGCAGCAGCGCCTCAAAGGCGCGGAATGTACTTGCCCGCACCACATCGGCGCGGCGCATTAGCTCGGTCACGCCAATAACCGATACGAGCGAGGATTCCTTAAGCAAGGCTACGCATTCATTCACGAGCGCGGGCAAAATCGTACGCAGCGCCTGCGGAAAAATGATGCGGACCATCATTTTGCGGTAAGGAACGCCGAGCGCGATCGCCGCTTCCCGCTGTCCTTTATCAACGGCCATAATGCCGCCGCGGATCGTTTCGGACAAATAGGCGGCCGAGTTGAGGCCGAATGCCAGGCCTGCAGCCATCAGCGCCGGTATGTCAAAGCCGAGCAGCTGCGGGGTAGCATAATAGATGAGCGTTAGCTGAACGAGCAGCGGCGTTCCGCGGAATACCGAGGTATAAGCGGTAGCGAACCACTCAAGCGGCTTAATGCCGGAGATTTTGAATAACGACAAAACAGTACCCCAAACAAGGCCGAACAGCGCGGATACGAGTGTGAACAGCAGCGTCACGTATACGCCTTTCAATATATAGGGAATGTATCCCTTCAGTACGCTAAAGTCGATATTGAGATTAAGAAGCCTATCGGCAGGCTCCTCCTGCTCGGGAAACCATTTGCGGGCGATTTCATCGAGCTTGCCGCTTTCTTGCATGTCCGCCAGCACGCCGTTAAAAGAGTCAACGAGCCGGCTGTTTTTTGGAAAAGCAATGGCGTACCCGTTTTCCTCCAGATCCGCCGGCAGAAAGTGCATCGCAAGATCGGCATTTGCGTTAGTCATTTCTACTGCGACCGCATCTTCCACGATGGCGGCGTCGATCCGTCCAGAGTTCAGCTCCTGAATGAGGTCCGGTATTTTGTTCAGCTTCTTCAGCTGAGCGCCTTCAATCGTTTCGGCGAAAATATCCTGGGTAGAGCCAAGCTGGGTTCCTACAAGCTTGCCAGCGAGGGATTCCAGCGTTTCTAGCGGCGCCGACTTTTTGGAAACGATCGTATTGCGGGCCGCGTAATAGAAATCAGAGAAATCGACGTTTTGCCTGCGCTCGTCCGTTGCGGACATGGCGGACATGACGAAGTCGACGCGGCCGGTTTGAAGCGCGGCAATAAGACCGTTGAAGTCCATGCTCGCGATTTCCAGTTCATATCCGAGCTGGCCGGTGATATACTTGGCTATATCGATATCCATGCCGATGATTTCGCCGTTGTTCTTGGCGTCTACGCTTTCATAGGGCGGATAATCGGGCGATGTGCCCATAACGAGCTTCTTTTTCGGTTCGGCCGGGGCAGCGATAGACGCGCTTTCCGCGCTTACGGTGCGTGAGTCCGTTTTTCCCGTTGGAAAGGCTTGTCCGATAACCAGAAACAGCACCACGAAGGCGATGAGCGATACGTAAAGGTAGTTAAGTTTTTTTCTGTTCATCATGTCCTCTTTCTTCGATTTTCTAACACCGTATGCATGTGGATAGTCGCGCTTAACTGAGAATTATTGTTATAATATCCATATGTAATGAAATCTATTTTGCCCAGGCACCATGAAGGAAAAGAACAAATTGCGCAATCGTAATTAGCCAAAAAGGTATACGCGCCGAAGGCGGAGGGCGGCGTATAAAACGAAGGAGACGATCAAATGTCAGTTGGTGTATTAGCCCACTTATTCGGCAGCCTGCCTTACAAGGAGCTTGCCCCGAAAGTAGCCGAAAGCGGCTTCAAGCATGTGCAGCTAGCTTTATGGAAAGCGATTAGCGATATCAATTTCAGTAAGCCGGGCAACTTGAGCCCGGGCCTTGCGAATGCGGTCGGCGAGCAGTTCGATAAGCATGGCGTTTCGATTTCCGTGCTGGGCTGTTACGTGCATTTGTTCGATCGGAATGAAGAGCAGCGGCGGGCTAACGTGAACCGCTTCAAGGAGCTGCTGCGGTACGCGAAGTTTTTCGGAGCGCCAATGGTAGCGGCGGAGACCGGACGCAATGAGGGCAACGATTACACCGACCGTGATTGGTCGATTATGAGGGTGACACTGGAGGAGCTTGTCGAGGAAGCCGAGAAGTGGGGCGTATTCGTCGGGCTGGAGGCGGCGAACGATCATCTGATCGGCACCGCTCCCGAGCTGGCGCGGATACTGAAGGAGGTTCCTTCTTCGAATGTCGGCGTTGTCATCGATCCCGGCAACCTGCTGACGGCGGACAATTTTGCCCGGCAGAATGAAGTGATCGGGGAAGCGTTCGAGCTTCTCGGCAGCCGCATCATTGCGGCCCATGCGAAGGACCGGATGCTGCTGGACGACGGCTCGCTCGGCGTAGTCCCAGCCGGCTTCGGCACGATGAATTATGAGTTGTATATGAAGCTGCTCAATCAATACAAGCCGCATGTGCACATCATCATGGAGGAAGCGAAGGAGTACCAGATGGCGCAGGCGAAGGGGTTTATTGAGGAGATTCGCGGGCGGGTGTAGGACGGTAGAGGTTGGAAACAGCAGTTCTGAAGGGAAAGCCTTCTGGGCTGCTTTTTTTTGTGTGCTTTCCGCCTTATATAAGGTTTGAGCAATATTAATTTGGCTATAACCTTGCACTAGCATCTCGAGTATTTCCCTCTCAGTGGGCGTTAGCTTCTGCAAAATAACCTCTCTTTTCAGTCTCACATATTCGTCCATTAAAATTTCAAGAGACACTCCGTCTTGCATCACGGATCGAATCACAAGAGACAAGTTAAGAATATTGGATTTAGGAATACAGTTCACCACGCCTGCGTTGAATGCCTCCAGTATGGTTTCTCTACATGTAAGCTCATCCAATAAAATGATTTTAGCAGGTTTAATATGATTCATATCGGCAGCTATCTCGATTCCATGTCGTTTAATTCTACATATATCATTACTCATGACAACGAGATCAGCACTCTGGAATTGATCTAATGCTTCTTCTTTATTTTTTGCATAACCAATAATGTGAATATCATCTTCAATTGACAAGTAATCAAAAATATAATTTTGCCATGCCGGGTCGTCTTCAACAATTAGCACACGAATCAACGCCATGAAATCTCTCCTCGAAGGCATCTTTTATTAATACTTTGGATACGGGGACGTATTTCCTGCTTCCTTCCAAAAGTATACTTATCAAGAAAAGCTTATGCAACGCAATTATGATTGGTATTTTCCGCAATGGGTTTTGCGGTCCGCCAAATCACGGGACGCATCCCGAACTGCTCGCAGCAAAGGGCAAGTACTACGAATTATGGAAGGATCAACTGCCGGGGATCGAGAACACACATTCCGAGCAGCCTCAATATGCAGTTGCAATAGGCGGGGGTTAGCAGCATGAGAGCGATTATTCGAAACATGGCGGATATGTCGGACAGCAGGGAAATGATGGAGGCTCGCACGAGCCCGGCTATAACGGCTTTTATTGCTATATTGCTAATCCTTATCGTTGCCGCGTTGTCATGGTCCTTTATTGGGGAAATTGATGAAGTGGCGAAGGCTCCGGGTGTCGTTAGACCCAACGAAAAAGTAAGCACCATACAGACCTCCTCCCTAGGTCAAATCGACAAAGTATTCGTTCAAGAAGGCATGCAGGTTGAAAGCGGTATGAAGCTGATTAGCTTAGAGCAGCAAGAACTTCAGATAGAACTAGACAATCGTATAGCAGAATTGGATAAACTGGAGCTTGAATTTGACATGCTGCAGCGTTATAAGCAGAGCATTGAAACCAGTGAAAACTTATTTACAGCGGAAAACACAGATGAAGCTTATTATTATGATTTAGTGGAGCATTTTCAATTGGAATACCGTCAGAAAGAGCTGGAATATCGATCCGCCAGCCAGCAAATGAGCACGGCTAAGTCTGAAGTTATACAGTCTCAAGATTCGATAGAGCTAAGCATACGCTCCAGTCAGCAAAAAGTAGAGCAGGAGAAAAAAACGCTAAACCGAAATATGAAGCTCCTTACTGCGGATTTTGAGCAAGAGAAGAAGCTTAAGCTGTCGATGCAATCCTATACAGCTACGAGCAGCAGCTTGAGGAGCTAAGTAACAGCTTGTCGTTACTAAACGAAAAGCAGAGCTCGGCTGCATTAGAACTGGAAGCCTTAATTTTGCAGCAGCATCAGTTGACTGATAAGCAGCAGGACTTGCTAAATCAGGAAGGACTGACAAGCCAATCCGAATTGACGGCTTTGGAGAAATATAAGCTGGATCGAGTGGTCCAGATTCAAATGACTGTTAAAGAGAAAGAAAAGAGGCTGGACGCTCTAAAAGAAAATGTAGACCAGCTAAAAATGGCAATCGATAAGCGAACACTAACTTCTCCTGTCTCTGGAACAGTGAATGTACTCAAAGAGATGAGTGCGGGCGGGATCGTTCAGGCCGGAGAATCATTGTTAACCATTATTCCATCCAATGAAACGAAGTATAAGCTGAGCATAGCGGTACCCAACCATGAAATTGGCAAGATTGCGATAGGCAATAAGGTTGAACTGAATTTTCAAGCTTTTCCTAAACAAAGCTTTGGTTCTTTATCGGGGGTCATTACTTCCATTGCTACAGACGCGAGCGTGCAGCAGGATGGGTTGAGTTATTATGTGGTTGAGGCATCCATTCCGAATGAGCCGCTTACAAACCGGAAAGGCGAGCGTGGGGAAATTCGCGTCGGCATGACCGCAGAGGCTTATGTCATTACAGATTCCAAAAAAATCATTCATTATTTGCTTGAGAAAATTAATTTGAGGGAATAGCGAGGGGTATTGGAATGTGGAAGCGTGGGGCGGTTATCTTTTTATTAGGCGTTCTTGTTTTCGTTATGATAAGGCCTTCAAGCGCGACCGGCAGTGCGGGGCAAGGAAATGCTGTTCAGATTCTTAATAAAGAGATCATTAGTGAATTGGCTTTAAAAAATTACTTGGATATTAAAATAGCGCAATTAGGAGTAGATTCCTCACAGGCTGAATTGTTCAAAGCATGATTAATCATTCTTTCAATCAGTTTTTGAATGCTCAAAGCGCCGAACAATATCATGCTATGCTGAAGGAGAAGGAGATTAATCTGACTTCCTTAAGCAACAATATTCGGTCGTTAACGTCGAAGAACAATTTAGCTTATCTGGAGCTGGAGAAAACAAAGCAGCTTGTCCGCTATTATTCCGTTCAACAATATTATCGTGTTGTAAGTATGAAGAATAGCCTGGAAGCGGTGGAGCTTGAAGCTGCTTATTTAGAACAGGGCATCGAGGATGCCGTCCTTTTAAACAAGCATGGTCTTGTCTCTGAGATTGAGCTGGACAAGGTGAGAAATGAGTGGGGGGAACAAAATAACGAATTCGAACGATTGCTTCATCAGTATGAAGCGCAAGTAGAACGGTTGAAAAGCGAGCTTGGAATAGCCGCTGAGCAGAAGGTTCAAATCGATTCTATTGAGGTTGGCTTTCCGGAGAATACCAGCTTGGCGCTATTGTTGAAGTTGGATGAGAATTACGAGCTTCGCAGAGCTGATGAAGAGATACGCAGCGCAAAAGAGATATATGACGAGTTATTGAATAAAGATCTATTCTTGGCGGGCTACTATTTAAATGCCTGGAACAGGAAAAAAGAAGAGAAGGAGATTGTAAAAAAACAGTTGGAACAGTTGCTCAAGCAGATGGAGTATGAAGGTCAGGCTCTTTATAAGGAGCTGGAGCAGCTTTCGCAAAAACAATCGGAGATCGTGCAAACGGAAAAAGACCATGCGAAGCTGTTGGCTGCCGGACGAATAACGACCAGAGATGTAGAGGACTTGAAGTTGAAGATGGATCTATTGAGGCTGAATGTCGAGAATGCAAAGCTTAACTACGTCATGTTTCAAGTAAAACAGCAGTTGGCAGTAAAAGGTGTATTGATAAAAGGGTAACCATAGGTAAATTAAAATTGCAAAATAACAATTTCAAGCTGGAAAGTATGTCTGCGAAAGGAGTAACAACACATTCACACACTTTTTCTACAATTGTATCCGATTTGTTCCATACTCTCCGATTACACTGAACACGTAAACCAAATTCGAGTGAATGAAGGAGAGAGTTAAAATGAAGAAGAAATTTGCGGCGTTGATGGTTTGTTTGATGATGTTTGCAGGAGTAGGAAGCGCTTATGCCAATGGGGCGGCGCCTGCTCAGCCGGTGAATGAAAGCATGATGGAAAGCGGCGAAACAGCGTTTCATGTCAACAAGTTCGAGGTGCTGAAAGAGTTCCGGGATGAACTGCACCAAATCAACGCTTTGCGGGCAGAACGGCTCGGACTGAAAAAGCAAATCGTGCAAAAGCAGGACCAAATCCTTGATTTGACCCTAACGGCCAGAGAAAACGGCGACAAGGAAGCGTTGAAACAAGCTGCCGGGGTTAAGAAACAAATCCATACGGTCAATGCGGAGCTGGATGCTTTGTGGAAAAAGGTGGGCAACGAAAAGAAAGCATTCAAGCTAGCCATTAAAGACGGCAGCAAGGAGCAAGCTCAGAAGCATATCGACAGCGCGATCGCCATCTTTGGCGAAATCAACGGAAAGCTAGGACAAAAAGTCGGATTGTTCGATCAAATCATAGCCATTCTGAGCTGATTCCATCCATAAGCTCGGATCTGCGTATCTGCGGAAAAGGACAGGGAAACCTGTCCTTTTTCTCACGTTAAGGAAAGATAGGATGCTATAATAGACATGAAAGAAGGAGGGTGCCCGGATGAAACACATATTTGTCGTGGATGACGAGAAGAGCATCAGAGACATTCTGAAAAAGTATATCGAAAATGAAGGCTATAAAGTGACCCTGTTCGACAACGGCAATACCGTGCTGCCGGAAATCGGACGAATGAAACCTGATTTGCTGGTCATCGACATTATGATGCCCGGGATCAATGGTATGGATTTATGCAAACAAATACGCAAAACGAGCGAAGTTCCGATCATTTTCGTCACCGCCAAAGGCGAGGAGCTTGATCGGGTGCTTGGTCTGGAGCTGGGGGCCGATGATTACCTGACCAAACCGTTCAGCCCGCGGGAGCTGATGGCGCGTATCAAAAACATTTTCAAACGGCTGGAAAAAACATATCCGAATTCCTCGGGAGTCGGACTTAAAGATATAGAGCTGCAGAAGGACCGCAGAATGGTGCAGAAAGACGGGAAGGAAATCAGACTGACGACGAAAGAGTATGAGCTCTTCGAATTTTTGGCCGAGCATCGGAGCTTGCCTTTTACGAGAGAGCAGCTGGTGCAAAAAATATGGGGATACGACTATTTGGGCGATGACCGGCTGATCGACGATCTGGTCAAACGAATCCGGAAAAAGCTCGCCGAGCACGGATCGGCCGTTCAAATCACGACAGTTTGGGGGTACGGCTACCGCCTTGACGGATAACTTGAAAATCGGTACGAAGCTGCAGCTGAGCAATTTTGCTTTGATTATAACAGTGCTGGTCGTTACTGCGCTGTCGTTTCAGTTTTTATCCTCGCGTTATTTGGTAAACGAAGCCAGGCGGCAGATGAAAGACGATGCGGAGTCGATCATCCAGACGTTGAATAAGGTGCAGCGTCTTTCAGATCAGAGCGTCGCCGAGCGGATGGCCGGCCGCAAGGAGCTGCGGTTGACAGGACAGGTGCTGTATTCGAAGATCGTCGTGTTCGACAGTGCCAACCGGATCGTATACACCAATGTCAGCACGGACGACATCAAGATGTTGAAGCAGCTGGACCAGCAGGACAATTCGGACTATCTTGCAGTCAGGCGGCCGATTGTTGCGGTGGACGGGGTGAAGAAAGGCCGTATTCTGCTTGCGGCAAAAATCAAGGATGTCAGCAGTTTGAACCGCCTGCTGCAGGGGGCGCAGTTTGTCAGCATCGTCATCGGAGGGGCATTCGCGCTCGGGATGGGATTTTTGCTTGGCCGGAGCATCTCGAAGCCGATCCGCTCATTGGCGGCCGGCATGCGAAGATTTTCTCCGAAGAAGGAGCTGCCCGAAATTGCCGTTCATTCACGGGACGAGATTGGAGAGTTGGCGGATTCCTTTATCGACATGGCGAATAAACTGTGTGCGAACGATCGGATGCAAACCGACTTTTTGCAGAACGCTTCCCATGAACTGAAAACGCCGCTTATGGCCATTCAGGGCAACGCAGAAGCCATCAAGGACGGAATTGTACAAGGGCGCGAGGCGGAGGAAAGCTTGGACGTCATCATTGATGAATGCCAGCGGTTGAAGGCGGTTGTGGACGAACTGATTTATTTGACCAAGCTCGATCATGTGACGGAGACGTTTCGTTTCGACGAGATACCGATCGGACAAGTGATTGCAGAAGCGGTAACTGCCGTACAGGGATTGGCTGAACAAAAAAGAATCCGCGTGGCCGTCACGGGGGATGTCGATGCGGCAGGCATGTTTGACCGGGAAAAGCTGAAGAGGGCATTCATCAACATTGTCGGCAACGGAATCCGGTATGCCGAGTCGAATATCGTTCTGAATGCGGTTCGTTCCGGAAATCATATGGAAATATCATGTACGGATGACGGGAAAGGGTTTTTGCCCGGCGAAGAAGCGCGTATCTTCGACCGTTTCTATAAAGGAGCGAATGGCGGAACGGGTATCGGTCTGGCGATCACCAAAGCGATCGTCGAAGCGCATGGCGGTTCTATCGAAGCGTTTCATGGGAAGAAGGCGGGAGCCGTTATCCGCATGACATTGCCGCTGAGGAGAAGCGTGTAAAGAAATAGAAAGAGGTGAGCGGGAAATCACTCACCTCTTGATGATTAACGGTTTACCTCTACTTGAAGATGGTATTTGTTGAAAACCTCGATTCAGAATAATCATTCTATTGGTTTCCCCAAGTCTCATGAAAGATAAGAGCGTTGAGCTCCCTTCTTTTTTCCCAATTAGCTGATTCTAATATCGGATTTGAGGGGTAATGATCCGTATACCCGACGGATAACAAAGCTACCGGCTCAATGTGCGGAGGAATATCTAAAATTTCACGTACGTCATTTTTTTTGTAAAAGCTGACCCAGCCCATTGCTAAACCTTCGGCACAAGCTGCAAGCCACATATTTTGTATGGCACAAGCTGTAGATAAAATATCGGTTTCCGGTATAGAATTTCGTCCTAAAACATGAGCGCCTCCTCGAGTGGGGTCACACGTAACGCATATCGTCACTGGTGCTTGTTTTAAACCTTCCACTTTTAAACTCAAAAACTGGTCCTGCCGATTCCTTTCGTAATGAATGGCAAGTGCTCTTCTTTCTTTGTCTGCCGCCCAAGCCAGTTGTGCTTTTTTTTCTTCTTGCGTAACCATAATAAAATTCCATGGCTGCATAAAACCCACTGAAGGACCATGGTGTGCTGCATTTAACAAATTCATTATGGATTCATGGGGAATGGGGTCAGGTAAAAACGTTCTGATATCTCTTCTTTTATATATGATCTTGTACAATGCTTCTTTTTCTTGTTCGCTGAACATTTATATCCCCCAATTATGAAATGAATTTCATTTCGGCCTTAAGCCTTTAAAATTACAGCACGTTCAAGTGTGGAATCACAAGTCCGCCGTACGCGAATGCGATAACGATTACGATTGCAGGGTGGATCCTGCGGAACTGCATCGCCCAGAAGGCGGCGGCCGCAATGATGAGCGATTGAAGAATGCCGATCGATTCTACGGAGCTCTCAGCCATTTGCCACGTTAGAAGCAGCATCATGATCGCGATGACAGGCTGTACGAGCAAGGTCATCCCTTTGACGACCGGCGATTGACGATGCTTCTGCAGCACTTTAAGCAGCAGGATAAGCGCTGCTGCGGAAGGCACGATCGTTGCCGCCAAAGTGACAATCGAACCGACCCAGCCGCCGACGTCGTAGCCGACGAACGCAGCGATCTTCGTTGCGATTGGACCCGGGAGCGCATTGCCTAAAGCTAGTATGTTTGAAAATTCTACAGGTGTCGCCCACTCGTGGTTGGTCACGATTTCCCGGTACATAAGCGGGATCGAAGCGGGGCCGCCGCCGTATCCGAGCACGTTAGCGATGAAGAATCCGATAATTAAATTAATCCAATCCACGCGTTGCGCCCTCCTTTTGCTGCTTTCTCTGCTGAAGGGCGGCAACTGTCCGCAGGTGTAAAGCGCCGTAACCCAGGAATAAAATAATGACGATGGCAGGATGGAGATGAATGCCCTGCAGCAGTCCAAATGCTAAAGCGAAGCAACCGAAGCCGATGTATTTGCCGAGTCCTTTGACGGCCCGTTCGCCGAATTCATAAGCCATCATGCCCAGCATAACGGCAATGACGGGTGTTACCGCGCCGATCATCCCTTGTATGAAGGCGGCGCTGCTTAGAAACTGTACAAATGTCAGCAGCAAAATCATCGCTAGACCGGAAGGGACGATATGTGCGAGCACCGATACGATTGCTCCAAGCGTTCCCTTCTCCCGATAACCGAGGTAAGCGGCTATTTTTGTCGCGATCGGTCCCGGCAATGCGTTTGCCAGCGCAAGTATTTCCCCGAATTCCTCGTCTTCCAGCCATTTATAATTCATAACTGCCTCATAACGAATAAGCGGAATAACCGAGGGTCCTCCTCCATAGCCGATAATTCCTGTCTTCATCATCGCCCAGGCGAGCTGCATGTAAGAGTTGCTCATCCGTTTGCTCCCTATCATCTACAGCCTCATCCCCATTCGGCTCTTATAACGGTTTATAAGCACCTGACAGTCGACGCTCATAATGCCGGGTAACGGATACAGCTTCTCTCTAAGAAAGAGCTCCATCTCCTGATTGTTGCGGAACAGCCCGTGCATATGCAATTTGCTTGGCCCCGTCATATGGTAAAGACTTGTAACAAAAGGTTCCGTGGATAGCTGGTCGGCAACGGCATGCAGGTGCTTCGGCTCGACCTCTACGTTAAAAAAAGCGGACACGCGAATGCCGATTTTTTCCGGATTAATGACGGCCGCAAACCGTTCGATCACGCCTGCATCCATCAAAGCGTTAATACGGGACTGGACGGCAACGCGGGATAAGCCGATTTCCTTGGCGAGGTCCGTATAAGAGATTCTGCCATTCAAATTAAGCTCCGCTATGATTTTGCGGTCGATATCGTCAATCTCTATCGTGACGAGTTCTTCACCAGCTTTCGCTTGCATTAGAAATCAACTCCATTCCATGTGGGAGAAAGTTCAAGTTGTATTGTAATATCTATTTTTAATTACCATATGTATAAATATAAACACTAATTCATTTGTTTTCAATATAATTCAGCAAAAATGATTGCATTTTAGTTGCCTATCAATCTAATGGATGGTATTTTTAAGACATGCCATATGTTAGTTCATCTATCATTTTATATTCATATAGGGGTGATCGCGGTGAATCAGTCCGTTATCGGAACAAAAGCAATGGTCGTAAGCCCGCATTATTTAGCGACGGCGGCAGGCGCGCGCATTTTGGAGCAGGGCGGCAATGCGTTTGACGCGGCGGTCGCCGTCAGCGCCTGTCTGGCTGTCGTTTATCCTCATATGACGAGTCTCGGGGGAGACTCCTTCTGGCTTGGCTATCATCATTCGGAGGGCAAGGTGCGCGGCTATAACGCCAGCGGGCGCTCCGGCTGCAAGGCGAATATCGGCGCTTATGCAGGCCTCGCTGCCATTCCGCATCGAGGCGTCGGCAGCATTGTGACCGTACCGGGCATGGTCGACGGCTGGGATGCGGTTCACCGCGAGTATGGGCGTCTAACCTGGGCGCAGGTGCTGGCGCCTGCCATCGATTATGCCGGGAATGGTTTTCCGATGTCGGAGGATCAGTACGCGAATACGGTGCATAATGAAGCGGTGCTGGCCCGCGCGCTCGAGACGGCGGACATTTATCTGCCTGGCGGCCAAGCGGTCAAGCCCGGCATCCGCTTCAAGCAGCCGGCGCTTGCGGGGACGCTGCGGCGGCTGGCCGAGCACGGGCGGGACGAATTTTACAAGGGAGAGACGGCGAAGGAAATCGTGAGCTTTCTGGGCCGCCATGACGGCTTGCTGACGGCTGACGATTTCGCGGATCATCGCGGCGATTGGGTAACGCCCGTCGAAGGCTCTTACAGGGGTTATTCGCTGTATCAAATGCCTCCGAATTCGCAGGGCTTCTCCGGCATTATGGCGCTGCATATTTTGGAGCAGTTCAATCTGCGCGATATCGAGCACGGCTCACATGATTATTACCAGCTTTGCGTGGAGGCGCTGAAGCTGAGCTTCCGTGACCGCAACAACTATTTATCCGATCCGGCGTTTACGAACGTGCCGCTCGAGCAGCTGCTGGATAAGGGCTATGCCGCCAAGCTGGCGGCTTCCATTGAGCTGAACCGCGCTTCGTCCGTGCAATCGGAGGCGCTCGGCAGCGATACGGCTTATGCGGCCGTCGTGGACGAGGAAGGGAATTCCGTCTCCTTCATTCAAAGCCTGTATTTTGAGTTCGGCTCGGGCGTAGTTGCCGGGAATACGGGCATCCTGCTTCAAAACCGGGGCTCCTTCTTCTCGCTTGACCCGAATCATGTCAACAGCTTGAAGCCGGCGAAGCGTACATTCCATACGTTGATGCCGGCGATGGCCTGCAGGGAAGGCAAGCCTGCCGTGCTCTACGGCACGCAGGGCGGCGAAGGGCAGCCGCAGACGCAAACGGCTATTTTCACACGGATGATCGATTACGGCATGAATCCGCAGCAGGCGATTAACGAGCCGCGATGGGTATGGGGCCGCACATGGGGCGAGCCGACGCAGGAGTTGAAAATCGAGGGCAGAGTTTCCGATGAGGTACTGGCTTCGCTTGCTGCGGCGGGGCATCTCGTGCGGAAGGTGAAGGATTTTGACGGCATTATGGGGCATGCCCATGCAATACTGCGCGACGAACAGGGCTTTCTGCAGGGCGGCTCGGATCCGCGCTGCGACGGCGCGGCAGTCGGCTGGTAGCCCGAAATGTGCAGGAGGGGAACGGGGAAAATGGAGCAGCGAGGGAAAGCTTACATGAATGAACATATCGTCCTTGAGCCGACGGGGAAAGGCCGCTTAAGCGGCAAAACGTTTGCGGTCAAGGATGTGTTTGATATAGCCGGGCATACCTCATCGGCGGGCAACCCGGATTGGCTGCGGACGCATCGGCCTGCGAACGGCCATGCGGCCGTTATTGGCCGGCTGTTGGGCAGCGGAGCAAGGCTGGAGGGGACGACGATTACCGATGAGATGATGTACAGCGTTAACGGGGAAAATGCGCATTACGGAACGCCGGTAAATCCGAAGGCGCCGGGGCGCATTCCCGGCGGGTCCTCTAGCGGCTCGGCGTCCGTCGTAGCCGCCGGGCTGGCCGATTTCGCGATCGGCACCGATACGGGCGGCTCGGTTCGCGTGCCGGCTGCTTATTGCGGCATATACGGCATTCGTCCGACGCACGGGGCGGTGGATTCGGATGGATTGATCCCGCTTGCGCCCAGCTTCGATACCGTGGGCTGGATGGCGCGCGACGCGCAGACGATGCTGGAGGTAGGGCGCGTTCTGCTTGAGTCCCCTGCGGCGTGTTCAGGAGGAGCGTTCCAGCGGGTTTTATTCGCCGAAGACTTGTGGGCATTGCCGGACGAGCACTCGATGCAGGCGCTGCAAGGCTATGTTCCTATGCTGCGCTCCTTAGCAGAGAGCCATGAGCAAACGGTGCTTGCGCCCGAAGGGCTCCAGGCTTGGATGAACGCCTTCCGCCGCATGCAAGCCATCGAAATTTGGCGCGGGCATGGCGGGTGGGTGACACGCGAGCAGCCTTCCTTCGGTCCGGGCATCGCGGAGCGTTTTGCCTGGGCGGCTACGCTTAAACCGGAGGAGCATGGCGATGCTTTCGCCAAGCGTGAAGAGGTGCGGACGCTGCTTGAGCAGCTGCTTGGCAAGAATACCGTGCTTGTCGCTCCGACGGTTCCGGCGATTGCTCCCCTGCTTGGCTTATCGGGAGAGGAAGCCGAGCGGCGCCGGGCTCATACACTGCAGATGAGCTGCGCGGCCGGACTGGCCGGATTTCCGCAAATGACGGTTCCGGTTCCAGGGGAGCTGGGCTGTCCGATCGGATTATCCTTTATTGCAGGACCCCACCAGGACCTCCGGCTGCTGGAGTGGGTAGCAGACCTTGCGGATGAACGAATACGGCGAATAAGCCTGGGAGGGAGCGTATAACGATGAAACTAGGCCCGCAGTTTGTGACGAAGGATGAATTTCCCGATCCGTTGGCCATTCAAGTAGAAACCGCGATAAACGGCGAGGCTGCCCATCGGAACACCGTGTTCAATATGAGATTCCGTCCTTATTTTGCGGTTGCCTTTCATTCGCAGGTGATGACGCTGCTGCCAGGCGATATTATACTGACAGGCACCCCGGGGGCAGTCGTCATTCGAGACGGCGACATCGTGGAGTGCCGGATCGACGGCTTCGAGCCGCTCCTTAATCCGGTTCGGGATTAAGTGCGGAGGGCTCTCATGCTTAACATGCTTTAGCTTGTTAGTTCCGCCATTACTCCGCCGATAACTGTTCTGTAACATCAGCTTGCTGGTGGAAGCAAAACATGCTATAAATAAGTAAGTTAATATACAGATTTATTGGAGGCGAGATGATGATCAACGTTTTTCCAGCTGCAGAGCGGCATTCGGCGGATCTGGGCTGGCTGCGCAGCCAGCCCAGCTTCTCATTTGGCGAATATTATGACCCGAATCGAACAGGCTTCGGCGTGATGCGCGTCTGCAATGACGATTATTTGGCACCGGGACGCGGCTTCGGCGCTCATCCGCACAGCGATATGGAAATTGTATCAATCGTATTGAACGGAAAAATCCGGCATGAGGATAATTTAGGCAACTCCGTCGTTTCCTCGTTTGGCGAGGTGCAGCGCATGTCGGCTGGAAGCGGCGTGATTCATACCGAATTTAATGCGTCCGAGGACGAGGAGCTTCGCCTGCTGCAGCTTTGGTTCATGCCGGAGGAGCGCGGCGTGACCCCTTCCTACGAAGCAACCAAATACGATATCGAAAAGCTGCATAACGCGCTTCTGCCGGTCGTCTCGGATCAAGCGTCCGACCAGGTGGCATGGATCGGCCAAAACATGACGGTCTACTTGAGCAAGCTTGAGCAGGGGAAGCAGCTGTCGTATGTAGCGGCAGCGGATCGCAGGCTGTTTTTATATATCATTGAAGGCCGGCTGAAGGCGCACGGAGAGACGCTGTCGGCAGGAGATACGGCGCAAATGGTGCAGGTAAGCGGATTGGAGCTGACGGCGGAGGAGCCGGCGTTTTTCATGCTGATTGATCTGCCGTAGGAGCGTCCTATGATGGATAAATCCAGTAACTTCGAGCTGGAAGCGCTGTATGAGCGCCCTATGATGGACAAATCCATCTTTTGAAGCAGGAGGGAGACCCTAATGAAGCAAACATTTCTGGTGAAACACGCGGTAGGCGGACGGATGTTTATTGACTCGAACAAGCAGGAGTTAAAGTATACGTTTGCTCCGCAAGGAGAGGGCTGGCTTTTTATGGTCGATGTGCCGTGGAGCGAGGCGATTGAGGAGCTGCTGGCGCGCAAGAATGAGCTCAACGTGTTTGTTTTCCAAGAGTTCGACGACCGGCCTACGCTCAAAACCTGGTATTACGTGAAGGACGGTCCCGTTGAATACAGCGCCGATCAGAGCCGGTTGACGATTGTCGCCGATTCCCGCATCGAATATTACCCGCATCTATACTCCACCTAGCTTGAATAAAGCACGCACCAAGCAGCGCCCGGAAGTTCTATCTTCCGGACGCTGCTTTTTTTTGTCACTGCCGGCTACCCGGCTACTTATTGGTGCTGTGCTGCTTATTGGACATCCGCTCGGCCGGATTGCCGTTGCCGCTGCGTCTTTTGTTCAGCTCGGCATTATGCTGGATGTTCTTGATCTTTTGAACAAACTGGCTTGTGCTTTCCAAGTTGACCCTCCTCCTTCCGATTGGCTTGCTGCATCCCCTGCTTATTTAGAATATCCAACTATTCAAAAATCAGGCGTTCCAGTGACAAATTTGTGAAAAATGGGCATTGTCTAAAGAGCTTGTTAACCCTTAAGATAAATTATGCGCCATAGGTATTACATATTGATCGAGCAGCAGACTCAATTACCTATTTTCGAAAGGGTAATCTTGAATTGGCGGGCATAGAATGATCTTTGGCATTGACCGTCCGCAAAATCGTCAAAACGATCATCGAGCAAAGCTTTTTGAAGTTGCAGCTTTCCGAAATAAAGTACAAGCTTCAGGCTGCGCAAATGACGGACCTCCAGTCACTAATAAATCCTCATTTTTTGTTTAATGCGATTGAAACGCTTAGCCTATGGGGATCACTTTGGTATTCGGATTAGAAGCAAGAGGGGAGCGGAAGAACATGATCAGATTAATCGCGCGGGCACAGTTTAAAGAGGGCTGCGAGGGGCAGGGTGCTGAAGCGGCGAAGCTGGAGGAGGCCGTCCGGCGGCTTATCGGTCAAGGCGAACTGATGACGGTCGGCTGCTTCAAATGGGAGCGGAATGTGTTTCTGTACGTTGAATGCGTGCACCGGCTGCTGGAGCCGGAGGAGCTGCTGCCGGGCATGGCGCTTTATCTGGAGGATTGGCCGGGACATGCGGATAAGCGGAAGTGGATTCCGATGATTGACGTGTTTCATTTTAACGAACCGGCTGGCTTCGGGCATTGGCTGCGGAAGGATCCGGTCGAGCGCCGTGTGGGCAGGGTCGCGCATTTGAAGCCGGAGATGGCGGCCAGCTATATTTATTATCACTATCAGCTGCAGGAGGAGCAGGCGTTTCACGGCCCCAAATACGAAATCATCGCCATGCACGAAAATTTGCTGTTCGGCTATCAGGAGTTTCCTGCCGTCGTCGAGCAGCCGGTAATTGCCGGAAAGCTGCGCACGAAGGGCACGCCGGAGAACTGGAGCGATTCCCGGATGGATTTGCATTTCCAGCCTTGGCCGGACGGGCATCTCTATTTTAAACCGGTGGAGCAGCTGTTCGCTTACTATTGCGGCGAGTAAAAAAGGGCGCTCATTGCATAGGCTGAAATTTGCCTTTACTAGGTGAAACATGGTACAATAAAGTCAATTGCAAGTTTGAAACTCATCGTCACATTTCACAGCTGTTCATAAATGATAACTGCCCCTAACTCATAAGTTCGAGGCAGTTTTTCCTTTTTAAGCGAAGGAGGCTGACCATGTACAATCGTAAAAAACCGCTAGAAGAAATTCCGGAAGAGAACACGAAAGTTTGGACATGTGAGACGGAGGGCTGCAACAGCTGGATGCGGGATAACTTTGCGTTTGACCACGTTCCAACCTGTTTGATGTGCAATTCCCCTATGGTCAGCGGCGAGAAGATGCTGCCTATGCTGTCCAACTCCAATGGCGACATGAAAGCTCTGAAGAAGGGCACGCCGATCCTGTAGGCGTTCCTTTACGCAAGGAAAAGCCGAGATTCGTACGAATGGCCATGCCGTTCGCACAGATCTCGGCTTTTTTATGCGCCGCTCGGTCAGCGCCATCTTCGCAGCAAGGAGTGGATGGCATAAATCGGAGAGCCTGTAAATAAAATGGATAGTGCTGGAAGCGTCTGCATTTCAATCTGATGTGTTTATAAGCTCAGGCGAGGCAGGAGGGGCATAAGGTGACCAAATGGATGAATTACGGACTATCGGCTATTTATTTGCTGCTTGTATTCGCCTTTATCGGATTAGAGGTTGTGCCCGCTGAGCAATGGGAGAAGATATGGACGAAGGAGCGGGTTGAGCTCATCGAAACGGCGATCATATGGAGCACCGCCTTGCTTGGCGCCTTGCTGGCGGTATTCATTATTATCGGTCAGCAAACGAATCGCAGCCGTGCAAGCGCAGATTGGACGGAGGCGCTGGAGGATAAGAGCGCGGGCCGGAACGGGATCAAGCTCGCGAACGGCCATGCGCAGCATATCGGGGCCCGCGAGGAGCAGCAGGATGCTTTCTGCTTCTCGGCGGTAGACGATTCCGAGGCTATTGATCGTTACGGCGTGCTGGCCGTCCTGGCCGACGGCATGGGCGGCTTCGCGATGGGGCGTGAAGCAAGCCGCCTTGCCGTCCAGACGCAGCTTCTCGAATATACGGCGAAATCGGCGGAGGAGCCTGTTCCGGCAGCACTGGAGCGGGCGCTGCATCAAGCGAACAAAGAGGTATATGAACTGGCGAAGCGCCATGAGCTGGAATGGAGCGTGGGAACGACTCTTATAGCGGCCGTCATTCGACAGGATCAGCTTTATTGGATATCCGCGGGGGACAGCCGCATTTATTTGTACAGGGGAGGCGTTCTCATTCCGCTGACAAGAGACCATGTTTATGCGAACCGGCTATATGAGCGCGTCAAGGCCGGAGAGCTGACTATGGAGGAAGCGGAGTCCCATCCGGAACGCCACCTGCTGACCAGCTACCTTGGCATACCGCAGCTGGTCGAGATCGATGCGAATCAAACCCCTTTCCGCTTGCATCCGGGAGATTGGATACTGCTGTGCAGCGATGGGCTGTACGACGAATTGTCGGAGCCTTTGCTGGAGGAAGCCGTTCACTTATCGCCGCAACATGCCGCGGAGTATATTATGCGGCATGTTCTCGCGCTGCAGAAGCGTTATCAGGATAACGCGACCATTATGATATTTGCTTGCACCTAGCGATAGATTGGCAGAGAAAACCGCATATTTTGGTTAGAACAGCCATGGAAATGGGTATTATAGGTTAGATACTATCAAGGAGGCAATGACCATGGCTAACGAATATGACGGCGATAAGCGGCAGTCCCACAGCTTAGCGACGGAAAAGGATATCGATCCGGCATTCGGTTTATTTACCGAGGAAGAACGGGAGGGTGCGGTTCAGGATGCAGCGGATTTGCTAATAGAGCAGTATCCCTATGAGGATGCGAGCGTGCATGAGTCGCATGTTCCGCAGGGCATTCAGGCAGAAGCGGAGCTGGATGAGGTGGATACGGCCGAGGAAATTTCGGAGGAGCTGGCCTCCGTTCCTGATGCGGATGCGATCGCGAGCGGCAGTCCGGTTGATCCCGCCTCGGCGGGCGATGAGTTTCACGGCACGGATTTATTGAATGGAGTCGGCAATCATCCGGAGGATGAGACAGAGGAGCAATGACGGCTTGAAATAGAAGTTGAGAAGGACGCTGCGGCGTCCTTTTCTTCTGTCCGGCTTATGGTACAATAGAAGAACAAATGTTCTTCGTGGGAGCGATAAATGATTCGTGATGCAAAATGAGGATACGGTTGCGATATCGGTAAGGCACTTAGTTGAATATGTGTATCTAAGCGGAAGCATCGATGTCCGGTTAAATACGATCGAAACGCTGCATGAGGGAACGAAGGCGCATCAGCGGGTGCAGCGGTCGTATGGCGTGGATGACCGGAAGGAAGTATACGTGAAGGCAGACATCCGGGTGGATGATCTGCTGTTTGTTGTCGATGGACGGTGCGACGGACTGCTGGGAACGGAGCCGGTTCTAACGGTCGACGAGATTAAATCGACCGGCGGCGATTTGGAGCGGATAACGGAGGACGGCTATCCGGTGCACTGGGCGCAGGCTTTGTTCTATGCGTACATGTATGCCAAGGAGCATGGGCAAGCTTCGATGCGCGTGCAGCTGACGTACGTCCAGACGGAGACGGAGGAGGAGCGCCGCTTCATGCGGAAGCTCGGCTTCGCCGAGCTTGAGCAGTACGTGCACGAGGTCGCGGCGCGTTACGCTCCATATGCGCAGCAGCGGCGAAGACATGAGCAGGCGCGCAATGCGAGCATTCGGGAGCTGTCGTTTCCGTTCGAGTCGTACCGGGCGGGGCAGCGCAAGCTGGCGGGCGCGGTATACAAATCGATCGAGGAAGGGGTGCGCTTGTTCGCAAAGGCGCCGACCGGGATCGGCAAGACGATATCGACGACGTATCCGGCGGTCAAGGCGATGGGAGCGGGGATGCTGCAGCGCTTCTATTATTTGACCGCGCGCACGACGACGAGAGCAGCTGCCGAGGATGCGCTGCTGTTCATGAAGTCGAAGGGGCTGCAGCTGCATACGGTTACCATAACGGCCAAGGAAAAAATATGCTTCCAGGAGGAAGTGCGCTGCGAGAAGGAGCATTGTCCGTTTGCGGACGGCTACTATGACCGCATTAATGGCGCGGTGCTTGATCTGCTTGAGAACGAAACGGTCATGACGAGACCGGTTATCGAAGCCTATGCCCGTAAGCATCAAGTGTGCCCGTTCGAGTTTTCACTCGATGCCGCTTATGCCGCCGATGCGGTTATCTGCGATTATAATTATATTTTTGATCCGCGCATTTCGTTCAAGCGCCAGTATGCAGAGATGAAGAAACAGACGGCGCTGCTTGTGGATGAGGCGCATAACCTCGTCGACCGGGCGCGGGAGATGTTCTCGGCGGAGCTGGCGAAGGCGCCGTTTCTGGCGCTGCAGCGGGAGCTGAAGGGCGTGCATGAGGACGGCTACCGGGCTGCGAAGGCGATCAATGATTATTTCATTGCGCTTCGCAAAAGGAGCGGCGGCGCGCCGCATTTGATAGAACGGCTGCTGCCTGAAGAGCTGGTTTCATTAGCCGATGCTTTTGTATCGGCAGCCGAACAGGCGCTTTCCGGGCGCGCCCGCGGCACCGGCGGCGGAGGGCGCTTGCTGCTGGATACGTATTTTGCGGCGCAAAACTTTACGCGAACGGCGAAGCTGTTTGACGAGCGCTATGTCGTCTACACAGAGCTGCCCGGAAACGACGTGCGGCTGAAGCTGTTCTGTCTTGACCCTTCTCTACTGCTCCAGCAGATGGGGAAAGGCTATCGATCGCATGTGTATTTCTCCGCAACGCTGTCGCCGGTCTCGTATTACATGGACATGCTTGGCGCGGGCGAGGATGACTATACGCTTGCGGTACCGTCGCCCTTCTCAAGGGAGCAGCTGAATGTCATCATACAGCCGCTGTCGACCCGGTATCATGACCGCGACGAATCGAAACTGCCGATCGCGAAGCTGATTCTAGGGCTAACGGCCGAGCGGCCGGGCAATTATTTCGTCTTTTTTCCATCTTACGCTTATATGAATGCGGTCTATGAAACGTATATGGAGCTTTGTGAATGGCCGGAGCCTGCGGGCGACGCTGCTTCGGGGGCGGATGTGCTGCTGCAGAAGCCGGATATGTCGGAGGAGGAGCGGGATCAGTTTCTCGCGGCTTTCCAGGCAGGGAGCGAGAGGTCCTTAATTGGTTTTGCGGTCATGGGCGGCGTTTTTTCAGAGGGTGTAGATCTGGCAGGAGACCGTTTAATTGGAGTCGTCGTGGTCGGAGTTGGACTGCCGCAGCTCGGCGTGGAGCGGAATATGCTGAAGGATTATTTTAACGGGCAGGGCAAGAGCGGCTATGATTATGCTTATGTCTACCCCGGCATGAACAAGGTGCTGCAGGCCGGCGGCCGCTTAATACGCTCGGAGACCGACCGCGGCACGCTCGTGCTCATTGACGACCGGTATTTGCAGCCTCAGTACCAGCGGCTTCTGCCGGAGGAATGGCGGGAGTTTTAAAACTGGAAAAAAGCTTCGCCGTACGAAGGGCAGAGCTCGAGGGACATAAGAAAAAAACCTTCCAGCACGGATAGAATTACTCCGTCTCGCTGGAAGGTTTTTCATTGTGATTCTAAGCAATACTATTTATTATTTGCTGCGCGCCATTCGCCGAGCTGCTTCTGAGCTTCAGCGATGATCTTTTCTATACCTTGCGCTTTCAGCTTCTCAACAGCTTTCGGCAAAATTTCTGCCGGATCGACAGAGCCGGTATTAAGCGCCGGACCGAATTCGTCAACGGCGTTTTTCACATTTGCGATCTCTGTCATTACGCTCGATGGATCGAATTGGAATCCAAGCAGCGGTGCATTAACTGAGTTATTGTTAAACACTTTATATTGTTCCCATTTATCTGCAGGATCTTCCTTCAGTTTATCGAGCAGGAACATGTTTCCAAGTGTAAATGCCGCCATACCGTAACCGGAATCCGGAATCGGCTCGTAAACACCCTCAGAAAGCTTATTGTAATGAACGCCTTCAATACCGTTGTTCATTAAATTACGCAAATAAGCATCGGTATTAAGAAGATTCAAAAATTGCATCGCTTGCTCCGGATATTTCGATTGCGCCGAGATCGCTTGCATCGAGCCCGTAACGGACCAATTGAAAACCATCGGCTCGTGCATTGGCGTGGAAACAACCGGATACTGCAAGCTATTCGACCATAGGTTATCCGCGAAAGGTACTGTATGCTGCTTGTCCACAAACCATTTGCCAGCCAGCTCATGCTCATTGCCTTGTTTAGTCGCAACGTCCGGCGGCAAATAGCCCGCTTGGTAGTACTTGCGCATCGTTTCGAATGTTTGCTTTGCTTCCGGGGTATCCCATACATTGACCATTTTAAGCTCCGAATCATTCAAGGACACGCCGACCGGAATGCCTTCCAACGCAAAATCGTATGGCAGGAATGGTCCGATATTCACTTGAATCGGATACATATCCGGCTCGTTTTCTTTAATGACTTTCAGCATCGGCTCAAGGCTCTCGAGCGTAGTTGCATCCGCAGCGTTCAGGTTGTATTTGTCGAGCAGCTCTTTGTTAAAGCGCCAAACCGCTTGAGCCGGCAGCTCTTTATTGGTTGGAATCGCATAGTTGCGGCCGTCGATTTTGGAGCCTTCCAGGAAGGCTGGATTCAGCACTTCTTTAATTCCTTGGCCGTGCTGCTCCAGCAGCTCATCAAGCTCATAGAAATAGCCTTTTCTTGCGCCTTCCACATAGTTAAACGCCCAAGAAGAAGTAAAGGCGATGTCGAACGGCTCTCCTGAAGCGGCGATAACCTGCATTTTTTGGTTATAATCGCCCCAATCGATTAATTTAATTTCGATCGTTGTGTTTATTTTCTCTAACAAATACTTGTTGGCTTCCTCAACGACTTTGTCTAAATCCTTTTGAGCTCCGCCGATTGTGTACCATACCAGATTAACCGGCTCACCTTTCTCGGCTTGTTGGTTATTTGCTCCTGCTGCCGGAGTTTCACCAGTTTCATTATTTTCCTTATTGCTCCCGCAGCCAGCCAAAACTAAAACCGCGGACAGCACGAAGGATAATACGATAAGCATGCTTTTTCTTTTCATTTCTGTCTTCCTCCCTTATGTCTGAATCATTTATATTAAAACGCTGGATCCGAAGGCTCGAACCCCTCGTCCTAATAACGACTTATGGAAATACAGCTGTTATTCTTTTACCGATCCAACTGTGAGCCCTTGCACGAAATAACGTTGGAAAAACGGATAGGCAAAGACGATTGGTGCTGTGGCAAGGACAACCATGGCCATCCGTGTCGTTTCAGCCGGCAGCGATCTCGCAATGGCCGACCGCTCCGTGGAATTAGAGATGGTCGAATTCTGAAGTATAAATTGAATGTTCGTTTCCACCTTCATCAGGAGCGATTGCAGCGGAAGCAGTCTGGCGTTATCAATATAAAGCAGAGCGTTAAACCAATCGTTCCAGTACCCTAAAGCGCTGAACAACCCGATAGTGGCAAGCCCTGGAAGCGAGACGGGAAGCACCAGGCTGAAAAACACCCGAAACTCGCTCGCTCCGTCGATCTTCCCCGATTCGATAACGGCGTCGGGAACCGTCGTTTTAAAAAATGTTCTCATGATCAAAATCGAGAAGGCGCCCATAGACATCGGAAGTATCAAAGCCCATATTGTATCCTTCAAATGCAGCACTTGCGTCGTCACGATATAAGAAGGCACCAAACCTCCTCCAAAGAGCATCGTGAAAAAGGCAATGAAGGAGAAGAAGCCTCGGAAATGGAAATAGCTTCGTGAAATTGCATATGCATAAAGCGATACGAGTGCAATGGAAACCAAGGTTCCAACGACCGTAATGAATATCGTTACACCATATGAGCGAAGAAGCTGATCACCGGTCTGGAAAATATACGAGTACGCCTCCAAGGACCATTTTTCAGGAAAAATGCTGTATCCGTTTTGTGCGAGCGTCTGCTCATCCGTAAAAGAAAGGACAACGACAAACAGAAACGGATAGACGCAGGAAAAGGAAAATAATCCAATAAGCACATGGGAGAGCGCATTCCAGATCGGAGGCAAATGGTGGATGTCACGTATTTTCTTCTGTTTCACTGGTTTGCTCCTTTGTTGTTCAATGACGGCGCCGTTTTTCAAGCGGCAGCCCCCCTTTCTGCTAGAACAATGCTTGTTCCTTGTTAATTTTTCTGATGATGAAGTTTGTTGCGAGAACAAGTACAAGCCCTACTACGGCTTGGTACAGGCCTGCCGCCGTACTCATTCCGATATTTCCGGTAACCTTCAGTCCCCGATATACAAAGGTGTCAATAACGTTCGTTACAGGATAAAGCGCGCCGGTATCGCGGGGAACCTGGTAGAACAGTCCGAAATCCGCTCTGAATATGCCTCCGACCGCAAGAATGAACATAATCATGATGATTGGCATAATCATAGGGATCGTTATTTTTCGAATTTGCTGCCATTTGCTTGCTCCGTCGATCATAGCTGCTTCAAAGTAAGATTTGTCTATGCCGACGATCGCCGCAAGATAAACAACGCTGCCGTACCCGACGCCCTTCCACAGGTTAACGATTGTGAGGATATAAGGCCAATATTTTGTTTCGGAGTACCAGTACACCGGCTCAGCCCCGAAATATTGGAGCAGCTGGTTAAGCACCCCTTTGTCGACACTCAAGAAGCTGAATACAAAGTAGCTTACAATAACATAGGAAAGAAAATGCGGCAAGAACATGCCCGTCTGATAAATTTTTGCCATCTTCTTGTTTGCAATTTCATGAATAACGATGGCAACGGTTACAGCCAAGGTCGTTCCAAGAATGATGAAGATTGAATTATAGAGCAGCGTGTTGCGGACGATAATGTAAGCGTCCTCCGTCTTGAATAAGAACTCAAAGTTTTTAAACCCCAGCCACTCACTCTGTATGATGCTTGCCAGAAACCCGTCACGGCTGAACTTATAATCTTTGAATGCGATTATAGCTCCCGGCATCGGCAAGTAACTAAAGAAAAAAAACCATACGGTTCCCGGAAGAACCATTAACAATAAAGCCTTATTGCGGCTTACAAGTTTAAGCCAGCGTTCCAAACCCGCCATGATGTCCCTCCCAAGCTCGATTTATAGGTTGCACAATTAACTTTAGCTCATTGAAAGCGCACCCAAAAGTGAAAAAATCAAATATATAGTGTACAAAACAAAGAAACCGACAATTTATGACCTCCATTTTGGAATGCTTTATGGTAGTCTTATTTGTGAAGAAGACAAGTTGACCCACCAAATGAAAGCGCATACTCATATTCTGAGGTCACCAAAAAAGGATGGATGGCTGGCATGAATAGAATCGTCATTTTTTACAATAAACATTTCAGGCAAAAGCTGTTCAACAAAATACTAATGATTTATTCCATCATTACCGTTCTTTCGCTTGCTACCTTATCCGGATTTGTCTACACCTATCTGAGTAACACGCAAGTGCAGAAGGAATTGGATTTGAATAAGCAGGTTTTGAACAGTATCGGAAGCCATTTGGATATGAAGCATGCGACTTCTCAGAAAATTATCCAGGAGGTGTACCGGGACGGATCGTTGACGCTGCTTGATGATGTCAATTCGTTCTTGCAAAACAATTATTCCCAGTATTTAAATGACCGCCTTCTGCAGTACATCGAAACAAGTGTCCGCACGCCGGACATTTTATCTTTCCTGCGCTTGCAGTTGACCAATAATCCGGATATTCGTACGATAGCGTTGTATAGTGCAAACAAGAAATTTCTTTATCTTCTGACGCAAACGGCACAGAACTATTATCAGATCGACACCGATCTTCAGACCGCATTAAACAAATATGTCATCACTGAAAAAAGCATCACCACAGTCAGCAACATTACGAGCATGAACAAGCTCGAAAACGTCGGAAACCTCATTATCGATTATGATACGGACGGCATATACCGATCATTCCAGAGCAACCGCGATGAAATGAAGGGTTATGTTGTCGTAATAACCGCTGAGGGCAACGTCGTTTTCGATTCCTCAGGCCGGTATTACGGACAGAAATATCCTTATGCCTCCCTGCTCGGTTCCGCCTCCTCTAATGAACATTTGGAGGAAGAGTCCTATGTCAATTCTCAAACGGCGAATCGGTTTGGCTTTTGGATCGCCGGAGTCATTCCTGAATCGGAAATAAACGGAGAATTGAAGGGGCTGCAGAACACGCTTCTGCTCGTGACCAGTGTCTGCATCGCCGGAGCGATGGCCTTGACCTATTTTACGCTCGTAAGCTACTCCCGTCGGACAAAGATGATTGTAAAGGCGATGAAAAAGCTGCAGGATGGAGATTTGTCCGTTCGAATTCCTATGGAAAAGCAAGATGAATTGTTCCAGATCTCGAAACGCTTCAACCAGATGTGCGAGGATCTGACGCAATATATCGATCAGGTATATAAATCCGAAATTAGGCAGAAGCATGCTGAGCTAGTGGCTTTGCAGGCCCAGATCAATCCCCACTTTCTTTACAACACGCTTGAGGCCATTCGAATGAGGGCGCTTTACAAAAAAGCCGACGATGTCGGTGAGATGATTTATTTATTGGCTTCCTTGTTCAGATATTCCGTTAAGAGCGAAACGATCGTGACGCTATCGGATGAGATGGAGTACTGCAGGCTGTACCTGGATTTGTTCCGAATCCGATACATGGACAATTTTTCATATGAAATCGATATCGAACCCGAATGGATGAACGTTCCGATCCTAAAGCTGTCGATTCAGCCGATTATTGAGAATTACGTTGTACACGGTTTGATCATGTCCCGCTCCGACAATCAGCTTAGGATTCATGCGGCATTGGACGGGGATGATTTACTGATTACCATTCGCGATAATGGAAGCGGAATCAAGCCGGAGAAATTGGAGCAGCTGAGGCGTCGTTTGATTGAATCGCCCTTGCACGCATCCGGCTCGATTGGCCTGATTAACGTTAATGAAAGAATCAAAGTTTGCTTCGGCGCCGAATATGGGCTGCATATCGAAAGTGATCCCGGTCAAGGCGCTCTCATCATCATGAAAATACCCGCGGGTAGAGGGGGACAATTACTTGCGTAAATTGTTTATTGTCGACGACGAGCCATTTATATTGGAAGGCCTGTCATCTGTCATTGACTGGGAGGAATTCGGGATCAAACTATCCGGGAAAGCATCGGACGGTCGGGATGCCTTCGAGGCTTTGAAGCAATCAGGGGTCGATATCCTCATTACGGACATCAGGATGCCCGAAATGAACGGTCTGGAATTGATCAGACGGCTCAAGCCGCTATATCCGGATATGAAGTTTATTGTTTTGAGCGGCTACAATGAATTCGATTACTTACGAGAGGGAATGCGCCTGGGGATCGAAAATTATTTATTAAAGCCGATCAATATAAAAGAGCTGACCGAAACGGTTTCGAGCACGGTGCAAAAAATAGAAAATGCCGATCGGTACGCCTACCTTAACCGCAATCAGCTCGATATTTTACGGAACAATGTCCTTAACCGTTGGTTGACCGGGAAATTTGACCCCCTGGAGCTGAAAAACCGGCTGCAGCTGTTAGAAATTCCGACGGACAATTCGTTCTATACGGTAGCTGCCATCAAGACTGTGCAGGACATCAATGGCTCCAGCAGCAGATCCATGCTGTGGGAGCAAGAGAACGGAGACGTGTATTCGCTTTGCAGAGAACAGGCTGAAAGGACAGATAGCTGCTTCTGCTTCAACGACCTGGACGGAGACATCATTCTCATATTCACGGGGTCTGATGCCCATTATGAACAGCCGAAAGCCCTCGCCCTGCTCTCTCACATCAGGAATGAGTTGAAGCAATCGCTCGGTGTGCAAGTTCTGATCACGCTCGGCAGTCAAGAGTCCAGTTACTTGGATGTGTCACAAAGCTGCCATCACGCAAAGCGGCTGCAGGAGTATTTCCTGACGAATGCGGAGGATGAGATTGTCCGCTACGATCAAATGCTCGGGGACGCTTTACGCTTTCCGGAATCGATTACCGTAGATTGGTTTGAATACGAGCAGCTTCTTCACAGCAAAGACAAGCAAGCGCTCTACGATTATATTGACGAGTTGTTCGCAAAGCTGCAGTCGATGGACGCGATCTCGCCGGGCCAAATTCATAACTGTGCGATTGATTTGATCTTGTGTACCAAACAAGCGGTAAAAGAAAATAAGCTTAGTCATGAGCTGGCTGCCAGCAGCTATAAACAACTGTTTACTGCTTTATTCAGAGCTCATACGATCGGACAATTAGCGGCGCATGTGAAATGGATCGCCGGCACCGCGGTGGACTATCTTTCCACCCAGGATGATGAGTTCAGCCCGGTTGTAAAGCAGGTCATGCATCAGATCCAGACAAGGTACGCAGATGAGCTGTCATTAAAAACTTTAAGCCTAACCTTCAATATTCATCCGTTCTATCTCGGCCAGCTGTTCCAGAAGGAAACGGGAGAAAGCTTCTCCGATTATTTGAATTCGTACCGGATCAAAATAGCGCAAAAGCTGCTGAGGACGACCGCGATGAAGGCAAGTGAAATTTCGAAGCATGTCGGTTATTGGGAGCCCGGATATTTTTATAAACAATTTAAAAAATATACCGGAGTTTCGCCTGCCAAATATCGCAGCGGATGAGCTTAACAGGTTTTAGAGGATGCGGCTGCCGGCTCAAGGCTTGCAGCCAAGGCAGGTCGATATAGCCCTCCCTGTGAAACGTTCCAAGCTCCCGGTCTCTGCGAGTTGGCTTCTGATAGCAATAATAAACGGAAAGCTGCGGATGCTTCTGCTCCAGACAGGAGATATGCTGTTGCAAGTGGAAACCTTAACGGAAGGGCGGCCTTCAAATGGATCCTCGCGACTTACGGGAATGCGGTAATAAGGCTTGCCCTAAGCATCTGATAGGAGGTTTTAAGCTATATTAAGCTTGAAAATATCCTGTTAAACCTTCGTGGTCAATTTGCGTCATGATGGATTTCTCCATTAACTTCGGCTCCGAGCGCCCATTCGAGCGCGCTATAATGGATTTCTCCATTGTCTTCCCGTAAATAACACCCAGTTCCCCGGTAAATGTTTTTATTGAGCATATCTGAGAAACATGAGCTGGCGTTTTTCCAGTACATGCTGCCGGTGCAGTCGAGAACTCGTGGAATTGATTCGTGTAATTTATATAGGGATGTTATCCAACAAACAAAGCCACAGCATCAACGTAATCACACTCCCCGCAAAATAATCATCAGATTTGATCCCGATCCCGATGGTCTTAAATAGCTGACGCTGATGTGATGATTGTGTACGTAATGGACACTTCTTCCATATAATCAAGTTGCTGTCGCAAGACATGAAACTAATGAATGGAAGGGAGCTGATCGACGATATCGTGAACCGCTCTTATCCGTTTGATGCCGACATCGTCGACGAAGCGACGGTAGAAGCGCTTAAACAAGCTAAGGGGCTTGGGATCGAGTATATTCTGGATGCGCAAATCGAAGTGGATGGGATCCTGACCGCTTGGTGCGCGCAGCATGATCCGTTCACGTATGAGCCGATGCGCGCTCGGGCATACGAGCATCCGTCCATATCGGGGTCCGAGTCCGTCGGAATCGTCCGCTATCTGATGGCGCAGCCGAACCAGACGGAAGAGATAAAGCGCGCGGTGAAAGGTGCCTTGGAATGGTTTGACTCCGTCAAGCTGGAGGGCATCCGATATGTAAGCTCCGATCCGAATGGGTTCTACTTTGTCGAGGATCCAAGCGCCGTATCCTGGTACCGCTTCTAGGAAATCGGTACGAACAAAGGAATTTTCTCCGGCCGCGACGGCATCATCAAGTACAGCATTCAAAAAATTGAGAATCACGCTGGTCGGGGAAAGCGCGGAAGGGGCCGTGCTTACCTACGATAATTACGCAGGCCGGGAGCGTCCGACAGGCGGAACGTATGGTACGAGCGGCAGCGCGAGCGTATTCGTGAACGGCAGCGATTTTACAGCACGCAATCTTACGATTGAGAATAGTTTCGTCGAGTCCTCCGTTGACGTACAGAATAAGCAAGCCGTTGCACTCAATGTACGCGTCGACCGTCATCAGTTTATTAACGTGCGTTTCCTCGGCAACCAGGATACGCTGCTCACGAACGGCGGCACGCAATACTTCTATCAATGCTATATCGAAGGTGATGTGGACTTCATCTTCGGGGGCTCCCGTGCCGTATTCGAGGAAAGCGTGATTCATTCGCTCGATCGGGGCTCCTCCTCGAATAATGGGTATATTACGGCGGCGAGCACGATGATTACGGAGCCGTTCGGCTACTTGTTCTTGAACAGCAAGCTGACGAGCGATGCGGCTGCAGGAACGGTCTGGCTCGGACGTCCATGGCACCCTGGCGGCAATCCCGACGCCATCGCAAGCGTACTGTTCATGAATACCGAGATGGGTGCGCATATTAACCCGATCGGATGGACGGATATGTCCGGCTTCCTCGCGAAGGATGCGATATTCGCTGAATATCAGAACTACGGTCCAGGCGCCGTCATCACCGATACGCGTCCGCAATTGACGGACGAAGAAGCAGCGGAATGGACGATTGAGAAAGTGCTTAAGGGGTGGAACCCGAAGGGCGAATAAGAAGGAAGGATGAGTGCAAACGTGTCGAATCAAGATATAGCAACATTTCGGAACCCTGTCTTGCCCGGCTTTTACCCGGACCCTTCGATTTGCAGAGCGGGCGAAGACTATTACATGGTAACCTCAAGCTTCGAGTATTTCCCGGGGGTTCCGATCTTTCACAGTAAAGACTTAGTCCATTGGCGGCAGCTTGGGCACGTGCTTGACCGTCAGTCACAACTAAATCTGGACGGAACGCCTTGCTCAAAGGGAATCTATGCGGCCACGATCCGCTATCACAACGGTCTGTTCTACATGATTACGACCTTCGTGGAGAGCGCTGCCGGCGCAAGACGCAACTTTTACGTGACGGCCGAGGATCCGGAAGGATCATGGTCTGAACCGATTTGGCTGCAGGACGCGCCAGGCATTGATTCCTCGTTCTTCTTTGATGACGACGGCAAGGCGTACGTGATGGCCAATCGGCAGCCGCCAAGCGGCCAGCAATATCCGAAGCATATGGAGATATGGCTGCAAGAGATTGATTTAAGAACCGGTCGTCTTGTCGGAGAAAAGCATAGTCTGTGGGATGGGGCGCAGAAGTTTATTCATGCGCAGGAGGGTCCGCACCTTTATAAAGTGAACGGTTATTACTACCTGCTTATTGCCGAGGGAGGCACAGGGCACACCCATTCGGTGACGGTTGCCAGAAGCGAGCGTCTTACGGGACCATACGAAGGCTGTAAGTCTAATCCGATCTTGACGCACCGCCATCTGGGCCGACAAGCCGATATTGTCAATGTCGGGCATGCGGATCTCGTGGAAACGCCGGGCGGGGAGTGGTGGATGGTGTGCCTTGGCTCCCGCCCGTACGGCGGCGGCTACCGTAATTTGGGACGGGAGTCGTTCCTCGTGCCAATGCAATGGGAAGAAGGTTGGCCGGTCGTGAATCCGGGCAAGGGGGTTGTGGAGATGGAGCACCCTCGCCCGTCCCTGCCGGAGCATCGCTGGTTGTCTATGCCGGCGTGCGATCATTTCGATGGCGATACGCTTGATCCGCGCTGGAATTTTTTGCGTACGCCGCGGGGGGAGTTTTGGAGACTGCGTGCGCGCTTTGGTACTGGTTTGGAGCTCCGGCTAAAGCCGGAAGAGATCACACGCCTTGAGAATCCCAGCTTTATTGGCCGAAGACAGCAGCACAGCCGCTTCAGCGCACGGACTTCGATGGCGTTTGCACCTGCGCAGGAAGGAGAGGCGGCAGGGCTCGTACTGCTTCAAAACAACAATTATCATTTCCGATGTTTATATGAAATGAAAGAGGGACGCCGTGCGGTGCGGCTGATCGAACGGAGAGACGGAGTCGAGCGGCTTCTGGCGGAGCAACCGCTTGATGAGGAGCGGCTGTACTTCAAGGTGGAGGCAGTCGGTCAACGATACCGCTTCGCTTATGCCCTTCGTTCCGAGGCTTGGATCGACTTATGCATCGACTGCAACGGAACGATATTAAGTACGGAAGTAGCAGGAGGCTTTGTCGGCGCTTATCTCGGTCTGTATGCGACGGGCGCTGGACGGCCGAGCGAGAATGCCGCGATCTTCGACTGGTTTGAGTATAAAGGGGAAGAGGCGTAACTGCTGGTTCCGCTCGTACGAGAGGAGGGCTGCCGGTAATTCATTATGACCCCGGCAGCCCTATTGTATTATTCAAAAGGATTCCATCCGTCTTCGCCGGCCAACACCTTTGCCGGGGTGTACATCGCTGCTTCGCTGCCTGATAACCGCTTCGCCCACGGGACTCTTCCTTCGGTGCCCGCACCCGGTCCGGTGCTGCCGTACTCGCAATAGTTTGCGGTCGCCTCGGCCTCTGGCTTGTTCCAATTATCCCAGCCGTCTGGGTGAATGTGTCCGCCCATCCAGCAGCGGATAAAGGCTGTCTTTGCGTAATTGCGCCATGGGCGGCCAAGCAGCACCGTTCCCCGCGGGGCGTCGCTTGTCAGCTTGCAGTCGAGGAATACATAGCCGAATGGGATGTTTTCGGGCGTCGATGCGGCGGTATAATAAAGTCGACGTCCCCTTCCAAGTAACAATCCTCATAATATTGCCGTGTGTTGCGCGGGGATTGCCCGCTGCGCGGACCGGCGAATGACCCGGGTTTCATAGGCTCTAGCGGGAGCGGCCCAGTAAACAGCGTGTCTTGATGTCCGAGGAATCGGCATCGCCGGAACATGGCCCGATCCCCGTCGACGTAGGCCGCCAGCGCTTGGCCGGCGAGCCGTCCGGGTCCCGCGCTGTTTTTGAACGTGATGAGCTCAGCCGAGAAGTGATCGGCCCCGATAAAAATAGAATAAGAGCGAAATGTGCCGTACGGTTCGCCGCCTTGCATCGTTTTGTTTGCGCAGTCGTCGAAAGTAAGCACAACCTCTTGCGCGTTCTTTCCTTGCCCTAATAGGGTAATGAACGGTTTAGTAATATGGAGTTTTTCTTTATACATGCCAGGTTTTATTCGGATAGTAACAGGACTTGAGTTGTTATCCGGAACGTGATCAATCGCGTCTTGCACCTTTTTGAAATCTCCGTTTCCGTCCGCTGACACTTCTATGATCATATGTACATCCAAACCCCTTTCCGAATGTAACGCTTTTTCTTGTAACTCCTCTATCATTGTACCAATAACATGAATCTTTAGATCCGTCGTTAAACGATTCCTAATCTCATGATTATGTACGTAATGTCCTCCTCGCGCTAACTTAAACCTATAAGATGAACAGGCGTTGCCGGCAATCTATTAGGCGGGGCTGGTTCGAGAAGGAGTTTGATCGCAGCGATGTGGAATCCGGATTCATTTGTAGAACAACTGCTTAACAAAGCACAGGCAATTCGTGATAAAAAAATGTCCGATGGCGGTGATTGGAGTACGCATCGCCTCCACCTAAGGCAGCAATTGACTGAAACGCTGGGCTGCTTTTCAGACTATGCGAACGTCCCGCTCGAACCTCGTGAATTGGAAAAGGCGGAGCTCGATCCTTTCATCCGAGAGCGGGTGGAATATCGAACGGCCGATGGCTTGCTTGTGCCGGCGTATGTGGTATCGCTCAAGGGTTCGCCGGGCGGGCAACGGCCTGCCATATTAGCGCTTCACGGGCACGGATGGGGCAGCCGCGAGATGGTTGGTTTGCTGCCGGACGGCTCACCGAATACGAGTGAGCCGAGCGGACATGGGCGGACGGTGCTGGAATTAGCGGCTAGAGGATTTGTTGTACTCATCCCCGAAATTGTCGGGTTCGGCGATCGCTTGCTTCTTCGCGACGTTGGGGGCGGCGATCCGAAAGCGAACTCTTGCTTTCCGCTTGCGGCCGCGCTTCTTATCGCAGGGAAGACGCTAGCCGGTCTTAGGGTATATGAAGCTTCGCGAGCGGTCGATTACTTAGCTATGCGGAATGATGTGGACGCAGACCGAATCGGTGTCATCGGTTTTTCGGGAGGAGGTATGGTTGCCTCGCTTGCGGCTGCACTTGATGAGCGTTTGCGCGCGGCGGCGATATGCGGGTACACGAATACGTACCGGGGGAGTATCTTAGCGCGTCGTCACTGTTTAGATAACTATTTGCCTGGCGTTCTTCGTTACGCGGAAATGCCGGAGCTGCTCGGCCTTATCGCCCCCCGCCCGTTGTTTATCGAAAGCGGAAAGGAAGACCCCCTATTTCCTGCCCGGCATGTGCTAGAGGCGGTGAAAGTACTGAAAGACATCTATCGCCTCTATGGCTGCGAAGAAAGGGTGACGCTTGACGTGTTTGAGGGGGCGCATGAAATTAATGGGCGGGCTTCATTCGATTGGCTCCAAGCGACGGTCTGATCTGAGCATAAGAATAGCGTATAAAAAACAGCCGAATGTCTGCTGCTTTTTACACGCTATTCTTGTTTTTATACCTTATAAATCTGGTTTGGCGTATTTCGCCCGGTATTGCCCGGGGGTCATATCCTCCTGCTTGCGAAAGGAACGAATAAAGTTTTGCGGGTTATTATACGTTAGCTTCTCGGCGATTTGCTTCACCGACATATTCGTTTCGACGAGCCACTTTTTGGACATGGCCAGACGGTACTGCGATAAATATTCGCTGAAGGTCATGTCGGTCTCCTTCTTGAAGACGCTGCTTAAGTAGAAGACGTTATAATGCAAGCGGGCTGCGCATTCCTCGAGTGTAATGTCGCATTCGAATTCGTTGCGAATGATATCGATGATTTGTTCTGAGATGTTATGATACTGAGACTCCTGCCGATCTTGAAACACGCGGATCATCGGCACAATAATGCGGGTTTTGTACCAGCTTTCGATTTCCGAGTGCACATACAGCTCTAGCAGCTCTTCGTATAGCGAGCTTTCCTTGATGTCCAGCTGCTCCAATCGGATCCCGGCTTCCTGCATGACGATCATAAGCCCGTTCAACAACCGGATGAGCGAAATCTGATATTCATGCGGTGTACGGTCCTTAAGGAACACTTGCTCGAGCCATTGCTTGAGCAGCATGGAGGCGAGTTCTTCATCGGCGAGTTTAATCGCATCTATAAGCTGATTCTCGACCTGCATCGGATAGAAATACACTTGCGAATGCTTGCCGGAGTTCAAGCTGAAGTAAGGGACGATAACGCCCTTGCCTAGCTTCAACCGGTGCTTTAGCGATTCCAAGCCTTCTTGGTAGGCGCGCGATGCGCTTTTCAAGCTCTTGAACGGCAGGCTGATGCCGATGCTGACATCAAGATCAAGGTAGCTGCGCATATTTTGCTGAATCGATTCCGTGAGCTTATAGATATAGTCATTAAACGTATCCAGTGTCATGTCCTTCCCGCCAATTAGCGTCACCTGAGTTTGATCCACGATGACGGGAGGGAGACGATCCAAGGAAGGGACTATCTCTTCGATAATGTTGCCTGCGGCGAACAATAACAAATCCAAATCCTTCTGCTCGTAGCGGGTTTCCTCGAGAATGTCGATTTGAAGCGTTAGAACGGCGAGGTGATTCCATTCCGACACCTGGTCGGCATAGCCAAACAGCGCAATCTTATCCTCAATTTCGGATGGAATGCTCTGGCCTTGAAACAGCTTATGCAAAAAGAACGTCCGCATTTGCTGGCTGTTCTGATGCAGCTCGTGACGGAGCTTCGTATTGGAGGCGAACAAATCTTGGATATGCTCATCAATGACCTGAAGCTCGTTCCTCTTGTTCGCTTGGGTTTCCGGCAGCCGGTCGGCGATCTGTTGGAAGATGGCCCGAATCGGCGTGTATACCTTCCGGCTTCCGAGCCATACGAGCAAGACGCATAAACAAATGATCAGTAAGCAGACGTACAGCGTGAACCAGCCGATCGAGCGGGCTTCCTTCGTGAATTCGGACATTTCTGTAAAAGAGGCATAAGTCCAACCGTTAAACTCGGACCGGACATAGGTCACCGATATCGTCTCGTTGCCCATGCTTGTCTGGAATTGACCGGCATGTCCCGTAAACCGGGACGCATCGGCTACATCGATTAAGTTCGTTTCTGTCAAGGACCTGCCGATCATCGATACGTCGGGATGCAACAGAATGCTCTGAACCTCGTCAAGCACCATGACCGCGCTTCCGGGAATCGGTTTTTCCAACATTTCCGCTAAGCTGCAGCTCGGAATCGTCGCAAGGGCGATGCCTCGTTTCGATAAGGTATGAAGCGGCATCTTCTTCACAAGCGTTAAGGTGATTGGGCAGGCGTAGCTCGATGTGTCGCTCGTTCCAAGCGCGGCTGTCTCCAGCATGACCCAATTCGTGCTGCCTTCAAGCTCCAGGAGATCCGGGAGCGCCGTGCCTGTAGAGAATTCCTCGAACGAAGACAATCCCCGGTTATGAATCACCCAGTTCGAGGCGGCGTTGGCCAGGATGACATCCGTCACCATCATCTCTGGCGATTGCAGCAGATTCAGCTCCTGCTTCATCTGGTTATAAAGCTGAAAGTCGTTATATGACAGCGGGCGGTACAACGCATCCTGCACTTGATTCGTGTTAATAATGTAATTTAGCGTATAGTCGATTGTCTGCAGCACCTGCTCTATGTTCCCGTTCAATTGATTCATCATCTGAATATTGCTCTGATTGACATGGGTTTGGATCGAATCCGATGATTTCATGTAAGAGAAAAACCCGAGCGTAATGATCGGAGCTATGCTGAGGGCAAAGCCGAATAGGACTATATTCGTATATATGCTAAATTTTTTCAATGGAGTAGATTCGCCGCCTTTCCATAGCTAACCCCATTGTATAAGATTAATGTATGCGCTTCAATATAGAACCTTAAGTAATCTTTGGATTTGGTCTTGTCAGCTGGAAACAGGGCGCTCATGAAAAAGATTGCGGAATATGCCATAATTGATTATACAGCCAAACACGGGAGGAACGAGCCTTTGAATAGGAAACCATCGATCTTGTTTAAGCTAACGATCTTAGTGTTAATGATAGTGCTAACAGCATGCGGGAATTCACCATCGGGAGACGGAGGCGCATCGCATGAATCCGCTAACGCTGGGGACCGGGGCACCATCACGATGATGGCGAACCTCCACACGCCGGAAGTGCCGTCCAAGAAGATCGAACAGTGGTTAGAAGAGAAGATTGGCTCTGACCTTGACATTCAATGGATACCTGACGGCAGCTACGAGGAGAAATTTAATGCTTCCATGGCTACAGAAACGCTGCCCGAGGCGGTATATTTAAAAAATGCCGACATGCTGAACAGGTTGCGGGGCCAGATCCGGAACGGGATGTTCTGGGAGATCGGACCGATGCTGGGAGACTTTCCCCATTTGCAGAAGCTTAAGCTGGAGGTGTTGCAAAACACATCAGTAGACGGCAAAATATACGGCCTTTATCAAGAACGTCCCTTATCCCGGCAAGGCCTGATCTACCGGAAGGATTGGGCGGACCGTCTCGGCCTTGAAGCGCCGCAAACCATTGAGAAGCTCTACCATATGCTGCACCAGTTCACATTTGGCGATCCCGACGGGAACGGTCTGCAGGATACCTTCGGATTAGCGGATCGAAGCGATCTGGTCTACGGCAGCTTCAAAACCGTCGCGTCTTACTTTGGAACACCGAACGGCTGGGGCGAAGAAGGCGGTAAGCTTTTACCTGAATTTATGTTCCAGGAGTATATGGATACGATGAATTTCTTCCGCAAGCTGCATCAGGAGGGGTTGATGAATCGAGACTTTCCTGTGACGTCGAAAGCCGATCAATTGGATCTCTTCATCTCGGGGAAAGCGGGCTTATACGTCGGGGCGATGGGGGACGTTTATAATCTCCAGTTTAAAGCGAGAGAAGTGAACCCTGATGCGATATTTGACGTACACAACCGAATCGCAGGTCCCAAGGGGGAACGGGTGTGGGCTTCCTCGGGCTTTGGTACGGTGGTTTTGTTTCCAACTACGTCCGTACAGACAGAGGAGGAGCTGCGGGAGATTCTCTCGTTCTTCGACAAGCTCATGGAACCGGAATTCGCGAATTTGCTGCGGTGGGGCATAGAAGGAGAGCATTATAACATCGAGGACGGGAAGGTCGTTCCGACAGCAGACATCAATAGGACGAATAAAGAAGTCAAACCGTACCAAGCGATCGAAATCGGCGGACCGCTTACGATAAAAGGTTATTTAGATTCCAACTTTCAAATGGGTGTCAAAGATAAGGCGGAAACTTTGACGCGTGATAACGATTCTATTCTGGTGCATGACCCCACGTGGCCGCTCGAATCGAACACCTTCAATGAACGGGGAGCCAGACTTCAACAATATATTCAGGATGCAACATACCAGTATATTTTAGGATTGATTGACGAAGCCGGCTTTCAAGCGGAGGTGAAGCGTTGGCTTCGCGAGGGCGGGCAGGACATCATCGAGGAATTTAATACTTGAACCTTATGAACCGATGGAGCGAGATTAGGCTCCGTCGGTTTTTTTCAAATATAGGAATGTATAAGTTTGAATCTTATACTCAGCCTATATTTCACCGCGAAACGAGCTTTTACCGCCAGAGGACGGCGACAGCCGTTTACGCTTGGTTTCAGGAGCAGCACCCGCTACGGGGATAATCATTAGATCAGGTCGGGGATGTAACAGTGGAAATAGCGCGCCGGAACAGCGTTTTTCATTACCCCGCAAATCCTCGGATTATATGCGTAACGACCATAACCGTCTTATAGTGAGGGGGCAACGAAATCTCAACAATAATAAAACGGAGGTCATAATCATGGCAAAGAAAAAAGCCGGCACCCTATTGGCGGTATTGACAGCGTTTGCAGTATTGACCGCATGCACAGGCAATTCAGGCGGGTCGACTAACAATGCAGCGGGATCGAACACGAACACCCAGACGGCAACCGAGACACCGGCAGAAACAAAGAAAGAGCCAGTCAAGATTTCCATCATGGCTAATCTTCATACACCGGAGGTGCCAGACCAGGCGATTGAGAAGTTAATTGAAGAAGCGACAAATACGGAGCTTGAAATTCAATGGGTACCGGACGGAAGCTATGACGAGAAGATGAACGCATCGTTCGCAACGGGCACGCTTCCGCAAGCGACGTATATTAAAAATCAAACCTCGCTCGTTATGATGCGGGATGCGATTCGAAACGACCAGTTTTGGGAAATCGGGCCGTTGCTCGATCAATATCCGAATTTGAAAAATTTGCAAAAGGAAGTACTGGCGAATACATCCGTAGACGGCAAAATATACGCCCTTTATGCTGAGCGTCCGCTGTCCCGTCAGGGCTTTATCTACCGGAAGGATTGGGCTGACAAACTCGGGCTTTCCGCGCCGACGACGACAGAAGAGTTTTTTACAATGCTTGAGAAATTTACGACGGACGATCCGGACGGCAATGGCAAGAACGACACGTTTGGTATGACGGATCGCAGCGATTTTGTTTACGGCGCATTCAAGACGGTAGCTTCCTGGTTCGGCACACCGAACAATTGGGGGATGCAGGACGGCAAACTGATGCCGGAATTTATGTTTCCTCAATATATGGAGACGTTGGAATTTTTTAAGCGTATCCATAGCGCAGGTTACATGAACCAAGATTTCCCGGTAACGAGCAAGACCGACCAGCAAAGCTTGCTGCTCACAGGCAAAGCCGGCGTGTATGTCGGTTCCATGGGCGACGTGGCTGGCTTGGATACGAAGATTTTAGAAGTAAATCCGGATGCGGTGCTTGATGTCCATCACAAGGTGAGCGGTCCGAACAGCGAGTATGGCATCTGGGCGATTCCAGGCTTCGGCTCTGTTGTATTGTTCCCGAAATCGTCCGTGAAATCGGAAGAAGAGCTGAAAAACATTCTTTCATTTTATGATCAATTGATGAGCCCAGAGCTTACGAACATGATTTATTGGGGTGTTGAAGGCAAGCACTACACGATGGAAGAAGGCAAAGTCATTCCTTCCACTGACACAGCGATGACAGATCGTGAAGTGAAGCCGTACATGTCGCTTCAAATCGGAGGTCCCGTTACGATCGACGGATTCTTAGAAGCGAAACACATTTTGCCATCCAAGGCGAAAGCGGAAGAGCTGATCGTCGACAACAACAACTATTTGATCCACGACCCTGCGGCAGCGCTTGATTCCCTCACTTACAATCAAGACGGCGCGCGCCTGCAAGAAATTATTAAAGATGCATCTTATAAATTTATGCTGGGCGACATTGACGCAGCTGGATACCAGGCAGCGGTAGATCAATGGCTGGAGCAAGGCGGACAGAAGATTATCGACGAATATAATGCTTCTCACACTGCAGCGCAATAATGTTGTTTTGAGATGCCGGAGGCTGTGGAATCATAAGACAGCCTCCTCATTTTTCCATAGAGAAAGGGAGAAGAGATGATGCGTGATACAGCCGTTGGAAGCGCGATGGTCACCAAACCGAAACAAAGTTCAGAACTAAAGAGGAGACTTATCAAAAATCGGGCGTTGTATCAAATGATTCTCCCCGGGTTCCTCTTCTTCGTTATCTTTAAGTATATTCCCATGGGTGGATTAGTCATTGCGTTACAGGATTATCAGCCCTATTTGGGTATTTTGAACAGCCCGTGGGTCGGCTTCGAGCATTTCGAACGATTGTTTTCCGAACCGATGTTTTTTACGATTTTACGCAATACGCTGCTGTTATTTTTTATGAATATGGTGTTTTATTTCCCGATTCCGATCATTCTCGCCTTAATGTTGAACGAGGTTCGACGGGAAGCGTTTAAGCGGATTGTCCAGACGGTCATTTATATTCCGCATTTCATGTCTTGGGTTATCATTGTGTCGATTTCATTCGTTATGCTTTCCATGGACCGCGGGATTATTAACGAGCTGCTGGTCTTGATGGGCTTGGAAAAAATCAACTTCTTAATGAGTAATGAGTGGTTCCGTCCGATGTATGTGCTTCAGATTATTTGGAGAGAAGCGGGTTGGGGCACAATTATCTACTTGGCGGCAATGGCGGCAATTGATCCTGGGCTGTACGAAGCGGCCCGAATGGACGGCGCAAACCGGTTCCGTCAAATGTGGCACATCACCTTGCCTTCGATCCGCAGCGTCATTGTGGTGCTGTTGATTTTGAAAATCGGGGACGTGCTGGAACTTGGCTTCGAACACATCTATCTCCTCTTGAACTCGATGAATCGCGAGGTCGCGGAGATTTTCGATACGTATGTTTATACAGCAGGTTTGCGTCAAGGGCAGTTCAGCTATAGTACTGCGGTTGGATTCTTTAAGTCTGTCGTCGGCCTCTTCTTGGTCATGGGCGCGAACTGGTTATCGAAGAAAGCCGGCGAGGACGGTATCTATTAATTATGTAAAAGAGGTGGAGTCACCATGGTGCAGGATAAATCGCTCGGAAGCCGTATATTCGATATAGTCAATTACACATTGCTTATCATTATCGCATTAGTTACTTTCCTTCCTTTCATTCACGTCATTGCCGGCTCTTTCACGACGGTGGGGGAGCTGGCGCAGAAGCAGTTCGTCATCATTCCGACGGTCTGGTCGCTCGACGCTTATGAGTACATCTTTTCAACCAACACGATTATAAAATCGATGGGCGTATCGGTAGGCGTTACATTCTTTGGTACGTTGTTCAGTATGGTATTGACCGCGTTAATGGCATACGGCTTGTCGCGCAGAGATTTGGACGGACGCAGCGGCATCATGTTTATAGTCGTGTTCACAATGTTGTTCAGCGGCGGTATGATTCCAACCTTTTTAGTCGTGAAGGAGTTAGGGCTGATCGATTCTCTAGCGGCGCTTATCGTGCCGACGGCGATCAACGCTTTCAACCTCATTATCATGCGCAATTTCTTTCAGAATCTTCCTGACGGCTTGGAGGAGTCGGCGAAGATCGACGGGTGCAGCGACTGGGGGATTCTGCTCCGTATCGTGATTCCGCTTTCGATGCCGGCGATTGCAACCATTTCATTGTTTTATGCGGTAACGTACTGGAATACGTATATGACAGCGATTCTGTACTTGAATGATGCAGCGAAGTGGCCGGTGCAGGTTATCCTCCGGCAAATCGTCATTCTGGCAAGCGGATTGACTGCAGATACCTCGGGTATGGATGACTTCGTGCGTCCGCCGGAGCAGACGGTGAAGATGGCTGTTATCGTGGTTGCTACCTTGCCAATCCTGCTCGTGTATCCGTTCCTTCAGAAGCACTTTGCGAAGGGCGCCCTGCTCGGATCTATTAAAGGGTAATTTGGGAGGGAACCAAACATGAATCGGCGATTGGCAGACCTGTTTGCTTATGGCGATACCTTATTCGGCGGCTTCTTTCCATGGCTGGAGGAGCAGTATGACGGGAGGTCGGGCGGATTTTTCTACGCAAGGAGCTCGAAGCAGTCCGGGCGGTTTACACCGGATATCGAATCAACGGCACAAGCTTTTAACATCATTGAACGCTGCGGTCTGCTGGGCCGTCTAAGCGATCCTGTGAAGGAGGACGCAATTCGATTTTTCCAATCTAAGCAGGATGAGTCAACCGGATTATTCTATGATACCAATCCTAATATGAGATTAGACGACGTCATGGTCGGCCGCGCAGCGGGTTACAGCTTTGGCGCGCTGAGGAAGTTCGGCGTGAAACCATTGTATCCGCTGCCGCATCAGAGTAAGGCGACGCCCGCTTATATGGAGTCCCTGCAAACCTTTGGTTCTTGGCTCCGTTCGATCAGCTTAGTGAACAGCTGGCGCGGCTGCGACAAACTGTCGCATTGCGGCACGCATCTGGCAGCGCTGCCTGCCGATGAAAGAGAACCATACCAGCGTGAGGTATTCGATTATTTAAATCGTAATCAGAACCCGAAGACGGGATTCTGGGGAGAAGGTACCCCATACGTGCAGCTTTCGGGTACTTTCAAGACGCTGCTCTTCTACAACCGATTCGGCGTGCCGATTCCGCGGAAGGAACAAATATACAACTCTATCCTGCGCGTGCTGCGAACGGAAACAGCATTTGATATGTGCTATATTCGAAATCCGATCAGCTTGCTATCCGCTATGAAGCTTTCCATCCCGCCCGGCGAAATGACGGAGATTGCGGATATTACATTGGCGAATATGGCAAAGCTGAAGCGGGAGGACGGCGGCTTCTCACGGGAGCTGCAGCATTCCCCGCCGGCTCCGAATGTCGCGCAGGTGAAACCGGGCGAGGAATATCCCGATATGCCGATCGCCGTGCCGCTCGGACTAGGTCTTGTTGAGGGCGATATGAATGCGGGAACTCAAGTGGTCTTGATCCGGTACACGCTGCGGGAGCTGGCGGAGCTTCCATTGGAGCATCTTCCGGTGCCTGAAAGCTGGTTTGGGGGAGAAGCGGGCGCGGCACAATGATCATCACCGGCAAACGAACGGCCCGCCTGTCGGACGAGGCGAATATTACACTGTTTAACCACGGCATCTATCAGTTCGGCAACGCCTTGTCTCTCATCCTTGTGAACTTATACTTGTGGCGGTTAACGAACGATCTGTGGATTAACGGCGCCTTTAATTTTATAGCGCTGATTACCGCGCCGATCGCTACGATGTATATCGGCAAGATCGCAAAGTTAAAGGACCGTCTGTTCGCTTACCGGACAGGGATCTTTCTAACGGCGGTATTTTATTTGCTGATCGTCATTAGCGGGGATCGAATGGTCGATTATTACATCGGCTTCGCGGTGTTGAAGGGCGTATCGACCTCGTTCTATTGGTTGGGACACTTTACGATGATTACGGATGTGACGAACGACGATAACCGCCATAAATATTTAGGCTGGAATCTGATCATTCGGCAGATCGCTATGGGGTTGGTTCTTCTTCGGCTTGCCGCAAGGAGTGCTTAGCTATATTCCTGCGATTTTGCTGTATGAAGCGGTACCGAAGGAATCGTTCGTTACCTATAAGAATGTTTTATTTCTAAGCGTAACGATACTTTCCGGCTTCGCATTGGCCAGGTGGGGACGCACGGAGCGTAATGCCGATTATTTGAGAGTGGCGGCGGCTGGATTTCTGATCGGCTCAGTTCCCCTATACTTCGGCATCACGCTTTGGACGGTTATTATGTTCATGCTGCTTTTTTCTTTCGTGAAGCCGCTGCAAAACAACGCGTACACCTCTTTCTACTATAAGCTCAGCAGCGAGCTGCCGCTGGGGGCCCGCTTCCGCGTCGAAGCCGTCGTGCTTCGCGAGGTGTTCACGAACGCGGGCCGGGCCGCCGGCGTAATAGCGCTAATGATTACGACAAGTCTAGCGGAGACCGCGGCTTTTACTTGGGTATTGACGATCGTCGCTGCCTTGCAGCTGCTTATCGGCTGGCTGGCGTCGCCTCATTTTCCCAAATATCAATTTATTCCTGAAAGGAAGCTGACCCGACATGAGTCCAAATGAAATTGCAAAGAAATCGCCGCTGTTCTATGCGCAAGCCGCATGCGATTCTCTTATTTCCTTATATTTGCCCGAGGAGCTGCCTCCGGAAGGGCGTTGGCATTATCACCAAGGTATCTTTCTAGAAGGGATGCTGCAGGTGTGGAAGCATACGGGCGACGAGAAGTATCTCGAGTACCCGAAGCGGTATGTTGATAAGCTTGTAGATGAGGACGGCAATTTCTTCTTCGCCCGAGACGAGCTGGATGCGATCATGCCGGGATTGCTCCTGCTCACCCTGGACGAGACCTTCGGGGATCGCCGGTACCGCTCGGCCGCTGGGAAGCTGCGTCATCTGTTCAACACCCTGAATAAGACGTCCGAGGGCGCGTTCTGGCATAAGGATAAATATCCGTATCAAATGTGGCTGGACGGCTTATACATGGGAGGCGTATTCGCGCTCCGATATGCGAATGCATACGACGATGGCTCCCTTGTGCCGATGGTCATTGAGTGGGAGAAGCTGATGCGCAAGCACATGTCCGATGAAGCGACAGGCCTCTTATACCATGCCTGGGATGAGAGCCGGAAATTCCCTTGGTCTAATCCGGAGACAGGCAATTCGCCGGAGTTCTGGGGACGGTCATTGGGTTGGTACGGCCTCGCGTTGTCGCAATTTCTCGATATTCTGGCGGAGGATCACCCGACACGCGGCGAGTTGCTGGCAGCGTTAGGGCGATTCGTCGAAGGCTTAATTCGATTCCAGGATGCGGAGACCGGGCTCTGGTATCAAGTGGTGGATAAAGGCGACCAGCCGGACAATTGGCTCGAGACGTCTTGCACTTCCTTGTTCGTCTACGCCATCGTCGGAGCGGCGAAGCACGGGGCAATTGGCGCCGATGGTTTGGAAGCAGCGCGCAAAGGATACCGCGGCTTGATTGATCGGCTGCGTACGGATACGGAAGGGCGCCTGATTGTGCCGGATATATGCATCGGGACGTCGGCTGGCGATTACCAAAACTATGTTACACGTCCGGTGAGCGAGAATGACCTGCATGGCGTGGGGGCCTTCATTCTGGCTTGCGTGGCGGTTGCGGAAGCGGAAGAGGAAGAGGAAGAGGAAGAGGAAGAGGAAGTCGCCTTATGAGCGGACTTGACATTACCTCCTTCGGGGCGGTCGGCGACGGCATCACGGACAATACGGCTGCCATTCGTCTAACTATTGAAGCGTGCGTGCAGGCAGGCGGCGGAATCGTGCGCGTGCCTGCAGGAACCTATGTGACAGGCCCGATTCGGATGGCGAGCGGCATTACTTTGCAAGTGGAAACCGGGGCGACGCTTCGGTTCTCTTGCCGATTCGAGGATTACGAGCCAACCTTTACACGGTGGTCCGGCTATGAGTGCTACGGTTACCATCCGCTCATCTACGGTTACCAGCTGGAGCGGGTCGCAATCAAAGGAGAAGGTGTGATTGATGGACAAGGCCAGGCTTGGTGGGCAGCCTATCGACGGCTGAAGCAGGGCGAGAAGGAGGGGATTTCTCCTTATCGTGAGGAACTCATGGAACGGAACGCGCATCTCTATGCGACGATGGACAGCACATTCACGGAATGGGAAACGCAGTTTCTGCGTCCGCCGCTCCTGCAGCTGATCGATTGCGTGGGGGTGACTCTTGAAGGCGTGACACTCCAAAATTCCCCATTTTGGAATACACACCTCGTCTATTGCGACGAGGTTAAGGTGCGCGGCGTTACGTTCCGGAATCCGTCCGACACACCGAATGGAGACGGCTTCGACGTGGATTCGTGCACGAACGTAACGATCTCGGACTGCCAGTTTGACGTGGGAGACGATTGCTTATGCCTGAAGTCCGGTATTAATCAAGATGGACGCCGCGTTGCCCGCCCGACCGAGAACGTGGCGGTTACGAACTGTATTATGCGGCGCGGTCATGGGGGCATCGTGCTCGGAAGCGAGATGTCAGGCGACATCCGCCGTGTCGTCGTCTCCAATTGCCTCTTTCTCGGCACGGACCGGGGCATTCGGGTGAAGACGAACCGGGCGCGCGGCGGAATTGTGGAAGACATTATGATCAGCCATATTTTGATGAAAGACGTTCTATGCCCGATTGCAGTCAATTCGTACTACCGTTACGGCGTCAGCACGACCGATCCGCTGATGATGACGCCGGAAGCTGTTCCGGTCACGGAGTGTACGCCGGTTATAAGAGGGATAACGATTAGCGATATTACTGCGCGCAACGCGCTTGCGGCGGCCGCCTTCATCTACGGCTTGCCGGAGATGCCGATTGAAGACATCGTGCTCCGTAATATTACGATCGAGATGACACAGGACCCCGCAGAGCAGGGCGGCGAGCCGGATATGGTGAAGGAAGAACTCGTGATGGCCGGCGAAGGGATGTACTTTAAGCACGTACGAAACTTGGAGCTCCATAACGTGAGAGTGGAAACGCGGCAAGGTCCGGCCATTCGCTTGGAGCGGGTGGATGGCGTAACACTGGACAACGTTACGATGCGGAAAAAGCATGCGAATACGGACGTTATCGCGATGAAGGAAACCGTAATAGCGGAAAGGGGAGGAGCATGATGCCGTGGATTTCCGATCAGGGTGACGGGACGTTTGCTAACCCGGTACTGCATGCCGATTATTCCGATCCGGACGTGATTCGGGTTGGAGAAGATTTCTATATGACAGCTTCAAGCTTCAGCCATATTCCCGGACTGCCGATTCTACATTCCAAGGATCTGGTCAATTGGAAGCTGATCAACCATGCGATTCCACGGATGGATTTGCCGGGATATGAGCTGCCGCAGCATGGGAACGGGGTGTGGGCACCGGCGATTCGCTATCATGCAGGCAAGTATTGGATTTTTTACGGGGATCCGGACGTCGGTATCTTCATGACGACGGCGGATGATCCGGCCGGTGAGTGGTCGCCGCTGCATCTCGTCCAGGAGGGCAAGGGATTTATCGACCCGTGCCCGTTCTGGGACGACGACGGCCAGGCTTATTTGGTGCATGCGTACGCGAACAGCCGAGCAGGGATCAAGCATGTGCTGCGGATGCGGCGAATGTCGCCGGACGGCGCGAAGCTGCTTGACGAGGGGGACCTCGTGTTCGACGGCTCCGGGAATCACCCGACGACAGAAGGGCCGAAGCTTTACAAGCGCAACGGTTATTATTATATCTTTGCGCCGGCCGGGGGCGTCGCTACCGGTTGGCAGCTCATCCTCCGGTCGAGATCGATATTCGGGCCATTCGAGGAGAAGATTGTGCTTCATCAAGGCGATTTGTCGATTAATGGTCCGCATCAAGGCGGATGGGTGGAGCTGGCGAGCGGGGAATCGTGGTTTTTGCATTTTCAGGACAAGGGTGCGTATGGCCGAATTGTGCATCTGCAGCCGGTCCGTTGGGTGGACGATTGGCCATTGATGGGCGTCGACACGAACGGGGATGGCATCGGCGAGCCGGTTCTTCGTTATCCGAAGCCTAATGTCGGAAGGGAGTACCCCGCGGTAGCGCCGTTTACTTCCGATAGCTTCGATGCGCCCGCGTTTGGCCTGCAGTGGCAATGGCAAGCGAATCCGGAGCCGGCGTGGAGTTCGCTGTCGGATGCTCCGGGTCGACTGCGTTTATATGCACATCCGATGCCGCCTTCCGCGAAGTCGCTCTATCAGGCGCCGCAGCTGCTGCTGCAAAAATTTCCGGCTGAGGCGTTTGAAGCAGCCGCAACCATCGATGCAAGCGGGTTAGCCCCAGGGGATCGGGCGGGTTTGATCGTGTTCGGGTACAGCTATGCCTTAATTGAAATTCAAAAGCAGACGGGCGGTGCGTGGTCGCTGCTGTACGCGGAGGGTAACGAGGAGACAGAGCGGACGGTCTGGGAAGCGCCGCTTTCTTCGAGCGAGGCCGTCTTGCGCGTAACCGTCAAAGAAGGCGCGATTTGCACCTTCAGTTGCAGAACGGAAGGCTCGACGTTCCTGAAGATACCGGTCATGCCGTTCTCAGCCCGGGAAAGCCGCTGGGTCGGCGCGAAGGTCGGGCTGTTCGCACTTCGTCCGGGCGGCACGGTGAACGCGGGAGGATATATCGACACGGATTCGTTCCGCGTTGCGGCGGTGACGGACGATGAGTAAGCAGATGCCACTGTTATATCTAAACGTTAATTTTTTATACCTTATTTTATATTAGGTTAACTTGCAAGAAATACAAAAAGTCGCCGGACAAGAACCCGCGACTTTTTGCTTGTTCCTATGAGATTTTCTACGGTGAAAGGGATAGCACTGACATTTTAATGGCTGAGCGATGCTGAACATCCCGAAAGGCGTTTTTCTTTAACGAATCGCTTTCTCTTCCTCATATACGCGTTCGATTAAAAACTGCTTCATGAGCGTCTGATAACCCATATGCTTTTGCGCCGCGACTTCCTGGATGCGTTCGAGTAAATCGTGTTCCAGGCGGATGGAGATCGTTTTCGTGCGGCCGTTCCGGCGAGGTAAATCGTCCTCGATCGTAGAGGCTTCGAGCAGCTCGCTGCTCATTGTGTGTGTAGCCCAAAAGTCGGCAGCCTCTTCGTCGGTCATATTCGTCGGAATCTCTTCTCTGGATGTAATTCGTTTCATCGTGATGACCTCCTTTTGTTGTAGAGCCTTTTCTCATCGGCTTCGGCATTTCGGGCGGTAATGACCCGAATGCGATTGCCTTCCTTCTTTACAAAAATGACAACTAAACGCCGGCCTTCATCCGTTGCTCCAATAAGGCCCCGGTGGTCGCTATGGGCATGAAACGGAAGCCGGTCCTCATCCCAAAACGCTTCCTCGGCTTCATCATGGAGAACGTCATGCCGCGCAATATGCTCGATATTGTGATCGTCCCAAATGAAAAGATCATCATCGTCATTAAACATCAATGCCCTACAAATTGTATATGCTATAGTATATACATTTTACAGCGAATGAATACGCTACTCAATAGCCCTTTTTGTAAAACGAGAAATTTATTTCTTAGGATAGCTTTGAATTTCTCCGCCTATCAAATTTGGATAGCCGGGACTACTTCACGAAATAATGGTTTTTGTAAAGATGTGCGTCGTTCTCGTACGGTAATTACCTGGAACATAAACAACGCGCTAAAGCAATCTGCTCATTGTTGTTGAAGCATCGTGTCCGTTAGTTCGATTTTATGCCCAATTGGTGTTCCTCAACCCAAGTTTGGATATTGGAAAATAAGTTGGCTGGAAAAGTAAAATGGTATGTGTTTGCCACTTCAGAAGATAATCGACGGAATAGCTCAAAAGATAAGGTTAATGCGTTCCAAATTATCTGCTGATCGTAACCCCCAAAAGAAAGCTGCCCTCGTACGGTTTTCTTATAGGTAGAAACTATAAATTTGATAGATTTTATATATTTAACTAATAAGGAACTCTGTGACACAATAAAATTACTAATTATTGGGGGATGATATGATGAACTCCATTCATGTTTGGCAATCCGATCTGTATGACAACAAACTAGACTATGTGTCTGAATTCGGTAAAGGTGTAGTTGAGTTATTGAATCCTGAGAATGGAGAGAAAATTTTGGATTTGGGTTGCGGCACTGGAGATTTGGCATACCAGATCTCACGCTCAGGGGCAATCGTCACGGGTATGGATTTATCAACGCAAATGATCGAGGTTGCAAAGGAAAAATATCCAGAAATTAATTTTTACGTAGGCAATGCGGAAAACTTTGAATTTGCTGAACAAGTGGATGCAGTGTTCTCGAACGCTACTTTGCACTGGATGAAAAATCCGGCAGAGGTCATAAAGTGCGTTTGTAATGTATTAAATAAAGGCGGCAGGTTTGTTGCTGAGTTCGGTGGCCAAGGGAATGTTGAGAATGTAATTAAGGCAACTAACAAGGTGCTCGAAAGAGATTATGGGATCGATGCGTCAGCACGGAATCCTTGGTATTTTCCGAGCATTGCTGAATATAGCATACTGCTGGAGCAGCAAGGCTTTCGGGTTGCATATGCGGTTCATTTCGACCGGCCGACTGAGATGAAAGACGGTGAAAATGGTTTGAATCTCTGGCTTACAGGATCGGTCGACGATTTCTTCATAGGTTTCTCAGCAGAAGAAAAGAAGCAAGTGATTGAAAAAATCGCAACGGAAGCCCGCAACGAGTTATTCAAAGACGGAGCGTGGTATATCGATTATAAACGGCTAAGGATCATGGCAATAAAGCCATGATTACGACGGAATAAGTGCTTGACCGTTAGGTTGGATGCCGTGGCGGACAACAGGTACGTTCTTTCCATAAAACACCCCATTCTTGACTTGCTAACGGACATACGATCCTCTATTTGCTGTAAGAAATAACGGATCTATAGTCCGTTCATCGGCTCGTATACACGACTTTGGTCAAGCACTGGTTTGAGCCATAAGATACGATTCGAGTTTTTCACTGCCTTCCGGGGTATTGACAGTATTTTCTTCGGATGGTAAAGTGACAATTAGATTTTAATGAGAGGAGGATTACGTTACATGCGCAACCATTATCATTTTAACTCGTCTGTAGTCATGATTAACCGTTCGAACATGAATAACGTAATCCATCCGCGCGTCATTTCTCTTTGATGAAGGGTACTCCCGAATATCAGAGGCGCATGGTTACGTTACCGTAATCATGCGCCTTTTTCTATGCTTGTGTACCGTGACCGTGGTGGTTGCGGTGTCTCAAGGCTGGAAGAAGCGTGTCGTTACGGCGGCGCGCTTCTTTTTTTATGGGAAAAATGGATGCTTGGGTGGAAAACGGAAGGTGTGGTAGAGAAGCATGTTTAGTGTACTTCAAAAATTGAGTTGGTTTTTCAAATTGAACTGGAAGCGTTATACCGTTGCTGTTTCGCTGCTTATTTTGACCGGTTTTATCGACGTCATTCCGCCTTGGCTGATTGGCTATACGATTGACGGCATCCATCAGGATCTGCTGGGGCAAGCGGAATTCAACCGCGTGGTATACGGCTGGATCGCGCTGACGGTTGTGGGTTATATCATTACTTATGTTTGGCATTATAAGCTGTTTGGCGGGGCGTTCGTACTGGAGAAGCTGCTTCGGTCGCGTCTTATGGGGCATTTCCTGCGGATGACGCCGACCTTCTATGAGCGTAACCGGACGGGCGACCTGATGGCGCGCTCGACGAATGATTTAGGCGCGGTTGCGCAGACAGCGGGCTTCGGCATATTGACGCTGATTGACTCGACGCTGTTTATGATTACGATTCTTATCGTCATGGCTAGTCTAATTAGCGTGAAGCTTACGCTTGCCGCCCTGCTGCCGCTGCCGCTCATGGCGCTTGCGATGAAGCATTACGGCAAGAAAATTCATGAGCGGTTTATGGATGCACAAGACGCTTTCGGCGAGCTGAACGATCAGGTGCTGGAATCGGTATCGGGCGTGCGGGTTATCCGGGCTTTCGTGCAGGAGGAAGCGAGCGAAGCGCGGTTCGGCGCGAAGACGAATGAGGTACTCGGCAAAAATATCGCCGTTGCCCGCATCGATGCACTGTTCGAGCCCACGATGAAAATTCTCGTCGGCACGAGCTATTTGATCGGATTATGCTACGGCGGTTACTTGGTTTTCCACAATGAAATAACGCTTGGGGAGCTTGTTTCCTTCAACATATTTCTAGGGATGCTGATCTGGCCGATGTTTGCGATCGGAGAGCTTATTAATATTATGCAGCGCGGAAATGCATCGCTTGACCGTGTCAGCGAAACGCTGGGCTATAAGCCGGATGTGCCGGAGACAAGCGCGGCCGTTCCTGTCAAAGAGCCATCCTCGCTCGAGTTCCGCGATGTCACGTTCCGGTACCCTTCCTCGCAGGTCGATAATTTGGCGAATGTGTCATTCAAGCTGCGCCAAGGGGAAACGCTGGGCATTGTCGGACGAACCGGAAGCGGCAAGACAACGCTGCTAAAGCAGCTGTTAAGGGAATATCCGCTGGGCCGCGGTGAGATAAATATATCCGGTACGCCGCTTAGCAGTGTGAAAATTGACGAGCTGCTTGGCTGGATCGGCTACGTGCCGCAGCAGCCTATCCTATTCTCGAAGACGGTTCGCGAAAATATTTTCTTCGGACTAAAGGATGGCAGCGATGAGGATTTGCAGCGTGCGCTTGAACGCGCTTCGTTCGCGAAGGATATCAAGTTTCTGCCCGAAGGGCTGGAGACGCTCGTCGGCGAGCGGGGCGTTGCGCTGTCCGGCGGACAGAAGCAGCGGGTCAGCATCGCGCGGGCGCTCATTGCCGATCCGGACATCCTGCTGATGGACGATGCTTTGTCGGCGGTAGACGGGAAGACGGAAGCGGAGATCATCGAAGGCATTCGAACGGAGCGGGCCGGCAAAACGACGCTCATCACGACGCATCGTCTATCGGCGGTACAGCATGCCGATTGGATCATCGTCCTCGACGAAGGACGAATCGTGCAGGAAGGCACGCATGAGCAGCTGCTTGAGTGCGGAGGCTGGTATCGTGAGCAGTACGATCGCCAGCAGCTTGAGGCTGCTATTGAAACGTAATGGGAGGCGTGAAGGACAGTGGGTAACACAGGAAAAAGATTGTTTCAATACGCCATGCTTTATAAAAAAACGATCCTCCTCGCGCTGGCGCTGCTTGTGCTTGCCGTATGCGCGGAGCTGGCAGGACCGTTAATCGCCAAGCGGATGATTGATCAGAACATTCTTGGCATAGAGAAGAAATGGCATGAGGTCGAGGCTGAGCAGTCTTATGCGGTATTGTATAAAGATAAATGGTATAAGCGCGAGGATCACTTCGCGGCATCGGAACAGAAGGGCAAGGAGGTTCGCGTCCTCCAGGTTGGGCGCCAGTTCTATTGGCTGGACGCTGCGCTCGCCCATGAGAGCGGGAAGCGCGAGATAGACGGCGGCACGATGACCGTCACGAGCAAGGAAACGGGAGCAGCCGCCAGCTATCCGGTAACAAAGCTCACGAAAGGGGAGCTGTTCTCGTTCTATGAGCCGGAGTTCCCGGCATTGCTCAGGCTGGCCGCGATGTATTTCGGCTTCCTGCTGCTCGTAGCGGTATTTACTTACGGTCAGCGTCTGATGCTGCAAACGTCGGCTAATCGGATCGTGCGAAAGATGCGAACGGACATTTTTGCGCACACGCAGAGGCTGCCGGTCAACTATTACGATAATTTGTCGGCAGGGCAGGTCGTATCCCGGATAACGAACGACACGGAAGCGATTCGCGAGCTTTATGTCGCGGTGCTGGCGAACTTTTTTACGGGCATTATTTATATGGCAGCCATTTATGGGGCTTTGTTCCTGCTGGATTATCGATTGGCGCTCATCGCGCTGCCGCTTGTGCCGATTCTCATCGTTTGGGTTATCGTCTATCGGCGTTTTGCGGCCCGTTACAACCGGATCATTCGCTCGAAGCTTAGCGAGATCAACGGCATGATCAACGAGTCGATTCAGGGGATGACGATCATTCAGGCGTTCCGACGCCAGAAGGAAACGACGAAGGAGTTCGAGGAGCTGAACGAGCATTACTATAAATATCAGAATAAGCTGCTCAGCCTTAATTCGATTACGTCGCATAATCTCGTCAATGTCGTTCGGAACGTGCTGTTCTTGCTTGTCATTTGGATGTTCTGGGGCGACTCGCTCGGTACGGCCGTATCGGTCGGCGTGCTCTACGCATTCGTTGATTATATGAACCGGATGTTTGCACCGATCGTCGGCATCGTGAATCAGCTTTCAAATTTAGAAACGGCGAGAGTGTCCGCGGAACGGGTATTCAAGCTGATGGATGAGGAAGGGATAGACGTTGTGCCGGGCAAGATGGAGCGCTATAAGGGGGATGTGAGGTTCGACGACGTTTCGTTCGCGTATAAAAAGGATGAATACGTGCTGAAGCATATTTCCTTCCACGCGCGCCAAGGGGATACGGTTGCTCTTGTCGGGCATACGGGCTCTGGCAAAAGCTCAATCTTGAACCTGCTGTTCCGGTTCTACGACACGAACGAAGGCCGCATCATCGTAGACGGTACGGAAGTGCGCGACATGCCGAAGCAGCATCTCCGCCAGCATATGGGCATCGTGCTGCAGGATCCGTTCCTGTTTACGGGCACGATTGCTTCGAATATCAGCCTCGATAACCCGGCAATCAGCCGGGCGAAGGTGGAGCAGGCGCTCCGCGATGTAGGCGCGTATGACATGTTCAGTCAATTGCCGGGAGGCATCGATGCGCCGGTCATTGAGAAGGGCAGCACGCTGTCCGCCGGTCAGCGGCAGCTCATCTCATTCGCGCGGGCGCTGGCGTATGATCCGGCCATCCTCATTCTGGACGAGGCGACGGCAAGCATCGATACGGAGACGGAAGCGATCATTCAGGAGGCGCTCGATGTGCTGAAGAAGGGCCGTACGACATTCGTTATCGCTCATCGTTTGTCAACGATTCGGTCTGCGGATCAAATACTGGTGCTGGATCGCGGTGTGATCGCAGAGCGGGGCAACCACGATGAGCTTATGGAGCATCGCGGCAAGTATTACGCGATGTACCAGCTGCAGCTGGGCTCGGCATTGCCGGCTTAAGTGGGCGGAAGACCAGCTCTGGATGGGCGAGGGTTCGTAAGCAAGTAAGCTGAAAAAAAGAGGCTATACCCGTCTCTGCTGTATCCCGTCGCCGTATTGGAATTACAACGCATCATTCTCTCGGGAACGATGGTGAATGAAGGTTCCCGTCATCTAAAACGGTTGGTAAACGATTATGAAAGTGGAACGAGCAAATTTGATAAACGCGGGGAAGCACTCTTTATTGCATATCATAATAACGCTATCGTTGGAGTTTGTGGATTAAATCAAGAACCTCAAGAAAATAAGGAAAAGGTTGGTAGAGCTCGTCGACTATACGTCTCCTCGAAATTACGTCGATTTGGAGTGGGTCAATCATTGATGGATGCCGTTATTTCAGAAGCTAGGAAAAACTTTAACATCTTAAGCCAGAAGTCCCCATCTTCTTAGCGCTAGCGAAAGGTGGGGATGAATGGTTGATCTTTTTGGTTGAAAAACAAACATACGTTCTTATAATGTGGTATACTTATCCTTGGAAAAGGAGGTTAACTTACTTGCTGCGAGCCTATAAATATCGCATTTACCCCAATGAAGTACAAAGGGTTTTCTTTGCGAAAACCTTTGGTTGTGTCCGCTTCGTGTATAACAAAATGCTTCATGATCGTCAACTCGCTTATCAAGCTTTTCAGGAGGACGGCGTTAAACCAAAACCCAAAGGGCCCGCATATTATAAAAAAGATTATCCCTTTCTCAAAGAAGTAGACAGTTTGGCCTTGGCCAACGCGCAGTTAAATTTGAACCGCGCTTACAAAAATTTCTTTCGGGATAAGAGCGTTGGCTTTCCACAATTCAAGCGTAAAAAATCGAATCATCATCGTTATACCACGAATAATCAAAAGGGCACCGTTGCGCTTGTGGAAGGCGGACTTAAGCTGCCAAAGCTAAAGACTGCCGTGAAAATAAACGTACACCGCCCCTTTGAGGGGGGTATTAAATCCGTGACCATCCAGCGGAGAGAAAATCCCAAACCCGAAGCTCTTTCGAGCAACTGAAAGACGCCTTGCCAAACGGCAGAAAGAGTTGAGCCGAAAGAAGAAAG
>NZ_JAKGAP010000110.1 GCF_021532375.1 Paenibacillus alkaliterrae
TCCGGAAAAAGCGACCCCTATTCAAGCTGAGCAAAAAGCTTAAACATAGCTATCTTATTTTCATATATTCGCGACAACTATCTTGACAAACACCGCATTGGGTTGAGTGGTCTGACTGGATAAATCATCGGGTACTTCTTCGGTCGGGGTGGCTTCATTGATTGAATCGCCCGCTTCGGACTGTGCGACTCCTTCTGTTCCGATTTCGCTCTGGACAACTTCGGTAGACTCAACTTCACTCGCAAAGGCTGAAGCTGCGAATAACGAAAGAAGTAGGGCGAGGACTAACATGCTGGGAACTATCCTTCTCATCCTTCATTTCCTCCCTTTTGCTGTTCTTGTTTTGCTCAACTGTTTTGGTAGACAGTCTTTTGCTTGTATGTATAAGTTAGATGTCCCACCATCTCTTGAAATTGGGCTTGGGTCTTGAAAAATTCTTCATAAAATAAAAAAAAAGACGATGCCGAAAATGACATCGCCTCATACCGATAATATTATCTGCTTATCGCCGCTCCGAAAGTCGGCTGAGTATGAATACCCCGATCAGGATTCTCTTTCAGAAACTTTGAAATATCAGCACTAGTTCCTGCATTCGAAAATGAGCCAGATATAATTGAATACCAATAGCCGTCTATCTCAACGTATACCTGAGCGTGATTTGGACTGGACGCAATCAACGTGTTATAACCCATCGCATCAAATACTGCCGAAAATACCTGACTGTCAGAATCGCAATCAGTCATGCGCGGGGAACGCACAAGTGCATCGTAAGCAGATCTCGGAGAACCGTCTTTAGGGTCAGGTACCCCTCGTAACAAGTCATAGGCTATCGAAGCTATTGTGTCGACCTTTACGATCTCTTCTTTGCTAACTCCTGCTTTTACTAATTCTCCGATTGAGTTTTCCGCCGCATACAAGCCACGATTTCGGTCGGATCGATCCGACTTATCGCCTGACCATCTAGCTCCGTCAAGAAACTCGTAATAGTACTTTTGATAAACCCCTTCAAAACCAGACTCGTCATAGCCTTTTACCGCATTCTCAACAATTTTCATTACTTGATCGTACTCACTCTGATTTCGACTGGCGTAAGTGTGTCTGCCGTACTTTACCGAAATTCCATCAACATTCTGTAGCTTACCTGTATCAGATACTTTTGCACTTTCAATGTAAGCCGTATGAGTTGTATTATTCCAAGTTACTTTCCCACCGAGGGCTTCACTGACGAATCGCAATGGGATCATTGTGTTGCCGCTGATCGACCGCGCTTTGACAGGGAGTTTAACCAACTCGCCATTGACGTAGGCTTGATCACTATTAAGCGTAAGTCGGATTACAGTGTCACCCTTTGTTGCTGTGACGGTTAGTATCTTTTCATTCCATTCAATTTTAGCGCCGAGCCTCTCGAATATCGCCCGCATCGGAACATAGGTACTGCCGTCAAGAATAAGTGCTGACTGCGGGAAATTTTGCTTCATACCATCGATATAGACTGTAACCTCATCCTTAGCTGCTGAAGCGATTTTCACCTCGTTCTTTTGACTAACTGGAGAAGAAACAGCAAAATTCAGAGTACTAGGCATTCCAACCATTTCTTTTATTCGGCTCAGCTTGTCGCTCACATTCTCGCCTCTAAGGGTCGATAAACCATCGTCACCATGACTGGCTACAACTTTCTCAGCTTCAAGAATAGCTGTCATCAACCCCTCTGAAGGCTTATTACTATTAGTGTCAGATAACTTCTTTTCTATTGCCGTCAAGTGATCCATTAATACAGTCAGTCTCTTAACGCTCCAGCCGTTCTCTTTGATTGCCGTTACCGCCATGTTGAGATTTACCACTAATGCCGACTCATCTTCGAAATTTGCTTGGATTAGTTGCGCGGCAGAGGTTGGAGGGATGGAGGGATTTGAAGCTGCATGAGCCGGAACCCCTCCTATAGCAATACTGCCAAGTAAAGCTGCGCTGATCATCATACCCTTGATGACGAGACTAAATGATCGTTTTGGCTTGCTATGTCTGGTGTATACGGTCGATAAATGAATCTTGGTTTCCTCATCTTTATATCGCGGCATTGGTCGTTCCTCCTTTGCGTTTGGTTTTTCCTTTGCATGTAATAAATTTGCTTGAAGAACTTGTCCTGAAGTTTAATAAATTCATACAACCACCTGCATGAGACATCAGAACATTCAAACTTAAGTCAGGGCGCGGCGTATTCATCATTCATCTCAATAGGTAGTTCCTTGATCCACTTAGGTTGGCTCATCTTTATCCCTCCGTTATTTGAGTTTGCATTGTTCAAATATTCCTCGTACTAAATATGTTTTGGGTTGACTTTCAGGTGTTAAAGTATCAGGTATTTTCAAATCCCTTAAAATCTTTTTGAAGAAATAATTATTCGTAATTAGATAAGTGCAAAAAATTAAGACAGCTTGAGAACTCTCAACTGCCTTATCATGTATTTCAATTCTTGTTTGACTGGAGGTCACCATTTTCCGTAATATTTTTTTTCTTACTTTTGTAAAGATCGATACCATCACATCATTGCTCTCGAAACCAAATGGTCCTTCACATTTATTAAGAGACCGCTTTTAGTCCGGTTACACCTACAACAATAATGATGAGACTTATAATGCGTCCTATGCTTTTTGATTCATTAAAAAATAGCATATTTACTATTACTGCTCCAGCTGTTCCAACACCAACCCAAACAGCATAGGCTACACTTAACTGAAGATAATTAAGTGCCGCGTAGAGGAACGCAAATGATGTACCGAATCCTCCGAAGAAAAGAACTGTATTTTTTAAAGACTTCCGTTGGCTAAACTTTTTTAAGCCGATTACACCAATGAGTTCAAATATTGCTGCCAAGATTACAAATAACCAACCCATTATTAAGCAACTCCTTTCCCTTGTGCATCATCACTTTTATTGTCCGCAAGTTTTAATGCAATAACGCCAATAACTAGAAGCGTCATAAATAAACTTTTCGCAACGCTGAAATCCCCGCCGAAGATAAAAATGTCCATCAGGGCTGTCCCCACTGTACCTGCTGCTGCGAAAACAGCATACACGGTACCTGTTGGTAATGTTTCGCATCCTTTAGACAAAAAATAAAAATCGGTAATAATAATAACAATAACGATAGCCCAGTGCCAAAATGTTGATGCCACGTTAAACCCATATACCCAAAACAGTTCGAACAAACAAGTTAGCATGACATAAATCCAACCCTTATTCATATACAATCATCCCTTTTAATAAATTCAACTCATAAAACTTCATCGTATTGCAACTCCATTTTTCCCTGTACGTATCCATTGTCTGGCGAGCTTTGTGTTATTATCCCCTGCAAGTACATCTATCCAGCAGCTATACACCTCCCTAGAAGTATGAATGAACGTCAGTCATTATTATTTAAAAAAATAATTAGCTTTCCACATACCCTCTTTTATGAACTAAATAATGATCTCTTTAAGAAATTAAATATCTCTGTTTTATATGTCTCTACATTAACATCTTGCTCAAGTCCGATATAAAATCGTTCAGCTGCATTTTCAATAAGATTTATAAGAAGTTTAGCGGTCCATTTTACATTTATGTCACTTATAATCTCATTATTTTTAATAGCTTTACTTAATACATCTTCAAGCCAGTCATAATAAGGTGAGTAGATCGTTTCCCATTTCTCCATCGAATGCTCAAAAGCAAGACCTGAATAACAAAGCACAAGAATGTCTTTATTAGTATTGGTTAAGTTAAAGGTTTCATCAATCATAATCTCTAAGATGTTCCAAAAGCTTTTCTTTCCTTGCGTCTTTTCCTTAATTGCTTCTAAGGTAGTGTTAAGAAAATGATCTGCAATAGCTGGAATTAAAGCATTCTTAGAAGAGAAATATAAATAATATGTTCCTTGTGCAACTCCTGCTTTTTTTACAATATCTGAAATAGAAGTCTTATCAAGACCTTTTTCAGGGATGACTTCAATCGCGGCTTTTAATATTTTATTGTATTTCCCATCAGAAAGGTTTGCCATATTCTTTACTTCTCCCTCCACACAATGAATGACTATCATTCATTTTATAAGAACTCTTACCTATTGTCAATAAAAATGAAAAATGTTATTTTCATAACGTACATAAAAGGACTGGCAGTCCGCTTAAAAGACGGTACGTATACGTTTCATACTCATGGTGGTTCCTCTTCATCGTCCTGAATTCTGATCTCCACTTCCTCTTTTACTATGCCCCACATAAGAATTATTTCATATACATAGCCGCGGCATTTATAATGTGCTTTAAATTGCAAAAAATCTAATCAAGATTTACTTCGAAATACGCTCTAGGTGATTTGTATTTACTTTCCCCTTCACATACTAAAATTTGTGATTGACAATTCATGATCCGGACAAAAAATCATCCTATTGCTCGCTCAACAATGTATTAGTTCGCATCTCCCTTGAAACTAAAGCTCTAACGAAGTACGCTTAAATCAGAATCCCGAATAGAATGAGGTTGTTCTAATGAAGTTTAAAGTTATCGTTATTGGAGATAAAATTGAGAAGTTTTACCTTGAAGCAATAAAAGAGTATGCCAAACGACTTGAACGTTACTGCAAAATACAGTTGAAACATCTTAAAAATGAATCGGCTTTAGACAAAGAAATATCAGACAGATCCCATTGCATTTTGATAACAACTAAAGGAGATTCCATTTCTTCCGAAGAACTCGCATACAAAATCAACGAGTGGGGCGTTACAGGGTTATCTGATATTTCAATTGTCATCAATGCAGAGAATGTTAATTCTAACGAACAATTAACACTGAGCCCTATGGAAATGGATACTGGTCTTAAAACAACTATAGTTTTTGAACAAATATATCGCTCTTACCGAATCATCAACAATCATCCTTACCACAAATAAAGGTGACCGTTTTGGGTCACCTTATGTTTTATAATACACGACTGACTTTTTCTAAACCGCCATTATCCATATGTAAAACAAACTCTATTGCCTGACTTAAATCCATTATTTCTGTTTTAGGGTTGGGTGTGGTAAGCATCAGCATATCATCGCTAAGGCGAAATCCTCAAATCCTAAACGCGTTGCTGAAAACCAATAGGCACCCATTCGGGTGCCTATTTATTCAGTCTCCATGCTAATCATGTGATACAGTAAGAGCAATCGTTAGGATGTTCATGAACTTCTTCTATCATTTCTCTTCAAGGAACTTATGGGTTCCATCCCTTAAGCTGCTACCGAAACCGTTCCGGAGTTTCTTCATACGCTTATTATTGTAAGGGGCTCTGTAATACGGTTTTACAATGACGGTCATTCCATGAAATCAAGTATCTGTCCATTTAACTTCCTTTTTATTTCTTTCCAAAATGGCATGTATTTGTCCATGAGAGAAAGAAAATGCGTATTATGATTCCTTTCAACAAGATGCAATAGCTCATGTAAAATAATATACTCAAGACAGTCAGGCGTCTTTTTTGCTAATTGCAAATTAAACCATAATTTTCGCTTGTCCGTGTTGCAGGTACCCCAACGGGTTGTCATGTATTTTGTCTGCCAGCCGTCACACTTAAGACCGGTTATCTTCTCCCATTTGGGAAGAAGCCGCGCCACTTCACGTTTCAAGAGGTCACGGTACCATTCTTTGACGAAACTATCCCGTTGCTCTGTAGTACTGTCTTTGCGGACAGTAAGAATCGCCTTGTCCCCTGACAGGACAAGTGAATTTTTGCTGGTACCGTATTCAACTTGGAGAAAGTACTGTTTTCCCCACACATAGAGCGTTTCGCCAGAAACGTATTCTCGCTCAGTCTGGCGGGGCTGAGCTTCAAAACTGTTCACTTGTTGTTTGATCCAACTGGATTTTGTACGTACAAAGCGTTCAATTGCTTCATCGCTCATATCCATAGGAGCCGACACGGACACTTTTCCGCTAGGAGGCTTGACGTACAAGTGCATGTTCTTTATGTTTTTTTTACATACCTCAACAGGTATGCCGGAAATAATAATCTGCATCAGTATTCCTCTTGTTCGCAAATGATATTGAATATCCGATCCACCTCGGACTCGTCTTTCATTATCTTGAAGATTTCCCGCTTAATACGTTTTTCCTTGATGGAATTGTTCCTGAACCTGTCCTGCTTGCTCCGTGATACAGCCTCATGTAAAGCGATTGCCAGTTCTTCGTCTTGCCCGCAGTTATCATAGAAAGCGCGAAGCGCGCCGCTCTTCCTGATTCGTACTGGATAAGCGTCGTTTTCTTCGGGAACGGTAACATTTTTGGCGAGTTCAATGTACTTTTCGAGAAGCTGCTCATAGGCGATAACACCCTCACGACGCTCGCGGATGAGCTGCTCTAAGATAGCGGACATTTTTTCATAGTATTTGGGGTTTATAAGAATCTTTTCAACAACCTTTTTGCGGATATTGTTTTCAATCGCTTCCGCAGCGCCTTCTTTGTTACCGCCATCGCCTTTTAGTTTTTCTTCCTGTGCGAGGATAAAGTCAAGCAGAGTAAAATCATCAAAAGCTCCAAGTTTGCGACTATCCTCGGCAATAATAAAATTGTCGATTAGATACCTCATCCCCGGTTCAAACAGCTTTAGATCAATGAAATCCGCGCTAGCCTGGCCGATAACCGCTTTAAGCTCTATATAAAAATCTACCTTCATTGAGAGTTCTTCTTGATCGGATTGCGTGTATCCCGCCGCTCTCATATCTGGTTTGATTTCTGTATACGCTCTGACAAGGCGGTTTACAAACCGGTAAAGTTGCTCGCGAATTCTAGCGAACGCCTCGTCTTCATTTACGTCAACACCGTTTTCCCCGCAGAAATAGTGAATGTAGTCAATCTCTTTGCGCGGCAGGGCTACGCCCTCGCACAAATCTTCAAGTTCTTCAAGGGTCTTATCAAAGAATTTCCGCGCCTCCTCAAGGCGGTCTTTGATTAAACCTTTTACATCCTCTTCCTCATATCCCTCAAAGGCTCCAGCTGTATACTTGTTCAACGTATCGGTCAAATCCTCGAACAACTTCTTGTAGTCGATAATATAACCGAAATCTTTCTCTTCGCCATCAAGACGATTTACACGGCAAATCGCCTGAAACAGCCCGTGGTCATGCATCGACTTATCAATGTAAAGGTAGGTGCAGGGTGGCGCATCAAAGCCGGTTAGGAGTTTATCCACAACAATCAACAGCTTCATATTCGCGGGTTCTTCCACAAACTTACGCTTGGCTTCTTTCTCGAACACCTCCACGTCTTGCCCGCCGAGCATTTTCTTGTAGATTTCGTACTTTTCAAACGCCTCGGTGTCCTCATCGGTGCTGACGGTAGCCGTCCTCAATTCGCCTTCACGCGGTACGAAAGAAGATATAATCGCACACTTCTTGAAACCCTTGGACTGGAATATCTCGTAGTATTTGCAAGCCGCGTAGATGGACTCCGCAACCAGAATGGCGTTGCCATTGCCGTTCATCAAGCGGCTCTTGGTTTCCATATCGAAAATAATATCACGGGCTATGCTTTCCAGCCGTGTACGCGAACTAAACAGGGTCTGCATATTCCCCCATGCCGCTTTCAGCTTCGCCTTGGCGCGAGGAGTGAGCGCGATAGTTTTTGTCTCAAACCACGCATCGATTCTATCCTGTGACGTGATGTTTTGCGGGATATCACGGGCTTCGTAGCGCAAGTCGAGAACAACGCCGTCTGCGACGCCTTCATCGTATTTGTATGTATGAATGTATCCTTCAAATATTTCAATACTTGTCGCTTTGTCTTTCTTGAGAAGTGGCGTTCCCGTATAACCTACAAAGATAGCTCCTGGCAAAATGGCTTTCATCGCCTGATGTAACTTGCCAGATTGCGTCCGGTGGCACTCGTCAACGAACACATAAAACTTGCCCTTAGCCGAAAAGTTTGGCGGGAGAGTCTTGAAGAGTTCCTCGATGAATCTATCGTAATCAAGGTCTGATATTTCTCCGCTGCGATTGCCGAACTTGTGTATGAGAGAGCAAATCAAGCGGTTTTCATAGGAGTCCAGCTTGCTGATTAAGTCCGCGCTGGTTTTCGTCCGAACGATTTTCTCGTCTACGCCGATATACGTTTTTTCCACCTGGTCATCCAGTTCTTCGCGGTCAGTAATAATCAGAACACGAGCCTCCGGGTCGTTTGCCAGAATCCACTTGGACAGCCACACCATGGTCAACGTTTTGCCACTGCCTTGTGTATGCCAGATGATTCCACCCTTGCCATCAGCAATCTTCAGTTGCGTCTCTTTGATGCCGAAGTACTGGTTGTGACGGCACAATTTCTTAATCCCTTTATCAAAGATGACAAAGTTGTGGATGAGGTCAAGCAGACGCTTCTTTTGGAACATGCTGTATAGCTGCCAGTCCAGCTTGTCCGGAAGTCCTTTGCAGGTTTCCAATATGTCGAGGGAGTTATTGTCGTGTGATTCGGCGTAGTTTTTCCATTCCAGATAATACTTCTCGTCCGTGCCGACCGTGCCATAGCGCAGCCCTTCGCTGCTATTGCCCGCCATCGTAAACTGAACCGTCGTAAAAAACGGCTGAATGAAATATTCGTGCTGGTTGGTGAGATTTTGACGGATGCCGTTTGCAACTGAAATCGTACTCTTCTTGAGTTCAATCACGGCAATAGCGATGCCGTTGATATATACCACGATATCTGGGCGTTTCTCACAGTTATGGACCACCGTCACTTCTTCAGCAACGGCAAAATCGTTCTTGTTTAGGTGCCTCCAGTCTATGAAAAAGACGGTTTTTTCAGCCTCTCCGGGGTTCTCGCGCACCTTTGCGCCATATTTCAGTAGGGAGTAAACCGCCTTATTTGCGGCGTACAGCCCTGACTGTAAGTTGCCCGCCGCCTTGCGCAGCTCCTCCACGCCACGCCTTGCCAACACATCGCTGTAGCCCTGCTGACGCAGAAATGCTGTCAGCTTATCCGTTTCAATGTTACTGTTCTCATACGACTTACGATTGCCGTAATATTCGTAGCCCAAGATCGCCTGGTTGCGGAACAGTGAAATCACATGGTTTTGTGCCGTCCGTTCGGCTTCTCCGATTGTCGCCAATATCGTTACCTCCTTATAACAACGTCTGCAAGTCGCTGATTGCTTTCGCAATCTTTGAGTCTGCGAATGTTTTCTTTTGCAGCTTTGCCTGCCACTCTTTATTCGTGGCAATCAGGTGTTTAGTGGAAGCAACTGAAACGGGAATCCCGGCTTCCTCCAAGTCGCAGATAGCCATATCTACAGTAGCGAGAAGTTCCAAATCGTCAACGGACGTATACTGGAACTTGTCTGTCAACCATTGAATATCTCTCTGTCTGCCCCATCGTTCGATGTAGTCGAGAGCGTTCCCTATGTTTTTACCTAGGGTGAAAGTCGTACCTTTGCCCTTTGTCGTCATTGTTGTGATGTAACGGTTGCTATTGGCTATCGGCTCGCCGCCTTTATAGCGAACTTCATCGGCATAGGGACCTGCCGCCTTCTTTTTGAAGGCGACTGTGCTTTTATCCTGCTTGCGGCGCAAGAGATAAAGGAGCTTCTGTATTTTCTTTCTGCCGAGAGGGTACTTATCAGTGAAGAAGGCGTTCACGATTCCCGCAATCATCACCGCGTCATCGAACTGTTGGTTGTGACCCTTTTGAGCGGAAGAGATTGTAGCAACCTGAACCTCCGGCTGCGCGGTAACCACAGCAGGAACTTCAGTCAGCGATAGCCGAATGCGCCCTGTCAATAACTCCTGCATCATGCCCTGTTTTATGAGCTTTGCCTTATCCAGCTTGGCGGTCAGGGCTTCAATTTCGCTGTCCATGTCATATAGGATGGTTGAAATCGCCATCTGTTCTCTGGTATCAGATGGATAGAAAATGGGAAGAGATTTTACAATCTTTGCAGTATAACTCTGCTGCTTAGTACCTTGGCAATATTGTAAAGCAAGATTATCCCCATTTAAAACGTAGTAGTGAAAAAGATAGCTTGTATCCATCTTTTCAGTACCATAAATTGCCATACAAGACTGATTGGTAGTCGCTTCAGTAGCGAGTATTGCACAACTACCTCTAGTACCAGCCGCCTCAAGTCCAGTAATCGCCATTAAAAATGTTCCAATTGGATGGACAGTGAGGAATGTATCAGCTTTTGCCTGTTCAGAAATATGTTCAATTGTGTCATAAATCTTGTTGTAATTCAGTTCACCACTTGAGACCCACTTGATAGTGCCAAAAAAATACTCTGGTTTCCCTCGATATGGCGTTGCTCCACCTGTAAAACCATCCAAGATATCTTGCCATTCACCAGAAATCCATTCCCCATCAAACCCCGGCAGTCGCCGCTTACCTGTGAGCAGTTCCTGCATCGCTCCTTGCTTGATGGCCTTCTTCTTTGCAATCAGCTTTTTGAGCGACGTGATATAACCGTCCACATCGGTCAAGGCTCCGGCGATGGCGTGTCGTTCAGATGCGTCAGAAGGGTAGGGAATAACTATATTTTCAAAGTCATTTTTAGTGATTTGGTTAATAGTTGCATTACTGTTGTTACGGACTTGCTTTTGTACAATGGTACTACGGAACACCTGGAAAATATAATCCGAGTTTTCACTGCGAATCACTGACATGAACGCACCAAATGTAGCCTTATAGTCAGAATCAACCAGAGCACATTTCCCGATGAGTGCGCTACTGCCATTTCTCACGCAAATAATAATATCGCCTTTTTTAACATATTGCTTCTCATCAACGTTGCAGTCCACAAAAACGCAGTCATCAAAAACAAGTTTTTCATCTTGAATATTCGAAGAACGCAACACCAATAGACCATATGGCTTCACATTATCTGGTCTATATGTTAAGCCTTGCAGAAGTTCGCCACAATCAAGCAGAGAAACACTTTTCCATCCGTTTACCATGCAAACCCCATCCTTTCAAGATGAGACTTTACCTTTACCTCGTACTCCGCCACTTCCTCCTGGATAACAGGCAGGGTTTCCTCATACCGTTCGGTCAGTTCGGTCACACGGTTTGCGATACTGTGAGAGATGGCGGTGTAGAGCGCGTCGATGCCCTCGTAAATGGTATGATACCACTTGCGATTTACAAGAAGGTCGAGTATCTCCTCATCAGTCAGCTTACTGTATTGCTCCTTGGTTTTCTGCTCTAGTAGTCTCTCAAAGCTAATAGTAGAGAATGGCTAGATATGGTATGATAATGCCAAAAAGAGGAATATAACGATGCGTCCTATAAAATACCCA
>NZ_JAKGAP010000111.1 GCF_021532375.1 Paenibacillus alkaliterrae
CCAGCGCCAATGGTACTTAGACCGCAGGGTCTTGGGAGAGTAGGACGTCGCCAAGCACGAGAGACCTATCGCATGTTATGCGGTAGGTTTTTTTGTATGGGCAAAACATTCCTCATGAACATAGCTATTGTATGAAGCCAACCCATGTCCAGTCAATGCCTCCGAACGCCCAAATGAGCACAGCGGATAGAGTTATCAAAATAATGCCAGCAAGCAATAGAGCATGAATATATATAAAGATGAATGACATGATGACCGCAACTAAGAGTAATTTTCCTAATATCTCTGCAGCACTTTTGATTACGTATCTCTCCTCTCCCTAACGCATTAAGTAAAGTACATTTTCCAATTAATTCCTTTTTTAAATTGTTCCTTATAAAGAATTGTATAAGTTGAACTAATGACGAATCTAACTGGGAAAAATCCTGTTAAACTTGCTTCATCAGCGAGTAAGTCAGGCCTAACTGGAATTTGTCCCGCTAATGTGGTCAGTTTGCCGACTTGAAGAGATTACTCCCGTGAATAACGCCTGCTTTTCCCGTAAATGCTTTAATTGAGCGTGTCTGATACAAATTAGTTGGCGTTTTTCCAGTTTGTGCTGCCGGTCCTTGGAGAATGAAGAACACAGGTGAGCTTCTAGTGCTTCGGCAACCGCATCGTAGTTTTTATCCGATAGACGACACTGTTTGAACAAAGATTGCATGCTAATCTAAATCTTACATCTTTTCATACCGTCCTCGTTAGCCTGATCATAGAACAAAAAATTGGTTGATAAATACAACATCACAAGTTTTGATTTCTAAAACAATACTTTTTTTATCTCCCCGAACGGATACTAATCGATTATTTGGAATAAGCGGGGCAATTAATCTCCGCAGCCTAGTATGGTTTCCGGCCTTTGCCGCCAAAACTAGCGCAGTCGAAAATTTCTTGTCGCAGCTTATTTTGCGATAGAGGGGCAGAATGCGTCTTGACAGCTTTGCTAAGCCCGTTGCGGTCAGTGTTCCTCTTCCTTTCACAGAGGTTGCGTTAAAAATCTCATCCGCAGGAGGTTGAGCCGAATAGCCGATATCAAAGCCTCCCGGATTTGCTCCAAACGTGTTAAATCCTGACGTTGCTTGCTTCAATAACGTCTCTACCTTATCCAAATCTGAATTTCGAAGTGCATGGGATAGACGTAATGCATATACGGGATCCTTTGCGATTTTTCGATAAACGGGAAACGTTTTCCTAGCAGATTTACGCAGCGCTTCAGCAGTTATTATACTCATTTCCATTCCTCCTTAGGTCTACTTTATCTAGTATATGTAGAATCTAGCATTTGGAATGGGCGGTATACGTGAGCGGCGTCGGGACGATGATCGCGACAGCTAGCGGATAAGAAAATTGTGGCTGTCGAGAGAATCTCGACAGCCACAATTTGATTGGAACTATATTGGTCCATTAAGCTTGTTGCGATATGGATAAACCTAGCCCTTCGGCAACGCGTTGTCCATACTCTGGATCCGCTTTGTAGAAGTGGCCGATCTGACGAAGTTTAATATCGTCTCTTTCGACCGGCTTCATTGCACCGACAATCGTTTCAACTAAGCGTGCGCGTTCTTCTTCGCTCATAAGGCGATAGAGATCACCAGCTTGCGTGTAGTGATCATGATGGTCGTAGCCTACACTGTCCGCGCTGCCCGATACTTCGAATGGAGCAGGCTTGTTCTCAGGCGACTCCGTCGGTCCGCTGTAGCTGTTCGGCTCGTAATACATGGACGCTCCGCCATTGCCGTCCGCACGCATTTGACCGTCACGCTGATGATTGTTCACCGGAGCGGTTGGACGGTTGATGGGCAGCTGATTGTGATTGGCGCCGACCCGGTAGCGATGGGCGTCGGAGTAAGCGAATAGGCGGCCTTGCAGCATTTTGTCAGGAGAAGCCTCAATGCCGGGTACAAACGATCCAGGGGAGAACGTCGCCTGCTCGACTTCGGCAAAATAGTTCTCAGGGTTGCGATCGAGCACCATGCGGCCAACCTCGATGAGCGGATAATCCTTCTGCGACCATACCTTCGTCACATCGAACGGATCGAAACGGTATGTATCCGCATCCTCTATCGGCATGATTTGAACATAAAGCTTCCAGGCCGGGAAGTCGCCGCTGGCGATTGCATTGAATAAATCCTCGGTATGGTAGTCCGGGTTTTCGCCGGCTATTTTGGCAGCTGCTTCATTGGAAAGGTTTTGAACGCCTTGCTCGGTTTTGAAATGATATTTCACCCAAACCGCTTGCCCTTCGGCATTGACCCATTTGAACGTATGGCTGCCGAAACCGTGCATATGTCTAAGCGTTGCCGGAATGCCGCGGTCGGACATAAGGATCGTAACCTGATGCAGCGATTCAGGCGATAAGGACCAGAAATCCCAAATGGCGTTCGGGTTTTTTAGATGCGTTTGCGGATGACGCTTTTGAGTATGAATGAAGTCCGGGAATTTAATGGCATCGCGTATAAAGAATACAGGCGTATTATTGCCTACCAAGTCATAGTTGCCTTCCTCGGTGTAGAACTTAACGGCAAAGCCGCGCGGGTCGCGTACCGTATCGGCGGAGCCAAGCTCGCCGGCTACTGTCGAGAATCGAATAAACATCGGAGTGCGCTTTCCTACCTCTGACAAAAAGCTGGCTTTGGTGTATGGCGTTACATCATGCGTAACCTGAAAATAACCGTGCGCGCCTGCGCCCTTAGCGTGGACGACACGCTCGGGAACACGCTCTCTGTTGAAATGTGCTAACTTCTCAAGAAGGTGAACATCCTGAATTAATGTGGGACCACGTGAGCCTGCTGTTATCGAGTTTTGGTTATCTCCAACCGGAGCACCCCAACTAGTCGTAAGTTTGTTCTTCTCAGTACTCATAATAGAATCACCTCATTGATTTTGTATGATTGCGCCTCATCTAATATGTTACTGTTTTCCAAAGGAAAATCAATATTTATTTATAATAATTACAATTAAAATTTTTCGTCAAAATACGATAGAGGCACTTTACTTTTGAAAATAGGGCACGGCACATGAGAAAATGGACGATCAGTTCGCTGCTGTAATTATTCAACGTACCGCTCAAGCGCTTTTGCTGCAGACTCCAGCATGCGGTTCTTCATATATGAGTTATCCAAAATACATACCCGCTTGCCGAGAAACCGGGTTTTAGACAGCACATATTCGCTTTCATTGCTGGAATAGCTGAGCCTGATTGTATATTCATCCGATTCTGCGTCATAACAAACCACTTTCTCAAAACATGAAAAAGCATACAAAATGCGCGACAGCTCCTCATTGTATTGCTTCACGACCAGGATATGGACGCTTTGCTTGCGTTTCTCCATAAGAGACAGAGCTTTTTCCTGCAGCGCCGCATATTTCTCTTCCGTACACGGCTCTTCGCGGGCCTCGATTATTTTATGCAGCTTTGTGCTCATCATCGTTCGGTGCCTCATATGGTACCAAAGCAAATACCATTCCCGCTTGACCATCGAATATTCCAGCTTGTAGGGGAAGGCTTCTTGTTCGCTATACGTTCGACCACCCTTAATTTCATAGCTTAATCGAACGAGGCTCTTATTCATAATGGCTCTTCTTAATGGGCGTATTAACGCATGGTAAACATGCTTCTCCGTACTGGCTGCTTTATGCAGCAGCGAATCGCTCGTATCGAACGGTTGGTCTTGTGACAAAATAACCCCAAGCCGCTGCAGCGTCTCCGGCGAGAACGCCTCGGCAGCGGCTGGATGCCGGAGCATCGTCTTCAGCCAGCCGCGCTCGTGGGAGGTGACCATGAAGGTGCCTGAGTCCTCGAGTCGAGATATGATTTGATAGTTAAATATTTTCTCGAACAGATTCATAGTAAGCCTTGATCTCCTTCCATTCCGTTATCATTTCCTGCCGCAGCTTCAAGGGCTCCAGCACCTCGCAGCTTGATCCGAAGCTGCGGATCCACGGCTTAATCTCGATCGTGCCGTTCACTACGATTTCAAAGAGAAACGAAGCTTCATTCTCCTCCGTCACGACACCCCATTGTCCCTGAAGCAGAACGCGCTCCTTGACGAAGCTGGCAATGCCGGGCCCCGGATGGAAGAAGCGGATCCGAACGGTTACGGGACGGCCCGTATCGACCAGCCAGCTGTATTGCATGCGCTGCTCGAGATCCGTGCTCACCTCTGCGAACAACTCCTCCGGGACCGCTTTGTCCTCCTCGATTTGGGTTAATCCCTCCATCCGGTATTTCTTTATGCCGTACCTCTCATGATGGCCCAGCAAATACCAACGGCCGTATTGGTGATCGTAGATGACTTTAAGCGGAAGTACGGTCTCCTGTTTGCCTTCGGTCTCGCGCTCGAACAGCGGGTTCGTATTTTTGGAGGCGTAGCTCGTCGCTCGTTTCGGAGAGAAGTACAGGAAGCTGACCTTGCGCCGATTGCGTATCGCATCGATTAAGGTGAATAGATTCGCTTCATCGAGAATGCGAGAGTAGTAGTGATATTTATATAAAAAGGGATCTATCGAATCGTTTTCAGCCAGGTTGCGGGCAAAATGTTTTTTTAGACCGTCGCGCAGCAAATAGCCTTGTACCGAAGGTATTTGCGTATTAGCCATAATATCCACAAAATCATATAAATCCAGCAATTCGTCATGCGACAAATCTTTTACTAAATCGTTATGAATGCGATAGCGGAAAGGACGCGGTCCCGGCTCCTTCTTAATAACGCCGACCTGCTCCAAATATTTGAGATCGGTGCGAATCGTTTTCTCGTCCGGTAGCGGGAGCTCGGCAGGCAAGCTTGCGCAGCAAGCGTCCAGCAATTCCATTGCCGATAAAGACTGTCCGTGCATGGCGGCAAGCAGCAGCGAGATGCGTTGACTCTCGGATTCCTTCAGTGACTTCGCCCGGAATAGAAAAAGAAGCATCGGGTCGGAGGAGTCAAGATAACTGTAGCGAATCGTCTCTGCGAACTGTTTGCCCTGCTCCTCGGGGAGCTGTTGGCAGACGGAGCTCACGATTTCTTTGAGGCGCTTAATTGTCTTGTCAAAGGTGTGTACGGAAATGCCGAGCCTGTCCGCGAACTGCTGCCTGTTGTATGCACCGCTCGTCAAGACGAGCATCCGTAAAAACTGAATTTCCTTATCGAAGCTTTCTTTGGCCATATACGTGATTCCTCCGATCGTAACCGTTATTCTACATCTATATTAACAGGAAGAAGGAGGTTTTGAACAAAAAGGAAAATTTTCCTCGGTCGTAATACTTTCGCCATGTTCGGACGCTTCCAAATGAGCGAAGATAGAGCTCATAGAAGCAGTACGGGAGGTTTTTGAAAATGATCATGGCCCATAAGCGACACGGAAGCAACCATCATGAAATGGAGCTCGCCAGCGGTAAGCTTCACCTGTTCGCAAACGAAGAAGTGTTCCAATCCTTTGGAGTGAAAGTATATGAAATGGCAAATAACAACCTGCAAATCCCTCGTAATCAATATATGAGCTACACGCCAGACGCACATGTCGGCATCGGGACCTGCATCGGCACCACGGCCGTGTGGAATATGAAGGACGGCTGCGTGTCACCGTCCATCGTCGGTTCGGATATCGGCTGCGGGATGCGTGTCCATACGACGCCGCTGCACAAACGCGATATTCAGGATAAAGAGATTCGTCGAGCCTTAATAGCGGCTATCGAGAAATACGTACCGACCAATGAACGCACAAATACAAACTATGAAGATATCGATGTGATGAGCGTTGTACAGAATGGCTTGAAGGGACTGCCTGCAAAATATGTACCGGATGAGCAGTGGCTGTCGCATGTGGAGCAATCCAATTTTGCTTACGACCATTCGTACCTTAAGAATCTCCCGCCCAAGATCATGAAATATGCCCGCGGGCAGCTGGGAACACTCGGTAGCGGCAACCACTTCATCGAAATTCAATATTTGGAGATTCAGGCAGAGTACGCAGACTTGGCGGCAAAATGGGGCTTGTTCGACGGCCAGGTCGTCGTCATGATCCACTCCGGCTCGAGGTCTTGGGGCGGCATGGTCGGCCGGGAGCATAACAAGGTAATCAAGGAAGCTATGAATCATTGGGGCGTGAGCAATCCCGACCCGAACCTGATCTATGCCCCGATTACGAGTCAGGAAGGGCAAACCTACTTGAATCTGATGTATTCCGCTCTTAACTTTGCCGTGAGCAACCGGCATATGATCGCGTTCGGCGTCCGCGAAGCGTTTCAGGAGTTGTTCGGGGCGGATATGGAAATGCCCGTCTTGTACGACCTGATGCATAACTATGCGCTGAAGGAATTTCACCGCAATCAGCCGATGCTCGTGCATCGCAAAGGAGCGACGCGGGCGCTTCCGCCGGGCCATTTCTTGAATACGCAGGTATACAAGGAGACAGGGCATCCGGCTCTCATTCCCGGCTCGATGGGAACCTCCTCCTATATTATGGTAGGGAAGGATGAAGGCTTGAAAAACTTCTATTCGATCTGCCACGGCGCAGGGCGGGCGCGCTCCCGCAAAGCGACGAAGGAGCTTGTGACGGTCGATCAGTTCGAGCAGTCGCTGAAGGTCGGCACGGAGGATGAAATACTCGTTAACCACCGTTCCTTGGAAACGATTCTCGATGAATGTCCGCAGGCGTACAAGGATGTTGACCAAATCATTGACAGCGTCGTCGGTGCGTCATTGGCGGCAGTTGTCGCGCGGTGCAAGCCGATGGCTGCGATCAAAGGCATCTAAATGACTAATGCTATTAAAGATAACTTCAATAATAGATGAGGTTAGTGTACGGGTGGCGTACCTTGGCTGGGATTTCAAAGAATTCCGCAGTGCTCGCGCATTCTATGCGCTTGTATGCTGTATCGTCCATTTCGGCATTAATCTCCCAAATCAAAAAAGGGTTCGACTCCCTTATGGTATCGCCTGATAAGCGGTAACTCTGTGGTAGAGTATTTAGTCTCCTTTCAAGAGAAATCAGAATCATCCCAGACCTTTAACAGGAATGCTCGGAGCACGCTTCGGCAAGCTCGCTGCAGGAATGCCTATGCAATCGGCGGATACCGATTAGAGCCCCTTTGCCTCTGTTGGCGAAGTAGGATATAGCTCGCTATAGGTAGCATTTGAATCTATAGAAGGCTATTGATAACGAGGTCAGCATGCCAATGTTCTCTTCTCTCAAGCCCGATTCCGGCTAAGCCGCAGGAGCATTTCTGTTACGAAGGTCAACCTAATTTTTAATTCCAACCTTAAAGAGGTGTTCATAAATGTTTAAAAAAGTAATTATAAAAAACGATGAGCGAGGCCTGCTGTTCAACAAAGGAAGCTACGTTAGACATTTGCAGCCAGGCGTTTACCGGCATAGACCGTTTTCGGACGACAGCGTTATTTTGCAAAATGTAGCGAAGCGCTTTGCCGTGCCGAACATGGAAATCAACCTGTTTCTTCAGGATGCGAAACTGATAGAAGAACTGACGATTGCAGACGTCCAGGATTATGAGTATGTGCTGCATTTTGAGGATGGCAAATTTGCTTCCCTGCTGACGGCCGGAACATATGCCTTCTGGAATGTGATGAAGAAACATACGTTCATTCATGTTGATATACGCAATCCGGAGCTTTCAGCGGAAATCGACTGTTCGCTGCTGCCAAAGCTGCAAAGCTGCATTCAAACCTATGAGGTTGCCAGCCATGAGACGGGCCTTCTATTCTTTAATAACGTGCTGCAGCGTGAGCTTCGTCCGGGCAAATATTTCTTCTGGAAGGGTCCGACTGGCGTGCAAGTCAAAACGTTCGACCTTCGCCAGCAGCAGCTGGACATGACCGGACAGGAGATTATGACGGAGGATAAGGTAACGCTTAGGCTCAACTTCGTTTGCCAGTACAAGGTCGTCGATCCTCTTAAAGCGTTCCAGATCAAGTCGTTTGAGGATCAGGTGTACATCCTGCTGCAGCTCATACTGCGGGAGTATGTCGGTACTCTGAAGCTGGATGATCTGCTGCGCATGAAGCAGGAAATCGCGACGTTTGTGCTCTCTCGCTTGAACGAGCAGAGCGAGCATTACGGCGTGCAGTTCAATTCGGCGGGCCTCAAGGATATTATTTTGCCTGGTGATATCAAGGACATCATGAATACCGTACTGCTTGCTGAGAAGAAAGCGCAGGCCAACCTCATCACACGCCGAGAAGAAACGGCCTCAACCCGCAGCTTGCTCAATACGGCGAAGCTCATGGATGAGAACGGTACGCTTTATCGCCTAAAGGAGCTCGAGTTCCTTGAGAAGATATGCGAAAAGATTGGTACAATCTCGCTCACCGGCGGAGGCAATTTGCTGGAGCAGCTAAACTCCCTGCTAAGTGTTCGGACAGTGGAGAAGCCATGATCGATTTACGCTAAGCCCCGGGATCAGGTCATGATCTTGGGGCTTATGTTTGATTCTGCACCGTATTTTTGTTACCTTTGAACTTGCATGTTTTTTTGATGTACTCTAACATCTAAATAGAACCGCAAGCATCAAATTTATTATTTAGGAGAACATCATGCCGGATAAGTTCTGGCCGGAGCTGAAATATCCGTTATCATTTACGGACGCGCTTAGCACTTTAACCAAGCAGCAACTGACGAGCATTCGAATGAATTTGGAAATAAGCAACCTCAGTACGCTTAACAAGCAGGGGCTTGTCGAGAGGCTTGCAGAAAAAATTGCGGAAAACCTATGGATCATGACCCGGTGCTGGGATCATGCAAGAATGAAGCTCGTTCAAAAAATAGCAAAAAACGGCGGTCTATGGGATAAGCCGCTGTTAGAATTACAGCAATATGAGTACTATCGGAAATGCGGAGTATTGTTTCCGGGAATCGTTGATGGTAAAAGAGTCATCGTTATGCCTTCTGAGCTCGTAGATTTATTTAACAAGGCAGAGATTTTTCAGGATCATTCTATGCGTAGACCGGAATACCGAATGGATTCGGCTGACTCGCGGCTTACTTTTCTATTACGGTACGTTGTCTGAGGAAGAATTGAGCTCATTTGTAATGGCGAATGCCGAGCACAAGCTGGCTCAATTTGACATGATGAATATTTTATTTTATTGAAATCCCAAGCATGGAGACAATGGAAGCGATAACGGATTTGCTTGTCCCGTTAATGAACAGTACAAAGCAGTGGGTCATTAAGGGCTTTTCGCCTGAAGAGCTGTCGGCCAAACGGGCAAGCGCAGGCATGGTGTTAAATGCCGCGTCTAACCGGGCTGTACAAGCAAATGTTATTGATATCAAACGAAGAAAAAAATTGGGCGCAACGATCCTTGTCCATGCGGAAGCGGGAAAAAATTCAAAAAATGCTGCGCCCAATAATCGGCATGTCAGCCGTTTGATCGAGCCAGGAGATTTGAAAGCCATTCAAGGTCTGGACACGCTGGAATTTCATCCTAAAGTAACCTACATCGTAGGCGAAAATGGAATGGGGGAAGTCGACGCTGATGGAAGCGATCGCGATTGGACTCGGATTCAATCCTGAGGGCGGTACGATCAACTTTAACTTTTCCACGGCAGCCACTCACTCAGATCTGCATCAGTATTTAAGGCTTTCCCGCAGTGTGAACAAGCCCATGGACGGATTCTTCTTCCGTGCGGAAAGCTGCTATAATTTGGCAACTAATATTGACGCGATGGACCGAGAGGTCGGCGGTCGGCGCAATATCGATTCGTACGGCGGAAAGTCGCTGCATCAGCAATCGCATGGCGAATCATTTTTCGCTGCGTTCCTTCATCGTTTTAACGGTAATGGGCTGTATATTATGGTGAAGAAACCGATCATTACGTGCTTATGAAGCAGTTCATTAATAACCGAGAACGGATGCTGCGCGAGCTGTTTTTGGATGAAGAATAGAAAGTGAAGGAGTAGTCCGAAATGTCCTTAGAAATAGAACGTAAATTTTTGCTGGCTGATTTGCCTAGCGTGATTATAGAAGAACAGAAGCTGAAAGCGTTGTCGGAGCAGCGAATTGAGCAAACCTATTTGGCCATGGATGAGACGCAGGAGCTGCGCGTCAGAAGAATTGTTGATATTGCAAGTGGCAATGTATCTTACACGCACACCTTTAAACTGGGCAACGGGATCTCGCGGGAGGAGATTGAGTATTCCATTTCGGAGGGCATTTATGAGCAGGTTGTAAAAGCATTCGGCTTCGTTCCGCTTACGAAAAATCGAATTACGGCCGAATGGGCCGGCAAAATCATTGAGATCGATATTTACGATCAAATCGAGCTTGCTGTTCTTGAGATGGAATTTGAATCGGAGGAAGCGGCGAATGCTTTCGCGGCGCCTGATTGGTTCGGCAAAGATATAAGCTCCGAGCGACAGTATAGCAATAAGAAAGTATGGCGAGTATTACAAGGAAAATAGCATTTGCTAAAAGATTTAAAAAAAGTTTCAGAAAATGCTTGACCTCATAGGCGGATACATGATATATTCTAATTCCGGCCGAGAGAAACAAGCGGACGGCGAGCAAAACAAACGAAAGAAAAGATTGCTCTTTGAAAACTGAACAACGAGTGAAACTGCCCTTGCAATCCTAACGGATTGTAAGAAAAGCGATAAAAAAAGTATTGAGCAAGTCAAACAACCAACATGGAGAGTTTGATCCTGGCTCAGGACGAACGCTGGCGGCGTGCCTAATACATGCAAGTCGAGCGGATTAAGCGT
>NZ_JAKGAP010000112.1 GCF_021532375.1 Paenibacillus alkaliterrae
CGGGGATAGCCTAATCCATATATTTGCCCGTTAGGGTGAAGTTCTTAGGAATCCCCTTCTTCAAAAATCAATTGATTTTAAGAAGGGGTAGTTCAATGTTGGAAAAGAATTACCCAATAAAAAAGTGGCTCGGGAGAGCAAATTTAGTGGACAAATCCAACATAGTGTGCCAAGGTGGCTCGGGAGAGCAAAGGTAGTGTGCAAATCCAACATATAAAAGGCTGAGCCGAGGTTATGGGAACCTAGGCTCAGCCTTTTGTCGGTTTAAGTCGCAACCGCGTTGTAAGTCATAATCCAGATCGAGCCGGCGACGATCGTCAGCAGGATGACGAGGCCGAAGATGAGCGCCATCAGATTGAAGCGCGGCTTCTCTTCATCGCGAATATGCATGAAGAAGATGAGCTGCACCGCGAACTGGAGAACGGCCATCACGAGAATGAGCACGGTTGTTGCGGTTTTGTTCAATAGGTCATTCATGACGATGACAAGCGGAATGACCGTTAGAATGATCGAGAACAAAAAGCCAATGACGTAGGACTTCATCGATCCGCCGTGGGAGCCATGAGCGTCATGAGCGTCGCCTGAACCTGCATGCGTGTTATGCTTTTCCATCCTACATCACCCCCATCAAGTAAACGATCGTAAATACGAAGATCCATACGACGTCCAAGAAGTGCCAGTACAAGCTGATAATGTTCACCTTGCGCTTCGTGACCGGGGTGATGCCGCGGCGACGCAGCTGCAGCATCAGCGCAATCATCCAGACAAGGCCGACCGAGACGTGCAAACCGTGCGTACCGACCAAGGTGAAAAAGGCCGACCAATAAGCGCTTGTGCCGATGTTCGCACCTTCATGCACCAGGTGTATAAACTCGGTTACTTCCAAATAGATAAACGATGCGCCAAGCAGCGCGGTAATCGCCAGCCACAGGATGAGGCCGCGTTTGTTGCCCTTGTTCATCTCGAGAACTGCAATCCCGCTCGTAAAGCTGCTCGTCAGCAAAATAAACGTCGAGATAATAATGCCGTTCATTTCGATCAATTCGGCACCGGTCGGTCCTCCGTCTGTGTTCAGACGGAGGACGACGAAGGTCGCGAACAACGTACCGAATAAAATAACGTCGGTTATTAGAAACAGCCAGAAGCCGAACGTCTTCATCGACTCTTGGTCGTGATGCCCGTCATGGTGACCGCCGCCGTGACCGGCACCGTGTCCGCCATGCGCTCCTGCTGGAGTAGAAACTGCATTTGCCATTATTTTGTCCCCCTTAACGCGGCTTCCGTACGTTCAATCTCGTCAACCGGAATGTAATAGTCGGTATCGTAGGAGAACGAACGGATAAGCATGCATACGGCTACGCCGATCAGACCTGGGATAATCATCCACTTCCAATCCCATACGAAGCCGAAGCCGGCGGTGAACCAGCATACCGACATGATGAACGGAATGCCTGAATTTTTCGGCATATGAATCGGCTCAAGCGGTGCGAGCGGTTTGGCAGGCTCGCCTGCGGTGATGCGCTGCTTTTCCTCCCACCAATCGTCTTGATGCGTAACCTGCGGCAAACGCGCAAAGTTGTAGAGCGGCGCAGGCGAAGGAATCGACCATTCGAGCGTGCGGCCATCCCAAGCGTCTCCGTCCTTCTCTTTCTTGTAAAACTTAATGCTGTGAGCGATTTGCCATACTTGGAAAATAAACGCCGCGCCCATCAGGAATGCACCGACCGTGGAAATCACGTTAAGCGGCTGCCAGCCCATGTCGAAGTTGTACTCATTCACGCGCCGCGTCATACCCATTAAGCCAAGCGCATATTGCGGCATGAAGCAGACGTAGAAGCCGATGTTCCAAAACCAGAATGCCCATTTGCCGAGCCCTTCATGCAGGCGGAAGCCGAACATTTTCGGCCACCAGTAATAGAGACCCGCGAAATATCCGAACACGACGCCGCCGATCAGCACCTGGTGGAAATGTGCGATCAGGAAGTAGCTGTTGTGGAACTGGAAATCGGCCGGCGCGACGGAAAGCAGCACGCCCGTCATCCCCCCGACGACAAAGCAAGGGATGAACGCGACCGTCCACATCATTGGAGTGGGGAATGTAATGCGGCCGCGGTACATCGTGAACAGCCAGTTAAACACCTTCACCCCGGTCGGTATCGCAATAAGCATCGTCGTTAAGGCGAAGAACGCGTTGACATTAGCGCCGGAGCCCATCGTGAAGAAGTGATGCGCCCAGGTGAAGAAGGAGAAGAAGCTGATCGACATAAGGGCGAATACCATCGATTTGTACCCGAACAGCTTTTTCTTCGAGAAAGCCGACACGATCTCGGAGAAGATCCCGAATGCCGGCAGGATAACGATATACACCTCAGGGTGTCCCCACATCCAGATGAGGTTGATATACATCATCGGATTTCCGCCGCCGTCGAGCGTGAAGAAGTGCGCGCCCAGATAGCGGTCGAGGAACAGCAGGAACAACGTAACCGTCAAGATTGGAAAAGCGAACATAATCGTAATACACGATGACAGCACCGACCATACGAACATAGGCATTTGCATCAGCTTCATGCCCGGCGCACGCATTTTCAGAATCGTCACGACAAAGTTAATGCCTGTCGCCAAGGAGCCGATACCCGAAATTTGTATGCCCCAAATATAGAAGTCCTGGCCAAGACCGGGACTGCCAGACAGCTGGGATAGCGGCGGATAAGCGAGCCAGCCTGCATCCGGCGAGCCGCCGATAATGAACGATACGTTAAACAGCATGGCGCCGAAGAAAAACATCCAGAAGCTAAGCGAGTTCAGGAACGGGAAGGCCACGTCGCGCGCGCCGATCTGCAGCGGGACGACGATGTTGAACAAACCGAACATGAGCGGCATCGCCATGAACAAAATCATAATAACGCCGTGCGTCGTGAAAATTTGGTTATAATGCTCGGCGTTTAGAAATTCGACCTCAGGAACGGCAAGCTGCACCCGCATAAGCAGCGCATCGACACCGCCGCGGAACAGCATGAGAATTGAAGCGATAATATACATGATACCGATTTTTTTATGATCAACGCTGGTCAACCATTCGGTCCACAGCCACTTCCACTTTTTGAAATAGGTGAGTACAAACAGGATCGCGACAAGCGATAAAGCGATGGAAACCTGAGCCCCTAAAATAAGCGGGTCGCCTGTCACGAAAAACTCGGACGCAAAATCCTTTATTTTGTCCAACATTGGGTGACCTCCTAACGATTTATGAAGCAAAACTCACGTAAATATGCCAGTGGACCTGGGCGATTAATGTCCCCCATGATGGTGAGAGTTGCCGTCCGCGCTGCTTTCTGCTGACTCATCCGATTCACCCGCATCCGCAGAAGCATCCTCATCGTCATCCGCTGCTGCGGCAGGCTCGGCTGCTTCGCCGCCGTGATGCTGATGCGCGCCGCCGTCTCCGTTTACGTACTGCGTTACGATTTTGTCGAACAGGCCTTCTGGGATGCTCGAGAATAAAAGTGTATCGGATGCGCCGGGCTCCGTCAGCTTCTCGAAGCCATCCATCGTCAGCGCAGGTGCGCTGCCTTTGACTTCCTCAATCCAGGAAAGGTACTCCTCTTCTGAAGATGCGTCCACCGTGAACGTCATTTGTGCGAAATCCTTGCCGTTAAAGTTCGCCCCAGAGCCGTAGTAACTGCCCTGCTCGTCGGCCTGCAGGTAAAGCGTCATTGCCATGCCCGACATGGCGTAAAGCTGGCCGCCGAGCTGCGGAATCCAGAAGGAATTCATGGCGGTATCGGATGTGAGCTGGAACTTAACCGGCACATCCTCCGGTATTTTAATGTAATTGACCGTTGCTATGTTCTCTTCCGGGTACTTGAACAGCCACTTCCAATCCAGTGACGTGACTTGAATCGTGATGGGCTCCTTCTCTGAAACGAGCGGCTTGGAGGGCTCAAGCTCATATGTGTACTTGACTGTGATGACAGCCAGAATGAGGATGATCACAATCGGAATCCCCCACCATATAATCTCGAGCTTCGTGCTATGCTCCCAATTCGGTTTATAGGAAGCCTTGCTGCCGGGCTTATCGCGATATCGCCATACAATAAAGGCCGTCAGAATGAGCACCGGAACGATGATGACTGCGCATAGTATGGTTGAAATATAAATTAAATCTTTTTGAGACTCGCCGATCGGCCCTTTCGGGTCGAGCACGATGAATTGCTCGCCGCAGCCGGAAAGCGTAAGGGCCATTAGCAAAAAAAGTACAGGTGTAAGCATTCGAATAAACCGACTCATATCTATTTTCAACTCCTCAAATTCCTGCTTACGACTACAATAGCAGATCCGCTCCGCAATAACTGCGGGGTTAACAATTACGTCAATAATTCGTCTTTTTTCTGTAATAGAAAGTTCACGGCTTCGACATAAGCGAAAATTTCCAATGAAACAGCCAAACTAGCAGCGCCTGGGACCAAAAAAATAGAGACAAATGATAGACAATTGTCATATACTTACAAGGTTGTACATAAGCCGGAAGTCACCATGTATATAAGACAATAGGTTCAAATGTGCTCTATTTTATCATTCGGGGGTCTTTATGCGCAGTCGTCGTTTTGCCTTATTTATGTTGGTTTTTCTATTCCTTTCATTAAGCGCAATGCCCCGCATGGAAGTGCATGCGGAAAGCGAAGGCATACAGGTTATTAGGCCTGCGTATGGAATGATTAATATTCTAGTCGATGTGAATCTATTAAATAATCAGTTGGCGCAGTATTCATCCCTCTCCTTAAGGTCATTCGATAAGCAAGAGCTTTATCATCAGGCCGTACAGCAGCTGAATGACGGCAGCTTTGACCACAGGGCGTTTCTTCAAAGGTATAAGCTTGAGCCGAATAGCAGCATGCCCAACGAAAAAAAGCCTAAGAGGCTGTATACGCATCAGCTAATCCAAGGCGGCTCCTTTCTATTAAATAAAGAAGCCCAAACCAGCTTCTCCTATATTTTCGTATTGTATGACGCATCCGGCTATCCTATCTATTATAAGTATGCCGAGCTCCCGGACATCGAAGTGAAGATGAGCACAAACCCGACGATCGTCGCGCTAATGTATCATCACTTCACGGAGAAGAAGGAAGAACAAACCAGCGTTACGGTGCATAAGGATATGTTCAGGAAGCAGCTTCAGGCGTTGAAGGCAGACGGCTTCGTATCGATCAGGCAGCAGGAGCTGTTAGCCTTTCTGAAGGGAGACAAGCGCGTGAAGCTGCCCGAGAAATCGGTTATCATTACGATTGATGACGGCTACGAAAGCAATTATAAGCTGGCGTATCCTATCCTCGTGCAGGAGCAATTTTATGCAAGCATTTTCGCTGTAACGTCCTATAGAGGAAAAACGCCTTCCATTTACCCGCACTTTACTTGGGAGCAAGCATCAGAGATGTACAGCTCCGGCTACGTTGATATACAGAACCACACGCATGAATCACATTACTATGGCACTACCACAGGTAGAACAAGGCCTGCGCTAATCTCCCGTCTTATCGTAAATAATCGGTTGGAGAGCCAATTTGTTTATGAGAAACGAATTTATAACGATATGAAAAAGGCGAAGTCGCTTATCGAACAGCATATCGGCAATAAGGTAATCGCACTTACTTATCCATATGGAAGCTATAACCAGACCGTCATTAATAAGGCAGCAGCATCGGGTCATTCTCTCATGTATACGATCAAAGAGGGAGTTATAAGGAAGGGTTCGAACCCGCATGCGCTCCCGCGTATCAATGTGGACGGCAAGTATTCGGCAAAGGCCATGATGGATCGGATATACACCCATCTTCGTTAACCGTCCAAATGCCAACAAAAAAATGACGTATAAGCTGCTGGCAGCTTATACGTCATTTCTGATTTTACGGGCGCACCCGGGATGCTAGTTGTCCTCGAATGAAGTCGGCGGCTGCTCTTGATGAAGCCGTGCATGCACGAGCCCAATTGCTGTACCGATGACATAAATATGAACGCTTCCGATTAAAAATCCGATGCCGACCATTAGTCCGACATTCTGGTCGCTGAAATGGCTCAGGTTAACAAGGCAGAGCAGAACGCCGATGCCGAGAACGGACCAGGCGATTGCGGTCATGGCTTTCACGAGTCGCTTGACATCCGATTTGGAGGACTGAGCATGGCTGATTGTTGCTGTTTTGGTTGTCATCATGAACACTCCCGATCAATTGTAAGTGTTTTCTTACCGCTACTATACCATAACCATATGCGGATGTTCAAAGAAAATTCACTTTTTGATCATAAATCGGACAAAAATGTGCGAAGGCCTCAGCTAATCTAACTAATGAAAATAGCCCCTGAATTTGTCGAATCCACGATTGCACAGACAGCTTTAGTCCGTCCACCAGCGCTTGAAATCCGTCCACCAGGAATGATGCCCATTCTTCTTCGCCTCATCCTTCTCGGCATTCGTATCCGCCTCATCCGCTGAAGCGGGCTCGCCGCATACGTCTATCGGTTCCGTACCGGCCAGAAAGGTTTCCATACGTCTATTCGGGCAAGTATCGGCAGCAAGCTTGCCGCTGGCCGGATCAACGTATACCTGAACGACCCCTTCCGGTATCGGGAAAATCTTCGGCGGAACCGCGGCCAGCGCCTGCTCCGTAAATTTGGCGAATATCGGAGCTGCCCGGTACGCTTCCGCGACAGTAAGCTTGCGGTCCTTGTCATAGCCGACCCATACGGCCGTTGCCAGCTCGGGCGTATAGCCGACAAGCCAAGCGTCGGTTGGGGTCGTGCCTGTCTTGCCGGCGACGGGCCGCTTCAATATAGAAGCGACGCGATGGGCCGTTCCCCCTTCGTCAAAGACGCTTTCCATTAAGCTCGTCAGAACATAGGCTTCCGCGGAATCAATTGCCTGCACCGAATGCCGCTTCGCTTCGTATAGTATTTCTCCCTTGCGGTCCTCGATCCGAATAATGGCAATCGGGTCGACATGGATACCGCCGTTGGCGAACGTGCCGAACGCGGAGGCCATTTCGAACGGGCTCACAGGGTAGGTACCGAGCGCAAGTGACGGGAGAGGCTGCATGGGACTTTCAATGCCGAGCTTTCTGGCTGTTTCGATCACCTTGTCGGCGCCTACGGTCATGATCGTATTGACCGCATAAATGTTATCCGAGCTGGCAAGCGCCTTGCGCATATCAATGTAATCGTTGATGTATTTGTCGCCATAATTATGCGGCTCATAGGTTTTGCGGCCTTCATCATAAGAGAACACGGTCGGCTCGCTCTTGAAGCGGGTCACAGGCGACATATAGCCGCTCTGCAGCGCGGTCAGATACAGGAACGGCTTAAACGAGGAGCCGGGCTGCCGCGTTTTCGCGAAGACGCGATTGTATTGGTTTTGTTTGTAATCCCGGCCGCCCACCATCGCCTTAATATAGCCGCTTCTGGGATCAATCGAAATTAGGGCCGCCTGCTGCCCGGAGCTCTCCGGCAAGCCCTCCTTGATGACCTTCTCAGCTGCCGCCTGTGCGACGGGATCCAGCGTCGTATAGATCGTTATGCCGCCTTCGTACAACAAATGCTCGTTGATGCCGAGTTTATCGACAGCAACATAGCGAATATAGTCACGGAAGTACGGCGCAAAGCCCTCCTGCTGGCCTCCAAGCGGTTGGAAGTTCAGAACCTCCGCATAGGCGGCGTCCGCTTGTTCAGATGTAATGGAACCGCCCTCGAGCATAGCCTGCAGAATCGTAAGCTGCCGGTCCTTCGCGTTTTTCATGTTCAAATACGGGGAATAATATTTCGGACCCTTCGGAATGCCGGCGAGCATGGCGCTCTCAGCGAGCGACAGCTCGGAGGCATGCTTATTGAAATACATCATCGCGGCCGCTTCTATGCCGTACGAGCCGTGGCCGTAATAAATTTGATTCAAGTACATACCGAGAATTTCGTCCTTCGAATAGCTCATCTCAAGCTGAACGGTGTACATCGCTTCCTTGAGCTTGCGCTGCCAGGTCCGCTCATGCGTCAAATATAAGTTTCGGGCCAGCTGCTGCGTAAGCGTACTCGCGCCTTGGCGGGCGGACATGCTTTGGACATTGACCATCACGGCGCGCGCCATTCCCTTCATATCGAAGCCGCGATGATCAAAGAAGCGGCGGTCCTCAATCGCCAAGGTGGCATCCACAACGTAGTGCGAAATGTCAGAGAGCTGCACGGAGCGGCGATTCTCGCCGGCGTGAAACGTATCGATTACATTGCCGTGGAGATCGAGCATTTGCGACGTTTGGCTGATGGAGGAAACAGGCAGCGATTGCGTGCGCAAATAAATAAGCGTGCCAAGCATGACGAGCACGAGTAAGGTGAGTGCGGCGGCTGCCCATCGCAGCCCCTTTTTCATTTTGAGAACATGGGGAAGAAACCTCTCGGTTATAATAGGAAATACAGGTCGGCGACGGGGCTTACCCTGCCGTTTGGAAGGCTTATTCATGGAGCAGGCTCCCTTCAGCGCAAAGCTTCACTTTTCCTTAGTATGGAAAAACGGGGGACTAGCTATTCACGCTGAACGGGCGATTGATGAATTTTTCCATAACCCTTGCCGTGGATAGAGTATTAAACAACCCTCAACTCAACCGCATTGTCGATAATTGAAAGAAATTTGCAGAAATGGTATTGACAAAAGATTACAGTTTACTATATCGTTTTGAATTATCAGGTATATAATTCCAAGCTTCATTCAAGGACGAGTGAAACCTACTATTAAACACGGAGGTAGATATGTTGTTATGCCACCCATTTTTCAAACAAGAACAACACCCGCACTGATTGCCTCGGCATTCAGGCAAGCTTCCAGATCAACCTCAACAGCTTTATCCGTACCCCGGGCAACATCAGCACCCGCGAAGACACCTCAGGCTCCCTATAGGCCAACCGCTTCCAGCGCAGCACAAGCCCAGGCATCTTTGATCGCATCCAGGAAACCGATAACATCAAGTACGACTTCTCCTCCTGCCGCTGGCTCGACGCCAAGGCCCTCTGTTTTGGCTCAGCAGAGCTATCAAACGGTCGGAAGATCCATTGATTTGAAAGTGAGCGATACGAAGGTCACCCAGTCAGCCAAACAATCACCGGAAGCCAATCAGCGCGAGTACCTGAACAACCTGGTCAAGCAAGGCGGCAGCAGCACTTCCTGGGCCAAGCAGGAACTGGTCAAAATGGACGAGCAGGCCAAACGGCACAATCAACGCGAGTATTTAACTCGGCTGGCCACACAAAGCAACCCCGGAGCTGCTGCATGGGCGAAGTCGGGCCTGAAGGAGCTTGAGCGCACGGAGCAGCGGGAACAATTGCTCGACAAGGCCCAGCGAGGAAGCAAGACCGCTAGTCAAGAACTGAACAGCATGTTCCGGGCCGAAGACCAGACTAGCTTGAAAAAGCTTGCCCAAAGCAACGATCCGCTAGGCCGGATGGCTCGAACGGAAATGAGCCGAAGAGAGCAGGAAGCGCGAGCGCTGACTGCCCTGCAAGCGCAGCGTGCCAATGCCAGCAATAAAATGATCGACATTGGCGATCAGGGCGAATCCGTCAAAGCCGTGCAGGAAAAGCTGCGAACGTTAGGTTATAATATAGCTGCAGATGGTCAATTCGGTGCGCAGACACAAGCCGCTGTTAGACAATTTCAACGTGATTACGGGATCAAAGCCGACGGCGTAGTAGGCAACCAGACGTTCAGCGTCTTGGGAGCGGCTCATTCCACGCGCCATGCGAGCGACACCATCAAGGCCGCCGCCGTTCAAAGCGCCAAGCAGTCCCGACCAGGCGACATCTCCGGGCATACGCTTATTCTCTCGGAAGCCTCGATGAACAACGTCTTGCGGGAAGTCGAGCGACTGGCCCGACAAGCCGGACCGAACGCGTATGTCAGAACGAACATTGTGGACAACAAACCCGTGATCGTGGGCATCGGTTATCGGCAACAGCCGAGTGCCAATCCCCGCACCCAGGTCATGAATTCTGGATCAGGAAGCCCGGCTTCCAACCCAGTCCAGAGCGCAACACCGTCGATGAATCCTGTGCAAATAAGCTTGCAAAGCTT
>NZ_JAKGAP010000113.1 GCF_021532375.1 Paenibacillus alkaliterrae
CTTTGCTGCTCATATGTTCTTTCATTTGTCGGCCTTCATGCGATGGTTATGAAGGTCATTTTTTCGGGCAACTGCGCAACCAATCCAGAGTGTTATGCGCTGTTACTGCCTTCTTCGGGTTTACTCACAAAATCTTTCTTGGCATTACTAAATCGAATTATTGAAAAATCAAGAGTTGATGCGACAACCTTGTTTCTAATCGGATATAAATCTGGTGTAAATCTTAATTCAATGTTTTCAGATACTAGTTTTCCAATTAAATCCTCTACTTGTTCGACTTTTATCGGGGTAATTTCATGGTGTGATATATAATATCCAGCTGTTTTAGCTTCTTCAAACAATTTAAATGTCTCATCTGGGAATGTATACATATACAATTTTACATTTCTTATACATTCTAGCCACTGATTCTCTACAACAATAATCTTGTCCACACTGGATTCACCAAAAAATCTATTTAAATCTTCTTCATTCGTCCATTCCGCTTTCCAGTAGATTACTCTCGGACAATCACGTGGAAAACAATAATGTAATTTATGGCTCTTATCAATGGCCCAAACAGCGGGTTCTATATGAGGAAATGCTTTTGATTGTCTAGGTTTAAAAACTTTAATATTAGGCTCTTCACTAAAATGAAAAAGCACTCACTTCATTCCTTTCCGATGGATGTAAATGTTTTTTTCTTCTGCAGTAATTGCGCATAACGTTTCCGTGTTCACGACGTCCCACCACCCTAAAGGAACGAAGTGACTGGCCGCGATGCGGTTGGGTGGTGCGGATGTGTCCCGGCAGCTACTTCTCCGACTTTACTTCCGGGACCGAGGGGCGTATGCCCCGATGCGTGAACACATTGTTATGTTCTGTACCCCTTCAGCCGCAGCGTAGACCGCAGCTTTCCAAGCTGCTCCTCATCCCGCCCGTTCTCGCCTTGCCGCAAAACTAGCGCATGTCGAAAAACCCTCAATTGCTCACACTCTTCATCGCCGAAACGGAATAAGGAAAAGTCCACAGCAGCTGATCCGGCAGCCATTTGCGTCCGGGGATACTTTTGACACGATTGACGTGCCCTTGCTCAAAGGAACTCATTTTTACAGCTATTTCCCGGTCATTTCGTTTCAATAACGTAAGGTTCATTTGTACCAGACCTTTCCGATTAGTATACCAGCTGCAGCAGCATTTGGAAATAGAAACCAATCTTTCCAACCGCCAAAAAGAAAGGAGGAAACCCGTCGTCTGCCATGAGACGCCGGGTTTCCTCCGATGCTTTCGAAGCTTATGAAGCTGTTACCGGATATTTTGCCACAGCCTTGTTGATTTCGTCAACCTATACCTGAGAGAGTAGGAAGCAGCTCAAATTCCTTGATTTTAATCGCCCCATGACAGATGGTCTCGCGCACGTTTT
>NZ_JAKGAP010000114.1 GCF_021532375.1 Paenibacillus alkaliterrae
CCCCTGTCGCTTCTCCTTCATGAATCTTAATCAGCAAGACACGCTCCCGCGCAGCTCCAAACAGGAGTTTAATTATTTTTTACGACAACGTGATTTACATATTTTCCTATTTGAATGTTTCCTGATTGTGCATCTGTAACCAATGTACCATTGATTCTGAAATTCTCAATCGTGACCCCCCTCAACGATCCGCTCCCCGTCAAAGCCCTCGATAAAAGACGGATTGTCGCATACGCCATTGAACTCGATATTTTCAAACCGAATATTTTCCACTCTGTTACCGGGACTCGGATTATATTTCGGATTTTGAAATACGCGTATATCGATAAGCCGCCCAAGCTCAAATTGCTTTACACGGAAATTCCTGTATGTAACATTCCTGACGATGTTCTTGTCGGCCGCATTAATGGCCATACAGCCCCAATCGTCCTGAGGCTCATGGTGCTCCAAAATATCAATGTTATCGAAGACAATGTTCTCAATGATGTCCCCATTATGCTCATGATCCCCGTGAACGCCGATCATGATAGGATGCGCAACATCCGCCCATAACACTGAATTTGTCACTGAAATATTCGTACTTTCTCCATAAAATTTCCCTCGGCTTCCATAGATCGCAATGCAATCGTCGGATGTGCGCAGAAACACGTCATCGATATCCACATAAGAGCAGGACATCATGTCAATTCCGTCAGACCACCCACGTGTACTGAACGTCTTGAAATTGCTGATATGAATATGCTCCGACTTCCAAGATGAATGCTGTAGTGAGGGGGATCCACTGAAATGATGCCCTCCACCGTAATGTTGCGAGAGAAATCGATTTGTACGGAGCGCAAATAGGTTGTCTTCTCTATATTCGTTAAATAAATAATTCCACGTCCTCTGATCGTGACATCTTCTACATGATCGCATACCATTGAGCCCACTACCATAGCACCTCCGGCGAGATATACTGCCTTGCCCGAAGATAATTTCCTCAATATAATGCATACCTGGTCCGAAATAGAGAACCTCGGATAGCGCTTCCTTACCATTACTGGAAGATGTTAGCCGCGCAATAAGATCTTCTGTCCGATGGTTGCCTGGCTTAACGCAGATTGTCCGTGGATCTTCCAGATCCAGTACGTTCGTCTCGGGCGGATTTGCAAATAAATGAAGGTTATGAAATCTCTCGCCATTCGCTTCGAATGACAGCTTCCTCGGACGGTCAACCTTGAAGGTTACCGTATTTCCGATTTGATGAAACGGAATATTATAGCTATTAGGGCGAAGGTCTACGTTCTCGAAAATCCCGTCCCTCTTTGTCACCTCCACCTCTACGACACCCTCGAAGTCGTAGGTTACCATGGAAGCCTCACGCACATTAAGCATGTCCACAGGGACTAGATAGGGAAACTGCTCCTGCCACTCTCCGTTTTCCAATCGCACACGAACGGAGAAATCATTATTGACGATTGCTTCAGGGGGCGCAGGGTAAGTAATTAATTCAGCGCGGGTAGATATCATGCACATCAACCTCCTTCTCATATTCTGTCACCATATACAAAGCAAATAGTAACAAAATGCAAGGATGCTAGCCATTGCAATATCATTCAATTTGATCACACTTCTTTCAAATCAAATGACATATTAATAAGGTACTTTACTTTGTAGGATTTCTTCTAAAACGTCGATCTTCGTGGTCTCTTCCAGACGTTTAGACCAGCGTTGCCTTTCAGCATGGAACAAATCGTATCTAACGCTCTTGAGTCTGCTTAGTACGTCTTTATGGTGAGGGCATCATCGATGAATACAACAAACTCGCCGGATCGAACGATGTACGCATTCCAACTTCGCAGTCTTACATAGTTCTTGCAACCGAGAAGTAATTGCTTTCTCGCTATAGTGGATGCCTGATGTCTGCTTAATGAGTGTCTTAGCATGCAATACTTATTTGCTTCCTCTATAACTTATTTCAACTGATATAGATAGGTCTCTATTAGCATCGGTACTTCAACAGGTTGTACATAATATCTGATTACGGCTTGATCCAGCTCCAAGTAGTAAACTTCCAAAACAATGAAAAAACCTGACGAATCAATGGATTGATGTCATCAGGGGAAGATTTATTATCTCAAACATATACCGTTATTTGTCTTATAAATTACCGCAAACTGTTTCAACTATAACCGTTACTCACAACAACAACTGTGGGTAACGGTTATAAATGAAACTATCAGATTCCACATCGCGATGGACACCCTCGCTCTTGGCTAGTGATTGGTAACTACAAACCCCCACAGCGGACTTTCACCACCTAGTTAATCGTCATGCGTGGCACACAAGGAAGCAGCCCCCAATCTTGGAGGCTGGAATCGAGGCTTTTAGTCAGGACCGTTTGGGATGATCGATTATCTCTTTTAGTTGAAAAAAGAGGTGAATATTGCCGCCACTCGCAATCGTACGGATTAACTTGAAGATGTATTTGGATCGCGGCGGGACCAAATCACCGCAGGGATGAGCAGCAAGGACAGAATCCCTCCGGCTAATGAGAGGATAGCGTAGCTGGAATTGGCTACTACCATACCGGACAGCGCGCCGCCCGATGCCCCGGCTAAAGCAATCAAAACATCAATCGATCCTTGCGTTTTGGCACGAGTAGCAGCAGGCGCTGCATCGGCGATGATCGCAGTCCCGCTAATCAAGCCAAAGTTCCAACCAAGACCGAGCAACGCCAGTGCGATCATGATAAGCACCATAGAATCGGCCGGCGCCAAGGCAGCAATAAGCCCAGATAACAGCAGCGTGACGCCCGAAACGCAAGCCATAACCGTCCTTCCCCACTTATCCACCAAAATCCCGGTTATCAGCGAAGGCAGATACATGGCCGCGACATGTATGCCGATCACCAGTCCGACTTCCCCTAAACCATGTCCGTGATGCTTCATGTGGACAGGGGTCATGGTCATAATAGCGATCATAACGACTTGGGTTAAAATCATGACCGTCGCCCCAACCGCCAGTTTACGGCTAGGGCTAGTTAGAAGCTTCTCCTCTTCCGCTTCAGATTGTTGATTAGCAAACCGTTCCCTCGCAATGGCTTTGGCCACTAGGAAAGGATCGGGCCAGAGAAACACCAGCAGCACCAAGCCGGCAACAATAAAAGCGGCAGCAGAAAGCAGGAATGGCCCCGCCAATCGGGGAATACCGACAGACATCGCAAAACTTCCCATTACATCCACCAGATTCGGACCGGCAACCGCCCCAAACGTCGTAAACATCAAAATCATACTGATTGCCTTGGCACGTTGGGCCGGCTTAACCAAATCGGTTCCCGCATATCGCGCCAACAGATTGGAAGCTGTCCCAGCGCCATAAATAAACAACGAAACAAACAGCAGCGGAATACTCGGCATGACGGCTGCTAACACGACGCCGGCTGCGCCAATGCCTCCGGTCAGAAAGCCTATCGCGAGTCCCAGACGTCGGCCGTAGCGTTGCGAAAGCCGTCCGATCAAAAGCGCCGCAGCCGCAGAGCCAAGCGTAAAGAGTGCCGAGGGAACGCCGGCAATACTCTCCGTTCTCAACATCTCTTGCGCTAGCAGCGCTCCGATGGTGATGCCTGCCGTAAGCCCCGCGCCGCCAAAAATCTGTGCAAGACCGACGATGAACAACGTCCTTCGCTGAAGTTGCCTCTGTTTTTCCGGCGAATCGACATAGGTCTGCCAAAAAACAGCCTTATTTTGGGGGAATATGTGATCCAACATCACTTTTTGTGTCTTCATATCACTCATCCTTATTATATGATACGCAGCCGACCGAAGTTTCCTTTCGATATAAATCGGCTCACCTGAAACTTGCGTTTGCTTTGAGCTACAGATAACTTCCAACTTCTCCCATTCAGCAAACACGTGACATCGGCTGAGTGATCATCATTTTCGAGCCTCATAACTCCTCTCGGCGCGAAATTGGCCGGGACTACAGTTGTACTTTAAATGTTATGAAGATTCAGAGAACATTAATGCAACGCTAGTGATTTGGATGAAATAAAACGGATATCGTCAGCGGAATTTCATACGCTCTTTTATCCGCGACCAACGCTTGGAACGATGCCGTCGATTTTATTTAAAAAAAGATTTCCATCCTACTTATTATAGGAAATAGAAATCCTTTTTTTGAATCTGGTAGCAGGTCATTCATACGAAAACTTATGAATAAATATCTTACATTATACCGTTGCTCTTTCAATGAGTCTGTACTCCAGCTCACGATTTTCAGGCTGCTCCTTTTTTCTGGTAATCTGATCATATCCAATTTGGAATGCAATCGCTCCCATTTCGGGTAATTGATTCTCGATTGTTGTGAGATCAAACACTTCAGCAATAGGCTGATTATCAAATCCAATAATCGCAAGATCTTCAGGGACTCGAATATTGTTTTTTCTCGCTTCCATAATAATACCCGCTGCCGCTTGATCACTTGTTACCATCATCGCAGTAGGTCTTGAATTTAGCTCCAGCAAATTCCTTAATACTTCCACCCCATCTTCTATCCGATAAGTTTGATGAAAAATCCATTCGTCCCGAATCGGTTCACCAATGGAAGCTAGTTCATCCGTATAAGCTTTTCGTCGCATTTGGCTGTTATCTCCTTGATTTCTTGCCAAACACAAACCAATATAGCGGTGTCCTTTATTAATTAAATACCTAATCCCACATTGAAAACTTTTATAATGATCTGAAAAAACTGAAGATACGCGTGATTGTCCAACATCCTGACATGCAACAATAGGTCCGTATCGGGTATAAGCCTCAATTTGATTTAAATCTATATGTTTCGAACAGATGATCATTCCGTCTATTTGTTTCATTTTTAGCATTTCCAATACTTTCATCTCAGCTTCTGTATTGTAATTCGTCTGACATAGCATTAATTGATAGTTTACTTTTAAAGCCTCCACTGAAATGCCTTCCACTAACCTGGTGAAGTAAGGATGATTAATAAACGGCAGCATAACGGCTATCACGTTCGTTTTCCCTTTCAGTAATTGCACCGCATTCATATTTCTTGAGTAATCCAGTCTATCAATCGCTTCCATAATTACTTTACGCTTTTCCTCACTCACATAAGAATGGTTATTCAGTACACGTGAAACGGTGGATACAGATACATTTGCCAATTTCGCTATATCCTTTATGTTAGCCAATTCATCACCTCCCAAATCTTTTATAGGATTGTCAGAAGTGTTCACAATAACCCAACCATTTTAAGTCCGAACAAAATCCCATCTTCTTCTACATTCTTCGTAACATAACGAGCTTCTTTCTGGACTGTTTCCACAGCGTTCCCCATTGAAATTCCATGTCCGACAAAACGAAGCATTTCAATATCATTATAATGATCGCCAAAAGCGTAAACGTCGTCTTTCTCCATGTTTGCCCGCTTCATGATCTCAACAATGCCATTTGCCTTGGATCCGTTTGCAGGCATAACATCCATAGATACTTCATGCCAGCGCACAAATCTCATATGGTTAAACCGTTTTCGATATGATTCCTCGTGATCTTCCGAACAGAAAACCATCGCTTGATAAATATCGTGCGTTAAGTAAAAGTTCGGATCATGTTCCGGGAGCGCTTGCTGCAACGGTCCCAAACTTACTTCTATCCAACTGTGATTAGGAACATTCATTTTCATTCCCTTAATATCCATAAAGACGACGGGATGACCTTGATCTGTGGCAAAACCGGTTAAAGACTCCAGTAAGTTCGTACGTAGAGGATTTCGGTAAATAATCTTTTCTTTATAAACGACGTACTGCCCATTCAAAGCTACAAAGGTGTCAATGCCGAGTTCCAACCTCAAATCCTGGAACATGAAAGGCGACCGCCCGGTGGCAATCGCCACTTCATGGCCATTGTTTTTCAATTCGGCTATTGACGCTTTGGCCGATGAAGGCAGCTTCTTGTTACGATCGAGAAGTGTGCCGTCAATATCGAAAAAAATGAGTTTGCGTTTGTTTTTCATTCTGTCCATCGTCCTTCAGTATTTTATAGTATAACTCAACTTTCGTTAACACAATCGTATTTTGTGAAAAGGATCCCATGTCAAGAATAAAATTTCTGAGAAAAAATATGTAAGCGTCAATAGCTCCTCTCTTGATAACAAGAGATGGCTATTGACGCTTACTAAAAGTGCACCAGTACGGGTTTATCCGTTGGAATCTCGTTCAATCGATCAGGCAACGTTCCGAGCATGATATGGTGCGCCTGTGGAATGTATCCTTCTTTCCATTCGTTTAAATTGCGGATGTCTACAAGAAACACTTCTCCGGCGTCCACCTTCTTTTCAATCTCCAAAGGGGTTACTTCCATGTACGATTCAAGAGATAACGAGCCGCTCTCACGAATGCTGCCGCTGTCCATATAACCGATGGCGTTGTCGATGCCGATAGAACGGAGTGCTTTCAGTATTTCCTTAAGCTGTCCCGGATTCGTCAGCAAATACAGAGGGCGATTGTAGTCGATCAGCCAGCCAGCCCAATTCGTGAACGATTTGTTGAATGGAATGTTGATCGTGCCGGCGATGTGTAGTTTGGCGAACTCCGGCGATGGCCGCGTATCGATCACCATTCCTTGGTTGGAAATAACATCCATTAAAGAGTCGACGGAAGGAAGCTCCTCTACGCTCGGTAAATCTTTCAGCAGTACCGGTCCTGTTTTGTTAACCCGTTTCATAACGGAAAAATAATTGGGCGGTTCCGGTTGACCATCAAGCAGCGCTTTGACGAAAGCTTCTTCATCCGGATAAGACATCGCCCAGTTAAAAAGCTTCTCGTATCCGACGGTGGAGGACGGAACAGCCCCCAAAGCCTTACCGCAAGCGCTGCCTGCGCCGTGCGCCGGCCAAACTTGAACATAATCCGGCAGCTGTCTGAATTTTTTGAGCGAATGGAACATAGCTCTGGCGCTCATCTCGGACGCACCCTCGATGCCCGCCGTTTTTTCCAGCAGGTCCGGTCTTCCGATATCTCCGACAAAGACAAAGTCGCCTGTAAAAATCCCGATCGGCCGACCGGCACTTCCCCCGCGGTCAGTCAAAAGGAAGGAAATGCTCTCCGGCGTGTGGCCCGGCGTATGCATTACCTCAAAGCTCAGATTTCCGACCGTAAAATGATCCCCTTCGCACACCAGCTGATGGTTCAGACTTTTGGCATACTGGTAGCGCCAATCAACTCCGCCTTCGCCGGAGAGATACAGTTTTGCCTGATGCACCTCGCCAAGCTCGCGGACTCCAGAGACAAAGTCAGCATGAATATGAGTTTCCGTAGCCGCTACAATCGTTACCCCCTCCGCTTTAGCCGTTTCGAAGTAAGGCTCCAGATTTCGGCCGGGGTCAACGACAATCGCCTCCCCCGTTTTTTGGCAACCGACCAAATAAGAAGCATGAGCCAACTTTTCATCGTAAAAATAACGCAACAACATTGTACAATCCCCCTTGAAAATGAACTTTAATCCTGGGAGCAGTATAGTTTATGAAATGCGTTCCATGTCAACCAAACCATTCGATTCCACCTAACCTTTGCAAATTCGCAGTTGACTCCAATAACATCCAAAAACAAAAACAAGTAGCCTGATCTTCCATGCGGCTACTTGAAATAACAAATACGTTAAAAATTCTGTACTTATAATCTAGGAACCAACGGAATTATGAAATTGGCTCTTATAGTCTATATATTCCAGTTATATTTGAGACTCTTATGAATTTTTAAAGCTCAGTATTTTTGTTCGCTTACCAACAATAATGATTATCCCTAAAATCAATAGAACTGTAGAGGGCATTTTTCTTTGTTGACTCTTGCAAAAACTTTGTCATAGAAATCCATGGGTGAATAAGTCGGAAATTAACACTTCAACAGAACCTTTGTCGATGTTGTAAAAATAAAAGGACATCGTACCGTTTCCAGCGAAATTGTTGGTCACCACAACACAACAGCTTCCAGAAAAGGGGATGTCCCAATTCCATGGTATGCGTACACGCAGCAATCGTCAAGTTTATTTTGTCTCTTCAGCTGGGGTTTAATAAACCTCAGATTCGACATCTGATTTCAATCGTTAATGGCATTATTCTTTGTGAAGGTCGCAAAAATAAATCGACGATCCGCGAAGCTGCTGGTAAAGAGCGGCATCTCAGCTCGACTACTCGATTCTTGAATGAGTCGCCGTGGTCTGTGAATCACTTGCAAAAACAACGGATGGGACTAATCATACAATCGATTCGGCTGATTCTTTCCCGAACTTCCATCACTAAGGGGGGGTTTTCAATCTTCTGCGAATTAAAGTTGTATTTGTACGCAGGTTTTCTGTAAAGCCTTCGCGAGGACACGAAGGACCGCCTCTGTGGCCGGTTCCTCAACCGATCGTGATTCCCATCCTTTTGTACTGTTGAACTACCCCTTCTTAAAATCAATTGATTTTTGAAGAAGGGGATTCCTAAGAACTTCACCCTAACGGGCAAATATATGGATTAGGCTATC
>NZ_JAKGAP010000115.1 GCF_021532375.1 Paenibacillus alkaliterrae
GGGTATTTTATAGGACGCATCGTTATATTCCTCTTTTTGGCATTATCATACCATATCTAGCCATTCTCTACTATTAGCTTTGAGAGACTACTAGGACTTTATTTTCTCGTCCATGGCTGCTGCTGTATCGTTTTTCGGGTCAGTCAAATCCTTTATTTACCCAAGACACTAATTACAATTCCTCTCTAACAATGTCCCCAATTTTTCTGCTAAAGCATGCTGTGAAATAGGCTTTCCATTCGTGAACCACCATTCTACTCCCCTAATCCCAGATTTTTTCTTTTGGTTACATCCACTTCATCCTTAAACTCTTCGAGAAGAAAGTCAAGGAATACGTTTGTAGAAAGACAATCGGCAAAGATTGAAGCCAACCTTCAATTGACCGGTTTAATAGAGGGTGACATGAATATAAGGGCAACATTCTCAGCCATTGTAGGATCTGCGCCTATTAAGCTGCTGTTTGACACAGATTTAGACGGTAAACCCATTCGGTGCAACGCCATTGCTAAGCCGAACATGGATTGGGTGTAAACCTGGTTCTTGCTCGGTTTTTCTCGTTCACGCATTGTGGAATGAAATGTCATTTTTTTCGTGCATAATGCGAACGTATGTGCTATATTGAGTGATGTAAGAAATGATGTCTAACACCCGCTATCTACATAATATAGATGATCGAGAGGGAGGTAAAGAAAGATGACTGTTCGCTATTCGGAAGTAGACGAGGTGATCGCCTACATTCATCAGCATATCTATGAGCCACTGCCGCTTTCCCGATTGGCCGGGCATGCGGCCTATAGTCCGTATCATTTCGGGCGTGTATTCAAGGAAAAAGTCGGGCTTTCACCGCTCTATTATGTGTCTGCTCTACGATTGCAAAAGGCAAAAGATTTGTTGCTGCGAACGAATCTGAGCGTACGCGAAATCGGATTGGAGATCGGGCAGCAGAGTCTGGGAACCTTTACGACCCGTTTTACCGAACGGGTAGGCGTGACGCCGGCACACTTTCGCAACTCGGCGCTGCAGGCGGACAATAACTTCCGTACCTTGCAGAAGCTTAACGATTGGCGTACGACGCATCCTGTTTTAAATCAACATGCCAGAATAGAAGGGACCGTCCACGCGACGATTCCTTTTGAGGGTATCATTCTGATCGGCCTGTTTGCCAAACCGATTCCCGAAGGACTTCCCTTATACGGTACGCTGGTTTCTTCTTTGGGGGATTTTTGTTTGACGGGCGTGAAACCAGGCACCTATTATCTGATGGCTACATCGGTCTCATGGGGGATGCAGGCCATGGATTTTCTGCTGCCGTACAACACCTTGCGCACAAGGTCAAAGGAGCCGATCGTAGTAAAACCCTGCACCTCCGTTCCTCTTCAGCAAGTTGTGCTCCATGTTCCTCGCCCGGACGATCCTCCAATCCTGATTTCCCTTCCCTTGTTGATGCAAAACTTCCTCAATCGGATTATCCAACATTGATAAGCTGTCGGAACAAACCTTGCAATTGGATAATCAAACCTATAAATTCTGTTTAGGGGACCTAATAAATTTAGTGGAGTAGGTTAAAAGTTAATGACAAATTACGGGCATCAAATTTACCGTTTCAGCGAAGCGCCCATTTGGGAGCTGCAGCGGGCGTATTTTGCAGAGCGGGGGATCGAGGCATGGCAAAGCGGGGAGGTGCCGCAGTACATAACGAGTAACCCCATAATAGCAGTGGCATATGCGGAAATGATATTTGGGTTTCTGCAAGATCGGGCAGGGCTGGGTTATGCAGCTGAGCCGGTTACGATTGTTGAGCTTGGAGCGGGCTCGGGCCGATTAGCGTTTCACGTCATTAAAGAGCTGTGCGCACTAAGGGAGTATGCGGGTATTCCGCTTCCTCCTTTTCGCTACATTATGAGTGATTTAGCGGTCAAAAATATTTCCTATTGGCAGCAGCATCGCAGCCTGCTGCCCTATGTGGAGCAGGGGATTTTGGATTTCGCGGTATTTGATGCCGTTAATGATACGGAGCTCCAATTGACGCAATCGGGCGTTACGATAAGACCGGCTGACTTGAAGCAGCCGCTGCTGATTATCGCGAATTATTTTTTTGACAGTATCCCGCAGGAACTGATTTATGTCGATGAAGGCAAAATCTATGAGTGCCGGGTTTCCTTCCGGTTTCCGAATGAGACAACTGAGCTTCGCGCATCTGACCTGCTGGAACAGGCCATCCCAGAGTACCATTATCGCAGAGCGGCCGAATACGAGCAGGAGTCGTACCCTTATCGCGGAGTGATAGATTTATATCGACAGAAGCTCGAGGATTCGCATATTCTGTTTCCGGCCGCCGGACTTGCTTGCTTAGAACGGCTATGCGAGCTGTCGCAAGCGGGGTTTCTGCTGCTCACGGCGGATAAAGGCGACCATCGGTTAGAGAATTGGGAGTTTGCCGAGCCGCCTAAGCTCATTCACCACGGAAGCTTTTCCTTGACGGCCAACTACCATGCGATTCAACACGTATTTGAGCAAAAGGGTGCGGGCGCTCTCTTCACCGCGCATCACTACAAAAACTTAAACGTTGGCTGTATCCTTATGCTGCAGGAGCCGATGAGCTATGGCAATACCCGCCTTGCTTATCGGCGTTTTGTCGAGCGTTTCGGGCCAGATGATTTTTTCAGTATGAAAGAATGGTTTGATGAGCATTTGGAACAAATGAATATGTCCCAAATCCATTCCTTCTGGCGGTTAGGCAGCTACGATGCGCAATTGTTCCTTCAAAGCGCCAAACATATCTCGAGCCTGCTCTCCGCCAGCGGAGAGGAAGAATGGGAAGATATTCGCACAGGGCTGCACCGGATGTGGACAGGGTACTATCCGATGGAAGAGAAGATTGACTTAGCGTTAGTAAGCGGAATGCTTCTGTATCAAATGGATATGTTCACGGATGCTCTGATATTTTTTGGAAGATCGCTGAAGGATAACGAGGCTGCCCCGGTTGTGCTCTATAACATGGCGGTCTGCAGCTATGAGGTTGGACATGAAGATGAGGCTTGGGATTATGCGCATAGAACGTTAGCTAAGGAGCCTGAGCATGAAGGAGCTTTATCGCTTCGGGCGCTTTTGAGAGAAAACGTTAAAGATTCGACGGACTAGCCGCTCTAAGCGCAAATAGCCCGGTTAAGCATCATTAGATGATGTTTAACTGGGTTTTTCTTGTTATTGCTCCTTCATGCGGTTTTTGAACAATAGGTAAAGGAGGCGTATAGTGAGTATTAGTTGATTGTGTATCGGATCTTGATGAGCTTGGCAAGAAGGAGGGACACTGCATGCAATCTTGGAAGCGTACGATGTGGATTCTTTGGTTCGGCGTTCTATTCTGCAGCTCAAGCTATACGATGTCGGTGCCATTCCTGCCGCTCTTCCTCTTCGATCTTGGCGTAGAGAAGAGCTCGGTTAATTTGTGGGCGGGGATCGTACATTCCTCGGCGTTCCTCGTCGGGGCCGTCATGGCGCCATTATGGGGACTGCTCGCGGACAAGTATGGGAAGCGGAAGATGGTCATCAGGGCCGGGCTCAGTCTAGCGGTCATTTATGCTTTAATTGCGTTCGTGCAGACGCCGTGGCAGCTGGTGGGCGTGAGGATGCTGCACGGGTTTGTCGGGGGGTTCGTGCCGGCTTCCATGTCGATCGTAGCCTCCGTTGCGCCGAAGGAAAAGCTCGGGTGGAGCCTCGGCATGATGCAAGCGGGCACGATGACCGGCGGCATTCTCGGTCCGCTGTTCGGAGGACTGCTGGCGGAAGCGTTCGGCCTGCGCCGATCCTTCGTCGCCGCCGCCGTCATCATATTAGCCGCGACAGTGGCGGTTATTGTGTGGGTGAGGGAAGGCAAAGGGGGGCTGGAAGGAGCGGCGGAAGAGAAGAAAGAGAAACCGGTTACATACCGTATGGCGTTTCGGAATCGCGCGCTCATGAGCATGCTTCTGCTCCTTGTTCTCTTCCAGCTGTCGGTGAATATGATTCAGCCGCTGCTGACGCTGCATATCGCCGAGCTGCAGGGCGGCCTTCAGGGTGCGGTGCTGTCAGCCGGCTTCGTTCTCTCCCTTATTGGAATTGCGGGCATTCTCGCTTCGCCGGTTTGGGGCAGGCTGGGCGAGCGGAAGGGCTATTATCGCATTCTCACCGTATGCTTGCTCGCTGCCGGTATGGTCATTAGCATACAGTACTTTGTTCAGGACTTATGGTTGTTCGCGATTGTCCAATTTATCTTCGGCTTGTTTATGGCCGGGATCGGCCCCATCGTCAATACGCTTGTCGTGCAGAGCACGGATGAGCAGTTCAGAGGAAGGTCCTTCGGACTTACGACGAGCGCCAATCAGATTGGCGCCATGCTGGGACCGCTGATTGGCGGACTGCTAGGACTGGCTGTCGGCATTCATTGGATCTTCGTCGCCACAGGCATGATGATGGCCGGCGCCGGCATGACCGTCTGGCTGAAGCGCCGGCGGGAGTTGGGGCGATTTGTACGAGAAAAGTATTGAAATGCAGGAGTGAGCACGCAGTCGTCAAAGTTAGTATTTATGAAATCGTTTTCACTATTTAATACCGGCAAGGCAATCGACAAGACGAGTTTATGGAGGAGTCAGCGAGATGAAGCCTAATCTGCTATTTATTACGGTCGATCAAATGCGTTATGACTGCTTAAGCAAGCTTAAACATCCCGTGGTTGAGACACCGAATTTAGATGCACTGGCTGAAAAAGGAGTTATGTTCACTAGCGCCTACTCTGCCACGCCGACATGTATTCCTGCAAGGGCTGCAATTATGACGGGGATGAGCCAGCGAGGTCACGGACGAATCGGATATGAGGAACGTATTCCTTGGAATTATGAGCACACACTGGCAGGGGAATTGGCCAAGTCCGGATATCATACGCAATGCGTAGGCAAAATGCACGTGTATCCGGCAAGAAATTTATGCGGATTTCATAACGTCGTACTTCATGACGGCTATTTGCATCATAACCGGAATAAGAAAGACACGCCTTATGGAGAGCATTTCGATCAGGTCGATGATTATTTGCAATGGCTGAGGCAGAATGCCGGAGCAGAATTGGATATTACCGATTTGGGGCTTGACTGCAACGCTTCAACCGTCGCTCGGCCATGGCATTTGCGGGAGCAGCTTCATCCGACAAATTGGACTGTTACGCAATCGATCGATTTCCTGAGAAGGAGAGATCCTGGCAAACCATTCTTCCTGTGGACGTCCTTCGTTCGTCCGCATTCACCGCTTGATCCGCCGGGGGCCTATTGGGATCTATATGCGGATGCTGAAATGCCGGAGTGCCCGGTAGGAGATTGGGTCAATTCGGAAGCGGCGGCAGCGGGCGGAACAGGAACGACGATCACGAGAGGAATAATACCGAAGCGAAGGCTTAATCGTGCGCAAGCAGCTTATTATGCGTTAATTACACATTTGGATGACCAAATCGGACGTCTGCTTGATGCTCTTCAGGAATATGGTCTGAGTGACAATACTTTTATTATTTTCACTTCGGACCATGGCGAATTGCTTGGCGATCATCACTTCTTCAGGAAGGCGCTTCCGTACGAGGGAAGTGCGAAGGTTCCGCTTATACTATTCGATCCTAGCGGACGATTAGGCTTGAAGCGGGGCAGCACGGTAAAGCAAGTCGTCGAGCTTCGGGATATTATGCCGACCTTGCTCGATGCAGCAGGAGCTGCTTTGCCTCAATCGGTAGAAGGCCGGAGTCTTCTGCCATTGTGCCGCGATTCCGAAGCAGGCGATGATTGGAGAACGTATTTGCATGGCGAGCATGCCTATGGGGAGCTGTCGAATCATTATGTAACGGACGGCAAGTGGAAATATATATGGTTTTCCCAGACTGGTGAGGAGCAGCTGTTCCACTTGGAGAATGACTCTTCTGAGCTGAGCAATTTGGCGGAAGATATTCACTTTAAGGATGAGCTGCAGGTCTGGCGGGCACGGCTCATCTTGGAGCTGACCGGCCGCGAGGAAGGGTATATCAGAGAAGGCAGGCTGGTTACAGGGATCAAGCCTCGAAGCTGTTTGTCTCATATTTTATAGTGGCCATACCTGACTTTACAAAAGGCTTATGGATTAACCGCTGGCACACAATGGGGCTGTGAGTGTCTTAGAAAAAGAAATCGGGGCTGTCCCTAAGATCATTGCAGATCTTAGGGACAGCCCCTCTCCATTTCATCGCCTTACAGGAATGAGAAAAAAGAGCGCAAAAGGCCGCGCTTCCTTGGCGGAGCCTGTAGCTTGGCGAAGGCGGCCGGGTGAATTTCGTCGAGAGACGGGTAAGTTTTACTGTTTGTCATTTGAATCGTTTCTAAGGATGCGGCTAATTGTTCGATCATTTTGCGCATCTCCTCAAGTTCCTCGCGCTGCTGGAGCAGCTGTACCGAGACGACTTCGTCGGCTTTCTGATCAAGTGAGTGTTCGACATGCTCGATGCGGGTTAACATATCTTCCAAAGACGGTTCATGTGTGTGCAGGGGAGTCTCATCCTGCAGAGGCTCCGGCGGCTGTTTGTTAGTCATGAGTTCAATGCGATCCAATGTTTCTCCGTGATCAATTCGGTCTTTAATGTGAATGAGCAGGTCAATTTCCTGCTCCGAGAATATATAGTGGCCAAACCGGTCCTTATGAAAGAAATTAGGGAAAGTGGAAGCCCAACGTTTGATAGTCGTTTGGCTGACGGAAAGCAGATCTGCGGCATCCTTCGTTTTCAAAATACCCATTTTCAATCCCTCCGCTTCGGGTGTTATGTTATGGATAATTCGCTGTTATTAAGCGACTCCCTGCACGGGTGACAAAGGAAGTGCTAATTCGATAAACAAAGTGTTTTTACGAGTAATCATGCGGTTTATTAAGCGTAAAAAACGAGTACAGTGGAATGATAAGGAAAGAAAGGGGAGATGAGGATGCATGAAACGCTGCTGTCAGAACTAAGGCAGTTTGTAGTCGAGCTCGAGAAAAAAGAGGCTGCAGCCGTATATATGGTCCCCGGCGAGATCATGAACGCCGTGAAAAAAGCCAAATCGTTGGAAAAGCTGCTGCACGAAATATTTATGCAAGTCAGCGGAAGCGGCGGGATTCGCCTTAGTTCCATCATACGCAGAGAGTTCGGCATAAAGGCAGAGTTGATGGATCGCTTCGAGCAGTGGGCGTCTTACAGCAAGGAGCTGTTCGAGGATGAACTCCACGATGCGATTGACAGAGTGGAGATTCGTGCGGGAAACCAGGGGGTGTTTTTTGCAGGTACGCCCAGCAAGAAGGAAGCAGCGGAAACCCTCCAATTGCTGAAGGATATCGCGCATGCCGCGTTGCGATGTCAGTTTCAAACCAAGCTCGCAGAACCGGGGTTATATGTTGATATCTTGGATAAACTCCTGCAGTTTTATGCCCTGCCGAATACATACCCTGAGGGGAACGCCGTTAATTACCGAAACCTCATCTCGGCCGACCGGCTGTACGCGATGTCAGGAGGCGACGATAGAATCACGGATGCCTTGAAGGCTTTTGCCAAAGAGTGGTACCAGCAGTCACCGCATTCATTTCTGGAGAGCAAGGAAGGGTATTTTTCTTATGAATTTGTCCGCGATTTCTTGCACGCATTAACGAAGGAGCAACTGGAGCGGCTGCGCAGCGATTATATCCGGTCCATCGAAGAAGAATTCAAGCTGGTAAGGGTCAAGCCGGATTTGTATCGCGCAAAAAAAATGGAAATCATGCTGGAAACGGTGTTAAGCTGGACGCTGTACGGATAATGGTGTGAAAAAGAATCCCGATCGCTCTCGCGGCTAGTATTTATTGGAATTAAGCGGTGCAACTTATTCAAAAAGCCAGCGTCTATTATGAGGTAATGGATTTAGGATGAGGTGTCTTAATTTCCCAATACGCACTATGAATCAAGGGAGTATGAATGAACAGATGAAACTAACTCGTACAAGTAAAAAAATTTTGGCCATGCTGATCGCCGTCATGCTTCTGCCGTTCGGCGCCATTGCCCACGCCGTTACCGCGCAGGAAGATATTACTTCCGGCACGACCTATGTCGTGTTCTACATCGACAAGAAGGAAGCCTTCCTGGATGGCGAGCAGGTGATGCTCGATGCTGCGCCAGTCGTTATTAAAGGTAAAACATTTGTGCCGGCCAAATTTCTAGGCGATGCATTCGGGATGAAGGTGGAATGGATTGCGGCCACAAGAACGATCGTAATGGAAACGCCAAAGTATGATATTTCGCTCGATTTTATCAATAAATCCGCATTCGTGAACGGCTATTGGTTCAAGCTGGATCAGGTCGCAACGATCGTAAACGGCCGGTTGATGATCAAGCTGACTTGGCTTTCTGATTATATGGGAGCGACGTATACCTATAACAGCGAGCTCAAACGAATAGATGTGCTTCATGTTAGACAGCCTGAGGGCATTTACGACCCGGAAGGGAAAAGCTCGAGGCCAGTGGCCAAATTCAATTTTGCCAAGGATTCTTATCGAATCGGCGAGCCGGTGAAATATGTCAACCTGAGCTATGATCCGGATGCAGAGGCTCTGAAGCTCGAATGGGAAGGTAAGGAAGAGGCGTTTTTCAAAGCGGGAACGTATCCGATTACGTTAACCGCAACGGACAAAAGCGGGCAGAAAAGCGCACCTTACACCCGCAATATCGTTATTGAAGACGAGGTTTATCTAAGCAAGCTGGAATATCCGATCTACACGAAGCCGGTGGGCGGCTATATTGAGACCGACTGGTCTACGCTTTACGGCAATTATTTTAATTTAAAACATATACCGAAGCAAATAACGGAGGACACCTCGCGGTCGTTGCTCCTCAGTGACAGCCCCGAGACGTTCACCGAGCAGGGCATTCTTTATCAGGACTCGGCCGAAGGCAAGACCCGGCTGTACGCCAATCATCAGAACGGAGCGAAGCAGAAGCTGTCCTTCGCCATACTGGCGACCAACATGAGCGATCAGCCTGTGACGGTTAAGACCACGAGAAAGGGTGAGGTATACCCGACGATCTACGCGCTTCAAATGGGCAGCGAAGCGACCGTCGATTTTCTCATGAACGATCCCGTCAGCGAGAAAATGACGATTCCTCCGGGGGAAACGTTCATTTATAAGCAATTTCCGGACTTCTATCCGGGGCAAGGGGTCAACCTGCTCTATGATGTAGAGTCGGACGGCAAGGTGCAGTACACGTTTGCGGTGGCAAACACGGTGTCTGCCCAGATGCTGGATCTGCCGAAGCTTCCTTTCAATGGGCATATTAGAGGAACCTTCCCAATAACGGCCTTCGACTGGAAGATTGATGTTTCAGAGACGGCATTGAATAAGCCCATGCTGCTCGCTATTGGCGACGGAAAGAACGACCCTTTCCAGAAGGGCTTCGACCCGCTTAGAGGAATCGAGGTCGAAGATCCGGCCAACTATGGCACCGTGTACAAAATCCATGCCGAGAAGCCGCGCAAAATGGCGATCATCGTCGTGGCCAAAGGAGGCGCGTTCAAAGGTCCGTTCAAAGTAAATGGCGAGATCAGGAAGGTGCCCGGCTCCGGCGTGCTTACGGCATTCGACGGGATGGTTATTTTGGCGAAGACGACGGGCAAGGAAGAAAGTCTGGATATCGAATTCTCGCCTCCGGCAGGCTCGTCGTTTCCTATTAATCTCATCTTCTATCCGCTCGACGAGCGTGCGGAATAATCCGGTATAAACGATAGAAACGGCATCACCCTTCCTATAAGTTATGAAAAGGAGTGCCTCGTTAGATCATGAGCAATCCGAAGTGGTTCAGGCGATTAGAACAAAAGTTAGCAAACGCACAGCGAATACTTGCCAGACGAACAACAGGTTCATCGAATTGGCATAAGCAG
>NZ_JAKGAP010000116.1 GCF_021532375.1 Paenibacillus alkaliterrae
GCAGAGGTGGGTTCCACCTTTTGAGCCTGGGGAAACTTGTCTCTGTAGAGATATTGACCAGGAAGCCCCTACTTCAAGCGTAGCTAAGTAGGGGTAGTTCACTCAAAGAATACGGGGAACCGTACACAACAAAATAGTTTAAATCATTATACGTAAAAGTTCATTAACAGGATTTCCTCGCAAAGCTCTCCGTTTAAAGCCGGGAGAACGCATAGTTAGCGGCGTTAATCGTTGCGTCGATGTCTGCTTCGGTGTGGGCCGTGGTCAAGAACCAGGCCTCATACTTCGACGGCGCGAGGTTAATGCCCTGGTCGAGCATCAGCTTGAAGAACCGGCCGAAGAGCTCGCCGTCCGTATTCTGCGCTTCCTCGTAGTTCGTCACAGGATGGTCGCAGAAATGCGCCGAGAACGAGCCGCGAATTTGATTGATCGTCAGCGGAATGCCGTATTCCTTAGCTGCCGCGTGAAGGCCTGCGGCAAGCTTAGTGGCAAGTGAGTTCATCATATCGTAGATGCCTGGCTCCAGGAGCAGCTCGAGGCAGGCGATGCCTGCGGAGATGGAGGCAGGATTGCCTGCCATCGTGCCCGCTTGATAGGCAGGACCGAGCGGAGCGACCTGCTCCATGATAGCTTTGCGTCCGCCGTATGCTCCGATCGGAAGGCCGCCGCCGATGATTTTGCCAAGCGCGGTCAAGTCCGGCTCTATCGCCTTGGGATCCGGGAATGCGACATAGGTTTGCGCTGCCCCGTAATGGAAGCGGAAGGCGCTAATCACCTCGTCATAGATGACGAGCGCGCCGGCCTCGCGCGTAAGCTTGCACAAGCCTTCAAGGAAGCCTTCATGCGGCATCACCATGCCGAAGTTGCCGACAATCGGCTCGACCATGACGGCTGCCGTATTGTCGCCCCAGCGCTCCAAAGCGGCCTTCAATGCCGGCAGGTTATTGAACGGAACTGTAATAACCTCGCTTGCGATGCTGGACGGAACGCCTGCGCTGTCCGGAATGCCGAGCGTGGACGGACCGGAGCCTGCCGCTACGAGCACGAGATCGGAATGGCCGTGGTAGCAGCCGGCGAACTTAATGATTTTGGTCCGTTTCGTATAGGCGCGGGCCACGCGAATCGTCGTCATGACGGCCTCTGTGCCCGAGTTGACGAAACGCACTTTGTCCATAGAAGGAACAGCTTGCTTCAGCATGCGGGCGAGCGTTATTTCCAGCTCGGTCGGCGTGCCGTACAGCGTGCCGTTCTGAGCGGCGCGTACGATCGCTTCCGTAATATGCGGATGGGCATGTCCGGTTATAATCGGGCCGTATGCGGCTAAGTAGTCGATGTATCGATTATTGTCGACATCCCAGAAATAGGCGCCCTCGCCGCGTTTCATGAACACGGGCGCGCCGCCGCCTACCGCTTTGTAGGAACGGGAGGGACTGTTTACGCCGCCGACGATATGCTGCAGCGCTTCTTCATATAGCTGTTCGGAATTCGTTCGTTGTATGATCATGAAAGGTATCCTCCAGTAGGTGATTTAGTTATCTCGATTCTTATTGGCATTCGCCGGCAACAAAATACACGCAAACGGCGTATGCCGCTGCGTGTATTCTTAAGTTACTGCTGAGTATTGCCGGCAGCGCCGTCTGCCGAACCGTCAGCAGGCGTGCCTGTTTCCGCAGGCTCAGGAACGGTTTGATCCTGCTGGAGCGTCATTTGGACGAAGGAGCGAAGCTCGTCCTCGTCGCTTATTCCGATGACGGACGCGCCGCCGACATGGTCTTCGGAAATCATCTCCATCGGCGGAATTTGGGTCGTGCCGGCAATTCGGCTTTTTACGCCAAGCTGGCCAAGCTTCAGCATGTCGCCGACGCTTATGTTCATATCGATATATGGCTGAACGCTCTCGAGTATCTTCTTCATGCGAACGAGGTTCCATGTCGATTGCAGCTCCTTGGAAACGGCCTGCAGGAAATTGCGCTGACGCTCCGTGCGGGTGAAATCGCTCATGGCGTCATACCGGAAACGGACATATTGAAGCGCCTTGTCGCCGTCGAGCAGCTGATAGCCTTTTTTGAGATCGATATCATATCGGTTTCCGTCCGCATTATCGGTGTAATGCATGTCCTTCTCGACTTCGAAGTATATGCCGCCAATCGTATCGATCAGAGACTTGAAGCCCTCGAAATCGGTGTATACATAGTATTGAATGTCGAGACCGAGCAGGTCGCCGACCGTCTTCATCGCGAGCGGATATTCGCCTAGCGTAAGGGCTGTGTTGATGCGGCCGCGGCCATGCCCTTCGATATTGACGTACGTATCCCGCAGAACGGAGAACAGATGAGCTTTTTTCGTTACGGGATCGAAGGAAGCGACCAGAATAGAGTCAGACCGTGCAGCCTGTCCTTCGTCTACGCCCCGTGCGTCGCCGCCGAGCAGCAAAATATTAACCCGCTCCTTACCTTCCCATTCCGGAACAGGGACAGGTGTGTTTTCAGGATCGATAACCGTTTCCTGTCCGTCCGGGTCGCTGAAATTATCCAATGCATTATATACGCCAACGCCCCAGTAAATCGTGAACGCGAGCGCCGCGCCCAATATAACTGAGAGGCTTATGAACAACCATTTCCATCTTTTTTTCTTATTCGTTTGTTTTCGCATTTCGTTAGAAGTGCTCCTTTCAAGGGCTGTGGACCAGCATAAACCGTTTACGCTTTGCGTGAACTAATGTATTATTACTTATCATAAAATTATAAAGCTGAACGACATGCGGAAGCAAGTTTTATCGTTTTAAGTAAAAAAAAATCGGTATTTCCCAGGAAATGTCGAAGCGAAAGGGGTTATATGAACCAGATGCTGGCCATTGACGTGAAAGATTTACGCAAGCAATTTAAAGTGCAAAAGAACCGTGAAGGCTTATCCGGAGCCCTCAAGGACTTGTTTAAACGCGAGTACAACGAGGTGACGGCGGTCAAAGATATATCATTCCAAATTCCGCAGGGTGAAATTTGCGGCTACATCGGGGAGAACGGCGCCGGGAAATCGACGACGATCAAAATGCTGACCGGCATTTTGGTGCCGACCTCAGGCGACATCAAGGTAAACGGCTATGTGCCCTATAAGGACCGCGAGAAGTTCGTGAACGGCATCGGCGTCGTATTCGGACAGCGCTCGCAGCTTTGGTGGGATATCGGCGTTATCGAATCGTTCCAACTGCTGCGCAAGGTGTACAGGGTGTCCGAGCAGGACTTCCGCAAGCGCCTGAATGAGCTGGTCGAAAGGCTTCAACTGAGCGATCTGCTGAACAGGCCCGTGCGTAAGCTGAGCCTCGGACAACGGATGCGCTGCGAGCTGGTTGCATCGCTTCTCCATAACCCGTTGATACTGTTCCTCGATGAGCCGACAATCGGTCTCGATATCGTCGTGAAGACGGAAATCCGCGACTTCCTCATGCAGATGAACAGGGAGCAGGGAACGACGATTTTGCTGACGACTCATGACCTTCAAGACATAGAAGCGCTATGCTCGCGCGTCATAATGCTCGATGACGGACGTATCATTTATGACGGCAATCTGGAGGAGCTCAAAACCAGGTGGAGCAAGGGCCGCGAAATCCAGTTTCAATTCGCGTCGCAAACGCCGCTCGCCAAGCTGCAGCAGCTGACCGATACATTGGACGTAACCTGGACGTTGGAGAACGAGGTTACCGCGAAAATGTGGCTTCCGCACGCGGTCAGCGTCTCCGATGCGCTTGCCCGCGTAGTAGGGGGAGCGGATATTCGCGATATCAAAATTATCGAGACCAATACGGACGACATCGTTCGCGGCATTTATCAAACGGGCTCGGCGGCGACCTCGAAGGAGACGGCAACGTCATGATGAGCGCTTATATCGATTTTGTCCGGATACGATTTCTGATGATGCTCGCATACCGCGTTAACTATTATAGCGGTATTATTATTTATGCCATTAACATCGGGGCCTATTATTTTCTCTGGCAAGCGATTTATGGCGACCAGGAAACGCTGGCCGGCTTCACGGTGACCCAAATGACGACTTATGTCGCGGTATCGTGGATGGCTCGCGCGTTTTATTTTAACAATCTGGACCGTGAAATCGCCAATGAAATTCGCGACGGCAGCGTAGCGGTGCAGCTTATTCGGCCTTATTCGTACTTGCTCGTCAAAATGATGCAGGGCTTCGGCGAAGGTTTGTTCCGCATGCTGTTGTTCATGATTCCCGGGATGATCATCGTCTGCCTGATCTTTCCGGTCACGCTGCCAACGGATCCGACCACTTGGCTGATCTATTTAGTCATGCTGTTTTTCAGCTTTTTGATTAATTCGCAAATTAATATATTGACGGGGCTGTTCGCCTTTTTCGTGGAAAATAACGAGGGGATGATGCGCATGAAGCGCGTCATGGTCGACCTGTTCTCCGGCGTTGTGGTGCCGATCGCTTTCTTCCCGGGATGGCTTTCCGCTGTGATGCAATGGCTGCCGTTCCAGGCGATTACCTATTTGCCAAGCTCCGTATTTACGGGACGAACGCCGGGCAGCGAAGCGCTGCATGTGTTTGGCGTGCAGGTGCTCTGGTTCGCAGCGCTTCTGGTACCGATATGGCTGACATGGCGCGCCGCCCGTAAGCGGCTGTTCGTGCAAGGGGGGTAATGAGGATGAGATATGCAACGCTGTTCTGGGAATATATTAAAAATTACGCGAAGACGCGGCTCACTTACCGTGCGGATTTCTGGATCGAGGTACTATCGGATCTGCTGTTCCAAGGGATGAACCTCATTTTTATCTTAATCGTGTTCCAGCATACGCCGTCGCTCGGCGGCTGGTCGGAGGCTGAGGTCGTGTTCGTGTACGGCTTCTTCATGATTCCGTACGGCGTGTTCAGCACCTTCTTCAGCATTTGGAATTTCAGCGAGCGGTATATCGTGAAGGGCGAGATGGACCGGGTGCTCACGAGGCCCGCGCACAGCTTGTATCAGGTGCTGCTCGAAAACGTAGATCCGCCGTCGCTCATTGGCTCCTTCGTAGGAGCGGTCATCATGGCGCTCTGCTGGACGCAGCTTGATCTTCCGTTCCATGTGCTGGACGTGCTGATGCTTATGCTGCTCGTGCTTGGAGCTGTGTTTATTTACGCGGGGCTGTATACGGCGCTAAGCGCGATTTCCTTTTATTCCGACGCGCCGACCGGCATCGTGCCGCTCATGTACAACATTCAAAACTATGGCCGTTACCCGGTTAACATTTATAACAAAATGATTCGATTCGTACTGACCTGGCTGCTTCCGTTTGCTTTTGTAGGTGTCATTCCAGCTTCATATTTTCTGGAAAAAAAGGCAGACGACCTGTCGCAGCTGGCGCTGCTGACTCCGGTCATGGGCGTAATCGTGTTCACGCTTGGTTTATTACTGTGGAACCATGGCGTGAAGCGTTATCGCGGTGCGGGATCGTAATGGGCAAACAATCAAGATGAGTTTTTCATGGAGGTGGGTAAGCTGACAGAGCTGAAGGCAGGAGAGCCAGCGCCGGATTTTGTATTGCCGGCTTCAAACGGAGAAATGGTGAGATTAAGCGATTATCGCGGCAGCCGCGTCGTTATTTATTTTTATCCAAAGGATATGACGACGGCCTGCACGCAGCAGTCCTGCGACTTCCGCGATTCGAACGACGAAATGCTGAAATACAACACGGTCATTCTGGGCATTAGCCTCGATACCGTCAAGACTCATCAAAGGTTTATCGAAAAGAAGGAGCTGCCCTTTCTATTGTTGGCCGATACGGAGCATGAGGTATGCGAGTTATACGGGGTGTGGCAGCTGAAGAAGCTGTATGGCAGGGAGTATATGGGACTTGTAAGATCGACCTTTCTTATAGACGAGAAGGGCAAGCTGGTGCGGGAATGGCGAAAGGTACGGGTGAAGGGACACACGGAGCAGGTGCTTGAGGCGGTTCGGCAGTTGTAGGATATTGCGGATCGCTTAACGAGCGGCATGGAGACTTGGCAAGGCTGCCGAAAGCAATAGATCGGCGGCCTTTTCGCTGATCATCATGAAAGAGTAAATTAATGGAATGAGGAAACAATAGAGGAAATCAACTGCAGGATCGCGGGCTTCTTAGAATCTGCCCGTTTAGGCTGGGTAATTTTGGACGTTGACATCCTTTCCGGGTGTTTGTACAATATGGTTTTGTTTGTTCGATAGGAGGGGACTTCAACTGATCAGGCTACATAACATCAGAAAATCGTATCTTGTCGGCGCGGTTTCGGTAGAAGCGGTTCGCAACGTTAGTTTGACGGTTCAAATGGGCGAGATATTCGGCATTATCGGCCATTCAGGCGCTGGGAAAAGCACGCTGCTGCGCTGCGTTAACCTGCTCGAGAAGCCAACCTCGGGCTCGGTAACCGTAGGCGACGTGGAGCTGACCGGCTTGTCGGAGCGGCAATTGCAGCGGCAGCGCAGGCGGATAGGGATGATTTTTCAGCATTTCAATTTGCTTTCGATGGCTACGGTACGCGATAATATCGCCTTTCCGCTAACGCTTGCGAAGCTGTCCAAGGCCGAGGTGAACAAACGGGTCGACGAGCTGCTAAAGCTCGTGCAGCTGGAACAGCATGCGGATAAATATCCGGCGCAGCTGTCGGGCGGACAGAAGCAGCGCGTAGGCATTGCAAGGGCACTCGCGAACAACCCCGACGTGCTGCTTTGCGACGAGGCGACATCCGCGCTGGATCCGCAAACAACGAATTCTATACTTGCTTTGCTGCTCGATATCAATGCGAAGCTTGGCATAACGATATTGCTCATTACGCATGAAATGAACGTGATACGGGCGATTTGCGATCGCGTGGCCGTCATTGATCAGGGCGAGATCGTAGAGATGGGTGACGTGCTGCAAGTCTTTTTGAAGCCGGAGCATCCCGTTACGCGTGATTTTGTCGACCAGGTGGCCGACAGCGGAGCGAACGGGCAGCTGCTGCGGGAGCGTAAGGGCCGTCTATTGCGCATGACCTATATTGGCGATTTGACGTACGAGCCGATTCTATATAACGCTGTAAAGCCGACCTCCGTGCAGTTTGCGATATTGCAAGGAACGGTATCCCGCATGAAGCAGACGCCTTATGGCCAGCTTATTGTGGAGCTGATCGGCGGCGATGAGGAGATCGAGCGCGTCATTGCCGAACTGCGCAAGGAAGGGCTGGAGGTGGAAGCCGTATGATGAGCTTCGAGAACGTTCGTTGGCCGGAGATTTGGGATGCGACGAAGGATACGTTGTACATGATGACAGCCTCGCTTATTTTTACGATTGTTTTCGGTTTGATGCTGGGCATCATTTTATTTCTTACTTCACACAGGCAGCTGCTGCAGCAGCCGATCGTTTACGCCGTGCTTTCCTTTATCGTCAACGTGCTGCGCTCGGTTCCATTCGTCATTTTGATGATCATGATCATGCCGGTTACCAAAATCATTACGGGTACGACGCTGGGCGTCGAAGGCTCGATTCCGCCGCTTGTCGTCGCGGCGACGCCTTTTTTCGCGAGGCTGGTGGAAACCTCGCTGCGTGAGGTTGATCGCGGCGTCATTGAAGCGGCGCAGGCGATGGGCGCAACGAAATGGGATATCGTGCGGTACGTGCTGCTGCGGGAATCCAGTCCGGGCTTGCTCGCCGCGGTGACGATAACCGCCGTGACGCTTGTGTCGTATACGGCCATGTCTGGCGTTATCGGAGGCGGCGGGCTTGGCGACCTGGCGCTTCGTTACGGCTATCAGCGGTTCCAGACCGATGTCATGCTCGTTACCGTAGCGCTGCTCATCGTGCTCGTTCAAGTGCTGCAGACGATTGGCGATGCGCTTGTGAGGCGTTACAGCAGGAAATAGGGTTTAGATATACGTTCAACTTAGAGAGAAATAACAGCGATGGAGGAATAATTATGAAAAAGACAAGCTATATCTTAGTTGCAATGATGCTTATGCTGGCATTAGCGGCCTGCGGGCAACAAAAAGGTGCCGCGAACGATACAAACGGCGCGGAGGCTAATCAAGGTGCGGGCGGAGAGACTCCTGCCGAAGTCATCTTGAAGGTAGGCGCTTCGCCGGTGCCGCACGCGAAACTATTGGAGTTCGTCAAACCGATGCTGCAGGAGCAAGGCGTTACACTTGAAATTATCGAGTTCAACGACTATGTCCAGCCGAATACGCAGCTTTACGAAAAGCAGATCGACGCGAACTTCTTCCAGCACACGCCGTACTTGGAGCAGTTCAACAAAGACAAGGGCTACGACCTCGTTACTGTTGCAGGCGTACACATCGAGCCTTTCGGCGCTTACTCAAAGAAAATCGAGAAGCTCGAGGAGCTGAAGGAAGGCGGCAAGGTCGTCATCCCGAACGATCCGTCGAATGGCGGACGAGCGCTTGCTCTCATGGCCGCTAATGGCCTGCTCACGCTGAAGAAAGGCGTTGGCGTGAACGGCACGGTAGCGGACATCGTGGAAAATCCTAAGAAGCTCGACATTCGAGAGGTAGAGGCGGCTACGCTGCCGCGCGTATTGGACGAGGTCGAGCTTGCGCTCATCAACACCAACTATGCTCTTGAGGCAGATCTTGTTCCGACGGCGGATGCGCTGTTCATCGAGGGCGCGGATTCGCCATACGTGAACATTCTCGTCTCGCGTCCGGAAAATAAGGATTCCGGTGCGATGCAGAAGCTGGCAACAGCGCTTCATTCGCCAGAAGTGAAGAAGTTTATCGAAGACACCTATAAAGGCGCTATTGTAGCTGCATTTTAAGCGCCAAGTTGTTGGGGAGTGCTCCTGCCGGATTGGCGGGGGCGCTTTTTTCTATTTCATCGCGAAACGGGCTTTTGCCGCAAGGAAGGCGACAGCCGTTTTCGCTTGCATTGTAGTATACTGGAATAGACGATTTGTATGTACGGAAAGAGGGGGATGGTTGTGGAGAAGCTGGATTTTTTTGATGGAAATGAAGCCTTTGTCACTAGAGAAAGCATCCTTCAGCTCTTTGAGGAAGTCGACAAGGCATTAAACGGCCAACCTCCAATAGAAGTTTTTGTTGTAGGGTATTCTGCAATTGTATTAGCGAGGAAAAATAATCGGGGATCAAATGACGTCGATATTATTCCTTCGAGGTTCTCCAGAGTTTTCTCCGAGTATGGCCTCGAGGTTTTTGACGAGCATTATTTCTATCAATTTTCGCTGAGAGGACTCCCACTTCTGCAAGTGGCGAGGTGAATCGGTGACCTCCTGAATACGCCCACAAGAAGGTCTTTCCTTCCATATTTATTAGCGGTATAATAAAATTGGAGGGAACATACATTCGTGTGGTTCGTATTTTATGGCTGGAAGGAGGTGAAGTCATGTCAGATTCGAAGTCCACGTACAGGACCCATCAAGTGTGGATCAAACCTGGCCATCGGTTGTTTGCGTACCTGGATCAAGCGTGTCAGAATGCCAAAAACCTGTATAATACGACCAACTTTTACAGCGCGCCTAGCCAAGCTAGGTATAACTAACCGGTGGAAGTCCGGTCGGGGTAAAGACCAAGCTGCCCTGTA
>NZ_JAKGAP010000117.1 GCF_021532375.1 Paenibacillus alkaliterrae
AGACTACATTCTCCACCTGAACCTCTTAATCAGTCAAAGTTGAAATATTGAGAATGAGCGAGAAATCAGGAGAAAACATTACTTTATAGTGGGAGGGAGGATCTTCGTGAACCCCAAGTGGAAGGAACAGTTGGAGCAGCATAGAAACAAGCGGCGTGAAGATATTATTCAAGGCGCACAGCAGCTGTTTCTAGAACGGGGCTTGTCCTCGATAACTCTCAAAGATGTTGTCGAGATCTGCGGTATAAGTAAAGTAACGCTATATAAATATTTCCGATCCCTTGACGAAATTATTTTTGAAGTGCAAATCAACGTTTTAAGTGCTTTTTGGCAGGATGACAACCTCCATTCTCCCAGGGGCAACAACGGTTTTGAAAAGGTTCGCTACCTGCTGGAACATATGATAAGCGTTTCGGAACAACAAGCCAACTCTGTTCGGTTCATTGCCATGTTCGATGCTTTTTATCGGGAAAATTATGTGAATACGGAGCTTGAAGCCCGATATATAAGCTTCTTGAGAAAAGGTACTCATCCATTTTACGCACTGCTTGATGAAGGGATATCGGACGGATCGATTCGCAGCGATATCGATATTCATATTGTGACATTCACATTAAGTAATGTTGTTACTGCTACCTTGCAGCGTATGATTGTAAGAGGAAAGGTGCTACAGCTGGACCAGGGCGTTGAACCAGCTTCCGTTTTAGAACATATGGTGGACATGGTACTCACTTATCTGAAACCGCAGGGATAGTAATAATCAGGATGCTCTTCTCAAATAGAGAGCATCTTTTTTTATTGTCCAGGAATTTTAAGAAGTGATGTCTGTGGATAAACGGGGGCTCCCGAAAGTACTAGAAATGAGCTGCGAAGGTATACTTCACTTTTGGGGGACTTTGTTCTGCTCTACTTCATAATATCTTTACATGTACTTGATAATGCACAAACAATTTGATTTTATAATTCAATGTGTTTACTAGTGGTAAACCACTGTTTATTACAGGTAAATACGTATTGGGGAAGTGTTCGCAGAAAGTCGTTTACCTTTAGCTGCGGATTTTAAACTGTTTTAGGATGGCTGCAAGACATGTAATCATAAAAACATCAGGAAAGGACAAGTCACATGACAACAATACCTGCAGGGAAGAGGATAGGGAAGTATCGGAAATATAGCGCGCTTTTTCTCATGATGCTGCCTGGAATCCTCTATATCGTCATTAATAATTATTTGCCCATGTTCGGCGTAGTCATTGCCTTCAAAGATTTCAACTACTCCAAAGGGATTTTCGGCAGCGATTGGATAGGGTTCGAAAATTTCGAGTATCTGTTCAAGACGGAGGACGCTCTTCTCATTACCAGAAACACCATCCTTTATAATGTTGTCTTCATTTTTCTTAACTTGGTCATTGCATTGGGTGTGGCCATACTTCTGAATGAAGTGAAGAAACGGTTCCTATCGCAATTGTATCAAAGCGTTATTCTGCTTCCTTACTTGATTTCCATGGTCATCGTGGGTTATCTGGTGTTTGCGATGCTCAGTTTGGAAACAGGCTTCGTCAATAATACGATCTTGCCGATGCTCGGAATACAGGAAATTTCGTGGTATAGCGAATCGAAATATTGGCCTTACATTTTGACGCTCGTCCACATCTGGAAAAGCGCCGGCTATTTATGCGTCATTTATTTGGCCGCGATTATTGGAATCGATCCGGAATATTACGAGGCGGCAACCATTGACGGGGCAAGCAAATGGCAGCAGATCAAGAGCATTACGATTCCGCTCATCATACCGGTAATCACGGTCATGACACTGCTTCAGATCGGACGCATCTTTTACTCGGACTTCGGCCTGTTTTATCAAGTACCGCTTAATGCGGGAGCGCTGCAATCGACAACGAACGTCATCGACACATACGTCTACCGAGCCCTTATGACGCTTGGCGATGTTGGCATGTCTTCAGCTGCCGGATTGTATCAATCGTTCGTCGGCTTTGTGCTCGTCTTGTTGTCAAACTATATCGTCAGGAAAAAGAACAGCGACAACGCTTTATTTTAAGGGAGAGAACCTACTTGAAAACGAAATATTCGATATGGCAATGGTTCGTCAATATTATTCTGCTCGTCATCGGGGTCTTTTGCATCCTCCCGTTTATCTTGCTATTTATTTCTTCCGTAACGGACGAGCAGTCGATTGTTCGAAATGGTTATTCCTTCTTTCCTGAGGCGTACAGCTTATCCGCATACCGGTATTTGTGGCATGACGCCGAAAGAATTTTTCGCGCATACGGAATTACGATCGTCATCACGGTAATCGGGACGGTTGTCAGCCTGATCATCACCTCGCTGCTTGCATACCCATTGTCACGCAAGGATATGCCCATGAATAAGTTTTGGTCGTTTTTCGTCTTCTTCACGATGCTGATTAACGGCGGGCTCGTACCTACGTATTTGGTGTACACCCAATTGTTCGATTTTAAAAATACGCTGCTAGCACTCATCGTGCCCGGGTTGTTGACAAACGCGTTTTATGTCATGTTGATGCGAACATTTTTTGCGACTTCGATTCCTGCTCCCGTCATCGAATCGGCCAAAATGGACGGTGCGGGCGAATTCAAAACGTTCGTTCAGATCGTGCTGCCGCTCTCGCTTCCGATACTGGCGACCGTCGGGTTATTCCAAACGATCCACTATTGGAACGATTGGTTTAACGGCATGATCTATGTTACGGACAGCAAGCTGTTTAGTCTGCAAAACTTGCTAAACCGGATTTTGCTCGATATTCAATTTTTGACCAGCAGTAATTTCGCAGGGAATCAGAGCGATTCAGTCGCAAATATTCCGACGGAAACGGTGCGTATGGCGATGGCCGTTGTCGGGATTATCCCGATTCTAATCGCGTATCCTTTCTTTCAAAAGTTTTTCGTGAAAGGACTTACGATAGGGGCGGTAAAAGGATAAGGCTTTATCCAGTATTTCACTGGTTAGCATAAGCAGCAAACTTTGAGGAGGGCTTCAAGAATGAACAAGAAAAGTAAGATGATGCAATCAGGGTTGGCGTTGATTGTTGCGCTCGGCATGCTGCTGGCAGGCTGCGGTGCAAAAAATGAAGGCGGAGCGACCGATTCAAAGACCTCGCCCACGACGAAGAATGGTAAGGATTTGGCACCTTATGAGGTGACGATGGCTTTCTTTGGAAGCGAACAAAAGGATCTGCAAGCCGTACAGGACGAGATGAACAAAATTTTGAAGGAGAAAATCAACACGACCGTCAAATTGACCCCAATCAGCATCAGCGCATGGCAGCAGCAAACAAATCTGATGCTCGCAGGCAATGAGAAAATCGATCTGATGTTCACGTCAGCCGGATTCAATTACGGTACGCAAGTGGCGAAAGGGCAGTTGGTTCAGTTGGACGATCTCGTTGAAAAATACGGGTCCGGCATTAAAAAAGCTCTTGAGCCTTATCAGCTTTCGGCCGCCAAAATAAACGGCAAAAGCTATGCGATACCGGCCGTAAAAGACATGGCTTCCGACTACGGTATTCTGATGCGCAAAGATCTCGTCGACAAATACAAAATCGATTTGAGCAAAATCAAATCGATCAATGATTTGGACGCCGTCTTCCAGACGATTAAAGACAACGAGCCGAATATGGTGCCGCTTGTTGCCAAAAACCCGGGAACCGGTCCGTTTTACGCCGGCTATGTTCTCTATGACAGTTTGAGCGGCGGCATCGGCGTTTTGCCGGATTACGACAATAACATGAAAGTGGTCAACTGGTATGAAACCGCGCAATATGCGGACCAACTGAATGTGCTCAGAAAATGGTATCAATCCGGTTATTTGCTGAAAGACGCATCCACTAGCAAGCAAGACGGCAGGGAACTCGTGAAGAATGGAAAGGCGTTTGCCTATTTCTCGAACTTGAAGCCTGACTCTGATGTGGAAGCATCCAGGAAAAGCGGCAAAGAAATGACGGTAGTACGTTTGACGCCAGCGTATGCGACCACGGACATGATCACGAGCATGATGTGGTCGGTTCCGAAAAATTCGGAGGACCCGGACAGAGCGATGATGGTTCTCAACCTGCTCTATTCTGATAAACAGTTGTACAATCTGTTCGCATGGGGAATCGAAGGAAAGCACTATGTGAAGAAATCGGAAAATGTCATCGACTATCCGGCAGGCGTTGATATCACGAATACAGGCTATAACTTCGGTACGCCTTATATGTTCGGTAATCAATTTCTGTCCTACACTTGGTCGACCGGAGATCCGGATATTTGGAAAAAAACGGACCAATTCAACAAGGGTGCAAAAAAATCAAAAGCGCTGGGCTTTATCTTCGACGTGGAAAAGGTGAAAACGGAAATGGCCGCGGTCAATAACGTTTTAACTGAATACGTTGTGGGCTTGGAAACGGGGACGCTCGATCCTGCGGAAAACTTGCCGAAGTTTATCGCCAAATTGAAGTCGGCAGGCATCGATAATATCATAAGCGAGAAACAGAAGCAGCTTGACGAATGGGCGAAAACTCAGAAATAATGGTCGGACGAAGCATCATGAATATTTCCTACCCGGAGATTGGCTGAAGGGCCGCTTCACAGACCTGAGCCGAAACTCTGGCATTCTTTTATCCATAAAAATCATAATGAGGTGTCATGCATGAATCGAGTCATTCCTTTTGAAGGAACAAATAATTTCCGCGATGTGGGAGGCTATCTAACTGCCAATGGCCGGAAAGTCAAACATGGTCTCTTCTTTCGTTCTGATGAATTGACCGGTTTGTCGGAGCAAGATTTAGTGTCTTTTCGAGCATTGAATATCAAAACGATTTTTGACTATCGCGACGATTATGAAGCGCAAAAAAAACCGGATCCGGTTTTTGCCGGCGCAAAAAACATTCGCATATCGGCAATTAAGGCGGATCAAGCATCTCAAATCAACATGCCGGGAAATGCAGAACACGCCGATCGAAAAACTCATATTATCGTAGATATGGTCAAAAACGGCTTTTTCAAACAATTTCGTGCGGATACGATGATGATGGAATTGTACACGAAGCTTCCGATCGACAATCCATCCTATAAACGGTTAATGGAAATCATCCAGCATTCGGACAACCTGGGGCTACTGCATCATTGCACGGCGGGCAAGGACCGTACGGGAGTCGGGTCTGCCTTAATCTTGCTGGCGCTCGGCGTTCCGGAAGAAACGGTAATGGAAGACTATCTGTTGACCAATACAACGATGAAAGCATTCAACGGGAAACTGCTGACCCAGCTTGCCGAACATGTGGATGAAGTGGAATTGCAAAATATCGAACACATGCTAGGGGTAAAAGAAGAATTTATGGAAGCTGTTTTCGGATCGATTAAAAAGACGTATGGCAATGTTGACACTTACTTTGCCGAAGAATTCGGCTTAACGATGAAAAATAGGGAAACTCTTCAAAACATGTGTTTGGAGTAGGGGGGGACAATCATGGTTGACATAGCTGCTAAACCGTTTAATTTGAAAGAAGCGGATATTCAGTGGGTCCATGAAACGCTGGCCGCGATGGATGTGAGTGAGAAAATCGGGCAGCTGTTTTGTCCGATCGGGATGACGGATGATCGCCAGCAGCTGAAAACGTTAATCGAGGCTGTAAAGCCGGGAGGAATGATGTTTCGGCCGGGCCCGGGGGAGAGCATGCAGGACATACACCGCTTTTTGCAAGAGCATTCCAAGTTGCCATTGCTCATTTCCGCTAATCTCGAATCCGGGGGCAACGGAATTACCGCTGACGGTACCTATTTCGGCAAACAGCTGCAGGTTGCGGCGACGGATAAAGAAGAAATGGCGTACAAATTGGGGCTTGTAGCTGGCAGAGAAGGGCGGGCCGTCGGCTGCAATTGGTCGTTTGCGCCGGTAGTCGACATCGATCTCAACTTCCGCAATCCGATCACGAATGTTCGAACGTTCGGCTCCGATCCAGTCAGAGTCACAAGGATGGCCAAAGCGTACACCGAAGGTATTCAAAAGAGCGGTTTGGCCGTATCGGTCAAGCATTTTCCAGGCGATGGCGTGGACGAGCGCGACCAGCATCTGCTCACTACGGTCAATTCGCTTTCCGTAGACGAATGGGAAGCGACGTTCGGCATGGTGTATCGGGAATTGATTGAAGCGGGAGCCGAGACCGTCATGGTTGGCCATATTATGCTCCCAGCCTATTCGCGGAAACTCGTGCCCGGCATTGCTGACGAGGAACTTATGCCTGCCACGCTGGCGCCCGAACTGATCGGAACGCTGCTTCGTCGGCACCTCGGTTTTAACGGGCTCGTCGTCACGGACGCTACGCCAATGGCCGGATTTATGATGGCGGAGAAGCGGGAAATCGCCGTGCCGAAATCGATCGCCGCCGGCTGTGACATGTTCCTGTTCAACAAGAATATAGTGGAAGATTTCGGCTATATGATGAAAGGTATTGAAAGCGGCATATTGACGGTGGAAAGACTGGATGAAGCGGTTACGCGCATTCTAGCGCTGAAAGCTTCTCTCCACTTGCATAAGCAGCAGCAGGAGGGGACGCTTGTTCCGGACTTGAAAGAACTGGCGGTATTGCAATGCGATGAGCATAAAGATTGGGCGAAGGAATGTGCGGATCAAGCGGTTACGCTCGTTAAAGATACCCAGCAGCTGCTGCCGATTGCCGTCGATACGCATAAGCGTATTCTGTTATATGTGCTTGGCGACAGCGGAGGCCATCGCAGTACTCAAATTTCTCCCTATATGGTAGCCAAACTAAAAGCGGAAGGCTTCGACGTCACCGTTTTCAACAATAAAAAAGTGGACTTTCGATCGGTGTTCGGCGAGGTAAAGGAACTGAGTGAACAATACGATTTGGCGCTGTATGTAGTTAACATCGAAACGGCAAGCAACCGGACTACGGTACGCATCGACTGGGAGCCGCTGCTCGGTGCGGATGTCCCTTGGTTTGTCCGGGAGATCCCGACCGTGTTCGTCTCCGTCGCTAGCCCTTATCATTTGCAGGATGTTCCGCGGGTTCAAACTTACGTTAATGCGTATTCGGGCAGTGAAACGGTCATTGACGCGGTTGTCGATAAACTGCTAGGCAGATCCGATTTCAAGGGAATAAACCCTGTCGACCCTTTCTGCGGCTGCTGGGAAGCGAAGCTGTAAGAACGAACAGGCGGAGGGAAAGATGAATATAGAAGCGGTTATTTTTGATTTGGACGGCGTACTCGTACACACCGACCAACATCACTATTTGGCATGGAAACGGATGTGCGACGAGGAGTGCATTCCGTTTGACGAGACGATAAACAACAGGCTGCGGGGCATAAGCCGAATGGCTTGCGTGAATATCATTTTGGAGAAGGCAACCCGCATGTATTCGCCGCAGGAGAAAATGCGTTTGGCCGAGCGAAAAAACGGATATTACAAGGAGATGCTGCAGTCTTTATCGGCCGAAGACTTGCCCTCCGGAGTTGTGGAGACGCTGGACCGCTTACGGGCAAAGCAAATCAAACTGGCGATTGGTTCCTCGAGCAAAAATGCCCCTTACATTTTGGAGCGTCTCGGACTTTCGCATAAGTTCGATGCCGTAGCGGATGGTAATGAAATTCGCAGCAGCAAACCGGATCCTGAAGTATTTTTGCTGGCGGCAGTCGAATTGGATGTGCGCCCGTATCGTTGTTTGGTCGTGGAGGATGCGGCAGCCGGGGTGGAAGCGGCGATCAGAGGCGGAATGTGGGTCGCTGCCATCGGTGAGGCTTGTTTATGCGACATGGCGGATTATCATATCGGCCAAATCAAAGAATTGCTCCCCATATTGCAAGCGAATGGCGATGGCGGAAAGTGATTCACATGCGTACCGGAAAAGCCTATTCGGTGGGCTGGCGCAGCAATTGCGATTGTGCCTATTATCATAATAGTATGTATTATTCCAAGAGTATTTCGTGGAAGGTAACACGGATTCCGTGAAAGGATGATCATAAACGATGAAAGCGATCATGCTCATGTTCGATTCCTTAAATAAACATATGCTTCCTAATTATGGATGTGATTGGGTCCAGGCGCCGAATTTTAAAAGACTTGAGGAACGTATTGTAACTTTCGACAACTGCTATGCGGGAAGCCTGCCTTGCGTTCCTGCTCGGAGGGAGCTGCATACCGGCAGGTACAATTTCATGCATCGCAGCTGGGGACCGCTGGAACCTTTTGATAATTCTATGATTGAGCTTATGAAAAAAAATAACGTATACACCCATCTGACGACCGATCATAGTCATTACTTCGAGGATGGCGGAGCAACCTATCATACGAGATATCATTTCTGGGAGTTCGCCAGAGGACAAGAAGGCGATGCTTGGAAAGGACAGGTCGGGGATCCTGCTATCCCCGAATCGTTGAGCAGCCCTAAGTTGGGCGGCCTATGGCGACAATACTGGATCAACCGTCAATATTTAAACGTCGAGGAAAACATGCCTTTGGCTGTTACGGTAAGGAGAGGCATTGAGTTTATCGAACGTAATTACGAGCAAGACCAGTGGTTTTTGCAAATCGAAGCATTTGATCCTCATGAGCCGTTTTTTACTCAGCAGCAATATAAGGATTTATATCCGCACTTTTATGATGGAAAACATTTTGATTGGCCTGATTATGGAAAGGTGACACAGCAGCCGGAAGAGATTCAGCATATGATCTTTGAGTACGCTGCTCTTATTAGTATGTGCGACACGTATCTGGGAAAAATTCTAGAAGCCTTTGACCGCTTTAATTTGTGGAAAGATACGATGCTTATCGTAAATACCGACCATGGCTTCTTTTTAGCCCCTATTTAGACTTGGACAATACACCCCTTACTTAGATACAATGAAATTAAGCGGAGGGGAACACGATATGAGGAAGAAACAGTA
>NZ_JAKGAP010000118.1 GCF_021532375.1 Paenibacillus alkaliterrae
AAGCCCTGAATCCTGGTCGTTGGTCAGGCGCAACACGCGATTGGAGCCTGGATGAAGAGGTTTGGCTTAATCCGGAAAAAGCGACCCCTATTCAAGTTGAGCAAAAAGCTTAAACATAGCTATCTTATTTTCATATATTCGCGACAACTATCTTGACAAACACCGAAAATGCGGTAGAAAGAGAGTTTCAAAACGCAAAGGAAATCAATGGTATGAACTTTACAAAACCAAAGGTATATGAAATTATTTGTTGCGAAGAGCGAATGGATATTATATATGACAGAGTGGAGGGCGAATCCCTGATTGAACGTAAGGAAGAGGCTATTCCTTTCCTGCTTCAAATTATGAATGAGTTGTAAGCTGATTATTGATTCATTTAAGCAGTATTCGAAGCAGATGTTTGTATGCTAGTTTCCGCAGCTCGAAAATTGATCTCGACATAGTAAAGTTCTTCAGCTATAATCTTGCCTAAGGTAAACTTTATTGGTTATATACAACTTTTTTCGGGGTTGAAAAAAATATAAATTATGGCAGGCGTAATTATTCGTATCGTTAAAGGGGATGAAGCGGATGAAAGAAAGAATCAAGGAGAGTAGCAAACAGACGCTTCCAATTGTTATCGAGGAAGAACGGCAGGAGAGCAACCAGCAATTGACCACTCTAATTAACGCCATACCTGACTTTATTTATTTTAAGGATGGCGAGGGGCGATGGCTTGTAGCCAATGATTTATCTCTGCGCCTTTTCCAGATTGAAGGTGTCCCATACAGAGGCAAAAAAGATTTCGAACTGGCTGGTTTTAGTGAATTTTATCGTCATGTAGCGCTTTATTGCGGAGATTCGGACGAACAATCATGGAGAGCAGAAAAAGCCTTACGTTCTGAGCAATTGATTCCTCAACCGGATGGCAGGCCGTTAACCTTCGACGTTATTAGAGTTCCTATTTTTCATTCGGACGGGCGGCGGAAAGTGCTTATTGTTATCGGACGTAACATTAGCGAACGCAAATTGGTTGAAGAAGCACTGTTGGAGAGTGAGTCAAAATTTCGGGCACTGTTTGATCATACAAATGATGCCGTTTTCTTGTTTGAATTGGATGAGGACGGAATGCCGTCCCGGTTCATTGAGGTAAATCCGGTTACATACCAAAGATTAGGTTATACCAGGGACGCTTTTCTTTCGATGTCACTCATGGACATTACCGACCCGGACCGCTTGGATGAAGTTCCTGGAATTATACGGGACTTGTTGGCAAAAGGCCAAATCACTTTTGAGTGGAGTTATCTCTCCAAAAATGGTTTGAAAATACCGGTTGAGATTAGCAGCCGTATATTTACCTTGAACGGGGTAAAGGTTGTGTTGGCTGACTCACGGGATATTACCGAACGTAAACGGGCGGAAGAAACGATCAAGCATATGGCTTATCACGATGCCTTGACCGGACTGCCAAATAGGAGTCTATTCTATAATCGACTTAGCTATGCAATGCTTCATGCAAAAATCCACAATCTTATGTTGGCCGTCATGTTTGTCGACTTGGATCGCTTCAAGCTTATTAATGATACGTTGGGCCACTCCGTAGGCGACTTTTTGCTTCAGGCAGTTGCTGAGCGGTTACAAAACTGTTTGCGTGAAGTAGATACCCTCTCCCGGCAAGGAGGTGACGAATTTACGGTTATTATAGAAAAGATCGCTAAGGAAGAAGCTGCTCATGTTGCCCAAAGAATCTTGTACTCATTCTCGCAGCCTTTTTTGATAGAAGGCCGGGAACTCTTCATTACCCCCAGCATCGGCGTCAGCTTGTACCCTGCTGACGGACATGACATCGAAACATTGGTCAAGAATGCGGACACGGCCATGTACCATGCCAAAGAACAAGGGAGGAACAATTATCAGTTCTATACTTCCGATATGAATAAAATGATAACCAAGAAAATGATGCTGGAAAATGCTCTGCGCAAAGCGCTGGAGCGTCAGGAATTCACGATTTTCTACCAGCCTCAGGTGAGTATACAAACGAACAAGATGATCGGTATGGAAGCATTGATTCGTTGGCAGCATCCCGAAATGGGGCTGATCTCTCCAACGGAATTTATCCCACTAGCAGAAGAAACCGGGCTGATCGTACCTATTGGCGAATGGGTGTTGAGAACGGTTTGCAGTCAAAATAAAGCTTGGCAGGCAGCAGAGTATCCGCCTGTACGCATATCGGTGAACCTCTCTGCGCGACAATTCCAGCAGGGGAATTTAGCAGATACACTCTCCCGGATTTTGCAGGAAACCCGGCTTGAACCTCAATACCTGGAATTGGAGATTACGGAGAGCATTATTATGCAGAATATCGAAAAGACCATTGCCACGCTAAATGAATTAAAGTTGATGGGGGTCCAAATATCCGTCGATGATTTTGGAACCGGTTTTTCATCATTGAGCTATCTTAAACATTTTCCCGTAGATACTTTGAAAATCGATCAGTCTTTCGTGTGGGATATCAATATCTGTCCGAAAGACACAGCGATTGTGACCACAATCATCAATATGGCACACAATTTACAGCTGAAAGTGATTGCCGAGGGAGTGGAAACCCAAGAACAGTTTACTTTTCTCAAACAACAACAGTGCGATGAAGTGCAAGGCTACTTGTTCAGTAAACCTTTATCCTGTGAAGAGGCTGAGAAGATGTTACAAAGTCTGTAAATAGCTGTAGCGATGAGAGATTTTTTTATGCACTAAATGTTGCATTAGGTAAAAATATTTGTCTTTAACTAAATTTTTAATGTACAGGCAATTATTTTTACCATATACAATATAATCTCAATGAAAACTCAAATAAGATCTTTCAGGTCATATCATTGTGCGAATGAGAACTATTACGAGGAGGTTAAAATGAATGATTCGGGCTCTGCAAAAACTTCAAAGACGGAATCTTGCAAAACGGGGATTTGAATCATGGATTGTTTTGATGCGCATTCTTTTCGGTTTGGGCTGGCTCTTGGCTGGGGTTACGAAGATTACAGGGAAATCATGGTTTAGTGAACCGGGGGTATTTCTCAGAGATTATTTAATCGACGCACTGGGAAAACCTCATGTCCCAGGATTTTATAAATATTTCATCGAAGAAGCGGCACTAAATCATGTTATGTTTTTAAATTATATCATTCCTGCGGTTCAGATCATTCTAGGTTTGATGCTAATAATAGGGTTGCTGACCTTCCCGTCTATTCTGATTTTTCTATTTATGCATATTAACTTCATTCTTTCAGGCAATATGAATTTAATCAGCCTTACCCTTTATACAAGTGCTTTTGGCCTGTTACTCAGCGGAAGGCGCGCTTATATTTTGAGTTTGGATCGATATTTCAAATTAGAAAACTTATTTGTCTTTAATAAAAATAAATACAGGTCTGCCGAATCTTCTAATGAAATACAACAAGAAGATATGAAGAAACTTTTACAATACGCGATTAACGAGATCTCTGCATCCGTTGAAGAAATGCAGGCCGCTCAAAATCATCGGATCGAAAAATTGATCGCATATCTTGAAGAGACTCACTTTCAAGAAAACAAAAAATTAGAACAACAATTAAAACAGGATCAGTTCAACAAACAGCAAGGTGATATAGTTCCACGTTACTCCGGGGATCGGATTGAAAACGTGAAGGGGGTGAATGGCAGCAGAACATTTTAGTCGGCAGTCTATGTCAAACACATTTTGTCATCGAAAAAAATGAAAAGCCCAGCGGCGCGTGGGCGAACGATTATACGAGTGGAGGATTTAAATGAAAATTCCAAAATTTATTAAAACTTCATTAATCATTGGAGGGGTAGTGTTAGCACTTAGTTTTACTTCCGTATTTGCATCTGAAAGTACGACAGCTTCGAACTTTATAATTGATTCCGTAAAAGTAGTCGATGCGAAAACGGTTAAAGTGACCTTTAGTAATCCTGTAATTAATGAAACCAATGACGTATGCGCGAGAAGCTTCTATGGTGATCACCTTAAAGCTAATATACCTCATAATCATGAAGTAGCCGCTATTACCCTAAGTGATGATAAGAAAACCGTTACACTGACCTTAGCTAGGGCATTACATACTGACGCTTATATAGACCTTATCGTCCTTAATGTTAAAGACATTTACGGAAACGTTTTGAATGATATTAATTGGGAAATCTCGGCTAATGGGGCTAAAAAGTAATTAAAATGCGTACTTTGAATGAACTGTGCTGCAAAAGGAACGATAAATGGCTACAGCGATGGGACCTTCCGTCCTAACAAGGCAATAACCGGGGCTGAATTGACAGCCATAGCCAATGGCACATTTTTCATGGGTGCCTGCATACAACACACAAGAAGCCATTGACTGGATGTTTGAACAATCCAAATAAGAGAGATGCCAAAAGCCTGCGGATAGCAGGCTTTTGTTTATTTTGGACAGCTAATCTGCTTTGGATCCTGCCTTCTATCCTCCCTTTACAAAAATCGGTCAGAAATCCCCTTAGTGGGGGATGAATGACGCATTCCCCCTGTAAGGATTGCGTAAGCAAAAAGTAGTAGATGGGCTGTTCCGCCCCATGTGTGCGAAGACACATGTTGCTTACTTAGGCAGCTTCGATGACACCCCTGCCTCCGAGTATGGAGTAGAGTTGGCAAACCCAATTTTACAAAGGTGCATGGAAGATGCCGGTGGTAAGAAGCCCCGACTTCAACTTGTGATAACAAGTAAGTCGGGGAGGTTCACCGGTTAAACAATACTTGGCCTATACCATGGAGGAGGTAATAATCTTTGCAACCTGATAACACAGAGTTAATAGTCGGACCGTATCATTCATGATGACAAGTAAATAGCAATCGGTTGGAGCAATGGAGAAACCTTATCCGTTGCGGACGTTCATGTCCGTGGCTGGATTAAGGTTTCTTTTTTGGCTGTATGCCTAGTAAAACAAAGAAAAGGTGGAGGATTGGACAATGGTTAAGAAGCTTACTGCACTATCGCTTGCAATTTTCATGGTCGTAGTATTGGCAGGTTGCGGTTCCAACGGCACGAACGGTACGAATGGTACGAATGGCAGCGTGAACAGCGGGGCCGCGGCGGAGGGCGCGAATGCCTCGCCAGACAAGAAAATCGTCATCTAATACTGGTACGCATTCGGCAATAAGATAGAGGAAGCCAAGCAGCACATGGTCAAGGAGTTCAACGAATCGCAGGACAAAATCGAAGTGATTGCCGAGCACCAAGGCGACTACGATGACCTTATGCCAAGGTACAGGCAGCGTTCGCTGCGGGAGACGCTCCTGCTGTAACCGATCTGGAGATCGCGTCCACCGGCGTATTCGCCCGCTCGGGGATGCTGGAGGAGCTGACTGCTTATGCGGAGAGAGACAAGGATCAGGTCCAGCTCGATGATTTCAACCCCGGCTTAATGGGGAACGCCTGCGTGGATGACAAGCTGTTCGGCCTTCCGTTCATGCGCAGCACCCCGATCCTGTACAAAAATGTCACGATGCTGAAAGACGCCGGCCTGGATCCCGAAGGTCCGAAAACATGGGATGAGCTGGAGCAGTATTCCCGCGTTCTGAAAGAGAAAGGCAAGGTCGGCATGACGGTGGCTGCCGATATCTGGTTTTATGAAGCGCTCGTTGCCCAAAGCGGCTGCCAGCTTGTCATGACTTCGAAGAGCACCAAGGAAGAAAAGGAAGCCGCTTGGGAATTCATCACATGGATGACGTCCAAGGAAAACACCACTTACCAGCATAAGCATGTCGGTTACTTGCCGACCCGTATGTCAGCGGTGGAGAGCGACGAGCTGAAGGCGCATTTTGCAGAGTATCCGCAGTTCAAGGTAGCTGTCGATCAGTTGGAATATGCGAGACCGCGTCCGATGGAGAACGCTTATCCGGAAGTAGCCAAGATTGTTAAGGATGCGATTCAAAAGGCGATTATCGAGCCCGATACGTCTCCGCAGGAAGCGCTTAACGAAGCGGCCGAGAAGGCGAACAAGCTGCTTGGCAAATAAAGAGGCTGCGGGATATGCACAACGAGGAGGAGGGTGCCGAATGGCGAAGATCGGCCGCCGAGTGGAAAATCATCCTTCAAATTATGGTGCCGATGGTGAAGCCGGTGCTTGTCACCTTTGCCTTATTCAGCTTCATTGCCCATTGGAACGATTACTTCTGGCCGCTCGTCATGACAACGAACGAAAATTTTTCCTCTCGCAGAGACAAATTATTAAAGCATTCGTGTATAACGGCGTGAAATAAAAGATTGGAAGGACTGGGACACTAGCGTTAGAGCTTAGGTCAGCGGCTATGTGCGAGAAGGAGGAGGTGGAACGATGGCCAGCCGAAAAACAGCTTTTGTCTGGCACAGGATCGGATTGCTATTGTTAACCCTATGCTGCGCGGCATTAACTGTATCTGCCATTAATCCCTATGCGGCGGAGGGACCATTGATCATCGCGCATCGCGGGGCATCCGGCTACGCCCCCGAGAATACAATGGCCGCTTTCGAGCTGGCCGAGCGCCTCGGCGCCGATTTCATCGAGTTGGATGTGCGGATGAGTAAGGACGGCGAGCTCGTCGTCATCCACGATAAATCGGTGGACCGAACGACGAACAAAACGGGATTCGTCCATGATTATACGCTGCGGGAGCTTCAGAAAATGGATGCCGGGAGCTATTTTCATGCCGATTATGCGGAAGAAACGATCGTGTCCCTGGAAGAAGTCATGGATCGTTTCTATGGCAGGATCGGCCTTCTCATTGAGATCAAGGATCCGCCGCTCTATCCCGGAATTGAAAAGAAGCTGGCCGCTGTTGTTCTTCGTTACAAGCTTCTCCAAGCGATTACAGGCATTGGGAGAAGCGGCAGTTTTCAAGGAATTGAAGGCATCGAGGGCCGTGCGGATATCTTTATCCAATCATTTGACTTCAAATCGACTCGCCGTATACACGCTTTGCTGCCCGACATCCCCGTCGCCGTGCTAATTCATGCGGATCGGCATCTGCTCGACTATCTAATTTAAGGGGATTGCCCCTTTGAGTCCGATTAAATGGAAATTGCGTATCATTTCACCTGAAATAATTTATTAGAATAAAAAGGAATTTTAGATACAGAAATTACAGTTATGACTCCATTCAGGACTTATGCAGTTCGCGAGATTAATTGGTAATGGTGAGAATCTATGCTTATGCTTGAAAAAACCGGTCGCTAAGTTAGGAGTAATTCTTAAGCGTGAAGTTACTGTATAAATCCATCATAGCGCCCCAAACGGGGCTTGGGAGCAAACAGCTTCCATTAAAAGGGGTGAACTGCATGAAGATGAGAGTTCTAATAAGAGAAAGTCGAATAGGCCGTTCAGCTGCACCATACAATGGTAGTGAAGGAACGGGGGGCGGGAGGACATGAGAAAGATCCGGATAGGCGCAGGACAAGGATTTTACGGGGATTCCCTGTTACCCGCTATCGAGACGGCGAAGAGAGGGAATGTCCAATAT
>NZ_JAKGAP010000119.1 GCF_021532375.1 Paenibacillus alkaliterrae
GACACCCTTGCTCTTGGCTAGTGGTTGGCAACTACAAGCCCCCACAGTGGACTTTCACCACCTAGTTAATCGCCATGCGTGGCGCACACAAAAAACCCTCAATTGCTTTGAGGGTTTACGTGAAGTGAAAGCAACGGATTTACATCATATCTAATTCCCTTAAATCCGTGGCATATTTATAGTCTATAGGATGTTCAGAAGGCGTTTCTATCCAAGCCCGCTCTTGATGTGCATAATCGCTTATTTTACGCGAACCATAGTTTCGGAAGGCGTACTCAATCTCCCGCAAAATATCCAATTCATGTACATCAAAATACGAAGGATCAAACTGTTGTGAGGCTTTAACCGACATCATCGTCCATCCCTCATCATTAATTATCGTCTCTTCGATTCTAATAACATTCATGTGTTGAAGGTGTGCCAAGGTAATTTCATGATCTTTTGGTACAGGACCGAACGGCAAACGCTCATAAACTGCGCCGCTAATGGAGACGGTTTGGCGTTTAAATTTCATAAAATCTGCATACCATAGGAGTTTCATTAGCTTTGTTTTTGCTACTCCATCCCGTGTAAAGAACAAGACCATATGGATAAACTTCTCTAAGTTAAACGAAAGATAACCGGTCAACTCAGTAGATTCATAAGGTCTATGGATGGCCTCAATGATCTCCTCATCACTTTGAATCGACTCAATAGTCAATGAGGTGCTTGCTTGCCAGCTAGCCAATACATTCTCAGCCTGTTTTTGTTCTCTTGTAGATAGCTTTCCCTTATGTCGCTGATAATACTTATGGATCATACCTGGATCCGCCTGCAGCCTTTTATAGATGTCCAAGTGTGTTTCGCTCGGCAACAACTCTCCGGATTCATGTCTCCTCAAACTAGCCGAACCGATCCCAATAATTTTTGCAAACGGTCGGTAGCCGATACCATATTGTTGACGAACGGCGTGAATTTGTTCCGCGGGCATTCCGTATTGTTCAGCATATTTATGAGTTGCCAATAAGATGCTTGCATTATCCAACTCTTCGTCGTAAACCTTGTGTCCTTTATCACACACGGCTATTGTTTGTTGAATCTCAATCTCTTTGCCACGAACTGTGAATGTTTTGGGTCTTTCTATAGTCGTTGAAGGTCCTTCTGCCCCACATTCATCGCAGTATCTCATAGTTTGATCCTCCCACTCATTGCAAATTTTACTTAAAGAATAGCCTTCTCGTTTTTCATGAAAAAAATTATGTTTAAGTTATTAAGGAGGGCTGAGCTAACGCCCCTCCTATGTACCTGTTTACATGTTTAGTTATCATAATCAATCCACGGCTTAAATGATACACAGACACAACCGCGTTCATCGATTTTAAGTTTTATATAAGCCATAATGCCGTTATAATCTCGCTTAAAGAACCAAACCGTATCACCGGGTCTATCCCTGTCGGGTTCCGGCGGCTTAAACATGTTTTCCGCACTGACCTTAAGAAGCTCTCTCCAACCTTGTTTTACGCCGCCCCCAAACCCGAGATCAATTAAATGTTGCTCATAGTCCTCTCGCGGCAGGAAACGTCGTTTACTTTTGCGGATCAGATCCTTTGCTTCTTTCAGAAAATCCTCCGCATTATCGTTCATTTTCTCACCTTCCTAAACTCCATTATATCATCATTATTTCCAAAGTGGAATCATTTGATTCCACTTTTTTAATTAACCAGCCTAAATACAAGTGTTCATTCTTCACATAATATAAATGGAGAAGGTAAGCATTGTGCGGAAAATCTGATTCAGGAAAGAAAACATTTTTGTATCACCTGATTTAAAGCTCAGTGTAAAAAAGAGGTCTCCCAGTGTTATCTGAGAGACCTCTTCAATACAGATGTGGACAAACGGCGTTTCCTGTTACAGAAACCCTTGATGCATAAGGGATTTAACCCCTTATTACATCATGCCGCCCATAAGGTGAAAAGCTGTAACCTCTTGAACGATATGTCCCGAAAGTGCGATATATCAACGTTTTTCAAATTTGAATCTGTAACATCTTGAACGCGAATTTACGTTTTTTACTTGATTGCGTTAGCTTTTGTTAGCATGTAACTCCCAGTACGACAAATACTTTACAATCAGAAAAGCGATGCCTAATTGATAAGTAACGCTCTTCTGATGTTTGTTCCCATAGTCAACATGGCTTGAGTAGCAGTCGCAGACAAGATGTAGTGGTGTTTACCTTTTATAAAGTTCTTCCAACAAATAACTAGGAAAAATCAGCCAATATATTCGAGAGCCTTGTCATTAAGCTAATCCACGAAGTTTCATCGTTATACAATTCGGGAACTTAGGTATTAACTTGGAATGTGTACAACTATGTGATAAAGTTTTGTAACCATATTGTTGCGCATTAATTCGGTTACTGCGAGCCTTAATTCGGAATATTGATTGTATTTCGGTATTTCAAATTTTACTCTTTCGAACGGATAGCTATATGATTGAACAAAACGTAGATACCTATCCCAAAACGTTAGAAAATCCGTCGCTTTAACATATGAAACAATAAAATTGCATATATAGCCTAATGTATCATATCGATATATCTTGTCGATGTGTAAAGATATGCATGACTTGTTAACACTTGACAAATTTAAAGCTTCTATTATTGAAAAAGAACGATTATCTTTTCTGACTAAAATGTCAACTTCTCCTGCTTCCTTTCCTCCGCTTGATGTCCCTAGTCTAGTTTGGTCTCTAATACCCAAATATCCCATAGTATCAAGCAAATCACGAATATAGTCATTTCGATGGTTCTCAGGTGAATCTTTGTATGTGATATTAGCTTGTAATTTTTCACAACAGAAAATTAAATCTTGTAAAAGAGTGTCCTCGCACACTTCCTTCTTAATGATTTTTATGGGCTCGCTCGGATTTCGATTCAATTCTTCAAATTGTTCTCGTAAATCTTTAGGCATGAGGTCCTGATATTCATTCAAGTCTATATCGGGAAATTGCATTGTAAACCAGTCTGGATTTCTTATATATATTATTATCAATCTTTCTAAGCTATCGGGTAAGAAGTCATGATTCGCAAAAAGAATGTAATAGTACTCTTCAAAATCAGTAATTGCATTTAGAACATAATTTCCACCATCTTCTGAAGTATACGTTTCTTTAATTTTTGTAGCCAAATTATCATCTAATTTATTTTCAAGGAGGTCGTCAGGATCGTCAGTACAGTCATCCCACCACTGAAGTATAACATATAGCAGAAATTCATATTTTGGTTTTACATACTCTCTAATTACATCAGAACGGATAATATCGTATAGATCATAAACCATCTCACTCCATACAGCATTATTTATTCTGAAGTTGTTGTAAGGCAAAAAATCTTCCGGTGTAAAATCATTGTTATCTTCCAGGAAATCTAACAATACTCTGATTATGCATTCTACGTTTTTATTAACGTACTTAGTTACATCTCTTTCAAGATCTGTTAATGAAGAATAGTCAAACAAATCCAATGATAACAAATAATCACCCGCCCTCAACTTTTGCAATAATTATCATGATGAAGTTCACAATAATATATGGTATTATCGCTGTTCAACTGAGTTATCATTATAAAATATCGGCAACATATCCGTCTTTCGTCTTTGAAAACACAACTTTAGATGGGAATACGTTCTCGCCCATATTTGCTAAACCAACAAAAGTCATCGTCCATTCAGATAACTCTTTTGGAATTCGATAGCATTTTACTTCGTCTTCTTCTACAATCGTAACTACTGGAATCATTTCTTTACTTAAGCCTACTGATAATACATCGAAGGTTTGGTGTCCGTTTTTTATTTCAAGCAAAGGTTGCCTGTCAATATCAAAGTAAACCTTTGCACCTCGACGATTTATTACAAAACCATTAGATAAGTCATTATCTGTAACAGCATCAATTGGCAACGCCGGTATTTGTCTGCCGTTTCTCATTTGTTCAAAATGCTCACCAAGATGTTCACAACAATAAGCGTTAAAATACTCAGCTTGCATATCAAGGTCTTTATTTATATCTTCCACCGATTTAAAGTGATTCATGAAACTTAGGAGAGCAATAAACCCAATCAAATCATCCGAGTATGTTCCGGCAAACGCCTTATACCATGTCTTGTTCAATTCAATGGCCACTTGGTGCAATTTCTTGTAAAGAGCGAGCTGTCGCTCATTGACGACGAACCAGCTCTTGTCGAGAATCTTCTTGTTTAGCAGTTCTTCAGGCGAAGCATATTCCAGTGCGCTATGTAGTGCCTTAAGCAACTTTGAAATGATGCCTGCCAACATATCAGCCATACGAATTCCGCAGGAAGTCAATGAGTCTGCCTCGGAAACTGAGCATAAACCCACTCGTTCAGCGGCTTTTACCGTGTTGCTATGTTCACCTTCCTTGTCTATGGTAATCGAATAATCATGAATTCCTTTTTCGTCCAAAAATTTTCTAAATCCCACGAAAGCAATATCATAATTCCAGTCAATTGTTTTAATCGTGGACACGTCATCCAAGAGCAAGAGAATTTGGCTGAATTGCACGATCTCTTTTTGCTTCAGCGTTTCGTTTGCCTTATCTTTTTCGATTTGGGCTGTAAAGAAGTCTTTCAATAAGCCAATAAGTTCACCTGTATTATTATACATCCCCGCCATAATTTCGCTTGGCTGATACAAGACTATTGCCTTCGTGATGGAATATTTCATGGCATCCATATCCACGAAAAGGCTGTTTTCGTAGTCTTCAAATAGCTGATGAATGATGTACTCGATTTTGCTTGTAACAGCATAGTAGACAAGGATTCTTTCATCGAACAGCGCCAAGAAGTCCTCTAACAAGGAGAGGTTGTCAGCGTTCAAGGAGGCAAAACCACTCTTTAGTTGGCTTTGCTTGATAGTAGTGCTTTTTAGTTCGCCGTTTGACTGCCTGTGCAGATACTTAGACTCAAACGTTGCGTATCTTTCATACAAGGCTGCCTGATTGTTGGAGGGCCAGCCAACGACAACCGCAATAAAGCTGTCGAAATAATTCTCCGCAGTTATAGTTTTGTGGTTGATTTTCCGGCTATGCTCAGATTCATCATAGTAAAAACTGTATTTGCTCATCGGCTGCCTCCTTTCGCGGTGTGGTAAATCATCATTAATTGCTTTACTTTGACGGCATATATCATTCCCCCTGATAATTTATCAAGCACACATATTATCAACGAAACTCTCAAGAGCTCTTCACCATAAAAGGTGCTTGATACTCCCTCTATCGCATGTTTTCAAATATGGTTGGGGGGCTAGCCCCCCAAAATAATTCGGCTATGCTGAATTGCATTCCATTCTTATTCTCGTTTCAAAATGACGCATATTTGTAACTTAATGATAACACTTAATCCGCGGTATATGGTCACTTAGGGAGCGTCATAATCACCTGGAGATAAAATCCGCCGTTTCGAGAATCGGGTCGTCTGTCTTTGATACGAACACAACCTTATTAGCTCCATTTGTAACGGCGAATTCCCCATTGCTAAAGCTTACCGTATATCCCTTAACATAAAGGTAGTGCTGTACATGAATCCCCAATTCACCATCAAATTGTGATTTTATCTGCCGGCTTTTCAATTCTTCGTACAACGCAGAAAGAAAAAGTGCGTAGTTGTAGCCATTTGACCATTTGTTTTGTATGAGGTGCATTTCGTTTTGGAGAACACGCAATCGCAAGTGAGACACACTCATCCAATCAAACAATTGTGGATAGCGCATTAAACAGTACCGCCAGTCTTTTTTAGACACGACCGATTTTGCAATTATTTCTTGTAGTTGTACTTGTAAATCAGTATTCAAGTCAAGTACGTCGAGAAGTTGTCTAACAACATTACCACAATTCGCGAACAATGATTTCAAACTGGGCGTACTTGCAGCTTCATTCGGGTCATCAACACACAGTGTTATAAATTGGCTTACGGGTAGTGTATAGTCTCCTAATGCAAGTAATGCACGGCGTAATAAATGTCCATGCTTTGGTTTATTGATGACAAAAATGGCGGAAATTTTATTCCAGTATTCTACAAACTTATCTTTTTTATATTTGTCAAGATACAGTGCTGAACGAATCTGGCCGCTGAAATACAGGTGTTGTTCTGCCTTGTATATTTCTTCTGCAAAACTCTTATCTTCGATAATTATTTGTGCCTTTATTCTTTCCTCAGCTATTTGTTGTTGATTAAAACCAGAGATTTTTCCATTTTCCGAAAAATACACAAGTAAGGAACTAAAATTATCGGAGAGCGCTGTAATACTTTCAATTGCATTACGATATAAATTGATTTCGTCCAATCTGCTATTCAGTGTTAGATTTTTAATTATCCTCAGCCACTGATTCAACGAACCGTTATCTACACCCTTTGCCTTCAACAAATACGTTGTAACAGCGTGAAACAATACACGATTAGAATAAGTACGCCCCTCGGTCAATGCATTAAAAATCAGAATACTTACATCTTTATAGTCAGGGTTTCTACATAAAAAGTTAAGAGTATAAAATGCCCTTTCAAATACTTCTGCATCAATCTTACTATAGTCAAGATTGTTTGCCCAATTTTTGTCGTCTTGAATTATTCCTTTGTTCATTAACAAAACACCAAAGAACGTATAATACGTCTGGTCGAAATCAACTTTGTGTTCTGCCCAAAAAAGGTCTGTCCAATCGGTGTCAAAATAAAGTTCGAACTTATTGATATAAGGTAGCTCTAACTTTTTCATCCTTCCGATTAACCGTGCTTTAAAATTTTCAAATTCTGTAAGAGGTTTTCCTCGCGCATTTAGTTTTATATACAAGCTGTCCTCCATGCCGAGGTTCTGCATGTCTAAAAACTTAAAAGTAAGAGGAGGTTCAAATTCTACATCTGCCAACTTATCAGAAAGGTGTTCTATATTTCCGAATGTTACCTGTATTTCATCAAGCATAACAAGAGCAGATTGGATAGTTGGGTCGTGTATCCAACCTGAAACAAACCACTCTGAATCCTCTATCTCTGCAGATGGTTTTGTTCCAGGTTCAAAAATTGCAGCACGGTTATTAGTCAATAATTTCAAAAACTCTCGAGATGTTATTCGGGTTTCATATCTGAATCTATGTAAAAACGGTGTTTTAGTATTGTCATTGCGGAAAGCAAATATGTATAACAAAAAGAGCGTTGTCAGCCGCTGTTTGTCATCAGCCACTTTAATTGTCGGTGAATTCGGAACCGCCAATGACGGTGGCTTTTTTCATTCGCCACCGACAAGCATTTGGCGATTAGATTTAG
>NZ_JAKGAP010000012.1 GCF_021532375.1 Paenibacillus alkaliterrae
ACCAGTCCCAGAAAGGTGTTGACTGGCAGTTTACCACCAATGAAGCAAGAATCAAACTAAAACGCCTTTACCCACAGTTTAAGGATTGATTAGGTAGTAGGAGGATTTTTTATATTTATCGCACGCTGATTGCCGCTATAGTGATTTTGGTTCTACTGAAAAAAATAACTCGTGATATAAAAAACATTTTCGGAATCGTTTTATGACCTTACAATCATAATTATGATCTCTAAACAATCGAATATATTCTTCTTCAGTACGAATATACTCCCCTTTGTCGTACCATTTCATAAACCTATTACATAACGGTTTTTTCTTGCACAAACATGGTTCCATAACGATAATTGTTCCGTTAGGCTTTAGAATTCTTTGAAATTCCTTCATGTAACTTGATATTTCATCCGAAGAAACATGATGCAACACAGCGATAATAAGTATATTATCGATCGATTCATTATCAAATGGGAATCTTTTACTTTCCAAGACCTGAAATGCATGGTCGGGGTACAATCGCTTTGCATAATCAATTCGTTTGGCATCAGGGTCAATCCCAACATAATATAACGGATGGAACATGGAGCAATTCGCCCCAGTACCGGAGCCAAAATCTAATACGGTTTGGCCATCAAATGTAAAGTGGGAATGTACATGATCGTGAATATATTTTTTAGTAAACCATTTCGGTCGGACAAACCAATGATATAGCCTAGGCGAGATATTAATGAGAATTCACCATCTTTCGTATTAAGTCACGAAAGATAATTTAACCAAAACTGCAATCAGATATGCGGCAATTATTTGCATTTTACCTATATCTATTTTAAAAGTGGTTTTCTGCCTGTCAAAAGCAGCATAAACAAGATTTCCAGCACAATCTTTCCTCTAAACCTGTTTTTAGAATCCACTAATGCTTGGTCGCTTTTACAATACCGATTAATAACAAACAGGCTGCCATTTGGCAGCCTGTTTGTTTTATTAGCGATTAAATAACGTCTGTTAACTGCTTGCGGCTATGGCTGTCAAGCGCCTTCCAGTCTGCGATTTCACATCTCCTGCCGTTGATATCCGTCAGTATGATGCGGTTTCCGCTTGGAAACTGCATATGCTCGTGAAGATTGCGCATGGCCAAACGTGTCGTACCCAAATTCGTTTGCAGCTCCCAAAGCCACAGATCGGATTTTTGCTTCACGCTATCCACCCTAGTGACGCGGGGCAGGAAATAACGAAATTGAAGCTCATTGTTAATCTCCTGCAGGCTCTCCGTGTCCAGCTCTTCAATATCTCGAATAATGCACAGCTCTTCGCCCTTCGCACCCCGTATCGAAATATATTGCGTCGTGTATATGAACGGGAAGGCGCGGTATACGACTAGCTCTTCATAGGGCTCTCCTTTAATAATGCCTTGGAAAACGCCTCCCGGTCCTCGGCTGAAAATAACATCATCCGCCTCGGCGATCGTTAAGTCATAGGTGTCCTTCATCAGCCCTCAACCCCCTTAATCTTAGACAGCTCCTGCTGGGCTTCAACAAGCTTATGATAGGCACCTTTTTGAGAGAGCAGCTGTTCGTGAGTGCCAACCTCAACAATTTTGCCGCGTTCAAGAACAACGAGTCTATCCGCATTACGAAGCGTTGAAAGACGATGGGCAATGGCAAAGGTTGTTCTGCCTTGAATAAGACGGGTAATCGCTTCTTGAATTTGCCTCTCCGTCTCCGTATCGACAGATGCAGTCGCTTCATCCAATATGAGAATGCGCGGATCATGAATGATCGCGCGGGCAATGGAAACGCGCTGCTTCTCGCCGCCTGACAAGCGGTGCCCCCGCTCGCCGACCCGCGTATCGTAGCCGTCGGGCAGCCTTACGATGAAATCATGGGCATTGGCAATTTTAGCGGCCCGCATAATTTCAATTGGCGTCGCATCCGGCTTCGAATAGGCAATATTTTCGGCAATCGTTCCGTCAAACAGGAAGGTCTCCTGGAGCACAACGCCAATTTGCTTCCGCAAATCGGATTGGCTTATTCGTCTCAGATCAACGCCGTCTATGCGAATTGCCCCTTCATCCGTGTCATAAAAACGGCAAATCATATTGATAAACGTCGATTTACCGGCTCCGGAATGGCCGACTAAACCAATCATTTCACCCGCTTTGACTTGGAGATTAATGTCCTTAATTACCGGATGATGCTTCTCATAGCCATACGTTACCTTATCAAATACAACCTCGCCTTTAATGGTCCCGATCGGAATGGGATCCCGTACATCCGGCACCTCCGAAGGCGTATCCATAATTTCGAAAACTCGATCGGCGGCGGAAAGCGCATTGCTTGCCCAGTTAATCATTTGACTGACCCATTGAAGGGGACCGAATAACATTGTAAGGTAAGCAATTAATGCCATTAATGTTCCAAGCTGCAGTTCATTCTGAAGCACCGAGAGGCCTCCATAATACCAAATGAGCAGCGTTCCGATTCCAGCTATGAAGGAGAACAGCGGAAACATGCCCTGCCAAAGCCCCTCAATGCGGATGTTATGGCGAACGACCTCGCGGTTAGCCTCCGCATACCGGGACATTTCCGTTGATTCTTGACCGAATGCTTTAAGGACCCGAACACCTTGGAGAGAATCGCCCACCAATACATTTAAACGAAAAATGGATCTCCACTGCTGATACCAGCGACGGCCTATCTTCGGCCAAAGCTTCATGGATACCACCACCATGAACGGCATTGGCAGCAAGGCAAACAGTGTCAGCTTCCAATCGAGTCCGAACATGATAATGAAAATAGCAACAACCCGCAGCGACTCTCCGCTAACCCAGATGACTCCATCCGTCATAAACTGTCTCATCGCTTCTGAATCGCTGTTCACTCTGCCGATAAACTGTGAGGTCTGCCTCCGGTCAAAAAAAGCGAGAGACAACCGCATCAATGCGCTGTATATGTCTCTTCGCAAGTCACCCATCAATTTGGAACCGACCCAAACGCCGATTAATCCGCGTACCGTTTGCATGACCGACATCATCAAGGCCGTGACTCCCAGTCCGATGACAACCATGAGGAGCGTTGAGCCCATATTTTTCGGCTGAAGCACATCGTCAATTATGACTTTGGTCAAGTAAGGCGGGATGAGTTCCACTAGCGTCGTCAAAACGAGCAAGAAACCGGCGCCTACCATTTGCAGCTTATATGGCCTCGCATACTTAAGCATGCGGGCGATTACCTTGCCGTTATTTTTGCAAAGCGGACACACTTGCGTGCCTTCAGACAGAGGATTGTCGCAGGTTGGGCAATAACGCGGAAATTCCTTCTCTGAAGCGATAGGGCGTTCTTCGTCCTTAGCGATAGAAGTCATCAATTTAGCGGCGAAGCCAAATAACGGCGATAAGGCTGCCGTATAACGAGCGATAACGACCGGCCCCTTAATCGTATCTACGAGTAATGTCCCCCCGCCAACGCCGTTAACGGCTCTAGCTTCATTAACATCTTTCGTGCTTAGCTTTAATAACGGGATACCTTCCGTATCCCACAGCGTTATTTCTTGCTCCGTGAAAGCCATCCATTGTTCACCGAAATGACCGTTATGGCGCAGATCCGTTTTCGCACTGAACAATGGCTCTTGAGATAATTGAGCCCGAATAGATCTCGGGAGATTTTCAATAATTGACATGCTTTTCCCCCATCAGTGTTTAATGGCTTCACGCGTTTTGACGATTATTTTACGAATGCTTTCACAGGATAAATGGTATTTCCGTTCCAGCTCGGCGACGGACCATCCGTTCGAATAATGGAAACATATTTCTTTATTTCTTTCGGCCAGCAGCTTCCTCGTTCCGCTAACCTCGCCCCAATGTGCCCGCTGCTCCGCTGCCTTAGGGACATAGATAAGATCACCTTGAATATACTTTTGCAGCTCCTTCAGCAAACTAGGGGGAAGCACATCTCTTCCATTTTTGTAGTTCACGATAAACGTCCTCCTCAAAAAAGCTAAGCATAGTTAGATTATTTGTAGCGATAGTAATCAACATCTTTGCTGCCTCCTTTCGTTATTTTCGTATTTATGGGTCAAAACAAAAAAAACTGTGGATGCTCTTATCCTCCACAGGCGAACCATGCACATCAGGTCACTTTTAAATTATAAAGAAAGCCTTTTCAATTGACAAGAAATTTTTAACAATAATTCCATTAGCGTCATTTGGGAGTAGTATCTTAAATGGGAGGAGGCCTTACAGCCTCCTCTACTTATTCAGGATCTCCGATTAAACGGAGATCACCTCTAAGTTTGTAATCAAATCGATCAGCTCCTTTCCTCATGATTCGTCGGTCCGACTTCATCAGTATACTTCCATATTATAGGCGGGTGAAAGTGAAAGAATGTCTATAAAAGAACTTTACCATTGGATCAAGCGAGGCAGTGCTATGGCTTTATTAAGCTTTTATGAATCCAAATAGCCGCTTGACTGCCGTCCCCCATGGCTATGGAAACCATCTCGGAATGCGCAGTCACATCGCCGGCTGCCCAAACATGCTGTACTCTGGTCATTTTTGTACGTGGATCTACGATAATATGCTTATTGTCTGCCAGCTCGGCTCCCAACTGCTCCGCAATTGCGCTTCGCACTTTATTCCCTCCGAAAGCAACAAAACAACGTTCACTCTCAATGGTTGTGCCATCATTCAATGTAACGCCCTTAAATTGTGATTCCTCAGTAAGAACAGCTCGAATCGGCATTTCTACATACAAAATCCCTTGCAGCTTCAAGCGACTGCGAATGTGATCGTCCAGTGCTGTCAGCTCATGATTAATATAAATAATCTCATTTGTCCAATGCGTGAGTGTAAGCGCCATTTCTGCACCTACGCTCCCTGCACCGAGCACGATTGTACGTTTATCCGATATCTCGTAACCATCGCAGTCCGGGCATACGTAAACACTGATTCCCATGCATGGAATAAGAGCTGGAAAATCCGGCAGCCGATCCTTTACACCAGTTGCAATCAGCAATCTTTTCCCGTTTATTTGGCTATTTTCCTCTGTTGATAGAATGAACCCTCCAGCCTCTTGCACAGCTCTCACGACTTTTCCCCGTATAAAATGAACTCCTAACCTCTCAGCTTGACTTCTTCCTGCGGCTAGCAGCCCAGAGCCGCTGACACCGTCCGGCCATCCGATGAGATTATGGTAGCACCTGCAAAGTGTCGACCTTCCGCCTGCAGCGTCGATTACCGCTACCTGGTGTCGATATCTTCCCAATTGAATAGCAGCTTGCAGACCAGCAATTCCGCCGCCCACAATTACACAGTCAACCTGCATCTTACTGCCTCCCGCCAAATAAAATATAGTTTCTTCGTTTCATTAGCTCCGGCATTGTAATTCCAAGCAGTACGACTGCAACCCCCGCCCATTGAAGCGCACTAACATGCTCATTCAGAATGAATGAGGACAACAATACAGCGACAGGAAGCTCCGATGCGCCTAATATTCCGGCCATCCCTTCACCGATATGCGGTACGCCGACAGCGAACAGAACGGGAGGTATAAATGCTCCAAACAAACCGAGCAGGAATCCATAAAGGATGAGATCACTCATAAGTAATCCGTTAAATAAAAAAGTTGGCGGAAAACATATAAAAACGAACAGCATGCCGCCGGTTATCATCCATGCGCTGCGGTAAGCGGGGTGTACAGAGGGTAGTGCCTTCCCGCTGAATATAATAAATAATGAATAACTGACTGCGGAAAGAAGCCCCAATATAACGCCTATTCCATTAAATTGCCCCGTTCCTTGCTCCATAATCCCTGCAGCCAGCACTGTACCGCCCAATAATAAGGCTATCGTAGAAACCATGATTCGGTTCGGACTCTTACGCTGGCTTACAGCCTGGGTAAGCACGCCGATCCAAGTAAATTGGAATAATAAAATAATGGCCAGCGAAGCGGGAATATAATGGAGCGATTCATAATAAAGCAAGCCTGTAATCGCTGTAGGCGTACCGGCAGCCATTAGAAGCAGCCTTTGCTTCCACTTTAATCTCCCGGTCGTATTCGAAGCATTCGGAGCTTGCCCAGATTGTCCGCCAGCCCTCCGTTTCCCGCGAATCTTCATAATTAACGCCAACCCCCATGCCAGAACAAAGCCCGTAAAAAGCTGACTGCCGACTACTTCGCCAAGGTCATATCCTCGACCATAAGCAAGTACGACGATAGTGGATAAGATCCCGTAGCATGCGGAGCCTAGAAATACAGATATTACATATTTCATCTTTCAAATGCCCCTTTCTAATGTTCACAAACCTGTAATCGAGCGCACAAAAAAACCTAACCATAAATATAGGATCATCAAGAAATGATCTTATATTCGTAGTTAGGAAGTTAAGGCTCCCCGTAGAAACCCTCACCCTTTGTTCCATCCAGTCGTGAGGTTATACGAAATATTCTTTTGTGCTCGATTCATTACCAATGGTCATAAATGTTATCCTCTCCATTGAATAAGTTTCTAGTCCTCACTATTTCAATTCTTCCACAATATTCGGTGGTATATGACCGGTTAAGGCACTTACCAGGTTTTGCGCCGCGAGCATCGCCATATCATTGCGTGTTTGAGTAGTAGCTGAGCCGATATGCGGTAAGGTCAGTACATTGGGCATTTTCAAAAAAGGATGATTAACATCGACTGGCTCTTTCTCATACACATCAAGACCAGCCCCGGCAATCGTTCCTTGCTGCAAAGCTTCGATCAAAGCCGCTTCATCGATCGTTTGTCCGCGGGAGATATTGACGAAGATTGATGACGGCTTCATTAATTGAAACTCTTTTCGCCCAATCAGTCTGGTTGTCTCCGGTGTTAACGGCGCTAGCAGCACGATGAAATCTGTAGAAGCGAGCAGCTCGTTCAACTCGGCATAGCGGACACCCAGCTTCTCCTCTGCTTCCGGCTTCCGGCTGCGATTATAATAGATAACATCCATCTCAAAACCAAACTTTGCCCGACGAGCGACAGCCTCGCCGATCCGCCCCATACCTATAATGCCAAGCTTTGCATGATGAACATCCTTGCCAAACAGCTTTTCACCGTCTCTTGGATTCCACAGCCCCTCTTTGACATAACGATCTAATTCCGCCACTCTTCTTGCTGTTCCTAATATAAGAGCCAGCGCTAAATCCGCAACCGTATCATTTAGAACGTGAGGTGTGTTCGTACCTATGATTCCGCGCTGCTTCATAGCTGTTATATCAAAATGGTTGTAGCCCACGCTAATACTGCTGACAACCTTTAAACGGGGTGCCTGCTCTAACAATTCAGCGTTAATTTTCCGACCGCCCGTAAGCAGACCATCCGCTTTTGCCAGCTTGTCCTTCAGCAGATCCTTCGGAATCGGTTCAGAGTGATCCCATTTCTCTATTTCACAGCTCTCGGCTATGTAGGCTTCAACATCCACGGGAATTGTGCGATCAATAAACACGGTCGGTTTCATAAATAGTCTCCTCTCGGCTTTCCACTTCGTCCATATTAATAAGCTCGTTCATATTGCTTTGGAGGTGATACTTTTTTATCAATAGCCTGAATTGCATGAAGCGACCAGTAAGGATCGCGCAGCATACCGCGGGCAATCGCTACTAGATCGGCATCTTCATTCGCAATAGTCGCTTCAGCTAATTTCGGATTGTCCAGCAGGCCAACCGCGATAACGGGAACCTGCAGCGCTTCTTTGAATGCCCTGGCCATTGGCACCTGATACCCGGGATAGTTGCCGGGTTTTCTCTGTCCAGACGGACCGCTCTCTCCTCCGCTTGAAACATGGAATACATCCACGCCTGCAGCGAGATATTGCTTGCTTATCGCTATACTATGGGCTAGATCATACCCATTCTCCATATATTCAATCGCCGAAATTCTAAAGATCAGGGGCATGTCTGCAGGCATGACGCTCTTCATGGCCTGAATCACTTCAACCCCGAACTTAGCGTAATCCTGTCCATATTCATCTTTCCGATCGTTGATTGCAGGCGAGTGGAATTGATGAATCAAGTATCCATGAGCGCCATGAATTTCTATCGTATCTACGCCGGCTTCTACGGCCCTTCTGGCAGCATCTTTAAACTGTTTGACAATCACCTTAATTTCTTCGGCGGAAAGCGGTCTCGGCGTTTTGAAGCTAGGGCCGGCCGAAATAGCCGAAGGACCGACAGGCTGCAACGCATCCTCGGCTTTGCGCCCGGCATGGGCAATCTGGATTCCTATTTTCGCATCGTATTTATGTACTTCGGATATAATCCGCTTAAAAGCGGGAATTTGCTCATCGGACCATAAGCCGAGATCATAATCGGTAATTCTTCCATCCGGATCCACATCCGTCATTTCCATCATAAGGAGTCCAGTTCCGCCGATCGCGCGTGATACATAATGGACGAAATGCCAATCATTCGGTGCTCCATCCTTTGCTTCTACGGAGTATTGACACATCGGCGCCATGACAATCCTATTTTTTAATTCAAGGTTTTTAAGCGTAATCGGTGTATTTAAATGATTGACTGTCATAGAACTCTCTCCTCTATTTATGTGTAGTTATGATTTCTTCTCACTAATGAAACCACAGAAAGCTAACTTTTGAAATTAGTGATCTTCTGTTCACATAGCTCCCTATTGATTTAAGTTGAAAATAGACGAGCAGTCAACTATAATATGAATACTCCCGCCACTTACCGATGCAGACGCTTCGGCTGAAGTGGGGGTTTCTGATGTATCATCCTTACTTATTTCAGGATGCTTAACACCAGTGGAGTTGACACATTGATGGTCTGGTTACCACCCAACCCCTCTATCCCATCGGTTCCTTTGGCGGATACGTTTGGGAATACTTTACGCATAATGTTGGCGGCGCCGTTCACATCGGCATGAATCAAGCCTTTTGTGCTCGTATACAGCCCTCGATGAATCCGCTTGCCGGAGAAGGTCCATGCCCCCTCTTCGTCATAACGCGGCAATCGATATTAAGCTGCAGCTTGGTCTTTAAAGCTTGAGAAATTTCCGTCCTTTGATCACGCAATCCTGATTGGAGAACACAACTTCTTTCACCTTGCTCCGTGCATATCCCGGAATATTAGGCTT
>NZ_JAKGAP010000120.1 GCF_021532375.1 Paenibacillus alkaliterrae
CTCACTTAGCACGGTTCTGCGAATCAATTGACTGGCATGCTCAGCTGACTCTTCCTCCCAAATCTCCCAACCGACAATTTTGCGACTATACAAATCTAGCACGAGATAAAGGTAGAAGAACAAGCCTTTAACCGGCCCTGGCAGTGAAATAAGAGATGGGGAAATAGTCCGACTACGCCCTGCCTCTTACTTCACGTCCTTATCTTCCCATCGGACCAGGCGGAGAAAAGAAGCAAGTTTACCTTGTGTTGTTTGAGGATGATGCAACGCGTTCGGCGTTACACGGGGAATTCAACGCCTTATTCGACCAAACCATTGTGGAGGACTGCTTTCGTAAAGCGATTCAGAAATACGGCGTTCCGGAAGCGGTCTACTTCGATCAAGGAAAGCAATACAAAACGAAATGGATGGCAAGAACGTGCTCCAAGCTGGGCATCCGCCTTCTATTTGCTAAGCCCTACTCGCCAGAATCGAAAGGTAATGAGAAGTTTGGTGTAATGAGAAGTCGGCATGAAAAAGGCATAACCTCACAGGCCTTTTTACATGTCAACTTCCCATTATACTTTCATTTACTTACCCAGGCCTTTTAGCCAGTTCATTAATCCGGCATTGCTCTGCCATTCTGGAAGCTTGTCCGATACGACGTTGTTTGTACTTTTCTCTAATGCTTTCCTCTTCATTTCACCATCAATCCTTGCGTAAATTTCTGTTGTCTGGATGTCCACGTGTCCAAGAAAATCACGGATGTAGATCAGATTAACCCCAGACTGCAGTAAATGAACAGCTTTGCTGTGTCTATAGCAGTGGGGTGACAACTTGTCCGGGAATAATTCAGGCGCTTTTTGTATCGCTTCATCCGCATATTTTTTAACAATATAGGAGATTCCTTCACGAGTCAGTTTACTTTTCGAACGATTCTGAAACAATGGGTAATCCCGCGCACAGGGATCTGTCCAACCATTTTCGATCAGATATTGTTCCAGAAGTGTTGCCATAGGTTTCATTAGGGGAACTATTCTGCTTTTCCTTCCTTTTCCAGTAAGTTTAACGGTTGCTGGTTTGGCTACTCTTACATCGGAAACTCGTAAATCAGCAAGCTCTTGTACCCTGGCTCCAGAGTCATATAATAGACTTAATAAAACCAGATCTCGCCTACCTTCCTTGGTTTTACTATCAGGTGTCTCCAGCAAATATTTCATGGCATCCAGCGTCATATATTCGACGGTTGCCTTTTTCGCTTTCTTTACCGGGATGGCGAGAATTTGTTGCGCCGGATAGATGTAATCGGGAAATTCGATCTGGAGATAACGGCAGAATGCATGAATCGCAGCCAGCCTCACATTACGGGTTGAAGCTTTGCAGTTTCGTTTCTTTTCAATCCAATCCAGATATTCCTCCACTAGCTTCTTGTTCAAATCCCCCAAAGTCATCTTTTCAGCAGCTATTTTTTTCTGTTCGCAGCAGAACTCAAGTAATAAATGGAAAGTGTCTCTATATGACATGATAGTATTCGGGCTAAGTCCCATTGTACCTGGCATGTATCTGGAGAGGAAACTGGTTAAATGGTATGCAAAGTCCGTTGGTTTCATTTCAGTTCCACCTCCGGGAAGATATAAGCACATGTACGGGATACCTGTTCCATCAGTTCAGGATAAGCTTCGACGGTCAATCGTACATAATGTTGTGTTGCCGCAACGGATGTATGCCCAAGGTAGGCAGATAGGATCGGCAAAGCACAATACAGGTCAATTCCGTTATTGACTTGGCTCGCTATCGTATGCACACAAAAAGTATGGCGAAGGTCATGCAGACGAGGTCCTTTTCCCTTGCCACCATGGGAGATCCCAGCTTTCCACAAAAGTTCCCTGAAACTTTTATAGACCGTACTATGGTTTAGTGGTGTTCCCTTTTTGAGCCTGAGAAAATAGTTCTCGGACTCTGAATGCCTGCTTAATTTACGGGTATATTGCATACACATTTCCCGGAGGCTCTCGGACATGGGAATTAGCCGATCTTTATTGAATTTAGATTCTCGGATGAATAGAACTCCTGTATGAAGATCCACATCGGATACCTTCAGATGGATGGCCTCGGAAATCCGAAGTCCACAACAATAAAGCAATCGAAATAATAAGGGATAACTGTCATGTTTATTGGAGAGAGGATGAGGAAGAATGGAATCACACGCTTTGAAGAAGCATTCGATTTCATCGTGAGTAAATATATAGGGTACAAAGTCCCCACGACTGACTTTGCGTTTCCCCAGTGGAATAAACGCATCGTATCCCTTGTCCTGCAGGTATAATGCAAACTGACGCAAGTCACTGGAACGATGCTCCCATGTCTTTACTCCTTCGTTTTTTCTTCTTGCCGTCCAATCCAATACTAATTGCCTGGAAAGCGACTTATTTACAATGTCATAGTGCAGTGAGAACTCAGAAAATCTACGGAGATTGGCAGGAGTGGTGTCATATTTATAGCCTAAATTCCTTTTGAATCTCACGTAATCCAAGAGTAACTCCTTAAATTCACCTACGAATGCTTCTTCTTTTTTCACGTTCAGAACACCTCCTCGCCATGGTTCCAATCAAACGGAGGCGGGGTCAAGGAGCAACTTCTGAGCTGGTTAATATCTATTTTTAAATATACGGAAGTGGACGCTGTGCTGGTATGCCCTAATATTTCCGATATGACCGGCAGAGGTGTCTTGTCTTCCAGCAGCGCGCTGGCAAGACTGTGACGCAGTGCATGGGGACCATGCTTTTTGCCGTCCTGAACCTGGATTCCGGCTTTTCTCATATGATGGGTGACAATACTATGCAGTGTCGGGGCTTCCAACTTCCCCATTGGGGGAATCAGACGAAGAAAGATGGCATTTGTCGTTGTGCACTCTGGTCGCGCATACTTTAAATAATCAATGATGGCCTGACCTACATCCTCCAATAAGGGAAGAGTAATCGGTTTTTCAGTTTTTCCTTGGATCATTTCGATGGTGTTAGTATCCCATTTCAGATGTTCAAAAGACAGGTCGCATATATCTTGAGCACGCAATCCAAGTCTGGCCGCAAGTAAGATAATGGCATAATCGCGTTTTCCTTTCGGATTTCCCCGATCTATGGTTTTCAACAGCTTTTCTACATCTTCTTTCGGATAGGCAGAAGGGACTTTTGTTCTGCTTCGGTATCCATCCCGGGGTACGACATAGGCGAAATTCTTGGAGACAAAGCCTTCCTGAAACAGATAGTGAAAAAATGTACGCAGGGAGCAAAGCGTGTTATGGATGACAGCGGGTGAGTAGTTGGTGAATGTGCCGGTAAAACCAAGAACTAAAGTATTATCCAATTCACATATGCTCTTGACCTCACGGCTATGGAGATAATCAGAAAATCGGTCCAGATATATGGCGTAGGACTGCAGCGTATCTTCTGAATGCCCCTCAGTTCTACGCTTGTCGATGTAACCCTGAAATAATGCCTGAAACTGAGGATGGTAGACATGGACTTTCCGTCTTGCTTTTGCGAGAAGCATTCCGTGTTGTTGGAAGTCTGTTAGTACATTTACTGCCCGAACACAGATAGCCAGATTTCGGGGTAAATTTTTAAATACGGTAATCCCATAAGCTTCTTCCAAAAAGTTGAGTCCGGTTTTGGCATTGAGGATCTGTTCGTTTCTCTCAGTCATGTATTCCGTCAGTCTTGCCCACGTAGGAAAAAATGCTGCGATACGCATCTCGGAATACTGCGCTTCTTTCAGCGCCCCCTGTACCTTTAAAATCAATTCGTTGATTTCTAACTTCTGCTTACTCATTTGATGGCCTCCAATCTGTTTTGGCACGCATGCCTACTTCAAAGATTGGAGTATAATGAGAAGTCAAACAATATGTAATCGCTGGTAACACTTGAAACTCAACTTTAACTTCTCATTACACCAAACTTCTCATTACCTTTATAATGTGTTGCAACACATTAGAAGGGGAAAGTTGAAAATTCCGTGAAGTATGTACGACAAAATTTTATGCAGCGCAAGCATGAGCCCGGTTTGGACATGTGGAATCATGACGCCC
>NZ_JAKGAP010000121.1 GCF_021532375.1 Paenibacillus alkaliterrae
ACTCACTTCCATCTTGAGCATTGCGCCGTATGTGGTGGCCAAGTGGGAAAAACGGCTTGTAGACGGTGGCTACATCTCGGTCAAATCCAAAAAGTATTCGGTTCCAAGCGACCTGTTGCTGAAAGAAGTAGGGATTCGCTGGGTCACGTCCGAGCACTTCGAGGTGTGGGATCATGAAAAGAAAATAACCGAGTACCAAGTGAATCAAGACCCGAAGAAAAAGACCATTTACAGACCGGAGCATCTGCCTAAGGTAAAAGGAGCTTCTGAAGAAGGGGATCTAGGTTTGGCGACCTCCCCACACGTTCAGAAAGCTCCAGAGGTAGAAACTCGCTCCCTCGACTACTACGAGAACATCGGAGAGGAGGAATCCCTGTATGCAGGCGCTCATTGAGTTGCAAGAGCGTTGTACAGAGCTTGGATGGAAAAACATCTCGCACCGTTTGGATGCGCTCTTAGAAGAGGCATCTGCAAACAGTATAACATATGCCGAGTTTTTAACCAGCCTGTTAACGGTGGAAGAATCCCACAAGAAAGAGACGTCCTGGAATCGGAAGGTAAAAAATGCCCGATTCCCCTTTGTCAAGACGTTGACCGAGTTTGACTTTAAGGTACAAACGAGTGTGGATGAACGAAGGATACGTGATTTACTGGCACGCTCATTTTACCGGGAGGGTCACAATCTCTTATGCTTAGGCCCTCCCGGGGTAGGGAAAACTCATCTTGGGGTGGCCATCGCAATGGCCGTCATCGATCAAGGAGAGAGCGCCCTCTTCGTCCGATCTGACGATTTTATAGAGGCCGCGAAGGAAGCCGCTGAACGCCGGCAAATCCCTAAGTTCCTGCGGCAATACGCCAAACCAACAGTGCTTATTGTAGACGAATTGGGATATGCTCCATTCGATTCCGTAAGCGCTCAGATCTTATTCCAGGTCGTCTCCAAACGTTACGAGCGTGGATCGATCATCATCACCTCAAATAAGTCCTACAGCGAATGGGGAGACATGCTCGGAAGCTCTGTGCTGGCAACAGCAATACTGGACCGCTTGCTGCATCACAGTTCCGTATTTAATATGCGTGGAGAATCCTATCGTCTCAAGGAGAAAGTGAAAGCAGGGGTCATGCCCAAGGCATCACTGGACAGCCCAGAACCGGGGGTGACGAGGGGATGAAGAGGAAAGTGCCCATGCGCTTTGACAAGGCACAGCAGCGATGGATTGTCGCACTTGGAGGACGTGATTACGGTTTACACTGCGGCGAAATACTGGAGCTATATGTGGACGGGGAGCCGATCCCATGCCGGTTGGAATTGGATCAGCATTGGTATGTGTGTATGCCGGAAGTACGCTTTAATCTGAGAGAATCGGATAAATATTTGATCAACCTGTGAGTATCTACAAAGTTAATGGCACCGAGAATATTCACATGTGGACAACCATGGGTCGGATAAAAGACTCGATCACGGAGGGTGCTGCCGCGGCCGCCGAGTCAGATTCAAAGGGGGGCTAGCCCCCCTTTGAATCTGACTCCCTTATGGCTAAAATCTAAAAAATTAAATCGGCTAAAAGATAAACTTTTATTCCGGCCTTGACAA
>NZ_JAKGAP010000122.1 GCF_021532375.1 Paenibacillus alkaliterrae
GGGGCTAGCCCCCCTTTGAATCTGACTCCCTTATGGCTAAAATCTAAAAAATTAAATCGGCTAAAAGATAAACTTTTATTCCGGCCTTGACAATAGGTCACCATAGCATAAAAGTAGTCTTTTCTCATATCTGAAAACCTGCACGATGACCTTGCTCTTTTAAATCAAATCTTGCTCTTTGAAGGGACCAACTCTAACAATCCGGACGAAGTAAAAGGTTATTCGGGCATGGTTCATCCATTTTTGCCAAGGTATTGTAATCTTGTTTGGCTTATTTGCCACAGGAGAGTAGATCCGAGAAGGGCAATGTGAAAATAAGATTTCATATTGGCCTTGCAATTTTAAACAATAAAAATTAACCTATGTCGCTCTCCAAATTAACTGGAAGAGCGGCTTTTTTCGTCGCTATCAACATGTCACTGATATACACAAAGCTATATCACAGACGAGCAGTCCTGTATTTACATAATCTCAATAACTATGTCATTGAATATGTCAGTGACATGAATTACATTTGGTTTAAGAAGAGGTGATCTCATATGAAGGATGACCGTCCAACAGTGAAAACGAATCAATTGTACCTTACGATTGCCAATGAGGTCATCAGCATCATCCAGAGCCGTAAGCTTCAGCCGCATGATCCGATCCCTTCTGAGGGAGAGCTTGCAAGGATGTTCGGCGTAAGCCGTATGACGAGCAAGCTGGCGCTGGAACGGTTAGCAAAGCAGGGTCTGGTGTACCGACTGCCGAGAAGGGGGACCTTCCTTTCTGGACGACAGGACGGAATGCCTTACACCGGGGAAACTCTGAAGGAGAAAGAACCGGAAGCTCCAGTAGTGGTGAAATTAAGCAGTCAGGTCGCTCTCATCTTGCCCCATATTTCCGATTACACTTCAAAAATTATTACAGCAACGGAAACGGAAGTGCGCAAGCACGGATTCGATCTTGTTCTAATCATCAGCAAGGATAAGGATGATGAAGATCGTAGCCTGCAGAAGCTTGTCGAGGGCGGAATAGGCGGCATCATTTTGTTTCCGCAGGGGCGCAAAACTTGCAGTGATCATGTACTTAGATTGAAGTTTCAGAAGATTCCGATTGTGATTATCGACCGAATTTTCCGAGAGGTTCAGATTGATTGTGTGTATCACGATCATTATCTAGGCTCATATCAGATGGTGAAATATTTGATTGAGAAAGGGCACCGTGAAATCGGATACACAACCAACTCGATTGATAATATCACCAGCAGGGAGGAGCGATATCAAGGCTATATTCAAGCGCTGCTCGATCATGCCATTCCTGTTAAAAAACAGTACATTCATTTTAGAAGCGAAAACTTTGACCCAAACCGAATAAACGAGAGCGATCCTGAACAGGAGCGTTTCATTCACGAAAATCCGAAGATGACAGCCGTTATGTGCGGAGATGACCATTTGGCAATTGCGACCTTATATACGGCTCTGCAAATGGGAATTTCGGTTCCGGATAAGCTGTCCATTGTCGGATTCTCCGATATCCGGTTATCGGCATTAACACCGGTTCCACTCACAACCGTGAGGCAGGATACGGAGAGACTTGCTCGCTCGGCGACGGATCTCCTAATGAAACGCATAAATCACTCAAGCGAGAAGCCGCTAACCATAAAAATTCAAACGACGATCGTAGAGAGAAAGTCGGTACTCTAGGATACAATTCGATCTCTCAAGCAGAATGACAAGGGGAATAAATATGAAAATTCATTTTCTTGGTACTGCAGCTGCAGAAGGGTTTCCTAATGCTTTTTGCCGCTGCGATTATTGCAACAAAGCGCGGGCTCTAGGGGGAAAAAACATCCGCACACGAAGCTCTGCCATCATTGACGATGTGATCAAATTCGACTATTCACCTGATTCGTATATGCAAGCGCTCCGAGACAACATTGATTACAGCTTAATCGAGCACATGCTGGTTACCCATACGCACTCAGACCACTTTAATGCGTCTGATCTGGAATGCCGAAGAGAAGGGATCGCGCATAACCTGCATCATCCCATGCACATCTATGGGAATGATGCTGTGATGTACCATACGCGAAAGTCCATCGGCCGGTTTGAAGGCGCAAGATATGCTTTCCATTTGCTTCGTCCATTCGAGACGTTCGAAGTGGGGGATGCACGGGTTACGCCCCTGCTTGCAGATCACGACAGAATGGAAACCTGCTATTTGTACGCAGTCGAAAAGAATGGAAAGAGACTGCTATATGGACATGATTCCGGCTGGTTTCCTGATGCGACATGGGCATGGTTGAAGGATAAAAATATGGATTGCGCAATTCTTGACTGTACGCACGGCTTCACCGGAAAAGCGCGCGATCGAAATCATATGTGTGTCGAGACTGTGCTGGAGGCGCAACGCGAATTCCGAAAGCACAACATACTACAGCAGGATGGGAAAATCGTCGTCACGCATTTCAGCCATAACTCCAAGCTGCTTCACGGTGAGTTTGAGGAAATATTCAATCCTGCCGGGATCATTCCGGCCTATGACGGATTGATTTTATATATATAGTAACCCTTTCATAAATGTCAAAATACCAAAATCTAAAGGAGAAGCGATGAACATGAAAAAATCAGTAATATCAGCACTCATTTTGATTCTTTGCTTAGTGGTAACAGCTTGCGGCAACAGCAACGGAGGGAATGCAGGGCAATCGACAGCAGGCTCCAACGGATCGGGAGCAACCGATCAGGCAACGTCCGAACCGAAAGCGACTGAGCCAGTCAAGAATGAGAAACTCATCGTTTACACGAACGCAAACTCCGACGGCCGCGGCGAATGGTTAATCGAGAAGGCTAAAAGCGCAGGCTTTGAGATCGAGCTTGTTGGAGCGGGCGGCGCCGACTTAACGAACCGGCTGATCGCAGAGAAGAACAATCCGATCGCAGATGTGGTATTTGGCTTAAACAATATGCTCTATGAAAATTTGAAAAAGGAAGAAGTCCTCATTCAATATACGCCGAAATGGGCCGGCGAAGTAGAGGCAGGCCTTAATGATCCGGAGGGTTACTATCACGGTCTTGTGAAGCAAGCTATTCTGATTGGCTATAACCCGGACACGTTCACAGTGGAAACTGCTCCGAAGGATTGGACCGACCTCTACAAAAATGAAGCGTTCAAAGGCAAGTACGAGGCTCCGACCTTGCTTGGACAAAATACTCCCCGGCTAATTGTAGCGGGAATTTTGACTCGACACTTGGATCCGAACGGCGACCTTGGCGTTTCCGAGGAAGGATGGAATGAAATTAAGCAGTTGTATGATAACGGGGTTGGCGCTGTCGAGGGCGAAGATTTCTACGCCAATCTCGCAAGCGGCAAAACGCCGATCGGACCTGTCGTTTCCGGTACGCTCGGCAAGAAGGAAGAGCAGTACAAAGTAAAGGCGGGCATTGTAAGCCCGGAAATCGGTGTGCCGATGATTGTAGAGCACGCGGCGATTATTAAGGGTACAAAGAAGCAGGAAACGGCAGAGCGGTTCGTTGAGTGGATGGGAACCGCAGAGGTTCAAGGGGAATTTGCTGCACAGTTTAATGCTATGCCTGCGAATACGAAAGCAGCTGAGCAAGCCAATGAAGCTGTGAAGCAATTGTATTCAACCTTAAAAGCACAGGCTTTGGATTGGGGCCTCATTGCCAACAACATCGATCAATGGGTAGAGAAGATTGAACTGCAAATCATGCAATAATCAAAAATAAAGAATCGGACTGCATATTGGAGCCTTCAATATGTGGTCCTTCTTTAAAAATACGACACACAGGGGTAAATATGATTACATTCCATGATATTCAAATTAAGTTCGGTCACTTCCATGCGATTAAAAACCTCAATCTGCACATAAAGGAAGGCGAATTTTTCACCTTCCTGGGTCCGTCCGGGTGCGGAAAAACAACGATTCTTCGAAGCTTGGTCGGATTTATTGCGCCGGCAGGCGGACAAATCATGCTTAACGGCAAAGACATTACTCATGTGCCGATCGAAAAAAGGGAAATTAGCATGGTGTTCCAAAGCTATGCGCTGTTTCCGACCATGAATGTCTACGAGAATATCGCCTTTGGCATGCGCGTTAAAAAGGCTTCGAAGGCGGAAATAGATCGGGAAGTAAGGGACATCGCTCAGAAGGTCGATTTGAAAGAGGAGCAGCTTTTCAAGAAAGTATCGGAATTGTCCGGTGGCCAACAGCAGCGTGTAGCGATCGCAAGAGCGTTGGTTCTTAAGCCGAGCATTCTAGCGCTGGATGAGCCGTTATCAAACCTGGACGCCAAGTTGAGGGTACAACTGCGGAATGAGCTGAAAAACCTCCAAAAGAAGTTTGGCATCACGACAATCTACGTCACTCATGATCAGGAAGAAGCGTTAACGCTGTCTGATCGAATTGCCGTATTTAACAATGGAATCATTGAGCAGGTCGGAACGCCTCAAGAGGTTTATAATCAATCCAAGACGGAGTTTGTGTGCAATTTCATAGGCGATATCAATAAGATTGACCCGCTAACGATTATGAACAGTCAACTGAAGGAATCAATCGACCCCAATAAAATAGCCTATATTCGCAACGAAAAGGTGAGCTTGCTCCCTTTGCCCGGAAAAGAAGCCGTGCAATTGAGGGGGACGATCGTGGACCAAGAGTTTTATGGGTTGTATAGCAAATATGTGCTCGAAATTGAAGGCGGAGGTCTGTTGAAGACGATCGAGAAGGAAACGGGGTTTTCCCGTTATAAAGTCGGTGATAAGATTGGAATCTTTATTCATCCGGGCGATATTTTGCAGTACTAGGGGGAGGGGCGTTGAACGTGAGAACTATTCGAAACCAGCTGGCATCTGTCAATCCGATCGCGCTCATTTTTTATGGTCTAATTGTTTGGTTTATCGTTGCCTTCCTGATTTATCCTAATGTAAATATTTATTATGAGATATTTTTTAAGGACGGGAAGTTTTCGCTCGATGCGGCAGAGAAGCTATTATCATCCGAACGCGCGATGAGAAGCTTGTACAACAGCTTTATTTTAGCCGTATCCCTTGTGTTTACAGTAAACATTATCGGCGTCGTGCTGGTTTTGATTTCGGAGTATTTTGATATTAAGGGCGCGAAGATTCTAAGGCTTGGTTATTTTACAACACTTATTTACAGTGGTGTCGTGTTGGTGTCCGGGTACAAATTCGTATATGGAGAAAATGGCTTTATGACCAAGCTTTTGGCTGGTCTGTTTCCTTCTTTCGATCCGACCTGGTTTCACGGCTACTGGGCGGTTCTTTTCGTTATGACGTTCGCATGCACATCTAATCACGTGCTGTTTCTAAGCAATGCGATTCGAAAAATCGATTTCCAGACGGTAGAGGCTGCAAGGAATATGGGAGCGTCCACCTTTTATATTCTATGGCGGGTTGTGCTTCCGGTCCTAAAGCCAACGATGTTTGCACTGACGATTCTGATCTTTCTGACAGGTTTAGCCGCAACGTCTGCTCCTCTGATCCTGGGCGGGAAAGAGTTTCAGACGATCACGCCGATGATTTTGACCTTCTCGAAAAGCGTTTCTTCAAGGGATCTAGCTGCCCTGCTCGCACTCGTACTCGGTTTGGCTACGCTTGTATTGTTGACCATTATGGTCCGATTCGAGCGTAAGGGCAATTTCATGTCCGTTTCCAAAGTGAAGTCAGAGCTGGTGAAGCAGAAGATCAACAATAAGCTTGGAAACATTGCCGCACATATCCTGGCATACTTCCTTTTTCTCATATATATTATTCCGGTTGTTCTTATTATTATCTTTTCATTTACGGATGCGCACAGCATATCAACAGCAACCTTGGATTTCAGCAGCTTCACATTGAACAATTATCTGTTCGTGTTCTCTACCATGTCTGCGTTCAAGCCTTACCTTGTGAGCATTGCGTATGCCGCAGCGGCATCCGTAGCCGTTGTGGCCTTAACCTTAGTGGCGTCGAGAATTTTGCATAAGTTTAAAAACAAGTGGACATTGGCGCTCGAGTATGCGCTCCTAATTCCTTGGATGCTGCCTTCGACGTTAATCGCAATCGGTCTTATTGTCACTTTTAACATGCCGAGATTGGTAATTGGAAATGCGGTTCTAGTAGGTACAGTTTGGATGCTGTTTCTTGCGTATGTAATCGTTCATATTCCCTTTACTCTCCGAATGGTGAAAGCTTCTTTCTTTAGTCTGGACAGCAACCTTGAGGATGCGGCAAAAAACTTGGGGGCCAAACCCTTCTATACTTTCATGAAGGTTTTACTGCCGATCATACTACCGTCAACGCTGGCCGTGCTTGCATTGAATTTTAATAGTATATTGGCGGATTACGATCTTACTGTATTCCTTTATCATCCGCTGTATCAGCCTCTTGGCATCGTAATCAAAAACAGCACGGACGCCCAGGCGTTGGCCGATACCAAAGCGGTCACCTTGGTATATTCCGTCGTATTAATGATCATGTCCGGGCTTACGTTATATTTTGTTTATGGAAGGAAGAGCAGGTCATAGGTGCCTGATTTTTGCACCGTTAGTCCTGTTACGGAGAACCGTACCATAAGTAGGGCGAAACTATTGACATAAAAATCTTATATTTCGTTATAAAAAATGCCAGCTTACCTTATATTTTAATAAAGGTTGCTGGCTTTTTTGTCATACTGTTATTTGAAAACACCAAATGGTTTACCAAGCGGAAGGAATACTGATGTTCAAAGTGAACATTTAATACAGATGCACCGCAACCGTACAATGACATCAACGCAATACCCGGTTCAGTAATACGCAGCAAGGGTATGGAAGAAATGAGGCGCGATTCCAAAAGCGTCCATGGTTAAGCCTATAAAAAGAAATCAATAAGTACAAATATAATAAACAATACTTTATGTGTTTCCATAGCGCTGATTGTCATGAATAAAGTAAATAGGGGATCATCTTTTCTTTTTAGCCCCTATTTAGACTTGGACAGAACACCCCTTACTTAGATACAATGAAATCAAGCGGAGGGGAACACGATATGACGAAGAAACAGTACGACTTAAACTTTAAGAAAATGGTTGTTGCCAAGGGTAAAGAGATTGGCAATATGACAGCGGTAGCGCGTCAACATG
>NZ_JAKGAP010000123.1 GCF_021532375.1 Paenibacillus alkaliterrae
TATTCCGCCTAAAACGCCGAATAAAAATGCGCACATTGAATCCTACCATGCCATCATTGAATTGGAATGTTACCAGCGCCATGAATTTGAGTCTTACCCACAGGCCTATGGGATTGTGAGTCAGTTTATTCAGGATTATAACCGAATCCGTATCCATGGCAGCATCTATGACTTATCCCCCTATGAATATCGGGAGGCAATCAAGCAAGGGATGGTGAAGCCGAAACAAGTTAAAGTTTGATCATCTTCGAAACGTCCATTTTAGAGTAAATGGCAGCAATTTAAAGCAATTCTACGATCGATATCGAATAAGAGGTGCAGTGTCCACAATAAGGGTGTTTAACCGTGTACTACGAGGAAGGAATGAACATCTCACAGATATCAAAAGAAACGGGACGAGATCGGAAGACTGTGAAAATGTATCTTGAGAAGGAAGATTGGAATGAGGCGATCCCCTCGGTGCCCAGGGACTCCACATTTCCTAAGCTCTCCCCTTACAAAGAAACCATTGACCAATGGCTGGAGGAGGATCAAAAGGCCAAGCGCAAACAGCGGCATACAGCACAACGTGTGTACAACAGACTTGCGGAACACTACGGCGAGGACTTTACTTGCTCGTATCGAACGGTTGCAGCGTACGTGGCGACGCGTAAGAAAAACATCTATGGCAAGCAAGCTGGGTATCTGCCGCTGGAGCACATTCCGGGTGAGGCGCAAGTCGATTTCGGTGATGCCGACTATTACGAGAGGGGAAGTCATTACAACGGCAAATACTTGAATCTATCATTTCCGCACAGCAATCAAGGGTACTTTCAGCTTACGAGAGGAGAAAACCAGGAATGTCTGTTTGAAGCACTCCTTACCTTATTTGACCATATTGGCGGTGTGCCGCGGCGCATCTGGTTCGACAATGCCAGCACCATGGTTGTCAAGGTGTTGAAACAAGGCAAACGTGACCTGACGAATGCCTTTATCCGGTTTGCCGAACATTATCGATTCGAAGCCGCTTTCTGTAATGTGGAGTCTGGACATGAGAAAGGGAATGGAAAGTGCATGGAAATGTAAAGTGAGTTGCCATAAGGCCTTGTTTTAACTGGTATGTTTACAGATTTACTTTACATTATAATGCC
>NZ_JAKGAP010000124.1 GCF_021532375.1 Paenibacillus alkaliterrae
GGGAATGGAAAGTGCATGGAAATGTAAAGTGAGTTGCCATAAGGCCTTGTTTTAACTGGTATGTTTACAGATTTACTTTACATTATAATGCCTCTATGTTTGGTTAAGGCATACCATGCCAAAACTATTCTGGAGGTCCGAATATGAAAGAAGAGCAAAAAACGTTCGAGATGCTGACTGGAGAAGTCATCCGTTATCTCGAAAAGTTGTCCTATTCCGATTCAAGAATTAGCCAATACCGTTCAGCATGGCAGAGGGTTACTGCATTCATGAAAGAGCAGGGTTGGATGTATTACAATGCTAGCGTAGGAGAAGCTTTTATCTACCATCTGATCGGCGTAAGAAAATATGATGATCTGGATCGCTGGGAAAAAGACATCATACAATGCGCCAATGTTGTTACTGAGTTTCTTGAAACCGGGACGGTTAAATTTAGACGTTGCCAGAAATTTCGCGATTTGCCGGGGGCAGTTGGCCAGACGATGAGGGATTACATCGCGCACAGACAATCATACGGAATTTCTCGTGGAACCGTTGAGGAATACAAGCATCGTTTCCAGCAATTCCTCAGTTATTTGGGAGATAGCAGCGTAAACGATGTACGTTCCATTAGCCAGCAACTCTTACTTAACTATACGCATCAACTGGGATTCTGCTCTGCCAATGTAAGACATAGTCATCTTTCTATTCTCAAAGGATATCTGAGATATCTTTACGACCAAGGATTAACCGAAACAAACTACTCCCGGATGGTTCCGAAAGATAAATTCGTAAAACAGGCCAAGCTTCCCTCCACTTACACAAAGGACGAAGTGGAGAAGTTAATTGCATCCATTGAACGCAGCAGTCCAAAAGGCAAAAGGGATTATGCCATGGTACTGATCACTGCCCGCTTGGGACTTAGGGCAACAGATGTTTGTTGCCTCTCCTTTGCAAACATAAGATGGGAACAAAGTCTCATCACACTACATCAGAAGAAAACCGGCGAGCAAATCGAACTTCCGCTTCTGTCTGACATTGGTGATGCCATCATTGATTATCTGAAGTACGGTAGGCCTGAATCGGAGCTTCCCTATATATTCCTGCACGTGAACGCCCCATATGATCGGTTACATTATTCAACCCTGCACAGCATTGTTACCTTATACCTCAGGAGAGCAGGCCTATCCTATGAGAAAGAGCGAAAGCATGGTCCACATGCACTTCGCCATAGCTTGGCGGGCGTTCTGCTTGAAAAGAAGACACCAATCCCTGTGATCTCGGAAGTTCTCGGGCACAAGAACACGGATAGCACACGGTATTATCTGCGAATCGATATGAACGCCCTGCGCCAGTGTGCTCTGAATGTACCCCCGGTATCTCCTGGATTTTACGAAAGGGGTGCAGGTCGATGAGCAGATTTCAGGGGATCTATGCCTTACTACTTGATCAATATGTCGATTTCAAAAGAAGTCTGGGATACAAGTTCATTGATGCCGAAAGTGCATATTATCTATTTGATCAGTTCACCATCCAACATGCGGAAGGCAAAATTGGAATTACAAAAGAACTCGCCGACAGATGGTCGGTGAAACGTCCGAATGAATCCAACAGCACGTGTTACAAAAGAGTGATGTATCTCGTGCATTTTTCCTCATTCTTAAACGATTCAGGCTATCCTTCCTATATTCCGAGATTACCCCGGGTGTATCAAAGTACGTTTACGCCCTATATCTTTTCTCATAAAGAAATGGATGCCATCTTCGCAGCCAGTGATCGGTTGCAAATGGATAATTTCATGAACTCGACAATAAATGCTGTACCCGCTATTTTACGCATGTTGTACGGAACCGGAATGCGCATTGGCGAAGTGGTTTCCCTAAAGGTAAAAGATGTAAATCTTGATGACAACTATCTTGTCATACGGACAAGCAAGAACGGGAAGGAACGGATGATTCCCATCTCCGATTCAGTGGCGGACGTATGCAGACAGTTTAGGCATTCGCTGCAAATGATTCAAAATCCGGAAGCGTATTTCTTTGTGAAGCGAAATGGTTATAAGTGCCGCGAAAAAACAATCTACGAATGGTTCCGGAAAGTGCTTGTGGAAGCCGGTATTCCCCATGGAGGAAAGGGACAAGGCCCTAGGCTTCACGATGTCCGGCATGTATTCAGTGTGCATTCGCTTGCTGCCATGGCGAAGTCCGGATTGGATTTATATTATTCACTTCCTATCCTTTCAGAATATCTCGGCCATCAATCCTTAGAAGCCACAGATAAGTATGTCAGGCTGACTTCCGATATGTATCCAGAACTGCTATCCAACGCAAACCGTATTTGTTCCTATGCTTTCCCAGAGGTGGTGCGTCATGAAGCCGACTGACTTTTCCAAAAGTTTGACGGATTTTCTTAGCCGTTACCTGCCAGGAGAAAGAGGAGCCAGTAAAAACACGATCGCATCCTATAAAGATACATTCATCCTTTTCCTTATGTTTCAAAAGGAAAAGAAAAGCATGCATGCCGAAAAGCTAACCTTGCGTTTGATCACCAAAGATGTCATTGTGGAATTCCTAAACTGGCTTGAGGTAGAAAGACACTGCTGTGCAGCGACAAGAAATGTGCGTCTTACGGCTCTACATTCGTTCTTCCGATATCTCCAGTACCAAAATCCAGAATACATGATGGAATGGCAGCAAATACTGTCAATCCCGGTTAAGAAAACAGAAAAAACAGCGATCAATTATCTATCTGTCGAAGGAATACGGCTCCTGCTGGATGGACCTGACCTGTCCAATAAAAATGGGAGGCGGGATCTTGCACTACTTTCACTCCTGTATAACAGCGGTGCACGTGTCCAGGAAATCATCGATCTAACGCCTTCTATGGTGCGTCTTGACCGACCCTGTACCGTGAAATTGATTGGTAAAGGGAATAAGGCACGGATTGTTCCGCTGCTAGAGCAACAATTAACGATTTTAAAAACATATATGGATGAGCAGAATTTGCTTGAACCCTACGCGAATAAATATCCATTATTCAGCAACAGCCGTAAGGAAAAACTGACTCGAGCTGGCGTAAACTATATCCTTGCAAAATATGCAAGACAGGCTCGGAGAAAGGAACCTTCTCTCATTCCCGAGAAACTTAGTTGTCACTGCCTGAGGCATTCGATAGCCATGCATCTACTCCAGTCCGGCGTCAATCTCATCTATATCCGTGACATTCTAGGGCACACCTCAGTTCAAGTGACAGAAGTTTATGCACGTACAGATTCGCGCCAAAAACGGGAGGCCATTGAAAAAGCGTATTTTGACGTCTCGCCAAAAGATGTCCCTTCATGGCTTGCCAATGACGATTTGCTGGGCTGGCTGAAGTCATTTTCCTGATCAATTCGAATGAAGGTAATGTAAAGTAAATCCGTCCGATTGCTAGCCAAAACGGGATTGGATGGACGTTACTTTACATTTCCATGCACTTTCCATTCCC
>NZ_JAKGAP010000125.1 GCF_021532375.1 Paenibacillus alkaliterrae
GATTGCTAGCCAAAACGGGATTGGATGGACGTTACTTTACATTTCCATGCACTTTCCATTCCCTTTTAAATGAAAAGCTTTTCATTTAAAAGGGAATGTGGAACGAAAGGTCGGATATCATCGAAGCAATATGCTCGTGCCGGTTCCTCGTTTTGAAAGCCTTACAGCCTTTAACAAGGAGCAACTTTCCATTTGCGACCGGGATGCCGAGCGAGAACATTATCGCAAGAATGCGACCATCGCAGAACTGTACAAGGCCGATCAGGCGGCACTCCTGGATTTGCCTGCCGTACCGCTGGATGTCAGCACGTACATCACGGTGAGAACGAATGGATATGGGCGATTGTACTTGCAAAACGGACTGCATGAATACTCCGTATCGCCCAAATTCGCAAAATGCAAGGTGCTCGTTAAAGTGACCGCTACGGAAGTCATTCCACTGGATGACAACCACCGCGAGATCGTCCGGCACGAGCGATGCTATGGCGATCATCGGCAGCAACGCATGCAGTGGCTGCCGTACCTTACACAACTTTCGCGCAGCCCTGGTGCATTGAAATACTCCGGGATCTATGCTTTGCTTCCAGAATCGGTACAACAGTTTCTGGAACGATCGGACAAGGGGGAGAAAGGCAAGGTCTTGCAAGCTATTGCAACCTTGACCGAGAAGAACGGATTTGAATCTGCGGTAGAAACGGTGAAAGATGCCCTCGCCTATGGTGCCGCCGACACCGACAGCCTGTTGAATCTGCATCGGCGAATCCATGGCAACGTAGTCGAACTGGCTCCGATCCGCTTAGCGGGCAATATACCGCATCTTAAACGGGTAAGTTCGGACCTTGCGGTGTATGACGACAAGCTGGGAAAGCGGGTGGATGATCATGCTCACCGATGACATCGCGACTTGCTGTAAGGCGCTTCGACTCAGCCGCAATATTGCCGAGATGTCCGGGAGTATACAGGCGGATAGCCATCAAGCGTATCTTCTGCAGTTGCTGCAGGTGGAACTGGAACACCGGGAAGCAGCAAGAGTAGACAAGCTGTTGAAACATGCCGGCTTCTACAGTCTCAAGGCATTTGCAGACTTTCAGTTTGATGAAGTTACATTACCTGCTGGATTGACGCCGGAATCGCTCAAGAATCTGGATTTCCTTCGGAACAACACCAATCTTGTCATGTATGGCAATGTGGGTACGGGAAAAACCTTCTTGTCCATTGCCTTAGGCGTTGAGGCGTGCAAACAAGGGATCGAGACCAAATTTTATCGAACGGCCGCGTTTGTGAATCGGCTTTCAGAAGCGAAGAAGAGCGGCACCTTATCCACATTGATGAAACAAATCGCAAAGGCAGAGCTGGTCATCTGCGATGAATGGGGATACGTGCCCCTAGATCGAACGGGCGCTCAGCTGTTGTTTGAAGTCATTTCGGAATGCTATGAGCGCAAGACACTTATCATTAATACGAACATCGAATTTTCACGCTGGGTAAACGTATTCTATGATGAACAAATGACTGGAGCCATCCTGGATCGCGTGTTGCACCACTGCCATTTGCTATTATTCCCGGGAACCAGTCATCGAATGAGAGAGTCGAGATTGGCCCAATGACAAGGAGGCATGAAGAGTGAACAAGACCATCCATAGCCACAATGCTGAACCGCTCGTTGACGATTTGACGCTGGAAGCCCGAGAAGAACAGGAAACAGAAGAACTCATGGCAGGCTTGGCTGCCTACGCGCGAAGTCTTGAATTGCAGATTGTTCAACTGCGATGCCAGATCAATGAGCTTACGCCTGCAGGCCAAGAGAAACCCTTCCCGGAACTGCATACGGACTTGTACGAGTCCTTTGACCAGTATGCCGCCTATGGGAAATTCGAGCACGTGTTACAGTCGCTTAAATAACGATTAGGCGGGGGGCTTAAAGGCAAGCAAAGGGCGGGTCACTCGTCGTCCTCCCCTTGCTTTGACTTGTATGAAACTAAGGAAAGAAGGGAATTCATGGGGAAATATTTATTCATGAGGTGAAACGATGCGAAGTAAACGCACGATGCGGTATGATCCGACATCGGATCAATGGATTGTAGAACTGCAGGGACGCAGATATGGGTTAAACTGTGGAGAAACATTGAATCTCTACATTGACGGAGAGCCGGTCCCATGTTCAGTAGAATTGGATCGGCAAAAGTGGTATTTCATCATGAAGGACATCCGGTTTTATTTACGAGAGTCAGATGAATATATGGTGAGCATCTAAAACTAATGGGTACCCGCTGCAGTCTACGGAATTCCCAGTAATTTATTGATGAACTTGATCAATATATGGTAGTATCGCCTGCTGTGGCTGACCTGAAAATTCCCCACCAAGGGTGAGGAAAAATATTTTGCAAAAGTGAGGAATTTTCACTTGCAAAAAACACTCATCGGTCAATTTGTATATGACATTCTCCGATTTAAAGACATTCTCTGTATGATCGAATATGATCACATGGAATTCTCTGTTTCTCCACTCTGTTCGGATTACCTTGAAAGCTTGATTTTTCACAAGATCAATAAACCGATCATGATAGAGAGTTAATTCGATTCCGGTTAAATAGCCGCTTTCATCCATATCATTGCCATATTCCGTGTCATAATCTTCCTCATAATCAGCTTCAAAAGTGTTCGCGGCAACTCTCATTCTATCAAAAAAAGGAGCAAGTGGTGTATCTGTTATGTAAGGTATGCTGATTTAAACCGCGCAATCTGGAACAGTTGAACATGAGCTTTCACTAGGCCAATTCCCTTCACCAGAAGCCCTCTGGACTCGCTATAAGCAATATAAAGGTATTGACCAAAAAGCTGAAGAAACAATCACACAGGATTATTATTTTGCTCAAGACTCTAAAAGTCCAAGGTATTACGAACGAATTGCTATCAACAGAACGGTTGAAGCAATTACCAAAGGACAAGATCGTATATTAGTTGTTATAGCAACGGGGACGGGTAAAACATATACCGCCTTTCAAATTATTTATCGTCTTTGGAAGTCTAAGTTGAAGAAGCGGATTCTATTCTTAGCAGATCGCAATATTCTTGTTGATCAAACAATGGCGAATGATTTTGCTCCTTTTGGAGATAAAATGATTAAAATTAAAAACCGGAAAGTCGATAAATCCCATGAGGTTTATTTAGCTTTATATCAAGGCATTACAAGTACAGAGGAATTTCAAGATGTATATAAAGAGTTTTCTCCTGGCTTTTTCGATCTTATTGTGATCGATGAGTGCCATTGTCAAAGAGCTGGCGCTTCATGAGTGCCTCCTGTGTGATTTGAACCAAATCTTTGGCTTCGCAGGACAGTCCATGGTGATACGTGACAATGGCTCAATCAAACACATCAATGATGCTCAGCAGGAAGAAGAAGCGTTGCCCGCCTTTAATCCAACCATACTTAATATCCGTTTCCCACAGTTGATTGGAACCGGTGATGAGCCGATTATTCGCAAGTATTTTGTGATACTTGATCTTTAGTTTGCACTGTGGACGCAGCACGTTCATTAGCTTACACAAGCGGTACACTTTTTTTTCTTGTTTATCACCAGTTGGTGATTGCGCCGCAAGATTTTCGTCAGCTTCCGATATCCATAGTTGGATGTATACTCATCAGCTAGCAGCTCCATGATCCATTCACAGATCTGCTCGTCACTTACTGGCGTTCCATCTTTCGCATATGAGTAACCAGGTGCGGGCGACCGCTCCTGTGGATCGTCTCAGGTTCCTTCTTGCTTTTATTCACATGTGCATAATCCTCTGCAGTAGGCACAAACTTTGCTTGTTTGAAGGTTTCCCCATCCAATTGATCGAGATCCTTTCGATCCAGATCTCTGGCCTACTGTCCAAGTCTGCTAGGGGGCTAAATAGAAAGCAATCCAAGTAAATGTTCACGCACTCCAATGAACTTTCAATTTCTTGCTCTATACCAGGTTGAATAAAAACGGCTGCTATGTACGAAGTGCGGCTACGATGGTATAATCTAGTAAATGCGGGCATACTGATAAGAATCAATAGATTCGGAGGAGTGTCTGTAATGAAAAAACGAAAGGTGGACCTGAATATGGCTACACAAATTGCAGAAACCCCCACCCTTCATGGGGAAGATGCGGAACAGGTACTTAAAGAGATCACTCAGGTGCCAAGCAAAGAAGAAATGGACAAGCTTCGTGAGAAGTTGCGACAAGCACGCTACGGCATATTACGTCGAGATCGGGGCTAACACATGCAAGTTAACCCCCGTTCCCTTCTTATTACGAGAATGGCCGCAGAGGACTTACCATGCCTGGAGACTTTCGACTGCGGTGACGACGAAATGAATCGATTTCTACGCACGGAGTGCTTTAATGAGCAGGAACTGGGACTCAATTCCACGACCTTGCTCTTTTTTAATGGACAATTAGCGGCATTTGTTTCCTTGTGCGCCGATAAGCTTGCTTTGAATGATTTTGAGGGTGAAGGCCTTCCTCGAAAAAGCGTCCCTGCAATCAAAGTCGCTCGGCTTGGGAGAGACAGAAGGTTCACCCAGTATAAATTCGGGCGGCGTCTCATGTATGAAGTTTTTTCAATCGCCCTCGATATTGCTGACAATCACTTAGGTGCCCGGTACATAACACTTGATGCGTATCCAAATCGCGTTGATTTTTATGAATCACTGGGGTTTGTGGACAACGAACCCAACAGGAAAGACCGTAGAACAATTAGTATGAGACGTGATATTTATAGTGACTTTGAATTAGATATGTGAATTGGTAAAAGCCTCTACTACTTGGCAGAGGCTTTTTGTTCTCGAAAGCGACTCACGCTGTTCTAGAATAAGAAATGCAATTATCGTCACAATACGTCCGGTTTGATGAAGGTAGACTGGAAAAGTAAAGGAAGGCAAACGCACTCCAATAAACATTCAGTTCTCTACCCTGCAATAAAATCCTGTTACGGAAAGCGTTCTTGAATACAACAGGTATTTCAAAGTGCAGATGAAAACTAGTTAAAGAATCGAAATAAATCTGTATAGTATTTGAGAATTAAGGGCATATCGTATAAGTTCTGTTACCATTGATCACTCAACACATGTGGAGTTCTGTGTGTTGCTTACAAAAAAAATGTAGTCCTGAAATAGAGATTTCCGAAAGTCGGAAAGAAGCCCGACAGATCATACGTTTGAGTAAAAGGATAGACTGGAAAAGTTGAGCAGTTTGAAAGAAAATTAATTAAAACTACCGGAGTTGGAAGTGGATGAACATTAGGTTTGAAAAGCCTTGTGCACTTTTGCAGCCTTTTATTGAATGTTATTGGTCATGGGAAAGTCATAAGTCTGAAAACGAACAGCACAATCTTCTAAGAGTTATTCCGAGTACTAACATGGAAGTGGTACTTTACTATAAAATGCCATTTTCCTTTTTGGATCTCAAGGGAAACTGTCATCAGTTGCCACAAAGTCACATAGTGTTTTGGATGAATGAGTCGTTTTTATTATCGCTTCCGAAGGGGAAAGAAATTGGCTTTGTGGCTATACGGTTTCGACCGGGCTGTTTTCGACATTTCTATAAAGGGATAACTGATGAATTAATTGAAACATTTCTTCCAATGCCAGAAGTGTGGGGGACTTCCGGGATGGAATTAGCTGATCGTGTCATGGATGCAACGTATTTTGAGGAGCGAATTAGGCTGATTGAGTCATTTCTACTCGAACAGCTAGCATTAAATGTGAAAAATAACGACATGATTAATTATGCTGTTACTGCTCTTTTGAAGCACACTGGAAATATTAAGATTGGGGATATCATCCACTCATCACATGTTGGTGAGAGGCAATTTCAGCGACTGTTTAGACAATCAATAGGCATACCTGCTAAACAATTTCAGAGGCTTGTACGATTTGAATCCACCATTAAGCAGTTAATGCGAAATCATAACTTAGACCCCTTAACTACTATTCTCGAGCATGGATACTATGACGAGTCTCACTTTTACAAAGAATTTCAGCACTTTATCCCTACCACGCCTAGAGACTTGTTGTTGGATAAAAGATATATGTCGCTTTTTTACAATACTCCTACTGAAGGATAAGTTAGAATTGAACTATCACGGAGGTTATAAAGGAGATGTTGAGAAGCGATGCTGATCGATCACTTTATTAGACAAAGTCACTTTGAAGAAATACATGCAATTGATATAGCCAGTACACCTGAAGATGTATACCGAACGATTAAACAATTGGATTTCAGACGATCAAAGATCATTAAGTTTCTATTTTGGCTAAGAGGGATACCTGAAGCAGCCTTGAAGCTTGAAGGTTTTTTAGATATTGGCTTCATAATACTAGCCGAAAAAGCTGGAGAGGAAATTGTATTGGCTGAAGTGGGTAGACCGTGGAAGCTAAAAGGTGATTTACAATTGCTCAATGCTGATCAGTTTTGTTCATTGGAAGACAGCGGTTTTGTCAAAATTGTTTGGAATTTTCATGTTGTCCGGGTAAATGGCAATAGTCGTGTTACAACAATTACACGGGTCTACTGTACGGATCAACGTTCAAAGAGATTGTTTGCAGTATATTGGTTATTTATTGCCCCTTTTAGTAAATGGATTCGACGTATTATACTACGGCTAATCAAAACTGATGTAGAGACTAACCCTATCTGTCAGAATAGTTGTCATACCCCACAAATCAAAGTATAGTGAGGATAACGATGACGAGGTGAGAGATTATGAAGCCAGTGAACAAGAAA
>NZ_JAKGAP010000126.1 GCF_021532375.1 Paenibacillus alkaliterrae
ATTGTATCTGGCCTGCTTTTTCACTGTCCAATACGGGTAGTATACCGGTCGTTGCGGGCAGGCGGGTGCCGCCGTCGGAACGCTTTATCTTATTAATCGAGTTTTTAATAAAAGTAAGCACAAGTCTTGACTAACGCACTTATCGCTGGTTTTTTGTTACCTCAAGCAATGCAACACGATAATCATCGGTATACTTCTCAGGTTCAAATTTCTCACTGAGCTGCTCAACAAGGGTTTTAGCCATTAAAAGTAAATTCATATATAAGACCGAAACGCACCTAAAAAAAAGAGAAGACGCCGGAAATCCACCGGCGTCTTCCTAAATCTATGGCATTATATAGAACTCCACCTCTGCGACGTTGCCATACCCGCCGTTTGGCGATACATATATGGTCGATCCCGCCGATATGCTGACCGTTCGAGGAGGAGCGGCCGGCATTTGTTCTTGGATAGACATTGGTCGGATTCTGAACGTTGACTCAATTCATGAGACATCAGGTTAAACCGCTTGGCTAACAGACCGATCTCATCGTTCGACCCTTTGGTCGGCAAATTTTCGAATTGCCCTCTTTCCACCGAGATCATGTTGCGCATTAATATTTTGATAGGACGAGTAATTCGGGTGGATACATAAAACGAGCTGATCACCGCAAACAGGATAAGAAGAAATGCGGTCATAATCAAATTTCTCCGCAGGATGTCTTCCTCGGCGGACAGTTCACCCAATGGCATGTAGAGGATCGTTTCGCTGTTGTAAACGATATTCCGATGTTCGTCCAGTATCGTAAACGCCGATCTTCGCGATTCCAGCAGCCGGCCGTTTACTTTATCGATGAAATCGATATCGATACTGACGACCATGACACCGAGCAAACGGCCGTCTTTCATGTCGAATACTTTTCGAACGTTGGAAATGACCCAATTATCCTCATCTTTGCTCTGCCGGTCCTGGTGAGTCTGCAAGAAATAAGTGGCCTCGGACGATTCAAGAAACGCGTCGAACCATGATATAGTTCATCAGCAGACGATAGGCCTGGTTTTCGTTCTCTTTATTGCTGTCCCTCAAATAATTTTGTATCGGGTAATTATCTTGTTCCGAGTAAGAGATGTAGCTGTTCACGCCATAACTGGCAAGCATCGAAATTTTCTCCACCTCATTCAAATATTCATCGATACGGAAATCGACATGACGAGAATCGGCAATATAATTACGATTAAAAATAAACAGCACCTGCCCTATTTGAATTACGGAGTTTTCGTTGCCAGGCCGGCTATCTCGTCGGCTGTGAGGGCTGTTTCATAAATACGCAATTCATCCATCAAGCCCTTGTAGGGAGTATCCCACCAGTTTACGCCTAAGCTGAAGCTGCCGTCGGCTGTCGTAAACACATTCGGGAAGCCGGTACGGGAAAACTTCTGAACGCCGTTGACATATACAGTGATGCTGCCGTTATTAACGGTGAAAGCCAGATGCGACCATTCGCCCGCTTTAATTTTCATGCCGGTGCCGGCATCATACCAGGCCGTGCCCGACCACACCATGGTGTCATTGTTGACCCATCCGTGTCCTTTAGGCAGGAGGCTTACCCAGTTATTCGTATCTCTGGCGCCAAAGAAGGTTGTTGTAAATTCCGTTAGCTGATCGGGATTGACCCATAGGGAAACGGAATACGTGCTGCTTGATATAAGCCCGTTTGGCAAGCGTATCCCTGAGGCGCCGTCGAACGCCGCCGCATCGCCATGGACACCGCTGGCGTAAGTAATAGCGCCGCCTGGTTTATCGATTCTGTCGCCTGTAACCGAACCTGCCCCAGCATTACCCGAGCTATCCGTCAGGTTATTCTCAAAAGCATAGTGCGCAACGACACCATCTATCGTTTGCTCTTTCACAACAACCGTAAAGGCTTTGGTTGCTGTCGCGTCACCCTTTGCAATGGTAGCGGTCAATGTAATTGTTGCATTCCCGGTACCCGGCTCCGGTCGTTTAACGGTACCATTTTCCGATACAATATCGGCGTTTGAGGAACCCCATGTGATTGCACACTGTCTTGTGCCTTCTGTAGGAAGCGCCAGATTGTTCGTGACATTGCTTGTATCGCCGAGGCTCAAATCATTTTGGACATCCGCTACGATTTCATCATCCGATTTATCTGCCATTTTGCTGCCCCAAATCGCGACTCCTTGCTTCGATAAAGCCGTAAATGTCATCACATAGCTTGCCGATGCCGGATCCCATTGGCGTAAGAATACGCCGTCATATACGATTCCGTCCACCGTCAATTTGGCCTTGTTATGTGCGGTTCTTTCCCAAGTGCCGCTAACTTCGCCGGAAATCTCACTGTTTTTGTTCAACCGGATAAATTGAGAATTTTTGATCGCTGCCGAGATATCTTTCGCATGATTAACTAATTTGTAATCGCCAACGACATCTTCCCGATAGACTTTATCAATCGTTTCCCCTGCATATCGGTAAGGAGCAACCACCGGCCAGCCGTCGCTGTTCATGAACATTTGGTGAACCCTGATTTCATGCGCCTCGCCTCTTTGCGGGAAGCGTGTATGGAATATCAAAAATTGCTTGCCTGTTTCCGGGTCATAGTAGGCTGAATTATGTCCTGGAGATACATATCCGGTACCGATTCCTGTTCCGGGATCTCCAATCTTGCGATCGAACAAAAAGTTACCCATCAATTTCACGCCAAAAGGCTCGATGGACCGATCATCGAATATAGGACGGCTAGGGTCGGCTTTTACGTTGATCATATCGTTGCCTTCCGCATCGTAATACGGTCCATCCGGATTCTGGGAGCGTGCGACTCGAATGTTATAACCGCCAACGGCATCAAGCCCCCCGAAGGAAAGGTACATATAGTAGTAGTCTGTTTCCGGGCTGTAAAGGATGTAGGCCCCTTCTATTCGGCTATGATTCCCGCCAATGAGTTTTTTTCCATAGCCTTGATCCGGCATCGGCTTGCCTGTTGCAGAATCCATTTCCAGAATAAAAATACCGCCGGAATAGGAGCCGTACATCATCCACAGCTTCCCGTTTTTGTCGAAGAATACATCCGGATCTACAACATTGGGATGCTTTCTTGCATCATAAATGGTTCCGTCTTCACTTGGCTGTCCCCACATGCCGGACTTCAGAAGAATCCCCAGATCCTCATAAGGGCCTTCAATGTGATCGGCAACGGCTACGCCGAGAGCAGATCTTGGCGAATCGCCCTTACATGCATTGTAATACATATAAAATCTGCCATCGCTGAGCTGAATGACATCGGCTGCCCATAACGTATCGGATTGCGCCCATGCAAAGGTTTCTTTTAATTCCTCAACTACATTTTCGAACAAGGGGTTATTGACGTTTGCGCCCGCAGCGACAAGATCCCACTGCATGAGGTCCTTTGTTTTGGCCGCCGCCAAATGGGAGCCGAACACATAGTAGGTGTCATCCACTTTAATCACGGAAGGGTCATGTACGGATGCATCTCTAAATACAGGCATGACATCCTCCTGTCCGTCATTTTGCTGGTTACCGCCAGCGTTACTGGTTTGGGTTACCGGGCTTTGGGTTACCGGGCTTTGGGTTACCGGGCTTTGGATTGCATCAGCATCCGGCGCATTATTAACGTTGGCTAATGCCGAAACCGGTACGATTAAGGCAGCCATTAATGTTACCGCAATGAATCTTTGAATCCCTTTTTTATTCATGTTTACTAATCCCCTTTCTCTTTGAAGCGAAGAGTAGTTTTGGTCTCGCAAAGCGCTTTCAATAAATGGCATGATTAATACTTTTATTATTAGATTAACGATACTATAAATGTATATGAATGACAATAATTCTTTTTTCGAAGGCATCCCCTTTAGGGGAATTCCATGTCTATGTCTACTTAAAAACCAACTAATAACCTCGTATATACGTCGTTACAACTTGTCAGACTATTAAATAAAATAGAATAGAAAGGGGGTTTTAACATTGACCAAAAAATATTACAAATCAAAAAATGCAGCAGCAGTAGCAGTAGCCTTTGCCGCAGCAGCAGCAGGACGGGCAGCAGCAGTAGCCTTTGCCGCAGCAGCGGCTGCTGGAGGAAAAAAGCGTAAGAACAACAATGTTGGACGGTAAGGATTATTCATCTTAACAACACACGCCTTATACAGTCTCCGAGTCCTTGAGGACAAGCCTGTAATTTGACACCAATGACCATGGTTGTTGGGAAGACGTCTCCGGTATTACTGTTAGCGCAGTGATACGATTTATGGAGGCGTCTTTTCCTTTCCAAGAATAACAGCTTGAGTCCTGTTTTATATACGTTGCAATTAACATATGTATTAACTACAAGGTTGAGGAATGACAACTGAAAAAGCCCCACTCTTAGAAGTGAGGTTAGCTAACAAATAGTATAGATCAATCCAACATCTGCGCAATCTAATATCACTGGCTATTCCCTAGTATAACGAGGAGAGCGTTTCTCACGGAACGCTTCCAGCGCCTCCAACCGGTCTTTTGTCGCTATAGTCGCTTCATAGGCCTTGAATTCCAAATCCATACCCATATCCAGATCGGTATTCATGCCTTTGTCGATCGCATACTTGGCTTGATAAACAGCCAAAGGAGCATTGGCGAGTATTTCAGCGGCCAATCCTTCACTCATTTCCTTAAGCTGTTCCCGGTCATCTGCAACGCCGTTCAACAGCCCCAGCCCAAGCGCCTGATCCGCAGAAATTTTACGTGCGGTCAAAATAAGCTCCTTCGCCTTGGACGGACCGATGAGACGCGGTAATCGCTGCGTGCCTCCCGCGCCAGGGATGATGCCAAGACTGACCTCCGTAAGCCCCATCTTAGCCTCACGGATCGAATAACGGAAGTCGCAACATAACGCAAGCTCCATCCCTCCTCCAAATGCATAGCCGTTTATCGCTGCAATCGTAGGCTGCGGCAGCCTTTCAAACGTGGAAAACACCTCACTGGTCTTCATTACGTTTCGACGTATCTGTTGATCGTCCAGCGTTCTGCGCTCCTTTAAATCCGCACCCGAGCAAAATGCCCGGCCTTCGCCGCTTAAGATTATAACGCGAATATCGCGCGGATTTTGCTCTATTGTTTCCACTATTTCACCAAGCGCAACCAGCATGTCATAATTAAACGCATTCAATGCCTCCGGGCGATTGAGCCGGATATAACCGATAGGCCCATGCTGTTCCCAGAGCACCGGTCTGTTCATCCATTCCACCTCCGTGAAAACCCCTTAGCGTCTTTCCCCCAACACTCCGGATTAAACCGGATAAACGGGATGCTTTCGCGCTGCGGCTGCAGCGCTTATTGAGGAATAGACGTCAAACCGTTTTATTAATTCGCTTCGCAAAGAATTGGCAGGGATAATTCCGTCGATGACCATATCTGAGGCAAGGTTGTAAATGTCTATATCTTTAACGTATTCTTCCCGCATGCTTGCGATGAAACCGGCCCTTTCGCCTTCCGGCAATTCGGCGATTTTATTCGCATACACAGCGTTTACCGCCGCTTCGGGTCCCATCACGGCAATTTGGGCTGAAGGCAAAGCCAGGCAGCAGTCGGGCTCGAACGCAGGTCCAGCCATCGCATATAAGCCTGCTCCGTAAGCTTTGCGGACAATAACGGATATTTTGGGCACCGAGGCTTCGGATACGGCGGCAATCATTTTCGCGCCATGCCGGATAATTCCCGCCTGTTCAACTCTTGTGCCAACCATAAAGCCGGGAACATCAACCAGAAACAGAAGGGGAATCTGAAAGGCGTCGCACAAGCAAATGAATTTAGCGGCTTTGTCGGCCGAATCGTGGAATAAGATCCCGCCCTTCACCCGCGGCTGATTGGCGACGATGCCAACCGGCCTCCCGGCAAATCGCCCTAATCCGGTAATAAGTTCTTTGGCGAACAGCTTCTTTATTTCAAAAAAGGAGTCTTCATCAATAATCCGTTCAATAAGGCCGTACATATCAAACGCCGTATACTGGTTCCAGGGGATAATTTCTTCCAGTGATTTTTCCAGGCTTATAGCGGGCTGCGGCTCCCGAACAGGAGGTTTTTCCGAAAAATTGGCGGGAAAATAAGCAAGATAGTCTCTGGCAAGAGCAATCGCTTCTTCTTCGCAGTGAGCGAGCACATCGCCGCAGCCGGATACGGAGCAGTGCATTTTGGCGCCGCCCAGCTGCTCCAGGGTTGCCTTCTCCCCTGTAACGATTTCCACGATCCGCGGGGAACCGAGATACATGGATGCATTTCCCTCGACCATAATTACAATGTCGCAAAATGCAGGTATATAGGCTCCTCCTGCCGCGGACGGACCGAATAAAATACAAATCTGCGGGATTTTTCCCGATAGCTTCACCTGATTGTAAAAAATTTTCCCTGCGCCCCGCCGCCCCGGGTACATCTCCACCTGATCCGTAATCCGCGCGCCCGCCGAATCGACCAGATAGAGCAGCGGCACCCGCATTTTATCTGCGGTTTCCTGCATGCGAATCATTTTCTCAACCGTCCGGGCTCCCCACGAGCCGGCTTTGACGGTCGAATCGTTCGCAATGGCGCAAACCGTCTGTCCATTTATTTTCCCTATCACGGTTACGACCCCGTCGGCCGGCAGTTCATCCTGGGCGCAGTTGGCGAAAAGGGCATCCTCGAGCTCGCATTCCGAATCGAACAGCAGCTTCAACCGGTCCCGG
>NZ_JAKGAP010000127.1 GCF_021532375.1 Paenibacillus alkaliterrae
TTTTCTGATATCCTGTACTTGGGTCATTGTGAGCAACCTCCATTCCTCCTTGTAACCTTCCTAATTCCCAGTTACAAGGATAAAATTAATGGGTGGAGCCTGCAATGGCCTTTTGCAAAAGTGGGGAATTCCGGGTTGCAGAAGTGGGGATTTTCTTTTGCAACTTTGTCCTATTTCATTATGCAATAAACAACGTAAGTATAACTCGCCTTTATATCATTATTTTCGACACCTAGAAGAAATGTCCTTTTTGAAGCACTGAGTATATAAAAAAAGCCCACTGGCCTAAATCGCTGGGCTTCATTATTGTTTTTAGACTTTAATGCGCCGTTCGCGCCAGTTAATATTCGGTATCGTAATGCCCTCCGCCTCAGATACGCGGATTCCAGTTTCGAGCAGCACCATCATAATGAGAAAATTCCGGTAACCGGTAAACTTCTGCTTATTCGGCGCGTCGAACAGCGCTTTAATCTGCGGTTTACTGAACGTCTCGACAATACGCTGCTCCGATTTAATCTTAGCTACTCGGTCAAACGGATTATCCTTAAGGTAGCCTTCCGTATGGGAAAAGTTAAGGAACGCGCGCCTTCCCCGTATGTACTTATCTACCGTAGTATTATATAGAATGACAAATTATGCGAAAGAGGTTAGGAACGTAAATAACCTAACCTCTTCCTAAGGATGCATTAAAGATAATTATTCCTCTTCAAATTCCGTCAAGCTGAACCTTAGTTGTCCGCCGTTCTCACGAATAATGCGTTGGAAAGACTCATCGTAACCACCTTGAGAAGTCGCTTCGATCTCAATGGTAATCGTTACCGTTCCATCATGTTTAAGAGCAAAGTGGCTCAGCACTTCATCATAAATCTTGGCAAAGTCCATCTTAGCAGTTGTTTTTGGTAATTGTACCTTACCATAGAAGCGGCGTTTCACTTGTTGCACTGGTGGAAATACAACTGGTGGTTCTGTATTATTGGGACCAATCGGGCGTGTATGTCCTCCATATGGCACACCAGTTGGCCCTACAGGTTGGTTATCTCCGCTTGTTGTAGGTGTTACGTTCCCTCCCTGTAGTTCTGCATCCCTCTGTGCTTTCAATTGCTTCTGAACAGCATCATAAGCTTGAGCAACTGTCGGATGAATTAATAAAGTAGTTCCATCAAGAATGACGTTTATGTTTTGCTCCAATGCAAATCCTTGATATTTCTCACCTTCTCGACCATATGCAACACCGAAGAAGTCCCTACTGCGGACACCAGAATCAATCGCTTGATGATAAACGGTTTGATTATGCAGACGAGGTAAGTATAAGTACTGGCAAGTCTTCTTCCAGACATCTAGAGCATGAGCATCATGTAATTCATCTTTCCAGAACCAAGTCTTAAGCATGGAATTTAGGTGGATTGGAGCCCATGTTGTTATAAGTACTCCATCTTCCTTAAGCTTGTTTGAAATCTCCACCATTGCATCACTTGCGTTAGGTTGTATCGACATAGCTTCCCAAGCTACTTCCGTTACCCCTTGGCCTTGACGCGCTTCCTGATAAGGCACTAGGAGCCATTTGAACGCTTCACGTAATGTTCTGATAACAATGTCTTGAGAGCGTAGGAGTTGCTCCTCGGCTTGTTTCTGCTGCACACGATCCAGATTAAGCCTTGCGTCCTTTATGTCACTAACAATGGATTGCCAAGATAGCACTGTGCGGATGCTCTCTCGGAGACGCTGTATCGCTTCGTAATCTGCCACTAAGAAAATCAATCGGTTCTGATGGCTGCGCGGCTGACTACCTCTCTTGGTTAAGATATCGTTCGCAATAGTTGTTGCTTGATTGTGTTCTGAACGACTATATGCGCCGCTTGGAGGGAGAACTACCAATCGCAGTTCCTCATCGTCTGGTATGTCTGCCGAAGGAGTAAATATGTGTACGCCCGTAAACTCCCGTCTTGTCTCCAACATCTTAGCGAGACGAGTCCGAATCTCCGAATCAGTATCGGTAAATCGCATTTTGCGCTCTTCCATCTCGCGGCGCAGGTTTGGGCGAGTATCATAGTAGAAACGATTATTCACATTGTTCAAGTAATGAAGAACGTCACTCATACGTCTCAGTACATCTTTATAGACACTGATAGTTTGCCCAGGCTGCACACAACCAAGCAGTATCCGCGTCTGATCGATACCCCGCTGGGATTGAAGCGTAACGCTAGGCGCACTACCCAAGAAAATTGTCCTTGCTACCCGCCGCGCAGCTTGATAAGCACCGAATCGGGAATCACGATCTATTGTAACCGTCTCTGCTCTATGTCCATCAACATCTCGTTCAAGAACGGGGTCCCATCCTTGCGGCAGATAGTATACCATTTCGTTCCGAACATCCTGATCGTTCAGCGGCAGATCACTACATTGAATCATATGAGAAGAATTGCCTTCCGTCCAAAGTTTATGAATTACTTTGGCCATGAGCTTGAGTACGCCACGAGTACGTTGAAACTTATCAAGAGAGGACCAGTCCTCATACAGACGATCAAAAACTTCAGGATGTATAGGGTATGATTGCTTTAACCGATCCATATAACGCGTCTCTTGCGTCTCAGAGGGGAAATCCGCACTGTTCTGTACATATAGTTCAGAATAAGCACGACAAACCTCTTCCACTGCGTGTCCGTCAGTAATATTAGTGAATAACCTACGCCGTACAATCTCGAAGGCTTCCTCGGTCGCAACAGGCTTCCAAAGTGCCTGAACTCGTCCGAAATACTTTTCCAGAGCGTCGAGAGCTTGTTGCCCTCGAATGCCACCAAGTTCTGCGTGTGATTCAGGTAGAGAAGCGAGCATCATGGCTTGAGGAACAGCCTTCAGAGCTTCCGTCAATGCCTGGATGAAGGACAAGTTGGAATCGAATGTACCACCTGCGTAAGTCCTTCCTTCTTCAAACTGACGCAAGTATGCAACCAGCTCATCTATGAGAATGACACATGGCGAGAATTTACTTAGTAATTCCGCCAACACAGCCTTGCCTGGTGATGTGCCGCTCACATCTGCATCTTTGACGAAATTGTAAGCTTCCGCTTGTCCAAGCTGCCATGCAAGTTCACCCCACATGGTGTGAATTAATACGCCATCTCTACTATGAGTCTGGTTTGGAGACAATTCATTCCCATCCAGTACCACAACTCGGGCTTTTGGCACATCCATAATTCCAGCAGCATCTACGATTGATGCCATCCCTTGCATTTCACTAATAGGTGCTTTACCGCTTGCCAGATGATACACTGCTAGCATCGTATGGGTCTTGCCGCCGCCAAATGCTGTTTGAAGCTGGATAACAGGGTCCCCCCCGCGTCCACTCATCCGCTTAATCACAGAATCCAGCAGCAACTTCATACCTTCGGTAATGAAAGTACGTGAATAAAACAGCTTTGCATCGCCGTACTCGGGTGATGCTGACCCTTGATGCACACGGCTTAAATCAGCCGCAAATTCGGATTGTTGAAAGGTTCCCAGTAAGACATCTTGATGCGGTATGGCGATCTCTCGCCAAGGCTTTATTCTCATAACTGACTATCTCCTTTAACTGTGCTTCAGTTAAAACAACTCAATTTGTGTCCCGTGGTGTCCAAAATCATGTGCCGCTGCAGCGATAGCATCCCAGCTAGCAATAAGTTCGTTGTAAGCACGTGCATCGTCTGACCAGCCCTTGCGCTCACACAATGTATAGAGACGATAGGCAAGGTTACGAATTGCTTCTGATCGCGCTGGCATTCCTGCGAATAATGCTCCTGCCACCTGTTCACCCTGTTGTTGTAGTGCTCGAATCATTTGGTGAAGTGCTTCCCACACAGGCGTTCGATTATCTTGCTCTGGAATCCATTCTTTCGGGTACTCTTGCCATTTTAACAAGCGAACTTTTCCTTGTCCCGATTCCAAAATACCTGCTAATTTCATACCATCAACAGTAGTACCCTTTGCTGTCGCAAGTACTTCTGCTTGCCCATAATCGCCCCTGTTCCAACCATATTGATCAAACCAATTAAGACAATACATCGTATCTGAATCAAGCTCTCCGTCAGCTTCATTTAAGTATGCATCTACTACTTTGTTAATTAATTGTAAAGCCGTCTTAACTGTCATACGTGAACCATCAGCTTCCAGGACAGCCGAATATTTAGAAAATACAGACATACCTGGCCCTATGGAAGCTTGTTGTAAATCTACTGCTGCAACTGAAGGTGATTCAAGCTTTCCTCCTATCATCGTTTCAAGAGCTTCAGGCATTAATTCATTTAATTCACGTATAAAAGCACGACGGGAGATAGACTGTGCATCTTTTAATCGTGGTCTACAGACGAGAACAATTGACGAAGCGAGAGCATTTGTGTCTTGTCCTACAAGTCTGCTACCGTTTTCGGTTCTGAGTGGCCATGTACCTGTAATAACAAGTCCTGCATTCATTACTGCTTGCAAAAAAGTTTCCCAGCCAGTAGATGATGTACCATTTTCGTTAGTTTCAGACTGTTTGAATGCATAATAAATAGTAAGAGGGAAAGCTTTATGACTGTTTAATGCTAAGTTTTCTAATGTATTTGTCATGCCGTTTAGAAAAAAGAGATCCGCTTCACTTTTACTTCCATGACGATATGGCGTCGCCACCAGTTCTTCAGTTTTAGGCACAGATATAGTGGCGAATATTGTTGGGAAGAATGGTCTCAATGTTCTTCGCATCCATACGTAAAAAAACTCTGATAGATCCGCATATCCAATATTATCGTAATATGGCGGGTCAGTAGAGATTATCTTAAGATTGCTAATTTCTTGCATGCTAGCATCTGATTGAACCGCATTACCTTTGTATGAGTTAGAGACATTACTAAAATTTTTATTTAAAGTTCGACATATTCCCTCAATCAATGTGTGCCAAGATCCCGAACTTGTTGATAGGGGATTGGACTCTGCAAATCCCCATGACATTTGTATACCCTGACGACCAAATAATTGTCTAGGGCACTGCGCTACAGGCTCCCAACGAACTAAGCAATTTCCAAGATCAGCCATCTTATCGATGGCGAATGATAAAAACACTATTATCGCATCAGCATAAGCAGAAGCACCTGACCCTCCATCATTAAGTGGTTTGATATCAGTATTAAAGTTTGCTATATTTGCATCAACAATAATTTTTTCTCTCACTTCCTTAACGAGATCAGAAAATGTAGATAATGTGACTAATTGCCGTGATGTAAAATAGTCCTTGAATTGATAAAATCCATATCGTCTTCCTTGTGCATTACTAGCAAATGTTCCCCTACATTCTTGGGTGGGTAATCCCATTTCATATTCCAAGCTTTTATAACTGTTTATCATTTCATTAATCACTTCCATTTTAACACTATCTGGAGGCAAATAGATTCTTCGTTGTTCACCTTCCACTGCCACTGCCATTATTCTAAAGCCAAGCCTGCCATTTTTAGCTTCTTCATCAATATAATCAGCTTTTATTGCTGTCCCTGACAAGATACATCTGAAGCTTGCTTTTACCTTCTTACCATCATCCTTTAAAAAACCCGTTCCGCTTGCGACTTTAGCAGGGTCTACAGGCTTATCATATTTAATTGTAAAATCGTAACTATCATTATGAATAACAGGTTCGATGTAAACCTCTTTTCCTTTACCTGATGAAAGATAAAACGTTGATACGAGAGGAACATCTACATGACTAAATGCTGGGTTAGGGCTTTTAACTGTTCTTGCCCAAATATAAGCGATAACAGTCCCCTTACCTCCACCATATTCACGTGGTAATTCAACTTTTGGGTATAATTTACCTATTCGATCAATCGCTGTATTCCGCACCCATTGTGCATAATATTTTATATCGTCTGAGAGTCCACGAATTCCTTGCCCTTCGATAGTTGCACTAACTATAACATTAGAGGCATCAGGATTTACAGGCGGCAAACCAGCGAACTTAGGGGGTATTTCTAATATCGCTTTATTAATCATCACAGAAACTGGATTCAAATCTGATGCATAGGATTCTAGACCCAATCGTTGAGCTTCTAGTGGAATTGTACCTCCACCAGCAAATGGATCGTGAAATGCAGGGTGATGATCAGGAACAAAACCAGGAATCCCTCGATTTAGTTCACACGTTTCACGCCAACTCTTCATTATTTCATTTCTTGCTTCTTTTAAAAGTTTTTCATTGTTTGTATTTTCGGTTCTTCCCAGTTTAGCGTGACTATTTGCTGTCAATCATTGTAGTAGAACCCTGAAGGGAGATACCATTGATGACGGAAAATGAGATATTTAATA